>JAZLJD010000058.1:0-40356 GCA_045617725.1 Lachnospiraceae bacterium
CACCTCGTTACGCAGCTGTTTTAATTTCTCTTTGTGTTTTACTCCGAAGCGCTGCTCCTCGTCGATGACAAGAAGACCCAGCTTCTTCGGGTTTATATCCTTTGAAAGGACCTTATGCGTTCCAATGATGATATCGACAAGTCCCTTCGAGAAATCTTCCATGATCTTTTTCTGCTGCGCAGGCGTTCTGAAGCGTGAGAGAAGCTCGACCCTTACCGGGAAGCTCTTCATTCTCTGAACGAAGGTGTTGTAATGCTGCTGTGCAAGTATGGTCGTCGGAACGAGGTAAATGACCTGGTAACCTTCCTGCACCACCTTGAAGGATGCGCGCAGCGCAATCTCTGTCTTGCCGTAGCCGACATCTCCGCAGATTAAGCGGTCCATAATCTTGTGGCTCTCCATATCGGCCTTCGTTGCCTCAATGGCCAGAATCTGGTCCTGCGTTTCCTCATACGGGAACAGCTCCTCAAATTCCTTCTGCCATACGGTATCCGTGCCAAAAACAAAGCCGTCGCTGCGACTTCTCTTCGCATAAAGCTCCACCAGGTCCTTGGCCACCGTGGCCACAGCTGCCTTGACACGGGTCTTTGTTTTCTGCCATTCCTTCGAACCGAGCATACTGAGCTTCGGTGCTCTGCCCTCTCCGCCCGAATATTTCTGCACGCAGTCAAGAGCCGTGGCAAGCACATAAAGCTTGCCGCCGCCTGCGTATTCAATCACCATGAAATCCTTGATAACCTTGTCGACTTCCGCCTTTTCGATGCCCTTGTAAACTCCGAGGCCGTGGCTTTCGTGTACGACATAATCCCCGACCTTGAGGTCCGCGAAATCCTGAATGGTCCGGTTTTCCTTGTGTTTCTTTTTGGCCGCCTTATTACGGTTTCCGAAAATATCGGTTTCGGAAATCACCACGAACTTGAGAAGCGGATACGCAAAGCCCTTCGACACGCATCCGTGGAAAACCATAATCTCGCCGGGCTGCAGAACACGGTCCGCATTCTCCGAATAGAAGGCATTCAGGCCCTCATCCATGAGGTCCTCCGCCAGTCGGGCCGCTCTCGTCTTCGAACCGGACAAAAGCAACACGCGATATCCTTCTTTTTTATATTTCAAAAGGTCCTTGGTAAGTACTTCAAAACTGCTGTTGAACGAAGCAATGGCCTGCACGTTCAGACTGTAACGCTGCTCGAATTTTTCGTAGTAACGGCCTCCGTCCAGCATGGACAGTCCCACCACTGCGGAGGAACGCAGGGTAGCCGCCGCCTGCTTCGGACTCAAAAGAAGCTTGAGCTGGCCGGGCAGCGTGTAGCCCTTCTCAAGTCTCGTGCTCATGCTCTCGCGGAATTCCAGTTCCACGGCATCCGCATGTTCCACGAGGCGTCCCGGTTCATCCAGGAAAAAAATGCAATTTCGGTTCTTCACATAGTCCGAAAGGCTTTCGCGATTCTCGCAAAAATAGCACAGGTAGCTGTCGAGGTTTACCATACAGCGGTTCAGGCTGAGGCGCTCCAAAAGCTCCTCCGTCTGCTTCTTAATCCTGCCCGCTTCCTCAAACCGGTCGTTACTGCGTAGCGATTTCTGCGTTTCTTCCGCCGCTTTCCGGATTCTCTGAATGCCATCTTCGATGGCGGAAGCCGTCAGATTGAGTTCGGTCGCAGGATAAAAAGTAATCTCCGTAAGCTTCTCGATGGAACGCTGGCTGAGTACATCAAAAGAACGTATGGACTCGATTTCATCGCCCCAGAGTTCCACACGCACGGGATTCTCGTTCGTTAAGTCATAAATATCCAGAATGCCGCCATGCACCGCAAACTGGCCGGGTTCTTCCACCATGGCTACCTTGTCGTAGCCTGCGTTCAGAAGGAGGAGGCTGATTGCCTTTTCCTCACAGACGCTTCCCACGCTCAGCGAAAAAACACCCTGCTCCCAGTCCTTAAGGGGCTGCCTTAATTCCATCAGCGCATCATAGGTCGTCACAATGGTCGTCGGACGGTTCTCCAAAATACGGCGCAGAATCCGAACGCGCTCCCGAATCAGTTCGTTGCCGTGGATGTCCGCCTGATAAAAAATAAGGTCGCGAGCCGGATAGTACAGGACCTCCGGGTCGTAGAGCTTCACATCCTCCACAAATTCTTTGGCCTTCCGGTCCGAATAGGTAACCAGAAAACGCACATCAAAAGAACCTCCGAGAGCATCCAGGAGGTTGGGTTTTTGGGAATCAATGCAGCCCGAAATCGCAATGGGGCTGCGTCCGTCCAGATTTTTCTTTATACTTTCATATTCTCCGCATTCAAAAATCGGAGCACTTAAAACTTTCATACTTTCTTCCTGTTAAAACGGTTCATGGCCGCCTGCACATCTTCCCTGAGTATCACTTCAATCGCAGCTACCGCATCGTCAATCGCTCCGTCCACCTCAGCACGCGCTTCCTTGCTGAAGTGTCCGAGCACATGATCCGCCAGATCCATGCGGTCGGGCTTGTCCCCCACGCCGACACGGATCCGCGTAAAGTCCTGCGTTCCCAGATGCAAGATAATATTCTTAAGGCCGTTATGACCGCCGGCACTGCCCTTCTCCCGCACACGGATATTGCCGGGTTCCAAGGCAATATCATCGGAAATAACGATTACCTCGTTCACGGGATCCACATGATAAAAATCAACTGCCGCACGGATTGCTTCGCCGCTTAGGTTCATATAGGTCTGCGGTTTCATAAGCAGTACCTTTTCGCTTCCGATGAAACCGTTTCCTTCAAGCGCCTTGTGCTTTGACGACTCGACTTTAATGTCGTACTTTTTGGCCAACGCATCAATCACGTCAAACCCGATGTTATGCCTTGTATGGCTGTACTCTTTCCCGGGATTCCCGAGACCTGCAATAATAAACATAAAAATCACCGCATTTCCATTTACTCGAAAAGAAGGCGGCAGCGGCATCCCGTTGCAGCCTTCCCGACTGATTATATCACATAACGTTCACTTTGTTCATCCACAACCTTAATTCCGTCGGTTCCGGAATAGTAGCTGCCGGAACGGATGGTGCAATGCGCATCTACGATGCAGTTCTCAATGACCGTGCCGTCTCCGATGTATACGTCATTCAGAATGATGGAATTTCGAATCACGCAATTGGAGCCAATAAATACTTTCTTGAAGATTACCGAATCCTCTACCGATCCGTTGATAATACTACCGCTTGAAACAAGCGAATTCGTCACATGGGAACCGGGATTGTATTTGGCCGGAGGCAGGTCATCCACCTTCGAATACACATCCGGATACTGGCGGAAGAAGTAATCGCGAATCTCCGGACGAAGGAAGTCCATATTCGTTGCGAAATAATCTTCCACGGAGCCGATGTTGCTCCAGTAATCATCCATTCTGTAAGCAAGGATACGTTTCTGATTCTTGTACCTTATTAGGATGTCCTTGACGAAATCGAAACGGCCCTCGTTGACGTTCTTCTCAATCAGCTCAATCAGCTGACGACGACGGATGACGTAAATACCGCAACTGATGATGTCGCTGGTCGCTACGATGGGCTTCTCGTCCATCTCCACAATGCGGCCTTCCTCATCCAGCTTGACGGTTCCGAAACGCTCTGCCTCACTGCGTTCGGGAAGCGAGCGGCAAACTACCGTTATATCAGCCTTTGAAAGGATATGCTGCTCAAGAACCTTGTTGTAATCCATCTTGTAGACGCAATCCCCGGAAGCAATAATAACGTACGGTTCATGGCTGTCACGCAGGAAATCCAGGTTCTGGTAAATGGCATCTGCGGTGCCGCGGTACCAGTTTGAATTCTCATTCGTAACCGTAGGGTTGAATACATAGAGACCACCCTGCTTACGACCAAAATCCCACCATTTCGAGGAGGACAGATGCTCGTTTAAGGAACGGGCATTGTACTGCGTTAAAACAGCAACCTTCTGGATGTGAGAATTGGACATATTACTTAATGTAAAGTCGATGCTGCGATAACTGCCGGCAACAGGCATGGCGGCAATCGCACGTTTCTGACATAACTCACGCATGCGGAAATTATCCCCGCCTGCCAAAACAATTCCTATCGCTCTCATACGTTACCTCCCGCTTTAATCATGGACTTGCCGCTCTCAAGCCGGCCGCCTTCATAATCTTCTGCAGTGGTAGTGCCAAAAATAACCGTATTCTTGCCGACATGCAGTCCGTCGGGAACCGTTGTATGCTCGCCGATGGTAACCAGCCCGCTGTTGTAAATTCTCGGGTCGGTCTCGTTCTCTTTTTCCTCGCCCTCGCCCAAAACAACGGAATCACCGATGACGGTATCCTCGGCAATGATGGCCTTCGTAACAACGCAGTTCCGGCCGATGGTTGTATTATTCATGATAATGGAATCCCGGATTACGCTGCCCTCGCCGATTTCTACGTTACAACCGATTACGCTGCCGTATACCTCGCCCAGGATACTGCTGCCCTCGCCGATTAAGCTGCGTTCTACGACGCCTCCGCGGGCAACATACTGAGGAGGAAGGGACTCACTCTTTGTGTAAATCTTCCAGTATTCCTCGTACAGGTTGAATTCGGGAACGATGTCTATAAGTTCCATATTGGCTTCCCAATAAGAGCTTAAGGTTCCTACATCCTTCCAGTAACCGTTGAATTCGTAAGCATACATCGGAAGGCCCTTCTCGTGACAGTAGGGAATGACATGCTTACCGAAATCCAGAGCCGGCTGGTCAGCCATACGCACCAGAGCTTCCTTCAATACGGGCCAGTCAAATATGTAGATACCCATCGAAGCAAGGTTGGAATGCGGATGCTCCGGTTTCTCCTCGAACTCCGTAATCTTGCGGTTCTCATCGGTAATGACAATACCGAAACGCTTGGCTTCCTCCATGGGAACCGGCATGGCGGCAATCGTAACCGCCGAATGGTTCTGCTTGTGGAAATCCAGCATAACCTCATAATCCATTTTATAAATATGATCGCCGGAAAGAATCAGAACATACTGCGGATTAAATGTTTCCATATAATTCAGGTTCTGATAAATGGCATTGGCCGTGCCGGTATACCACTCCGTGTTGCCCACCTTCTCATACGGAGGTAATACGGTTACACCGCCGATATTTCTGTCAAGATCCCAGGGGATACCAATTCCGATATGTGTATTCAGTCGAAGCGGCTGGTACTGTGTCAAAACACCTACCGTATCCACTCCGGAATTAATACAGTTAGACAGCGGAAAATCGATAATACGATACTTACCGCCAAATTGAACAGCCGGCTTGGCCATATTGGAAGTTAAGACACCGAGTCTGCTTCCCTGTCCTCCAGCCAGCAGCATAGCAATCATTTCTTTCTTGACCATGCTCCTAAATAACCCTCCTCATCCCTTGTACTCAATTACCCGATTGAACAAGTAAGAAAATTATACCATAGCTATGTGCGAAAAGGAATGTTTTTCGTGCATTTTGAGGGATATGTGCGTATAATGATTTCAGCATGAAATGCAATTTTTTTCGAAAGGAGTACATATGTATCAGGTAGAC
Source organism: Lachnospiraceae bacterium (assembly GCA_045617725.1). GTDB lineage: Bacteria > Bacillota > Clostridia > Lachnospirales > Lachnospiraceae > JAZLJD01. The sequence continues at coordinate 5,531 of JAZLJD010000058.1, forward strand.
TTTTCACGCCCTGCCTATGTCTATTTCATAGGTATCGGCGGTTCCAGTATGAGCGGACTTGCGGAGTGCTGTCAGCGAAACGGCTGGCGCGTTTCCGGTTCCGACAATGAACGCAGCACCAAAACAGAGAAACTTCAGAAAGCCGGGATTGATGTACGCTACGGCCAGCGTTACGAGAATGTTCCGAAGGATGCCGACCTCGTGGTTTACTCGGCGGCTATCAACGAGCAGAACCCCGAACGTGTGGCTACACGGGACCTCGGAATCGAGACCATGTGCCGCGGTGATTTCCTCGGTCAGATTATGGATCAGTACCAAAGCCGCATTGCCGTAAGCGGTACGCACGGCAAGACCACTACCACCAGCATGATCAGCGAGATTTTCATGGCAGCCGGAACGGATCCGACCCTTGCCATCGGCGGTGTGCTTCCTTCCATTCATGACAATTTCCGCGTGGGGGCTCACGACTATTTCATCGCCGAGGCCTGCGAGTTCACAAACAGTTACCTCGCCATGAATCCGACGATTTCCATTATCTTAAACATTGACAACGATCACCTGGATTTTTTCAAATCCATGCAGGGAATCCGCGATTCCTTCCACGCTTTCGGACACAAGCTTACAAAAGACGGTTTCCTGATTATAAACGGAAGCATTCCTAAGCTCTCCGAGCTCACGGATGACCTCGACGCCACCGTAATTACTTTTGGCACCGATTCCTCTTATGATTACTACTACACGGACCTTATGATGGACGAGTACTGGAAGGCGCACTTCACCTTGCATGTAAGTGATGCCGCGCGAAAAAGAATCCCCGCCCTTCAAAACGTACCGGCCTCCGAGGAATTTGTTTTGGGTGTCGTAGGCGACCACAACGCCTGCAACGCACTGTCCGCAGTCGCTGCTTCGGACTTGTGCGGTATCCCGAGAGAATCCACCCACGCCGCACTGCTTGATTACACGGGAACCGAGCGACGGTTCCAGCTTCGAGGCGTCATCGGCGGTGTCAGCATCTACGACGATTACGCGCATCATCCGACCGAAGTGGCCGCAGCACTTAAAACCGCTCAAAAATATGCCAAAGGGACCTGCTGGGTGTGCTATCAGCCGCATACCTACAGCCGTACCAAGCTTTTGATGGATGATATTGCACAGGCGCTCACGACGGCCGACAAGGTAATCCTTACGGACATCATGGCTGCACGTGAAACGGACACCCTCGGAATCACTGCCGAAGACTTAAAGGAAAAAGTCGAAAAATTAGGTACTCCCTGCTATTTATGCCCCTCTTTTGAAGAAGCTGAAAATTTTATTTTAGAAAATTGTATCAACGGTGACCTGTTGATAACTATGGGGTGCGGAAACGTCGTAAAAATCGCAGATTTCCTGGTTGGCGAATGATTTGTCCACTTTATCCACAATTTTGAGGCAGGCTTACGGCTTCAAAATTGTGGATATTTTTGTTTGCATAACATGTGGAACCAAAAGATGTCAAATTTCCGACGCTATGGGAAAAATGTCAAATTTCGCCTTTTGCCAGGCAGTGTTATGTTAACCTTTTATCCACATTGTCCACATTATCCACAAATGCCGGAAAAGCCCGAAAATACGGGCTTTTTCGAGTTTTTGACTCTTTACTTTTGTAAAAACTTCGTGCTATACTTCATTTACTTTTTGAAAGACATATGGGCGGAGCATTATGAGTAGCATTGTTTTAAAAAATGAGAATCCCAATGACATAACGATTCTCTCGAACCTTTTCATCGATGAATATATGATGGATTGCAACGAATCACAGCTTAAAATTTATCTTTACCTGTTACGTTGCATGAGTGCAGGCATCACTACCAGTGTCAGCAATCTGGCTGACCGTTTTAACCATGCGGAGCGAGATGTAATACGTGCTTTGCGTTTCCTGGAGGAGAGACATCTGCTCTCTCTCGGTTACGATCAGAGCGGTAGTCTGTGTTCAATGTCCATCATTAACCCGGAACGCACCGCTCCCGTACTTTCTTTTGTTACTTCAACCGGCAGCCTGAGAGCAGTAACAACTGCTCCCCGCAGCATTCAAGACGTAAACGGCAAGGAGGACGCCATGGAACCTACAAATAACCAAAGGCCCGAGAGACCCGTTTACAGCCTTGACCAGCTTCGTACCTTTAAGGAGACCGAGGCATGCTCTCAGCTGCTCTTCCTTTCAGAAACCTATCTGGGCAAGACCCTGTCCGGCAACGATATTCAGATTCTCTGCTATATCCATAACGACTTGGGCTTTGATGTGGATTTGATGGATTATCTTTTGCAATACTGCGCCGAAAAGGGCAAGAAGGATTACCGCTACATTGAGCACGTCGCTCTGACCTGGTACGACACCAAAATCCGTACTCCCAAGCAGGCAGCCACTTACGTACGCAACCACGAGAAGGTTGTAACCGCAGTACTGAAGGCATTTGGCCGCAGCAATTCCCTGACACCCGCTGAGAGCGATTTCATCCACACCTGGATGCATGTGTATAAGATGTCGGCGGATGTAATTTCGGAAGCATGTAACCGCACTGCTTTGGCGACCGACCGCAATCGTTTCGCTTATGCGAATTCCATCCTCAAAGCATGGTCTGATGCCGGCCTTCATTCTTTGGACGCCATTGCGGCACAGGACGCAGCATTCCGCAGCAAGCGTGAAAGCTCCGGACGCAGCACGACCTCCGGCAAGACCGCTTCCGCTGTTCCGCACACCGCTTTTGGAACCTTCGAGCAACACGACTATGATTTCGCCGCAATTGAGCAGGCATTATTAAGCAATTAAGGAGTGCACATGGCACTGACAAATTCTCAGTACGATGCGATTCTTCGTACCTATGCAGACAACCGAAACAACGCACTGAAGGATGCGGAGGCGCGCCTTTCTCAGATTTATGATGAGATTCCCGAATATGAAGAATTGGATCGGCTCATCCCGGCACTTTCCCTGGAGGCCGCACGCCATAAGATTAATGATGAAGAAGCAGGAGAGGATCTTGCTTCTATTCTTGATGGCATAAACAAGCAGAAGCAGGCCCTCCTCGCAGCCGCAGGATATCCGGCAGATTATCTTTTGCCACGCTTTACCTGCAAGGACTGTCAGGATACAGGCTATATAGACGGGGTCAGATGTCACTGCTTAAAGCATGCCATTACCGGGCTTCTGTATGCCCAGTCCCATATTGAAACCCTTTTGTTGACCGAGAATTTCGATCATCTCTCCTATTTATACTATCAGGGCGAGGAGCTGAAGCTGTTCCGGGCTGCTGTGGATACCGCCCATCACTTCATTGACCACTTTGATGACGAATACAATAACATTCTCTTTTTCGGGCCCGTAGGAACCGGCAAGAGTTTTCTTTCCTCCTGTATTGCACGGGAATTATTGAACCTTGATAAGGTAGTTCTTTATTTCAGTGCATCACAGCTTTTTGATTTTTTAGCCCATAAAACCTTTGACAAGAATGATAAAGAGGGCTATAGTAACGATGCTGACGATATTATGGGTTGCGATTTGCTGATTATCGACGATCTGGGGACCGAACTGACGAACTCTTTCGTTCAGACGCAGCTGTTCTCCTGTCTGAGTGCCAGAAATCTGGCCCGTAAATCAACTATCATCTCTACGAATCTCTCTTTGGAAGAAATACGTAACCGCTATACGGATCGTGTTTTCTCCAGAATCACCAGTCAGTTTACCCTGTGCAAGCTGGCAGGTACCGATATTCGTATGCAACGTAAACTTCAAATGAACAGAAAGTGAGGTATTTCTCGTGCCCAAGCATGAAGAAAAACGAAACCTGGAATCCATTCCCGTGGGTTCTCTTGGAATCATCCCCTTATCCGGCTGTACCGAAATGGGCGCCAGCATTGATCGCTATTTGGTAAATTGGCGTACTGAACGTGAACATGAACACAAGGACAGCCTTGCATTTGCAGGTTATCAACGCGATTCCTACATCGTAGGAGCCAAGGTACCCCGCTTCGGAACCGGTGAAGCCAAAGGTATCATCAACGAATCTGTCAGAGGCTATGACCTCTATATTCTTGTAGATGTATGTAACTACTCTCTTACCTATTCCCTCTTTGGTACAGAGAACCATATGTCTCCCGATGACCATTACCAGGATTTGAAACGTATCATTGCAGCGGTAGGCGGCAAGGCCAGACGTATCACCGTCATCATGCCTTTCCTTTACGAAAGCCGTCAGCACAAGCGTACCGCCAGAGAATCTCTCGACTGTGCACTTGCACTGCAGGAGATGGTTAACATGGGTGTCGACAATATCATCACCTTCGATGCTCACGACCCTCGTGTACAGAATGCTATCCCCTTAAGCGGTTTCGAAACCGTACGCCCTTCCTATCAGTTTATCAAGGGTCTTCTGAACAATGTTCCTGACCTCCAGATTGACGCCGAGCACATGATGGTAATCAGCCCCGATGAAGGTGGTATGAGCCGTGCCATCTATTTGGCCAACGTACTCGGAATTGACATGGGTATGTTCTACAAACGTCGTGATTACTCCGTCGTAGTAAACGGTCGTAACCCCATCGTGGCTCACGAATTTCTCGGAAGCAACGTGGAAGGTAAGGATGTCTGGATTATTGACGATATGATTTCTTCCGGCGAGAGCGTTCTGGAAGTTGCCAAAGAATTAAAGAGCCGCAAGGCACGTCGAATCTTCATTTCCGCAACCTTTGGTCTCTTTACGAACGGACTGGCAGCCTTTGACAAGGCTTATGAGGATGGAGACATCTACAGAGTTCTGACCACAAACCTGATTTATCAGACGCCGGAACTTCTTTCCAAGCCTTACTATATTAACTGTGACATGAGTAAGTACATTGCTTATATCATAGATACCCTGAACCATGATACTTCCATCAGCGATCTTTTGAATCCCAACGATCGTATTCAGAGTTTGGTAGCCCGCTACAAAGCCGGCGAGCTGGTTGCAGGAAATACCGAGAATTAATAAAACAAAACTTAAAAAGACCTTCGTTCCGAGGTATCAAGCTCTCTATCCGAACGAAGGTCTTTCTTTATTTGAATTTCAGACCGGATTTCCTACAGAGCGTAAACGCCCTCGGTCTTTAAGTACTCCGTCAAAGCATCCTGCCAATCTGCGAATCTGAATTCCGTACTTTCGTTGAAATGCTTTTTTTCAAGGACGGAATAAGCCGGACGTTTTGTGGGAGAAGGATATTCCTCACTGGTCAGGCGTTTTACCTTGGTTTTAAGGCCGCACTGACGGAAAATCTCAGCTGCGAAATCAGCCCAGCTGCACACGCCTTCGCAGGTTGCATGGTAAATACCGTATTGCTCGGTCGGTACCAGATAAGCAATCGCCCGTGCCAGTTCGGCTGCGCTGGTCGGATTGCCCACCTGATCGTATACAACGCCCACTTCCTCATGCGTTTCCGCAAGGCGAAGCATCGTACGTACAAAATTCTTGCCGTCGCCGTAAAGCCATGCGGTACGAAGAATAAACCAATTGCCCGCATATTCCTGTACGAACTGCTCGCCGGCCAGCTTCGTGCGTCCGTAGGCACTGACCGGATCGGGAGTATCACTTTCAATGTATGGTTTGCAGGCATCTCCGCGGAATACATAATCCGTAGATACATGAATCAACTTGATTCCCATCTCTCCGGCCGCTATCGCCAGATTCTTCGGGCCAATCGCATTAATGCGATATGCATTGTCTTCATCCGTCTCGCACTTATCTACAGCTGTATAAGCGGCGCAGTTGATGATTGCATAGGGTTTATGCAGGGACACATATGCACGTACCGCTTCCAAATCCGTAATGTCCAGTTCCGGTACATCCGTATTCAGACATTCAAATTCTCCATTCCCTTCATATACCTTGTTAATTGCACGACCAAGCTGTCCGTTACAGCCTGTAATCATGAGTTTCTTCATGGATGCCTCCTGTTATTAGCCTAACTGCAAACGATTAATTGCAGAGAAGATAGCACGTACTGAAGCACGTGTAATATTGGAGCTGACTCCGACACCGTAGGTAACACGTCCGTCATCGCTGTCAAGCAGGTGAATATATGCTGCAGCCTGGGAATTGGCGCCCGAAGAAAGTGCATGCTCTTCGTAGTCCAGAACGCGGATATTCACGCCCAACTCAATCTTGAGTCCTCGCTGAACCGCATCAATAGGTCCGTTACCAACCGCTTCGAAGCTCTTTTGTACTCCACGATTAGTATACTCCACAACAACCTTTGTATCAAACTCTGTTTCCGTTTCACCACTCAAATCATCCACACGCAGCTTGCGGAAATGAATCGGTTCTTTCTGGTCCAGATACTGTGCACGGAACTGATCCATAATCTGCTCGGGAGCAACCTCGCCCTGCTTCTCGGAAATGGCCTGAATTACATTGGCGAATTCCTTCTGCATGCCCTTCGGAAGCTTGAAGCCGAAGTAAGTATCCATGACAAAAGCTACGCCGCCCTTGCCGGACTGACTGTTGATACGCACGATAGGCTCGTACTCTCGTCCGATATCCGCCGGATCGATCGGCAGATACGGTACCTGCCAGTACTCCTGTCCGCGCTCATGCATAGCCGTAACACCCTTATTGATTGCATCCTGATGGGAACCCGAGAACGCCGTAAATACAAGCTTGCCGGCATAAGGATGACGCGGATGTATGGGCATCTTAACACAACGCTCATACATATCGATAATCTCATTGATATGTTCGATTTCCAGCTCAGGATTGATTCCCTGTGAAAACATATTGTAAGCAATATTCAAAACATCGACATTACCGGTACGCTCGCCGTTACCAAACAGTGTACCTTCCACACGCTCAGCACCTGCCAGAATCGCAAGCTCTGCGGAAGCAACACCGCAGCCTCTGTCGTTATGCGGATGAACGCTCAAAATGATGCTTTCACGATTCTTAAAGTGCGTATTCATCCATTCAATCTGGTCTGCGTATACGTTCGGCGTATTCATTTCAACGGTAGAGGGAAGATTGATAATGATAGGATCCTCCTTCGTAGCGCCCCAGGTTTCCTGAACCGCCGTACAAATATCCAGCGCGAATTCCAGTTCCGTGCCGGTAAAGCTTTCGGGAGAATATTCCAGAATAATCTTACCGTCAAACTCCTTCGCATATTTCTTAACCAGCTCGGTACCCTTAACCGCAATATCGATAATCTGGTCTTTTTCCATGTTGAAAACAACATCCCTCTGTAAGGTCGAGGTCGAGTTGTAGATATGGACAATCGCCTGCTTGCAGCCTTCAATTGCCTCAAAGGTACGACTGATCAGTTCCTCACGGCACTGTGTCAGAACCTGCACGCGTACATCATCCGGAATCAAATTGCGTTCAATCAGCTGGCGCAAAAAATCATACTCAATCTGGCTGGCTGAAGGGAAACCAATTTCAATTTCCTTGAAGCCCATCTTAACAAGATAGTTGAACATCTCGATCTTCTCGGAAACTACCATCGGATCGATCAGTGCCTGGTTACCGTCGCGAAGATCGACGCTGCACCAAATGGGTGCCTTCTCAATTTCCTTGTTCGGCCAGGTACGCTGCGGGAAATTCACTACGGGATTTCTACGATATCTTCTATAATTCAACATGATTCACTACCTCCAATGTATTGTTCTTTTATCATTATCACTATAACCTACGGTAAAGTCAAGAACTTGTGCTATAACCTTTCCGTCAGGGCGGTCCTTTTGCACAAGGATGTGTACTTCTGCACATAGGACCGTTCCCAATGAAAAACAGCCCGATAAATCGGGCTGTTTCAACTGAGCTTAATTTATTTACTCGCCTAATCCGTTCTCCACTGCGCTTACGAGAGCTTTCAAAGCTTCCTGCTCATCCTCACCCTCACAAACAAACTCAATCTCATCGCCACATTTAATACATGCCCCGAGTACGCTTAATACGCTCTTGGCATTTGCTGTATTCTCTTTGAATGTAAATGTAATTAAGGATTTGTACTGCATAGCTTCTTTGCATAGCAGTCCAGCAGGGCGTAGATGTAGGCCGGTAGGATTCTTAACAGTTACTTTCTGACTTACCATTATTGCATTACCTCCATGTCCTTATTCCTAATCATTCTCATGATTCGTATTTATTATATCACTAAAGCATAATCTCTTCAATCAGCTTAGCAAGTTTCGTTGCTTCCTCTTCAATTACCTTCTGGTCCTTGCCTTCAATCATAACACGAACCTTCGGCTCGGTTCCGGAGGGACGAATCAGTACACGACCCTGACCTGCAAATTTTTTGTTCAGAGCATCGATGGCTTCCGCAATTTCGGGATACTCAAGATAATGCTCTTTCTTATGATTCGGTACATTGGCGCCCACAAGTGCCTGCGGCATAACTTCCATAATGCCTGCAAGCTCGGACAACGGCTTACCGGTATCGGCAACTACCTGCAAAAGATGAAGTGCCGTTGCAAGACCGTCGCCGGTGGTATTGTCATCTAAGAAGATAACATGACCGCTCTGCTCACCGCCCAAATTGGAATCAATCTCAAGCATGTGTTCAAGCACATAACGATCTCCGACCTTCGTCTGGTCAATTTGGATTCCCTGCTTCTGACCCATCAGGAAGAATCCGAGGTTACTCATAACCGTTGCAACGATGGTATTCTTTTTCAGAGTACCCTTTTCCTTCATATAATTGCCGACAATGGCCATAATCTGGTCGCCGTCAATCTGATTTCCAAGTTCATCGACTGCGAGCAGACGATCTGCATCGCCGTCAAATGCCAGGCCGAGATGGGCTTTTTCAAATACTACACGCGCCATCAGTTCTTCCATATGGGTAGAACCGCAGTTCGCATTGATATTTGTTCCGTCCGGGTTGTTGTGGATGGCAACTACCTCAGCTCCCAGCTCCTTAAGGGCTTCTACGGAAGTGTAGTAAGCGGCACCTTCTGCAGTATCCACTACAATCTTCATTCCCCGCAAATCAACGGGAACATTCTGAATGGCATGATTGATATATTCCTCGCGGGCATCGGTACGATACTTGATCTTGCCGACATTGGAACCGGTGGGGAATTTGATATCCTTCATACCGTTACGAATCAGTGTCTCGATTTCATCTTCCAGGGCATCCGACAGTTTGTAGCCGTTTCCGTTAAAAAACTTAATTCCGTTGAAATCCACGGGATTGTGTGAAGCGGAAATCACTACGCCGGCATCTACTTTGTATTTACGGGTAAGATATGCTACGGCAGGAGTCGGAAGAACTCCTACGTATACGGCATTGGCTCCGACGGAGCATACGCCCGCCATCAAAGCATTGGCCAGCATATCGCCGGAAATTCTGGTGTCACAGCCTACCATAATGGTCGGTTTGTGATTCTGTTCTTTCGTTAAAACATAAGCGCCTGCCTGGCCCAACTGCATAGCAAGCAACGGAGTAAGCTCTTCATTGGCAATACCTCTGACGCCGTCTGTTCCAAATAATCTGCTCATTAATATTCCTCCATCCGATCAATTCCCAAATTTATTCTTCTTCGTCTTGAATTTTATGTATGCGAAGACTCGCCACCGGCTCATTGGCCAGCACAATATGTTCCGGTAATACCACTGTTACGGGAACCTGCATAACGGCTTCTTCCAACTGGGCACTCAGAATTGTGTCCGCATATTCCGAGAAGTCGATTACGGTCTTCCAATTTTCGGCATTATCCAGCTGATTCAGATCCGCCTGACTGCCGCTTAAGCTGACTGCAAGTCCGCCACCTTCGAGGCTGTCCGAATCAATAACGGCTTCATAGCCTTCCGGAACATTCTCGATGGTAATGTTATTCTGAAGTACAAGGTATGTTCTTGTAATAATCTCTTCGATATCGGCAGTCAACCGGATTGCACAATCCTTGCTTCCGTCTTCCGTGATGACAAATACGCCGTTCGGCAGGAAATCAGCAATATTGACTTCGACACGCATATCGGAGCTCTGGCCGGTAACATTCAGATTTCCTTCCGGAATCTCAATTGCATCAATCGTCTCCAATACCGCTGCGGGACCGGCAATCTTGATCGCATCCGGATATACGGTTACCTGACCGGTTGCCTTAAATCCATCTGCCGGAGTACCGCTTACTACAGCGTTTACCTTAACATCCTTGGTAGGATAAATCGCAATATTCACATTAATATCGCTGACTGCGCTGGTAAGCAGTGCGGGATTTACTTCGTTGTCATACTTATCATAGAGTTTGAGCGGTACCTTGGTGTTGATATCGGAAGACCAGCCCTCGATATCGACGATTGCTTCTGCTCTGGCAATCTGCTTGATGATGGATTCACCGCCGGTTAACCGCACCATGTTCTGGCTCAGGGATACGTCGCCCAGCACATAACCGTCTGCCGGCACGCCGATGGTAATCGGTACTACTGCAAGCTGAATACCCTTAACATCCTCTATGGCAACCTTCATATTGTCTGAGGACAAAATGTATCTCTCCACGGATTCCGCATATCGGCTGAAATTGATTTTGTAAGTAACCGTATTCATGAAAGTCATATCTTCCATATCGGCTATTACGGAAATATCCTTCTCACTGAAGGATTCCAAAACGGATCTCGGTGCGTACACACGAATATTTACCGTATCGGTTCCGTCCAAAATGGTAAATACCTTACCTTCGTCGGTTACGGAGCCTGCATTCAGAATCGTCACGGGAACTTCGGTAAAATACTCCGAGTTGACCGGGTCCGAAATGTTTACGATTATGAACCATAGTGCAATGGAAAAAAGCAGAGCCAGGAATTTCAGCCCCAAGTTATGCGTCAATCTTTTTTTCATTCCTGGAGCCTCCTCTCTGGTACCATTTTCTTTTGGCGTCCTGATTCGGTTTATTCTGAATCTCGGCAAGCTTCCTGCGAAGTCCGTCCGGATCCATACGACGATATAACATACCACGGTATGCAACGCTGACCTTACCGGTTTCCTCCGATACGATAACCGTCATGGAATCGGTGATTTCGGATATACCGATGCCGGCTCTGTGACGGGTTCCGAGTTCCTTACTGAGCTCAAGATTCTCGGAAAGAGGAAGATAGCAGGTTGCTGCCGTAATTCGATTGCCACGCACAATAACAGCGCCGTCGTGAAGCGGCGTATTGTGTTCAAAAATATTGATGAGCAACTGGCTGGTTACGAAACCATCCACGGCAATACCGGTACGTTCATACTCGTTCAGGGAGTAAAACTGTTCCACAACAATAAGCGCTCCGGTGCGGGCGCGGCTCATTTCAAAACTTGCAGTTACAATTTCATCGATTGTTTTGTCCGAGAAAAGTCCGTCTGTCTTACGATTGTTGCCGAAGAAAGCAAAACCGGCCAGAAGATTCTTACGACCGAGTTCTTCCAAAAGTCGACGGAGTTCGGGCTGCAGAACTACTACAACCGCCGTTACGGCGATACCAAGAACATTCTCAACGATCCAGAGGATCGTCTTCATCTGAAATACATTGGCCAGAAGTACAAAAACCAGGATCAGAATAATACCCTTAAGTAGCAACCAGGATTTCGTATTCTTGATCCAACGCATGATATAGTACACCAAAAACGTGATAATCAGAATCTCAACCACGTCAACAAGACCGACGCGCGGCATGTGTACGTTAGAGAAGTATTCACTTATCGTCGTATAAAGGTGTCCCATTTAATAAACCATCATTTCTTTCGAGAATATACACGAACTTCCTCTTCATCCTCTTCCGCATAGTCCGAATCCCCGGCTGCGGGTTTGGAAGAAGCTCCCCTTCTGTGCTGCTTGGCAGCTGCACGTGCGGCTTTCTGCTCCGCCGTGATATCCCGAGGCTTAACAACAACCTTCGGTACTGCCTTGACGTAATAATAGTATTCATCGTCCTCAAACTGTACATGCTCGGTACGATTGTAATCCACATTAAATACAAAGAACTGCAGAATAAAGCACAGTGCAATCGCAATCAGATTTCCGAGGAACGCACCGCCTATGCTGACATTGGTAACCAGCTTCAAATCTCCGATAAAAAGAATCAGAAGATTGGTAAGTGCACCGGCAACCATGGCAAAAATCCAGGAATAGTTGATGGAAAGCATGCGGATGACGTAGACCACAATCACCGTAGCAACAAAAGCAATTGCGCAAACAATCATCGGAGCATTGGCAACCACTCCGTCAATCAGGTACGCAACCACAATCAGAATGGAGTCATTGGAGTACTCCATAACAGTCTGAATGGAATCCGCTGCAGACGCCACATAATCCACAACATAGTACACCATAACACCCACACCCACGCTTATGGCAGAAGCCGGCGTTCCGGTAAGTCCCACCGCGATGGGCATCACGTAAGGAATCTTAAGTGTAAAGCAAATCGGAGTCAGAATCACTGCCAGAACATCCTTGGGTGAAAATCGGAAATAAAGAAGCAGCAACAGGATAAAAAATACCGCAACCACCAGTGCTATATAAACGGACGCCTTAAAGCAATGTGCCAAAATAGCAAGGGCCGAAAAAATCACCACCGTATTCACCGGCAGGAAGGAGCATAAAAGGGCTCCGATGACAACCACCGCCGGACGGGTCAGGATGGGCATAAAACTCAGTTTCGAATTAATGCAGGAGAATGCAACCAGTGCCAAAAGGAACTTGAGCGTCGGGGTGATGTACACCTCAAACCGGCCGTAAAACTTCTGCATTTTTGCTTTCAGTATCAGTAAATAATTCATTGGTACAAGAATCCTTTCAATGCTCGGAACTATCAGATTCCGTTACGCTCCGCTTCATAGAGCATCTTCAATTTTTTGAGGTTCGCGTAGTAAATCTTCATACCGCGGCGAGCCTTACGATATCTGTATGTGTAAATGAAAAAGGAAAACAACACATACACGATGGCACTAATCAGATACCAGAATACAATCTGGCGTACGAACTGCATGACATCCATTCGATAGATTTGTGCCATGAAGTTCTCAAAATTGTACAGGATGTACATGCCAAAAATAACCAGGAACGCAAGCGTAACACTGATGGCAGAACGGATTACCTGCATACTGATATAGTCATCACGGAAATACTGTCCGACAGTTTCGTTGTTTTTGCCCTTATTCTGCTCGAAAAAGGCAAGCTTCGTCATCAAAATGACTCTTTCTTCGTTAATCATGTTGCTCCTTATTTTGTATCCAGGAAACGCATTCTGGCGCTTTCACGAGGATCTTTCTTCGGCTGAGGATCCGCCGGGCGGCTCTTCTCGATTGCGCTGCTGAAACCACGCTGCATTGCAACCCTGCACTTGTCGCAATACTTGCCGCTTCCGATCATGGCGCCACATCCCTCACAGGGAATACGAATCGGGGAATCATCCGAGAACGCAAGACGTTCCTCGCGAATCCACTGATGAATCTGAGAGGTATCAACCTCACATGCCTCCGAAACCTCCTGAATGGTAGCACCTTTATTTTCTTCGATATATTTCTTGACAGTTTGGAAAGTCTGCTCCGCTCTCTCCTGGCAAGCCGGGCAGATGGGCACACCCATCACGTAGTTAAACATTCTTCCACACTTACGACAATTCTTAAGTTCCATACAAACCTCACTTTCTGCATACAAAGCATGCATCATTTATTGTTATACCACCTGCATAGGGTTGCCAATGGCTATCGTTACAAAGTAGACCTGCTCTGTGCCGCCTTCCTTCAAGGCTGCAGCAGCCGCATCCATCGTGCTACCCGTCGTATAGACATCATCAACCAATATTACAGTCTTTAATTTTACATCATTTTTGTAAAGAATAAAAGCATTTTTTGAATTATTACGCCTGCCGTAGGAGCTCATTCCCTTCTGTTCCCCGCCCGTTTTTACGTTGCGCAGAGCATCCTCATACACGGGAATTTCAAGCGCTTTTCCAAGCCTTTCCGCAATCAGTCCGGACTGGTTGTAGCCACGCTTCCATTCTTTTTTGCGCAGCAGGGGAATCGGTATCAAAGCATCCGCATGAAGGTCCTTAAGTTCGTCGAGAAACTCCGCACAGATCTGCCCGGAAAACCAATCCGCATACCCGGGCCGCCCGGCATTCTTGTACCGCAAAATCATCTCCTGCACGGTTGCATAGGAAAAGGCCGCAAAGCCCCGTTCATAGGCATGCAAAAAAGAAGTACACTGCGTACAATATTCAATCGTTTCTGAGGAAACCGGCTTCGAGCACCGATAACAGCGCGGCCCGCGGATGGGCTCCGGTTTTTTAGACAGGCAATGCCTGCAGAAGCCGTCCTCGCCCTTAAGCAGAGGACGGTCGCATGATAGGCAACGTGAGGGCCACAAAAGCTCCACGAAAGAATGGTACAATTTTTTATAATTCACTGAGACCTCCCTGCAATCGGTCCGCAAATCCGGTATTGCGTTGTGTGACTGTCGCATTATCCACCATATTGTCCATGGTTTCCTGCATGCCGACCAGCAGAACCAGCCTGCTGCCACGCGTAATTCCGGTGTATAAGAGGTTTCGATTCATAAGACGCAAAAATCCGGACGGCAGGAGGAATATGACCGCTGCGTACTCGCTGCCCTGCGACTTATGCACGGTCAGAGCATACGCCAGTTCCAGTTCTTCCATTTCATCAAAGGAGTATTCCACCAGACGGTTCTCATCATAGGTTATCTCTACGGTCTGCATCACATCGCTGATATCCGTAATCCGGCCGATGTCACCATTGTAAATACCCTGCCCCTCCGACACCGTAATGCCGTTGTAGCCCTTAATCTTCCATTCCAGCTTGTAATTGTTTTTGGTCTGAATCACGCGGTCTCCGATTCGGAAGAGTCGCTCGCCCAGCAGAAGTTCCTTTTTGCCCGCGGCGTGCGGATTCAAAAGCTCCTGCAGACGTATATTCAGCCGGTCCACGCCCCAAGGCCCCTTATGGGAGGGTGCCAGTACCTGCACCTGGTCCGGCGTGCAACCTATGTGCTGCGGGATTTTCTCACGAATCCAGGTGGCCAGTTTCTCGCAAACCGAGTCGTTTTCGGCGCCGCCCGCTTCCAGGAAATCGCTCGTGGCACTGTTATCTCTGACTATGTGCAGTCCCTGATGAATACGGTGTGCGTTCATGACAATATTGCTTTGAGCCGCCTGCCGGAATATCTTCTCAAGCACCACCGTTTCAAACCTTCCGCTGGCAATCAGATCCTTCAGAACCTGACCGGGACCCACGCTCGGAAGCTGCTCCGAGTCCCCAACCAGAATCAGTCTGGTTCCTACCGGTACCGCCCTAAGCAGTGCCAAAAACAACGGTGCATCCACCATACTCATCTCATCCACGATCAGTACATCCGTTTCCAGTGGCATATCCTCGTTTCGGTTAAAACGCGGATGGTCCGTGTCCGAATCGTCCCCCACCGGATTGACCTCCAGAAGTCTGTGGATGGTGCAGGCTTCATACCCGGTTGCTTCCGTCATTCGTCTGGCCGCTCTTCCCGTGGGTGCTGCCAGGCGTATTTCCATATCTTCCGCCTCAAAATACTTAAGCATCAGCTTAATGGTAGTCGTTTTTCCGGTTCCGGGACCTCCCGTCAAAATCATGACACCATTATTAACGGCCTTCATAACCGCATTAAGCTGTTGCTCGTCAATCTCAAGTTTCTCGCCGAGTGCCAGCTTCTTAAGTTTATCAACCAAAACCGGCTCAGGAATCTGTTCACTCAAAAAGCCGTGTCCCGCCGCATCCCTGATATCACGCAAAAGCGCCGCGGAATTCAATTCCGCGTAGTAATTCCACGACAGGTAAACCTGTTCCTCATTGTGCGCGGTAACCATCTTAATCGTGCGGTCCATGATCAGGTTGGGAATCATATCCGAAATGGTGTGCCCCGAAAGCTGCAGCATGTCCGCAGAACGCCGTATAGTCTCCTCCTTCGGGAGGTACATATGTCCCTCAAAACTTGCCTCGGTAAGTATGTAGGACACTCCGCTTTTGATACGATAATCCGAATCGGCCGGTGTCCCCATCAGCATGGCAATTTCATCCGCCCGCTTAAAACCAAAACCGGAAATCTGTTCCGCCAGAAGATACGGATTGGAAGAAAGCACCTTCCGGGTCCGGTCACCAAAAGTCTCGCAAACCTTGTGGGCCATGCGTCCCGTAATGTTGTACTTTTGAAGGAACAGCTTCACCTCGCGGATTGCACGTTCCTCTTCCATCTGCGCCGCAATGTTTCTCGCAATACGCGGTGAGATTCCCTTAATCTCCGCCAGTCTTTCGGGCTGCTCATCCATGATGGTCAGCGTATCCTCGCCAAAGCGGTCAACAATCCTGCGTGCCAATGTCTCCCCGATGCCCTTGATGGCACCACTCGAAAGATACTCCAGGATCTCCCCGATGCCCTCCGGTCGCAGGACTTCCAGCTCGGAGAACCTAAACTGGGGGCCAAAGCGCGGATTGTCCACCCACTCTCCGGAAAGCCTGAGATGGTCTCCTGCCTTTACGTCCGGAAAGTTCCCGACACAGGTCTCGTCCCCGTCTTCGGGCGTAGCCAAAGAAAACACCACGTATCCCGGTGCCGTAAAAATCACCTTATTCACAAAACCCTGCAGTTGTTCCATCATTTCTCCGTTTCCATATTGTCATCCTAACAAAAGAAGCTGCCTCGCAGCAGCTTCTCACAGATCGTAATTTCGTTTCATCTGTTCATAAAGCATCTGAGCCAATCCCAGGCTCTCCTGTTCCGTAGTCATCTCAGACAGCTTTTTGACCATCTCGTCCTTGTAATAATCCATCATGGTCGTGGTTCCCACCGAAGTATACTCCGTCGTCGGAATCGTTTTGGCCACCTCCTTGAACACCTGCTCCACAAAGTAAGCCTCAAACTGCTTACATGCATCCATCAACTGTTCATCGGTAGCCTTGCTGTAATCTGCCTTGGTCAGATTCGACACCTTATTCGTAGTGGCATCCGCATTACTTCTCGCGTAATCCGAATACATTGCACTAATGCTGCTAATATCCATTTATTAATATCTCCTAATCGCCCGGCGACGCCAAAAAGGATTTATCTTCGTAATTGATTGGCCTGCTGCATCATCTCATCGGATGCGGTAATGGCCTTGGAATTCATTTCATAAGCTCTCTGAGCCACAATCAGGTTAACCATTTCATCTACTACCTGAACATTGGAACCTTCCAGGTAGCCCTGATTGACCGTACTCTTCGATAACCCCGGATTCGTTGCCTCATTCAAAGCGGCTCCGGAAGAATCCGTAACACTGTAGAGGGAGGAATCCTTTTTTTCAAGACCGCTTGCGTTGTTGAACTGGAATAAACCAATCTGTATGCCCAAGGGCTGCGGATTATTGGCGGCATCCGGGTAGCAGAGATTACCGTCTCCGGTTACCGTTACCTTGGATGAAACGATTCCCTCGCCCAAAACAATGGGCTTGCCCGTCGTATCAAGTACAGGCAATCCATCGGTCGTGCAGAGCGTAATACCGCCCACGCCACGGGAGAAAAGGAAATCACCGTTCCGTGTATAATAATCCTGACCGTCGGCACCGCGAACTCCGAAAAAGCCCTGACCCTGAATGGCAAAAGCCGTATCGGAAGAGGACGCCAGCATCGGTCCCTGTGTAAAAATCGTATTAATGGAAGAATTTCGAACACCCAGGCCAACCTGTGCCGAAATCGGTTTGGGTTCTCCGTTGGCGGAAGTGGTGCGGGTCTGAAGCTCCTGATACAAAAGCGACTTGAACTCCGCAACGCCGGTCTTGTAGCCGGTCGTATTCACATTGGACAGGTTATTCGATATGGTATCTACATTCGTCTGCTGAGCCTTCATACCTGTGGCTGCAGACCATAAGGATCTAAGCATAAGCTACCTCCCGTAAGTTACAGACTATAAACGACCTAACTGCGTGCTCTGTTCCAGGGTGGTATCCACAGCCTGGATAATCTTCTGATTGGATTCATAAGCACGTGTGATGTTAATGAGCTGAACCATTTCATCTACGACATTCACATTGGAAGCTTCCAGATAACCGCTGAACACGGTGGCCTCTGCTTCCTTCATCGTAGCACCCTCAACCGGATGATAGTAATTCTCGCCAAAATGTTCGATGTAGTTGTAATCCTCGAAATCCGTGATGGCAAGTGTCGCTATCGTCTCGCCGCCCTGTGCCAGAACACCGGCCGCATCGATGGAAGTTTCCTTCGTGGGATCCAGTTGAATCCGCTCCGTACCGCCATCTGCCGTACGGCCCAAAACAAAGTCTCCGTTGTCATTTACAAGGAAACCTTCCTTGGTAAGTGTGAACTGGCCGTCACGCGTATACATTTGTATCGTCTCGCCGGCCTTATTCGTATATTCAATGGTAAAGAAGCCCTTACCCGATAAAGCTAAATCGTATGTATTCTCCGTAATCTTAAAGGAGCCCTGTGTATAGTCCGTATAGTTCTCACCAATCTTGACACCGGGTACCATATAGCCGACAGGAGCAGCACTTACAGCATCGGTCAAATCCTTGATGCGATAGGAAAGAAGTTCCTGAAATCCCTGTGCGGTAGAGCCTTCCTTCTTAAAGCCAACGGTAGCGGAATTCGCCAGGTTGTTCGTCAGGACATCCATTCTATGCTGTTCGTTAATCATGCCGGAATACGCGGTGTAAAGACCTTTAACCATTCGGGCCTCCTATGAGTAGTAATTATTCATCTCTGCTGCCGGAAAGATATTCAACATACTTACCGGTTCCGATGGCAACACAGGTCATGGGATCCTCGGCTGTCATCGTATTAATGCCCGTACGATTCTCAATCAAATCCTCAAGTCCGCGAAGGAGTGCACCACCACCGGTAAGAACAATACCGCGTTCTGCGATATCGGCTGCCAGCTCGGGAGGAGTCTTCTCAAGCACCTTGTGGATTGCTTCAATAATCTGAGAAGTGGGCTCGCGGAGTGCTTCTTCCGTTTCCTCGGAGGACATCTTGATGGTTTTGGGAAGACCGGTAACCAGGTTACGTCCTCTTACATCCATATAGTCCACTTCGGGGCGCTTAAAAGCACTGCCGATTCGAATCTTAATTTCTTCTGCCGTACGTTCACCGATCGCCAGGTTGTGCTGACGGCGAATGTAACGTACAAGCGCATCGTCAAAGTCATCTCCGGCAACCTTAACGGAAGTGGAAACTACCGTGCTGCCCAGTGAAATAACTGCAATATCGGAAGTACCACCACCGATATCTACGATCATATTACCGCAAGGTTTCGAAATATCGATACCTGCTCCGATGGCAGCTGCTATGGGCTCCTCAATAACGGAAACCTCTCTTGCTCCTGCCTGATAGGTAGCATCCTCAACCGCTTTCTTCTCTACTTCGGTAACGCCGGAAGGAACGCATACCGCAATACGGGGTTTACGGAAGGTCTTCTTGCCTAATGCCTTCTGGATGAAATATTTCATCATCTTCTCCGTAACGGTATAGTCCGAGATAACGCCCTGACGAAGCGGACGAACTGCGGTGATGTTGCCGGGAGTACGACCCAGCATCAGTCTGGCGTCCTCTCCGATAGCTCTGATTTTATTCGTATCACGATCAAACGCAACAACGCTGGGCTCTTTTAATACGACGCCCTTTCCTCGAATATATACAAGGATGCTTGCGGTTCCCAAGTCAATTCCAATATCTGTGTACTGCATTTCTTTACCCTTTCCTAACGCATTTCAACCAATGCCTAAAATAATACTCAGTAATTATAACCGAAAGCGTTTCATTAGAAAAGGGGGATAACAAAAAATGCATGGTAAGCTGAAAAACATCTGCTTCCCTGCATTTCTCAAAACATACTCCTTACGTTCACAATATTTATCGGTCTTTTTCGAATTTTCCTTAACTGCAAAAAAGTATTAAAAATTTATTAACAAATATCCCCCTCTTATGTATAATACTTTTTGAGTGCGTGAAAACGTAAATCAACTCACGTAAACAGAAAGGACGTCTATGGCTAAATACTACAGACCCAAGTCCATTGATGATATGGTCCATTACGATATGCATCGTAAGCCTCAGCGTCAGTGGCGCATACTTTCCGTCGTTACCTGGTTAGGCAGTTTCATTCCTTTTTGGCTTGCCGGTGGCAAGGTAAAGCGTACCAATATGGAAGGCCTCAAACCCCCGTATCTGCTCCTCGGCAATCACAATGCTTTTACGGATTTTCAGGATGCTACGGTAGGTATCTTCCCACATCGTGCCAATTATATCGTCTCCATCGACGTTTACCCGGATCTGGGCTGGGTGCTTGAACCGCTCGGAGGCATCGCAACACGTAAGTTTACTACCGACACCACGCTGGTCAAGAGCATGATGCGTTGTATCAAGAACGGTGACATCGTAATCATGTATCCGGAGGCCAGATACTCTTTTGCAGGGACTCCCTGTGTGCTTCCCCCGTCGGTCGGCAAGCTGGCCAAGCTCTTAAAGGTCCCCGTTGTCACTTTGGTAGCACATGGTAATCACATTAATCAGCCGCTGTGGAACTTAAGACAGCGCGGCTGGAAGAAACCGCAGTTCGAAATCAAGCAGTTACTGACCGCCGAGCAGGTAAAAGAATACAGTGTCGATGATATCAACCAGGCTCTGCGAGACGAATTCGATTACAACGATTACGAATGGCAGTTACAGCACAAGATTAAGTGCACGAAGAAGTGGCGTGCGGAAGGTCTTCACAAAATTCTTTACCAGTGCCCGCATTGCAAGACCGAATTTGAAATGTCTTCCAAGGGTCACGAGCTTACCTGCAATGCCTGTGGTAAGGTTTGGGATATGAGCATTTACGGACAGTTGAAAGCCGTTCGTATCGGCGACACCGATTTGTCCGGTGACGAGAGTGCTACCGAATTCACCAAGATTCCCGATTGGTTCGAGTGGGAACGCAGCAATGTCCATGAGGAAGTCATGAGCGGCAGGTACTGCAGCAAGGGACGCGTCCGCGTGGATGACTGCCCCAGCAAGAAGGGCTATGTCCGAATGGGCGAGGGCGACTTCGTTCATGACTATACCGGATTCCATGTAAACTTCAGCGGACCGTACGGTGATTTTGAATTCCACAATGAAGTAGCGGACAATTTCACCTGCCATATTGAGTACAACTTCCACAAGACGGGACTCGATGCAATTTCCCTCAGTTCCCTGACGGATACGTATTTCCTCTACTCCTTAACCAAGGAGTTGTGTCCTGCCAAGGTATACTTTGCTACCGAGGAATTGTATTTCAATTACTTCAAGCATGCCGGAACCATCAACGGCAAGCCGATTTCCCCGCATGTTCGGGACAACATGACACATCCAAAAACCGAATTCGGTTTCTAAAAAACAAGAGGCAGGTCATTTGGTACCTGCCTCTTTTTATACTCTCTTGCGTTTTCTCTTCTCAATGGCGTCCAGTGTGTATCCAAGCCCGATTCCGACAACCAAGCCGATGGCACTGCACAGCACAAACGGAGAGAACCCGGACTCGCTCAATTCCAAGGTTTCCTTTAAGCGAACCGCATCGTAGATCCAGGCAATCAACACGCCCAGACACAGACCGGCCAAAAGGCCGATAGTCGTAAAGGAGAGCTTGGGAGCTTCCTGCTCGAACAGAATGCAGTAAGCGCTCTCCGGATTGTTCTCATCCGGCTCAAGCATCCGAAATCCGAGACGTTCCAACAGCTTCCTGCCTTCCACATCCGAGATTTCATTCTTAATCCGGAGATAATAACAGCGACGATGTATGGTCTTGCCGCCCTCTTCAATCACGGCCGGGGTGTGAAAAATCCACTTTTTAATCATGGAAATTACTTCCTCTTCGATCTCCGGTGTCTTATATTCATCCTCAATTCCGTAGCTGACAGCGGCTTCATGACGGGCATTCGGAATTCCGTAAAAGAGAACTCCTCCGATTACCGTCCCCGCATTCTCAACGGACCAGTAGGTATAAAAGGCACTGTTCTCCGGATTGTTGCGAACCTTACGGAGAATCTCGTTGTAAGCCATTCTGGCATTTCGATCCGGCAGACTGCTGATATACTGATTCAGTTCTTCCTCACCAAAGGGGTGCATTGTAAGTTTCATTGTACCTGCTTTCACATCCTTAAGGATAAGCTTATAACATCTTCTTTAGGTAACGGCCCGTATAGGATACCTCACAGGCAGCCACTTCCTCCGGTGTACCGGTTGCAATTACGGTACCACCGCGGTCGCCGCCTTCGGGGCCCATATCAATAATATAATCCGCCGTCTTGATGACATCAAGATTATGTTCAATGACTACCACGGTATTGCCGCCTTCTTTCAGACGCTTTAAAATGCCGATCAGTTTATTGACATCGTCAAAATGCAGGCCCGTGGTCGGTTCATCCAGAATATAGATGGTATTGCCGGTACTGCGTTTGGACAGCTCGGTAGCAAGCTTCACACGCTGTGCCTCACCTCCCGACAACGTAGTGGACGGCTGGCCGAGGCGAATATATCCGAGGCCCACTTCCTGCAGGGTTTTTATTTTATTCAGGATAGCCGGTACATTCTCAAAAAACGTAACGGCTTCCTCTACCGTCATATTCAGGACATCGTAAATACTCTTGCCCTTGTACTTCACTTCCAGTGTCTCGCGATTGTATCTCTGTCCGTGGCATACCTCACAAGGCACGTACACATCCGGAAGGAAATGCATCTCTATCTTTATGATACCGTCACCGCTGCAGGCCTCGCAACGCCCGCCCTTAACATTGAAGCTGAAGCGTCCCTTCTGGTAACCGCGTGACCTTGCATCCAGCGTACCTGCGAAAAGGTCTCGTATCATATCAAAAACACCGGTATACGTCGCAGGATTGGAACGGGGCGTGCGACCGATGGGAGACTGGTCAATATTGATGACCTTGTCCAGGGAATCCATGCCTTCCAGCGCCTCGTGGCGTCCCGGAATCACACGCGCACGATTCAAATCATGCGCCAGTCGTTTATACAGAATTTCATTCACAAGAGAGGACTTACCGGAACCGGAAACACCGGTTACACAGGTCATAACGCCCAGGGGAATCCGTACATCAATGTGTTTCAGATTATGTTCTTCCGCACCGCGTACCGTCAGAAAAGCCTTCGGTTCCATACGTTCCTTCGGTACCTCAATGCGAAGTGCTCCACTTAAATACCGGCCGGTAATGGATTCCGGAACCTTCATGATATCCTCCGCGGTTCCTGCGGCCACGAGCTTTCCACCATGCTCGCCGGCGCCCGGACCGATATCCACAACGTAATCCGCTGCCCGCATGGTATCCTCGTCATGCTCTACCACAATCAGGGTATTGCCAAGGTCCCTGAGTCGCTTCAGCGTCGCAATCAGTTTGTCATTGTCCCGCTGATGCAGGCCGATGGACGGCTCGTCCAGAATGTAGCAGACGCCCACCAAACCGGAACCAATCTGTGTCGCCAGACGTATACGCTGGGCCTCACCGCCGGAAAGAGAAGCGGTTGCACGGGATAAAGTCAGATAATCCAGTCCCACATCCTGCAGGAAATTCAATCTGGCACGAATCTCCTTAAGAAGCTGCTCCGCAATCATGTTCTGCTGTTCATTCAAAGCAAGCTCCGCAAAAAAGGAGCAGGCACGTCCAATCGGAAGGCAGGTTACTTCGTAAATGTTCATATCGCCGACCGTAACCGCAAGGGAATCCTTCTTGAGTCGCATACCACCGCATTCCGAGCAGGGTGCAATATTCATAAAGGTCTCCATGTCCTGCTTGGCCGAATCGGAAGCCGTCTCCCGATACTTACGCTGCATGTTCTCCACAAGACCCTCAAAGCGAATCGGATAATCCCCCTCGCCACGCATGCCCTTATAATGAACCAGCACCTCGCGGTCAAACCCATGCATAAGCATATCACGAATGGATTCGGGGAGTTCCCCGTAAGGCGTATCCAGACTGAACCCATATTCCCGGGCAAGAGCCTTCAGTATGGCATGCGAAAAACTACCGGCATCCTTTGAGGACTGCCAGCCGCTTGCAATAATGGCCCCCTCGGAAATGCTGAGGCTGAAATCCGGAATCATAAGCTCCTCGGCGAATTCCATGGTGTAGCCCAAACCGTAGCAGGCCGGGCAGGCACCGAACGGATTGTTGAAGGAGAAGCTGCGGGGTTCTACCTCAGCAATCGAAATATCGCAATCCGGACAGGAAAAGCTCTGCGAAAAACTAAGCATCTCCCCACCGATTACATCCACAAGGAGCAGGCCCTCGGAAAGCTTCAGGGCATTCTCGACGGAATCGGAAAGACGGGACTGCAGGCCCTCCTTCACCACCAGTCGGTCGACAATAATCTCTATGTTGTGCTTTATATTTTTGTCCAACTTAATCTCTTCGGAGAGATCATAAAGATTCCCGTCAACACGAACACGGACATAACCGCTTCGGGACGCTCTCTCAAAGATTTTGGAATGCTCACCCTTGCGACCTCGAACGACCGGGGAAAGGATTTGTATCTTCGTTCCCTCCGGAAGCTGCATGACACGGTCCACCATCTGGTCTACCGTCTGCTTACTGATGACGCGACCGCAGTTCGGACAATGTACAATTCCGATCCGGGCATATAAAAGTCGCAGGTAGTCGTACAATTCCGTCACGGTACCAACCGTGGAACGGGGATTGCGGTTCGTGGACTTCTGGTCAATGGAAATCGCGGGGGAAAGACCTTCGATGCTCTCTACGTTCGGTTTCTCCATCTGTCCCAGGAACTGTCTCGCATAGGAAGAGATGGATTCCATGTAACGACGCTGTCCCTCGGCATAGATGGTGTCAAAAGCAAGAGAAGTCTTGCCGGAACCGGACAGTCCGGTAAAGACAACCAGCTTATTCCGTGGAACATCCAAATCCAGATTCTGCAAATTATTCTCACGGGCCCCCCGGATGCGAATGCATTCGGACGGCGGTGCTATATGGACATAATTATTCACTTTCTTGGGAGGCATATCAATCTCCTTTCGGCCTTGGATTCACCAAGGCCTGCAGCCCAGGCACCAAAGGTGCCTCAGCCTTTCAGTATCTTTATCATTTCATTCATACGATCGCGAAGCTCAGCTGCACTCTCGAAATCAAGATTCAGGGCAGCCTTCTGCATCTGTGCCTTAGTCTGGTCAATCAGGACAGAAAGCTCCTGATCCGACATGGACTCATACGTCTTCTTAAAATGTGTCTTCTCTTTGTCGATCGTCTTGGAAATCGTAATCAGTTCACGAACCGCTTTCTTTATGGTCTGCGGCACAATTCCGTGTTCCTGATTATAAGCCATCTGAATCTCACGACGACGATTCGTCTCGGAAATGGCCCGGCTCATGGAATCCGTCATGTGATCGGCATACATGACAACATGACCCTCCGAATTACGGGCCGCACGGCCGATGGTCTGAATCAAACTGGTTTCCGAACGCAGGAAGCCCTCTTTATCAGCATCCAGAATGGCAACCAGCGATACCTCCGGTATATCCAGACCCTCTCGCAAAAGATTAATGCCGACAAGAACATCGAATTGGTTCAGTCGCATATCACGGATAATCTCAGCCCGCTCCATGGTATCAACATCCGAATGCAGGTAGCGAACCCGAATCCCCACTTCATCCAGATACTTCGTAAGGTCCTCTGCCATACGCTTCGTAAGGGTCGTCACCATAACCTTGAACCCGCGTTCCGTCTCCTTATGAATACGACTGATTAAATCGTCAATCTGTCCTTCAATCGGGCAGACCGTAACCTCCGGATCCAGGAGCCCGGTCGGTCTGATAATCTGACTGGCGCGCAACAGCTCGTGATCTGCCTCATATTGAGAAGGGGTTGCACTGACAAAAAGAATCTGGTCGATACGACTCTCAAATTCCTCAAAGCAAAGCGGTCTGTTGTCCAGTGCCGACGGCAGTCTGAAGCCGTAATCCACCAGCGTCGTCTTACGGGAACGGTCGCCTGCATGCATGGCACGAATCTGGGGAATCGTAATATGTGACTCATCGATAATCATCAGATAATCTTCATTAAAATAGTCCAAAAGGCAATGCGGAGGATCCCCCGGCTTGCCGCCCGTGAGCGGCCGCGAGTAATTCTCTATTCCGCTGCAGAAGCCCGTCTCACGCAGCATCTCCACATCAAAAGAGGTCCTCTCCCGAATACGCTGGGCTTCGATCAGCTTGTCCTCCGACTTGAAATACCGGACACGCTCCTCCATCTCCTCCTCGATGGCACGGCAGGCTTCCATGATGCGTTCGGGAGCAACGACATAGTGGGAAGCCGGGAAGACGGTAACATGCTCAAGCTCTCTGAGAGGGCGTCCGGTTACATAGTCAATCTCGCTGATACGGTCTATCTCATCTCCGAAGAATTCCACACGAAGCAGAATATCCCCGCCCTGCGCCGGATTGATTTCAATCACATCCCCGCGTACGCGGAAATTGCAGCGGTCGATATCGATATCGTTTCGGGTATACTGAATCTCCACCAGCCCGCGAATCACGGCATCCCGGTCCATCTGCATACCGGGCCGAAGTGAAAGACGCATGTGCTGGTAATCATCCGGATCGCCCAAGCCGTAAATACAGGATACGGATGCAATCACAATCACATCCCTTCGTTCGGTAAGCGACGCCGTTGCGGAAAGACGTAATCGGTCAATCTCCTCGTTGATATCGGAATCCTTGTCTATATAAGTATCAGTCGCGGGAACATACGCCTCCGGCTGATAATAATCGTAGTAGGATACAAAATACTCCACCGCATTCTCGGGAAAGAATTCCTTCATCTCACTGTAGAGCTGTGCTGCCAGTGTCTTGTTGTGCGAGATGATAATGGTGGGTTTATTCAGTTTCTCTATGACACAGGCCATGGTAAAGGTCTTGCCGGAGCCCGTAACACCCATCAGGGTTTCAGCCTGGTTTCCGGCACGAAAGCCTTCCACAAGTGCATCCACCGCCTGGGGCTGATCGCCCGTGGGCTTAAATTCGGAATGTAATACAAAACGATCCATAACATCCTCCGTTTACAGTACGCTGATTATACCATATTGCCGCAATACATACAAACATATTTTTGCATATTTGTGTCAACTTTGTTTTTGGCACCGCCACCCTGACATGTGAAAAAGGCAAGACGTCCGGATGGGGGTGAACGTCTTGCCTTTCTCTATGGGAGTTGGGTTATGTCATAATGTAAATACGCCCAGTCTTGTGTTGATCGTATCAGCTGCCTGTCCGACCTCCGAAGCGGTTCTGGACATGCTGTCAACACTGGCGTTAACGAGATCTACAGCTGCGGCCGTTTCCTGAGCACCGGCTGCATTCTCTTCAGCGATTGCGGAAAGTCCCTGAACAATGTCAACAACCTTCGCACGGGTTTCGTTAATCTTCTCGGTATGCTCAGCCACCTCATTGATTGCGGAGAGGGAATTCTCGACATCGCTGAGTACTGCACTTACCTGTTCATTCGTGGTAACAACATTCTCATTCTGGCGATCCATAACGGTCTTGACCTCTTCCATGGTCGCAACCGCCTTCTCGGAATCGTTCAACAGGGATTCGATGATTTCTTCAATCTGGCGGGCACTTTCGTTGGACTGCTCAGCCAGCTTCTGAATCTGTCCCGCAACTACCGCAAATCCGCGGCCCTGGTCGCCTGCCCGTGCCGCCTCGATGGAAGCGTTCAGGGAAAGCAGGTTCGTTTCCTCTGCGATATTGGTAATGAGGGAAGTAGCCTCCCGTATCTTCTGAGCAGAAGCGTTTGTTGTATTGGTCTGCTCGTAAATAACATCCATGGACTGTCTGGTCAGCTGATTGGTATCCTGCAGCTCCTGCAGAGCCTCGAGCGCTTCCTGACCGCGACGCTTGATATTCTGAGCGTTCTCGTTCAGAGCCTCAACCTCAGCCACCGTCTTCTCAATCATATCGCCCATTTCCGCGATATTCTCGGTTGCATGCAGCGTTTCATCGGCCTGATGGCTGGCACCGGATGCAATATCCTCAACCGCCTTGCTGACCTGGGCCATATTGTCTGCAATCTGTACGGACTGATCGGCCATATCGGATGACATTCTCTGTAATCCGTTGCTTTCATTCTGAACAACCTGCATAATTCCGTGCAGGTCGTGCTGAACCTTCATAATAAACTTGCAGATACGATTGATTTCGTTGTTGCCGTTCAGGGCTGCCTGATCAATCTCCATCGTCAGGTCACCATTGGCAACGCCCGCAAGTACACGGCCACCGCGATTGATATTTTTGACTACCTTCTTGTCCAAAATGAAGGAAAGAATAATCGTAGTACATACCAGCATGGCCACTGCCATGAGAACCACCAGGATAACCATGGACAGCATCTTAAACTTCAGTTCCGAGGTGGGCAGGCCGCCAAAAACCATTCCTTCAATCGTCTTGCCGTCGTCTGCAAAAAGTGGAATATAAACTACGTAGTATTCGATTCCGTTTGCCAGAACGGCCTTGCCGGAATACTCCTCTCCGCCGAGAACCGCCGTACTGATTGCGGCATCGGCTTTCGTTCCGAGCATCGGCTTGCCGGAAGCGTCCTTAACGGAAGTGATATAACGGGTATCTCCGTAGAAAATCGTACTTACAACTTCCGTGTTTTTGTTAATATTCTCAATGATCCGGGAAACACCGGAAATATCCTTCTCGCCTTTAAATAAAACGCCGTCCTCTACATGATACTCGCCTGCAACCGTAGCGGATAAAGTATCACGGATTGCATATACCGTAGAACGAACACCGATCAATGTGGTTTTTTGCACTACATTACCAATGCCGCTGTACGACAATAAAACAGCAATGATTCCGATGATAGTCATCGGAATCATGGTATTGGAAAGCACCATTCTCTTCAACTTGCGGTTCATGGAAAAACCTCCTTATATACTTATTATTTATACCCTATACTCTTCCCCACGGTATTATTCCTATTAATTACCGTAAATAAATGATAGCATCGTTTGCACCCATTCTCAATGTCGGAATTTACGCAAAACAGGCCGAAAATTACGAAATCCTGCATATTTCTATGCAGGATTCCGATATATTAATTTATTAAGTTTTGCATCTCTTCTATGGCACGTTCCAACTGGTTATCGATATTCTGCTCCATATAGAGCACACCGTCAAAAGGCACCTCAATGTCGGGCTCAATTCCGATCTCGTGGATGCACTGACCGGAGGGTGTATAGTATGCACTGTTCGTCAGCTTCAGGCAGGTTCCGTCACTGAACGGATAGTAGACCTGTACAATTCCTTTTCCGTATGTCTTAGTGCCGACCAGGAGTCCCTTGTTGTAATCACGTACCGCGCCCGCAAATAACTCGGAAGCACTGGCTGTGTACCCATCCGTCAAAAGGACAAGCGGTACAGACAGTTCTTTGGTGCCATCGCATTCGTAATCCTCACGCAGGCCGTTTTTGTCCACGGTATAGGTAATGATACCCTTCGGCAGAATCTGCTGCAGGATTTCCGTCACAACGTCCAAATAGCCGCCGCCGTTTCCCCGCAGGTCGATAATCAGCCCCTTCATTTGGTCCGAATACGCATTCCTCAAGGCCTTCTTGAACTGTTCGGCGGTAATTTCGTCAAACGATTGGATTGCAATATAGGCAATGCCGTCCTCAAGAAGCTCATACTCTACCGTATCGACCAAAACCTTGTCTCTTACGACTGTTACCTCCATGACTTCCGAGTCACGCAGCAGGGTAAGCTTGACTTCGGTACCCTGGTCGCCCCGGATTTGAGCCACCGCGTTATCCAGATTCAGGCCCGAAAGCTCGACATCGTCTGCTTTCATGATTAAGTCCCCGCTCTGCAGGCCGTACTTTTCGGCAGGGGTACCTTTTATAATTTTGAGCACCCGTACATAGCCGGTCACCTCATCCTTCTCAACGTATACCCCGATTCCGACAAAACTTCCGGACATGCCTTCCACGGTAGCCTTCCATTCCTCTGCCGAGTAATACGCGGAGTATTTGTCATCCAATGCATCGATCATGCCGTGCAGCATCGCATCCGTAAGTTCCTCGTCCGTTACTTCCTGATAGAAGTACTCATGAATCGTCTCACGCATTGCTTCGACTTTCGCCTCCGTCGCATCCGTCAGAATTCCGTCCCCGTTTTCAATCCCTGAACTTGTGTCAACGTTTATGGGTTTTCTTTGTACCAATCCGGGGCCAAAAAGAATTATAACGACGACGCCGACCGCAGTTGCCAGGGCAATTCCCCAAAGCAGACCGACAAAGAATATTCCACGACTCTTATTCTCATTTGTTTCCATAGCTTTATTTCTTTCTATTTCTTATAACCGGTCGGGAGATAATCCCAGGGAGTCGTATAATCCCCGTTCACACGTACGCCGAAATGCAGATGGTTACCGGTCGCGGAACCCGTCATGCCGACCTTGGCAATTACATCACCGCCGTATACGCAGTCTCCCTCTTTTACAAGCAGCTTGGAGGCATGCATGTAAATCGTGTACAAACCGCTTCCGTGATCAATCATGACATAATTACCCATGGAACGGTCATATGCAGCCTTAATAACCTGTCCGTTGCAGGCCGCCTTAATATCGCTGCCATAGGGTGCTGCCATATCCACGCCGTTGTGGAACTTCCGAACCTTCAGAATCGGATGTGTACGCCAGCCGTACTCACTGGAAATATAAGTATACTTGGGGCAGGGCCATACAAACGGGCTACCGTCGTAACTGCCGAAGCTGCGCAGACGATTCAGCTCTGCCTGGCTCGCTTCAATGGCGGCTTCGATAACCGCAAGTTCATTCTTCTGGTCCTCAATTTCCTGCAGGTAAGCCTTCATCAGGGCTTCCTTGTCATTAATGTCCTGCTCGTATTTATCAAGTTCTTTTTGCTTGGCGGCCATCAGAGTCTCCAGGGCACTTCGTTCGCCCTCCAGTTGCTCTTCCGCCTTAATCAGAACCGTCTTCTCTTCTTCCAGAAGGGTCCTGCAACTGTCAATATACGATATGGTATTTCGATATTCCACGAGCATGTTGTGGTCGTACTCCACCACCTGCTCCATGTATTCAATACGATTCAGCAAATCGCCGAAGGAGGTCGCATCCAGAAGAAGCTCCAGATAAAAAGTACCGCTCTGCTCATAGAAATACTTCATACGCAGGCTCATGGCTTCATACTGATCCGCTTCCTGCTGCTCAGCCGCCTCAAGTTCCTTGGTTACCTCTTCGATTTCTGCCTTTTTGCTCTCAATCAGGCTCTCCAGTTCCTCAATGTTGCCGACAATGTCCATATAAGCCATGTCCAGTTCTTCGATATACTGGGAGAGGTTTGATTTATCATTTTCAAGGTCCGACAGGATATTCTTTGTATCGGTAACGCCGCGCTGCAGCTGTTTTTGCTGCTTTTCGTTATTGGCCTTCTGCTGCTCGAGCTTTTTGATATTCTCCTGGTACTGGGATATCGTCGTAACGCCCCGGGCTTCCCGAACGTGGCTGCCAAAGAATCCTGCACCGACGGCAATACTCAACACGACTGTACTTACAAATATAAGCAGCTTTTTCTTTTTCTTCATGCCGTCTCCTTTCTTTGTCCGGTGCCAAAAACTATACATTCAGATGTCTTCTGACCGTAATCGCACTTCCGATAAAGCCGATTCCGATGCCCAGAATAATGGAAACCGGAAGCAGATAATGGAAAATATCCGCACGGGGCAGGAATGCAAGGAAGGTCGAAAGTACGGTAAAGGTCGTATTCAGGTAATTTAATACAAGGTCGTACAGGTAATAAATAATGGCAAGCGGGATCGCCGCACCTATAAGACCGATCAGCATACACTCAATAACGAACGGGGAGCGAACGAAGAAGTCCGTCGCACCCACATATTTCATGATGGCGATTTCCTCGGAACGGACATTGATACCGATGGTAACCGTATTGGAAATCAGGAAAATGGAGACTGCAAACAGAATCAGAATAATGGCTCCCGAAACATATGCAATCATCATATTCACGCCGCTGAGCATGCTGGCCGTAATCTCAGACTTGTTAACAAGACGCACGCCGTCCAGATTCTCAAGGTAAGTAACCAGGGAATCCTGCATGGTAACGTCCTTCAGGTAAATTTCAAAGTTGGATTCATCCTTCAGAGGGTTATCGGGGAAGCCGTCCACATACTCGCCGATGTACTTCTCCTTATAGTATTCCCATGCATCGTCGCCGGACACAAACTTGACCTCGGCAACCTCGACTCTGGCCTGAATCTTCTTGCCGATTTCTTCCATCTGGCTGATTTCAAGACCCTCGTCAAAGAAGACCGTAACCGAAACATTCTCTTCGGCCGCCTTAATGATGTGCTCAAAGTTCATCAGTACGGAAAAAAACAATCCGAACAGGAACAGGCAGGCTCCTATGGTTGCAATGGAAGCAAGGGTAAACAGCCCATTTCGGAAAAGATTGACAAAGCCCTGGGCCAAAACATAAAAGAACGTTCTAATTTTCTTCATCGATGTATTTACCCTCCTCCTCATCGCTCACAATCAGGCCCTGGTGAACGGTGATAACACGCTTACGCATGGAGTTGACTACCTCGCGGTTGTGCGTAACAACAACAACCGTAGTACCCTTACGGTTGATTTCTTCGAACAGATTCATGATTTCCCAGGTGTTGTTCGGGTCAAGATTACCGGTCGGCTCATCGGCAAGGAGCAGCTGCGGATTATTCACAAGCGCACGTGCGAGTGCAACTCTCTGCTGCTCGCCGCCCGCAAGCTGCTTGGGCTTGGCCTTATACTTGCCGGCCAGGCCTACCATGGCAAGGACCTCGGGAACCGTCTTGCGGATTTCACGGGAAGATTTCTCTATGATACGCTGCGCGAAAGCCACATTCTCATACACATTGCGGTTGGGAAGCAGGCGGAAATCCTGGAACACAACACCGATTTTACGGCGGTATTTCGGGATACGCTTGCGACGCATACGACCGATGTCCTCACCGGCAACAAAAATATGACCGCTCGTGGGCGTAAGTTCTCTCAGTAAAAGCTTTATTAATGTGGACTTGCCGGAACCGGATTCTCCTGCAATAAAAACAAATTCACCGCGCTTAATGCGCAGGTCGATGCCTTTCAGGGCGGGCGTTCCGGAGGAATAGGACTTGCGAACCTTGTCAAAAACAATCAGATCGTCCTCATCCATGGCCGGTTTCACATATTTTTTGGAATGAAAAAGACCCATTTCAGTCTCCTTAAGCAATATTAGTATTCAATGGTTTCCATATATTTCATATACTTCACAACCATCATGGCAATCTTGAAGGTAATTGCATCCTCAAATACGCGCAGATCCAGTCCTGTAGCCTTCTGAAGCTTGTCCAGACGGTACACGAGCGTATTACGATGGATAAACAGCTGACGGCTGGTTTCGGAAACATTCAGACTGTTCTCGAAGAACTTGGCAATCGTGCTCATGGTTTCCTCATCGAAATCATCCGGGCTCTGACCGTCGAAAATTTCCTTGATAAACATACGGCAAAGGGGAATCGGGAGCTGATAAATAAGACGTCCGATGCCCAGCTCGCTGTAAGCGATTACATTCCGGTCATCGAAGAAAATCTTGCCGACGTCCATAGCCATTTTGGCCTCCTTAAAGGAACGGCTGACTTCCTTAATCTCCTTCACTACCGTACCGTAGGAAATACGGATATTCCTGATACCGTCCTTGGTAAGTCCGCTGATGATACTGTGTGCGGTCTTCTCAATCTCACGCTTCGATTCGTTCTCCTGAAGATCCTTCACGATAATGACATTCTTCTCATCTACAGCGGTCACAAAATCCTTGCCGCTCGCATTACAGTGTGCTCTGACCATTTCCAAAAGGTTTCCGTCACGAACATCGCCGGAATCCGCAATCAAAACGACACGCTTGCAATCTGTGGGAATGTGCAACTTCTTGGAACGGCTGTAGATATCTACCAGCAGCAGGTTATCAAGAAGCAGGTTTTTGATAAAGTTGTCTTTGTCAAAGCGTTCCTTATAAGCTACCAACAGATTCTGAATCTGAAAAGCCGCCATCTTGCCAACCATGTATGCATTGTCGCCGGTACCGCGGGCAATCAGTATGTACTCCAGCTGCTGCTCGTCAAAAATCTTGAAGAACTGGCAACCCTGTACCTCCTGAGAATCCGCCGGAGACTGTGCGAATTGTGCAATGGCACTTTCAAAGTGTGCGCCGTCATTGGATGTCGTTGCAATAATCTTGCCGTCGGAATCGCCCACATAAACATCCACTCGGGAAATGTTCTTAATCCCATCAATCGTGTTCTGCATGATCTGATTTGAAATCATTTCGTCTACCTCATTCGTTAAGTTGCACATAAAATGCTTGCGCGTATCGGTTATATTTTCATGAAAAGCTAAAATACACAGCTATTTTAATACATTTACACAAAATAATCCATGTGTTTACCTGAATTTTTTATGCAATTTTTCATTTTTTGCCCGTGTTTTTACACTTTTCACATGAATATGACCACTTCTTTTATGCATAGTGTCAACATTTTGTGGTGCTTCGCAAAAAAATATACAAAAACCGCGGGTTATTATAGCCATTTCTTGTACTATATGACGTAGGGTAAAGTTTTTGTAGGAAAATTAAATAGACATAAAGAAAGCACCTGGATCCTGTGTTAGGATTTAAGGTGACCAAACCAACAATCCAAAGGAGGGTGCTTTCATGATTAATAGTATACAACAGTTTGGCGTAAGTGGAGTTAAGAATCTTACAGATAT
>JAZLJD010000059.1:0-40292 GCA_045617725.1 Lachnospiraceae bacterium
GAAACGAGTAGCCTTTTCCAGTCCTAAGACCTTACTCAGTTGAAAACTCATTTCTTGCCTTGAATATTATCAAAATATGTGGTTTTTGTCAACAAAAAAGAAATAGGCAGGTCTTGTCAGGCAATAGCCTTACCCAGTGAAAACCTATTTTTTAGGTATCATTATATGGTGACTGCTAATAATAGTTAACCTATTTTAGAAAGGATGAGATAGATGCTCTGTTTCAAGGGGAGCCGGACAGAGTGCAGTTGCAGCTGCAGCTTACCGGGGATACACTGGCGGAACTTGCCCGGTAGGAGCCGCTTAGGCAATATGAGAGTAATGGAGGAAGAAAGAATGCTTCTTTCGGTTATAATACCATTTTACAATAGTGAAGAATTTCTGGCGGAGTGCGTTGAATCGGTAGTAAATGAGCCCGTTCGGGACATGGAAATCTTGTTGTTGGATGATGGTTCAACGGATAACAGCGCGGAAGTGGCGTACAGAATGGAAGGGCAGTATTCCGCGGTAAAATACCATAAGCTGGTTCATAACGGAGTATCGGCGGCTCGAAACGCCGGTCTCGATTGGGCAACGGGAAAATATGTGTTTTTCCTTGACGCGGATGACAGAATTGAGAAAGGGCTTCTCACCGCACTGCTTGAGAAAATGGAAGGCCACAATGCCGTTATGGGGAATTCCCTGTTAAGAGAGTTCGGATGTGGCCATAAGTTACATTGCACAAAGGAAAGTGAAATTCCGGATGTGCTGGAAGCCGGAGAGACAATTCAGGAGTTTTTGGCCGGCAGGAACAGTTTGCGGGCAATCGGCGGTAAGATGATGCTTCGCCAAAAAGTAGGAGACTCCCGTTTCAGGACCGATCTGACGGTGGGAGAAGATACCTGTTTCATCTATGATTTTATTAAAAATGGGTGGGCGAAAACCGTCTTTGTAAAGGATTTGTATTATGAATATCGAATGCATAATCGGAATACAATAATTTCTGTCAACGCTGCCTGTTTTCATTCCCAGATGACTGTAAAGCAGTATTTGTACGACAGAGAATGCGAACGTGTCGGAGCCACAAAAGCGGCCGCAATTTGGATACAGAACGCAGATTTTCTGCGAGCCTGGATGCGAAGATGTTGCAAGCAGGTCAAAGAGATGCAGGAATTGCGAGGAGCAATCCTGGAACAGATAAAGAGGATGCAGGAGCACCCGTTATACGCACAGCGTGGGCGACGGTTTCGGTTGGAGGTGTTTGCCTTTGTCCACATGTTCCCCGTCTATAAATTGTTTTTTGCAGAGAATGCGAATGAAAGTAAGTGATTTATGAAAACTATATAGCTCCGATCGTTGCGTAAATGGACGCGTCGCAGGCCCCCTTTTGCAATTCATAATGATGTAAGGTATAATGGTGAGGAATAAATTTATAGGAGGATTTACAAATGGCAAAATGGGTTTGCCCGGTATGCGGGTACATTCATGAAGGAGATACCGCGCCGGCAGAGTGTCCGGTATGTCATGTGAGCGGCGAGAAGTTCACAAAGATGGAAGGCGAGATTAAGCTGGCTGCAGAGCATGAGTATGGCATCTATGCAACCGCGGTTAAGAACAATCCCGACATTCCGTCCGAGGACAAAAAGTACATTTTTGAGCAGCTTATGGCGAATTTCCGGGGCGAGTGTTCGGAAGTAGGCATGTATCTGTGCATGGCAAGAATCGCACACAGGGAAGGTTATCCGGAGATAGGTCTTTACTGGGAAAAAGCAGCTTTTGAAGAAGCTGAGCATGCAGCGAAATTCGCAGAGATTCTCGGTGAAGATTTAGAGAAGAACATGAAATCCTGCACGAAAGACAATCTTGCCTGGAGAGTGGACTGTGAGTTCGGTGCAACGCAGGGCAAGTTCGATCTTGCTCAATTGTGTGACAAGTATGGCCTTACAGCAATCGAAGATACTGTTAGAGAGATGGCCAAAGACGAAGCTCGCCACGGCAAGGCGTTAAAAGGTATGCTGGACAGATATTTTAAATAGTGTTGGAAATTCCCACAGTAGAAAAGGGCCTCCGGTTGGAGGCCCTTTGTTCATTTAAGGAATGTTACTACTTACAAATTGTGATGGTGGAAGCAGGGCGAAGCTTGAAGCCGGTGAAGGTGGCTGTACCGTTGGCGTCCAGATAACCTTCCAATACATAAGTCCCGTCCTTTGCGTTATATGCTATGGCGTACGTCGGCCCGGCCTGATTCTTGGGAAGATTATTAAAGGAAAGCACCTGCATGGAACCGTCTTCACTAAGGGACAAATCCCTACGAGGGTAAATATTCTCAGTGAGGAGGATTTGAGCATTCGGTCGAATTGTATTTTGCGCAATGTTTTTTTGCATGGCAGCAATTTCGGCATCGGCTGCCTGAATCATCAGGTCGGAGTAGTTGTTGGCTCCGGCTACATTAATGGCCTGATTTGGATAAATCATGTTCGGGTTGCTAATAATTGCCTTATTGGCTGCCAACAGGGCGTCTAACGATATATCAATCCGTTTGGCGATATCATTCAGAGTATCTCCGGACTGAATGACATAACTGTCAGATACCAATAATTTAGTGCGTTCCGGGTTGATTGCATTCTTATAATGATCGAACAGATTCTTAGGACCAAAGAACAGGGTATCGTCATCAATGGCCTCACCGGGACCGATGTAAATATTATAAGTGATGCCTTCATATTCATATGTGAAATCCAGTGACAGCTCAGGGTGATTAACCAGGAGTTGCATGATGCTTTTCGGGAGACCGTTAATAGACTTATCTTCCGGAGCATAGTAAATGGTAGAAGCAGTACCCTTTTCCTCAAGCTCGGCAAGTGCATCGTCAAACAATTTCTCGAGCGGCTTAAGGTAAGCAAAAGGGTCTTCCTGTGCCGGAGAAGGAGAGGGAGACGGAGTGGGCTTGGGATCCGGTGCGGGGGGATCAATGCGTTCTGCATTTACGGCAAAAGTCAATAGGAGGTTCGCTTCGTCATAACTATTATATGTAATTTCAAGCCAAACATTACATAAGGAAAGATCTAAATCCGGGATACTCTGCCTTATTGAATTCAAACACTTTTCGGAGTCAAAGGGTTCATAATCAGGAGACAGCTTCCTTAGATAGTACCAATCCTGACCATTATTGTTACCCTGGATAATCAGGGTCGGGGATTTTGCCTCCTCCTGTAAGTCGAGGGTTATGGATGTACCATCTACGGTAACCCGGCTATTGATTACTTCTGAACCGTCAAGTCGAAGGGTAAAGTCATCACTTGGAGATGTGTAATGTACTCTATTAAAGACTTCCCAAGGGTTGGCCGTTGATGCGAAAAGGACATTTGTCATATCAAGGTGCATTGCAGGTATTACCGGCTGCGAATAGCTATAGGTACAATACTCTCCTGTAACGCCCCGGTCGCTGGTTGCGGTATACACGCAGTTGAACTCATCTTCCGGCGCACGTAACCAAAAGATGGGTTTAGAACCGCTGCAGACGGAATACACGGAGTTCAGACTGACCTTTATGCCTCCGTTTAACACACCACCGTCAGTACCGACCGTGATATAACCGGATCCGTTACTGCCGTAAGGCAAATACAGCTTGTCCTCAGTCGTATAATTCTCCCCGGTAGCTGCATTGTATGTAGTTACCGAAGGCGTAATCAATAATTTCTTCTCACCCTTTTTAAAACCGGAAAGTGCATTACCGATCAGGTAATTTCTTACGGTACTGTCCTGATAGTAATTGAGATAATTACCGGATACCCAGTCTTCGGAATTCTTGGTTGAAAATTGAGAATTTGAAAAAGGAGTATTCGGCGAACATAAGCATACGAGTGCTGTAGGTGCGAGAGGATCCGTGGTCTTATCCTTTCCGGCTATCAGCCAGGATTTAGAGTTATTACCGAATTTAATCGATTTGACAACACCGGTACCATTTTCTGAGTGTAAGGTAAAGACATCAGGATCTGTCAATTGCTCCGCAGTAGCAAATGCTGTTACCGGCGGAGTTGCAGGCGGTGTGGAATCATTGGCATAGGCGGGCATAGAGACGGCCATGCTGGAAATAACCAGTGCTGCAGATGTGATCATGCCGACTGCTTTTGTTAGAAAGCTCTTTTTCATCAACATAAGTCTCCTTTAAAAATTTTCTGATTTAAGGTTTTGAAAGTATACCTATTCTCCCGCTTCATGATATCATTTTTGGCGAGAAAAATAAAATGGAATTTGTTATAATAGCATGTACGGAAAGGGGAAAGCGATGAAAGAATTATTTGCTATTGATTTGAAAGATTACAGGTCCGATGCCACCGTAATGCGGCGCCCGTCTGTTCGGGGCGTGATTGTCAAAAATAACAAAATTGCGCTCGTGTACAGTGCCCGAGAGAAGTACTACAAATTCCCGGGCGGCGGAATTGAAGACGGAGAAGACATGCCGGCAGCTTTGGCGCGGGAGGTACGGGAAGAGGTTGGCCTTTTGGTTAAGCCGGAATCCATTTCCGAGTTCGGAAGTGTCATTCGCAGGCAAAAAAGCAATGTCCTTGAGAATACGGTTTTCGAACAGGAAAACTTCTATTTTTGGTGCGACTGTGAAGACGGCGTTGTCGAGCAGGATTTGGACGATTATGAAAAAAGAGCGGAATTCACGTTGCGATATGTGGACATAGATGAAGCAATTCGGGTGAATTCGGAATATACGAGCGAGGATTCCTTTAACGTAATTATGATACAAAGAGAAAAGAAGGTGCTCGAATTGGTTAAAGCAAGGTTGATAAAGAAACCGGCCCGCTTAAAAAAGGGAGACAAAGTCGCTATTGTGAGTTTATCCTGGGGCGGTCTCGGAGATGCTCCACTCATTCATAAATATCACATTGCCCGCGAACGCCTGGAAAAAGACTTTGGTCTTCAGGTTGTGGTAATGCCGAACGCGTTAAAGGGCAGCGAGTTTGTCTATAATAATCCGGAGCTCAGAGCGAAGGACTTAATGGACGCCTTTGCGGACCCGTCTATCCAAGGCATTTTCTGTGCCATCGGCGGGGATGACTCCATTCGTCTTTTGCCCTACATCGATTATGAGATTATAAGGAACAACCCGAAGGTCTTCATGGGGTATTCGGACACAACCGTAACGCATTTCATGATGCATAAGGCAGGCGTGGCTTCCTACTACGGTCCATCCGTGATGGCGGAGTTCGGCGAGTATGGCCGGATGTTCGATTACACAGAGAATGCGGTCAGAAAGCTTTTGTTTGAGGATTCGAAGGATTATGAAATACCTTCCTGCGATTACTGGTGCGACGATTACATCCCATGGGCCGAAGAGAATATGCACCTGTCAAAGAAAACGCAACCGGAGGAACATCACTACGAGGTCCTGTCCGGAAGCGGAATCATCACGGGAGAAGTGATGGGTGGGTGCCTTGATGTATTTCCCATGATTGTAGGAACGGAAATATGGCCGTCCCGGGAAGAATGGAAGGGCAAGATTTTGTTGGTCGAGACCAGTGAGGAAAGACCGTCGCCGGACTTAGTAACCTATTATCTGCGAAATCTGGGCGCACAGGGAATTCTGAATGAAATCAAAGGAATTATAGTCGGTAAACCGCAGGGCGAGCAGTACTATGAGGAATACAAGGAAGCGTATCATAAGATCCTGAAAGAATTCCATTGTGAGTCTTTACCGATTGTATATAATGTAAATGTTGGGCACGCAGCACCGTGTGGTCTGATGCCGCTTTTGATAAAGTGTGAAATCAACTTGGAGACCCGAACCATCCGTCTGCTCGAATCCGCAACGGCCTGAGGCCTTGAACAGGCAACGCTTTTTACTAACATTGGATTGCTGTTTGATTGGCGAGGAACCTTGAATTAATAGGATTTTTATAACACAAAATTGCTTTTTGCATAGGAAGAGAGAAAAATGAAAAAGAAACTGTTCGGAGCCTTTATCTGGCTTGTAGTATTTGGAATTTTTACGGGACTTTGCTTTGTGATCGACGTAACGGAGTACTCTCTTGCAGGTACAACCTGGGAGGTCGGGTTCTCGGGAATGAACCTTGCCGTACATGAGAGCCTGGGCTTTAAGGAGAGCTGGTACACCGTTTCCGAGTATTTGGGATATGTGGCCTTTCTTCCGGTTGCAGTTTTTGCCCTTATGGGGCTTTGGCAGCTCGTGAAGGGAAAGAGCCTTAAAAAAGTAGACGGAGATATCTACTGTCTGGCTGTTACCTATGTAATAATGCTGGTGCTTTATGTGGTGTTTGACAAGCTTCCGATTTGCTATCGTCCGGTACTGATTGAGAACGAGCTCGAAACGTCTTATCCTTCTTCCCACACCATGCTGGCCGTGTGCATTATGGGCACTACGATGTTGCAGCTTGCGTCCCGCGTTCACAAGCAGGCCTTGAAGGTCGTGCTTATGGCAGCCTGTGCTCTTTTGGGAATTTTGATAGTTGTAAGCCGTTTCCTTTCGGGAGCACATTGGACAACCGATATTTTGGGAAGTCTGTTGATTTCCGCCGCAGTGGTTACCTTCTATTCAGCTATGACAGCCTTTATTAAAGAACATGAAGCAAAATAGTAACAATATGGACATGACGGAGGGCGCAATCGGCCCCAAGATGCTGTTGCTCAGCGTCCCTCTGATTTTTACAAATCTGCTGCAGATTGTTTTTAGCCTTGCAGATGTTGCAGTGGTCGGGCAGTGTTGCGGCTCGGAAGCCTTGGGCTCGGTCGGCTGCACGGTAATTGCCATCAACCTGTTTACCGGAATCCTGATAGGTGCGGGGAATGGCGTGAATGTCCTGACAGCACGCTTCGTCGGAGCCAAAGACAATAAAGCCGTGGAAGAAACGGTCCACACGGGAGTGTTGTTGACGCTTCTTATGGGTATTGTCGTGATGGTGGGCTGCATCCTGTTCACACGACCGCTTTTGGAGCTTTTGAATACGAAGCCGGAGCTGATTGCCGGCGCGGAGCTCTACATGAAGCTCTATTTTCTGTCGATGCCGGCCATCGCCATTTATAACTGTGGTAACGGAATTCTGAGTGCAATCGGCGATACGAAGAGCCCGCTTTTTTACCTTCTGATAGCAGGCGTTGTGAATGTATTCCTAAATCTGGGCTTCGTTTTGCTTTTGGGCATGGATGTGGATGGCGTTGCACTGGCCAGTGTGATTTCCCAGTATCTTTCCGCAGCGCTCATTTTGAATAAGCTGTTTCGGACGAAGGAAGTCTTCGGATTGTGCTTTCAGAAGCTTCACCTTAAGAAGCTTCGTATTCTGCAGATTTTGAAACTGGGTATCCCCACCGGACTTCAGTATGCGATCTTTCAGGTGGCGAATCTGTTTATACAGGCTTCCGTCAATTCCTTCGATGCCGTGGTGGTGGAGGGTATTTCTGCCGCCGCCAATGTAGACCCGGTTATCTATGACGTCATGGCGGCTTTCTACACGGCTTGTGCATCCTTTATCGGACAGAATTTTGGCGCGGGCAGGATGGACCGAGTGAAGAGGAGCTACTGCCTGGGCGTCCTGTACTCTTTTGCAGCGGGACTTATATTGGGAACCGTATTCTTTTTCTTCGGAAGACCGTTCCTGTTTTTGTTTACGAAGGATGCAGCGGTAGTTGATGCCGGTATGCAGAAGGTACGCATCATGGCGTTCCTCTACGGAATCTCCGCATTCATGGACTGCTCCCTTGCTGCATCACGCGGCCTGGGCAAGACGGTGATTCCCATGATTGAGGTTCTGCTGGGCTCCTGCGTATTCCGTATCATTTGGATAAAAACCATATTCGCACATTACCATACGATTGAGTCGCTATACCTTCTGTATTTGTTCTCATGGGCGATAACAGCGATTGCAGAAATCATTTATTTTGTATATATTTATAGAAAGACAGCAGGTACTGTCGGAAGAGGAAAAAAGAATGAGAGTTCAGTGTGAATATTGCGGTAATTTTTTATCGGATACGGACCAGTATTGCCAGAGTTGCGGTGCTGTGAATGCACACATGCAGCGTTCGGCGACGGGTGTTCCCAAAACGCTTGAGGAACTGAAGGCTTTTGCCGAAAGCCAGAACCTTCCGCTTAAGGAGATGCGCTTTTTCCTGGGTGTGGACTACCGGGAACCGCGTGCCTTCGGTATTTATCAGGATGCAGAGGGCAATTTCGTCGTTTACAAGAATAAGGACAACGGCGCCCGTGCGATTCGTTATCAAGGTAAGGACGAAGCGTATGCGGTGAATGAGATTTACCAGAAGATGAAGTCGGAAGTGCTGAATCAGAGAGCCGCACATGCAGGAAGGTCCTCCGGAATCAAGACCGCACCTTCCCCGGCCGGCACGACGTATCAGCCGAACTACAGGCCGGTAGCCCCCAAAGCTACAACAGGCAAAAGAGGATGTCTTACAATTTTTCTTATTGTAATTGCCATCATGCTTGTTATGTGCTTCCTCGGAAATATCTTGCGTTCCTGCAATCCCTTCCTTCCGGTGGGCAACAGCGGCGGATATTCCTATTACAGCGGCGGCGATTACGATGACGGTTACTACTATTGGGATTCCGGAAACGACTACGACGATGATTCATATTCCTACAATTACGATTACGATGATGACGATAACAGCAGCTTCTGGGATACCGATTGGGGTTCTGACTGGGATTCGGACAGCGACTGGGACTACGGCGGAAGTTGGGATTCGGACAGCTCCGACTGGGGTTCAGATTGGTAAGAAATAGAAGAAAGCGCTCGAGATGCGAAAGCATTTCGAGCGCTCTTTGATTTAAGGAAACGGATGGATTAAACACGTTCAAATACAGGAGTGTATTCAATCGGGGCATCTACGGAAACAACGCAACCGCCCTTATAAATCTCACCGGTGGAGGTAAGCTTCCAGGAAGCACCCTCGGGAAGGTATACATCACGGCTGAACTGATTCAGCTTGAAAATCGGAGCTACCAGGT
This sequence comes from Lachnospiraceae bacterium, assembly GCA_045617725.1. GTDB lineage: Bacteria > Bacillota > Clostridia > Lachnospirales > Lachnospiraceae > JAZLJD01. The sequence goes on from JAZLJD010000059.1 coordinate 8,972, forward strand.
AGCGGCTTCCGAAGAAGTACTGGTCTTCAACTTCCCAGCAATGAGCATCCTCAGGAAACTCGTAGAACATGGTACGAATGAGAGGAGAACCGTTTAAGGAAGCTTCCTCATAAAGACTCTTGATGTAATCATGCATTGCGATACGGATATCGTAATACTTCTTCATGATTTTGTAATTGTCCTCGCCGTAGCTCCAAAGCTCGTTGGGCTGACCGGTATGCAGATAGCCGCCGCCGAAATCACGATCGTCAAGAGGCGGAATATTGTAAGGACCGCGGTCGCCGTGCATACGGAGTACAGCGGAGTAAGTTGCAAACTGATACCAGCGGATTAAGAGCTGTCTGAAATCCGGATCGTTCACATCGTCGGTCATGAAGCCGCCGATATCGGTCGTCCACCAGGGAATACCTGCCATACCCATGTTAAGGCCTGCCTGAAGCTGCTCGCGGAATGCCTGGAAGGTGGAAGGAACATCGCCGGACCAAACCACATTGCCATACTTCTGGCTGCCTGCCCAGGCACAACGCAGAAGGTTTACCACCGTGCCGTCCTTTAAGTCCTTCATATGATCGTAGAATACACGGGAGTACATCTGCGGATACATGTTGGAAACTTCCAAAGCCGGTCCGATATAGTAGCGATAGTTCTCAAAATCGTAAACGCCGTAGTCCGGTTCGGAATTGTCGAGCCAAAAAGCATCGATTCCGAAGTCGTAGTAGTTCTTCTTACAGATATTCCATACGTACTCGCGGGTCTCGGGGTTGAACGGATCGATTTCGACACAGTCACCCTGATAATCGTAGGTCTGCTGTGCACCGCGTTCGGTTCTAATTAAGAGACCACGGTCCATCATGGGATAGAAATTCTCGCTCTTTCGATCTACGGAAGGCCATACGGAAACGATGACCTTGATGCCCATGGAATGCAGCTCGTCCACCATGGCCTTGGGATCCGGCCAGTACTTTTGGTCAAACTTCCAGTCACCCTGAACGGTCCAGTGGAAGAAGTCGATGACAATCTGGTCAATCTTGATGCCTTCCTTTTGATACTGTCTGGCTACCGTCAGAACCTCATCCTGGGTGCGATAACGAAGCTTGCACTGCCAAAGTCCCATCAAATCCTCCGGGAAGGTGGGAGCATGTCCCGTTGCTGCGGTGTAGTTAGAAAGGATATCCTTGGGGGTATCGCCGACCGTGATGAAGTAATCCATCTCTTTGGTGGAACGGGCAATCCATTCGTAGTAGTTCCGTGCAAAGTTGACGGTACCGACTGCCGGGTTGTTCCAGAGGAAGCCGTAGCCCAGGGAAGAAGTATAGAAAGGAACGGAAATCTGGGAATTGCGCTGTGCAAGTTCGAGAGAGGTTCCTTTAAGGTCGAGGTAAGGCTGCTGATACTGACCCATACCGAAGATCTTCTCACCTTCGTTTGAGTCGAATTTCAGGTTCAGGGTATAGTCACAACCGCCGATGACACCCTTCCAGTCACGATTGATAATCTTGAGGCAACGGCTGCCTTCGGAAAGGGTTCCGTCGTAGCTTCTGTAGTACTCGCGAAGGATGAGCCGGTCATCCCGGTAGAAGCTGATGATTCCGGTGAAGTTGACCTCGGCACGGATGCGGCCGTTTGTAATGGAAGCATTGATGCGTTTGTCGATACTTCCGTCGCCCACCCAGTGATCGATTTCAAAGATTTTGACTACCGCTTCGGAAGCTTTCGGTGCTTCGGTCAGTGCCCAGTCGTTGCCGGTAAAGGTCGGGAACATGGTGGAACGTACACGCAGTGAGTCAGGTCCCCAGGCTTCAATGCGGAGCGTTTCTCCGTTTCGGCGTCCGATTAATACGCCGTTTTCATTCCTAAAATCCATAAATAAGTCTCCTTTATACAGTCTGATTTTCTGTAACCTTCATTATAAAAGAGGGCAGAAAGTCAGGCAAGAAACTAAATGGCTAAAAAACAGATATCTCGATTGACACGAATAATAAAAGAAGTTATATTGATGACAGTTCTATATGACTGACGGATTAGTGGAATCGACCACGGGAAGTATAGAACCTGAAAGCCGACCGTCTGGGCGAGAAAGCTCGGATATTGTCGGTTATTTTTTTGCCGACAATCCGAAAGAACAGGAGGATTATTATGCAGACACAAAACTTAGCAACACTTCTTTCAACAAACGCTTATCCCGGACGCGGCATCGTAATCGGTCGCACTGCCGATTCCAAGAAGGCAGTCATCGCTTACTTCATTATGGGCCGCAGCGAGAATTCCCGTAACCGTGTATTCGTTACCGAAGGCGAAGGAATCCGTACACAGGCATTCGATCCCGCCAAGCTTGCCGATCCCAGCCTGATTATTTACGCACCCGTCAGAGTACTCGGAACCGATACCATCGTAACGAACGGAGATCAGACCGATACCGTTTATGACGGACTTAAGGCAGGAAAGACCTTTGAAACGGCACTCAGAAGCCGTCAGTTTGAGCCCGATGAGCCGAACTTCACACCGCGTATTTCCGGTATCCTTCACTTTGAGAACGGTTTCTCCTACGAGATGAATATTTTAAAGAGCAACAACGGGGACGGAGCTTCCTGCAACCGTTACAACTTCTACTATGAACTTCCGAAGGCCGGCGAGGGCCGCTTTATCCACACCTATATGGGCGATGGCAAGCCGCTTCCTTCCTTCGAAGGGGAGCCCGAAGTAGTTTCCATCGACGGCGACATCGAGGAATTCGGCAACATGGTATGGAACAATTTGAATGCTGACAATAAGGTTTCCCTCTTCATCCGCTTCATCGATATTGCAACCGGCGAGACCGAAACCAGGATTTACAACAAGAACGTATAAGATAAGGAGAACAGACATGAACGAGATTCAGTTAAAATACGGATGTAATCCGAACCAGAAACCCAGCCGCATCTTCATGGAAGACGGCAGCGAACTCCCCGTAACCGTATTAAACGGCCGCCCCGGATATATCAATTTCCTAGATGCTTTCAACGGCTGGCAGCTTGTAAAGGAACTGAAGGAGGCAACCGGCCTTCCCGCCGCAACTTCCTTTAAGCATGTTTCCCCCGCAGGTGCTGCTGTAGGCCTTCCCCTTACCGAAACGCTTGCCAAAATCTACTGGGTAGACGACCTCGGCGAGCTCTCCGCACTTGCCTGTGCTTATGCCCGTGCAAGAGGTGCCGACCGTATGTCCAGCTTCGGCGACTTCATCGCACTTTCCGATGTTTGTGATGTGGATACCGCCCGCCTTATCAAGAGAGAGGTTTCGGACGGCGTAATCGCTCCCGGCTATACCGACGAGGCACTTGCCCTCCTTAAGGCCAAAAAGAACGGCAACTACAATATCATTCAGATTGATCCTTCCTACGTTCCTGCAGAGCTTGAGCGCAAGCAGGTTTACGGCATTACATTTGAGCAGGGCAGAAATGAACTGGATATCAACGGTGACCTCTTCTCCAACATTGTGACGGTCAACAAAGAGATTCCCGCAGAAGCACTGATCGACATGAAGATTGCCATGATTACCTTGAAGTATACGCAGTCCAACTCCGTATGCTACGTAAAGGGTGGCCAGGCAATCGGTATCGGCGCAGGACAGCAGTCCAGAATTCACTGCACCCGTCTTGCAGGTTCCAAGGCTGATAACTGGTGGCTTCGTCAGTGCCCGAAGGTTATGAACCTTCAGTTCCTTGATACCCTTGGAAGAGCAGATCGTGACAATACCATCGATGTTTACATCGGGGATGAATATGAGGATGTACTTCGTGAGGGCGAGTGGCAGAAACGCTTCAAGGTGAAGCCCGAAGTGTTCACCCGCGAGGAGAAGAAAGCATGGCTTGCCGGAAATACCGATGTAACCCTTGGCTCCGATGCATTCTTCCCGTTCTCCGATAACATCGAACGTGCATACAAGAGCGGTGTTCGTTATATTGCCGAGCCCGGCGGATCGGTACGCGATGATCTCGTAATCGAGTGCGCCGACAAATACAACATGGTTATGGCATTTACCGGAATTCGTTTATTCCATCACTAAGAATAGGAGAAACTCATGTCCTGGTTTTTATTCGCTTTGATTGCGACCCTCGGTTGGGGTTTTGCAGATCTTTTTTACAAAAAGGGAACGGATGAGGAAGACCGATTCTCTCACCTCAAGATAGCTGTCTGGGTTGGCCTTGTTATGGGCGCTGCAGCCTTTGTGCTTTTGTTTTTTGCAGAGAGCGACTTCACAGTGGCCGGCCTTATTACGGATGCGGTGAAGTACGCGCCGGCATCCCTGGCATATATTATTTCCATGGTAATCGGCTATGCAGGCCTTCGGTACCTGGAGCTTTCCATTGTATCTCCCATCCAGAATGCTTCCGGAGCCTTCTCCATGGTAGCCATGTTTGTGTACTTCCTGATTATCGGAAGAGTAACGGACTTTTGGGAGGAGTTTTCCGTCCTCGACATCGTGGGTACCGTTTTCATCGTAGCCGGTGTCATTGCACTTGCGGTGGTGGAAAACCGTCTTTCCAAGAACGAAATTGTGGACAAAAAGTACCGTTTCGGTGCGCTGGCACTTCTTTTCCCGCTTTTATACTGTCTCTTTGATACAGTCGGAACCGCTGCGGACGGAATCATTTTGGATGAGACCAGCGGAATGGACCTCGGAGAAATCGATGTGCTGGTGCTTTACGGCCTGACCTTTTTGCTTGCGGGCATTGGTTCTTATATTTTCCTTTGGATTAAAACCGGAAAGCCGTACAATCCTTTTGCCAAAAAGGAGCTTACCACGAAAGGTGTGGCAGCCCTGTTTGAAGAATTCGGCCAGGTTTTCTATGTATTTGCCATGGCGGCAAAGCCCATGCTGGCAGCACCCATGATTGCCAGCTACTGTATCGTTTCCGTCATTCTCTCCAGAATCTTTATTAAGGAGAAGCTGAAGGCGGGACAGTATGCCTGTGTTATTTCCGTAATCGTCGGTATTGTTCTTTTGGGCATATCCGAAGGTCTGGCAGAAATGTAACGGATACAGGATGAAAATATTATGCATCGTTAATTTCTTTGTGGTAGAATATCTATGCGTGAAAAAATCAACACGGAGATATGAGGTATATGGAGCATAATACAGTAAGTGAAGAAGAGGTTCTTGCGATTGAGAAGGCCGTGAAGGAAGGCGTGCTGTTAGAGGCAACCACTTCCGGAGCATTACGTTGGAATCAGGTTATGAAACAGAATATCGGCGAGGAGAAGCGGGTGAAGTATCGTACTTTTTGGCACGGAACCCAGCTGCATTTGTGGTGCGTTACGAAACCGGCACCGGATGGACGCCTCATGCGTTCCAGCTTTATCTCCGTGCTGGTCGGCGAGGACAAGCGTGTCATCAAGGATCCTGCCATGAAGGATCTTCTGAAAGCCGTACTCGATAAAGTGCGTGACAGCGAGGATGGTCCCGGAGCGAGTCGTATCATCATGCCCAAGCCGGGAATTCGTAAGAAACACATTGCGTTCCCGAGGGGCGGCCGCAAGACCGCTGCGACGGAGGCACTTGAGAAGGGTGCCAGACGTAAGGGCATTGGATTTACCGATATCATTGTACTGGACAATAAAGAGCGTTGCCGTGATGCGGCACATGAGCATGTCTGGGTCGTTATCAGCATGAGCATGCTGGACCGAAACGGACGTGAGGTTCTGAAGCAGATTCCCGCGCAGTATTGTCCGCAGTGCAATGCGTTCATGATTAAGTATGGCGTGTTCCGTGCTTACAGAGCGCAGGGATTCGTGTTCCCCTGCCAGATTATGGATTACAAGACTTTTGTAGCCGGGGAATATCAGGATTACAACAGCTATGATATGTCGAAGGAGTCCATCTTCATGCGCTACGGTTACATCGTGAACCGTAAGTTCGGTATTTCCGAGAAGCAGAGAGCCAAAATCATCTATAACATGTTGAGCCGTAACGTCCTTACGAAAGACGAGATGCGTGCTTATATCGATACGCTGATAGCGTCCGATGAGTATTCTCAGCAGGAGAAAACGGCATGGTCTCGGGACAGAAGCCTTTTGGGCTAGTCTTGACAAAAGGATTATTCGTGTTCATAATGAATTTGCTATAAATAAAGAAGAAAGACGATGACGAAGACACAATCCTTGGTGTGAAGGGCCCAGAGAGCCGGAGTTGGTGAGAACCGGTACAGGTAGCATTTTAGGATATCACTTCTGAGTTGCGGGTTGAAAGATTTCGAGTAGACCTCGCCGTTTTCCCACGTTACGGGAGCGTATATCGGTCTTCGGACCCGTATATTGTAACAGGTGGTGCGAGCGAGCTTTCGTCCTATTACAGGGTGGAAGCTCTTTTATTTTTCGTAACGGCTTTCGAAAAGGAGAAAAATATGTATCAGAAAGTAAACACAGACCTTAACTTTGTTGACAGAGAAAAAGAGACACTTGCTTTTTGGCAGGAGAATCAGATTTTCCAAAAAAGTATGGATTCCCGTAGGGAAGGTCCTACCTATACATTCTATGACGGACCTCCGACTGCCAATGGTAAACCGCACATCGGCCACGTTCTTACCCGTGTTATCAAGGATATGATTCCCAGATACCGTACCATGAAGGGCTATATGGTTCCCCGTAAGGCCGGATGGGATACCCACGGTCTTCCCGTAGAGCTGGAAGTTGAGAAGCTGCTGGGCATCGATGGCAAGGACCAGATTGAGGCTTACGGTCTTGATCCCTTCATTACGAAGTGTAAGGAATCTGTTTGGAAATATAAGGGAATGTGGGAGGATTTCTCCGGCACGGTTGGTTTCTGGGCTGATATGGATGACCCCTACGTTACTTATCATGATGATTATATCGAGTCCGAGTGGTGGGCTCTTAAGGAAATCTGGGACAAGGGACTTTTGTACAAGGGCTTCAAGATTGTTCCCTACTGCCCTCGTTGCGGAACCCCGCTTTCTTCTCACGAAGTAGCACAGGGCTACAAGACCTTGAAGGAGCGTACCGCAATCGTTCGCTTCAAGATTAAGGGCGAGGATGCATATTTTTTGGCATGGACCACAACCCCTTGGACACTTGCATCGAATATCGCACTGTGCGTCAATCCCGATGAGACATACGTGAAAGTGAAGGCTGCAGACGGATATACCTATATTCTGGCAGCAGCACTTGCAGACAGTGTTCTCGGCGATATCGCACGTGAGGAAGGCACTCCTGCATATGAAGTGCTTGAAACCTATGTTGGTAAGGACCTTGAATATAAGGAATATGAGCCGCTTTATCAGTGCGCTGCAGATTGCGTTGAGAAGCAGCACAAGAAGGCATTCTTTGTTTACTGCGATGGCTATGTAACCATGTCAGACGGTACCGGTATTGTACATATCGCTCCTGCATTCGGTGAGGATGATGCCAGAGTCGGACGTAAGTATGATGCTCCGTTTGTACAGATGGTAGATGAGCACGGTGTTATGAAGGAGGAGACTCCTTTTGCCGGAATGCGTTGTAAGCCCACCCAGAAGGAGATTGACGCAGGTGCAATCAACTGCGATCCCGAGGTACTTAAGGAATTGGACGGCCGTGGCGTTTTGTTCTCCGCTCCGAAGGTAGAGCATGATTACCCGCACTGCTGGAGATGTTCCACTCCGCTTCTTTACTTTGCACGTGAATCCTGGTTCATCAAGATGACGGCTGTTCGTGATGACCTTGTTCGTAATAACAAAACCGTAAACTGGATTCCTCAGAATATCGGTGAGGGACGTTTCGGTAACTGGCTTGAGAATATTCAGGACTGGGGTATCTCCAGAAACCGTTACTGGGGTACACCGCTCAACATCTGGGAGTGTGCAGGCTGCGGTCATCAGGAAGCGGTCGGCTCCAGAGCACAGCTTAAGGAACTGAGCGGACGTGAGGACGCATTGACGGTTGAGCTGCATCGTCCTTACATCGACGAGTTTACCTGCAAGTGTCCTGAATGCGGTGGCTCAATGAAGAGAGTTCCCGAGGTTATTGACTGCTGGTTTGACAGTGGTGCAATGCCTTTTGCACAGCATCATTATCCGTTTGAGAATAAAGACCTGTTCGAGAAGCAGTTCCCGGCACAGTTCATTTCCGAGGCAGTAGACCAGACCCGTGGATGGTTCTATTCCCTGATGGCAGAAAGTACCCTGCTCTTTAACAAATCTCCTTATGAGAATGTCATTGTTTTGGGCCTCGTACTGGATGAGAACGGCGAGAAGATGAGTAAGAGTAAGGGTAATGCGGTAGATCCCTTCGATGCCCTTCAGAAACTGGGCGCCGATGCAATCCGCTGGTATTTCTACACGAACTCCGCACCCTGGCTTCCGAACCGTTTCCATGACAAGGCCGTTCTGGAAGGACAGCGTAAGTTCCTCGGAACCCTTTGGAATACCTATGCATCCTTCGTACTGTATGCCAATATCGACAATTTCGATGCTACGAAATATACCCTGGAGTATGACAAACTGCCCGTTATGGACAAGTGGCTTCTCTCCAAGCTCAACACGGCAGTACGCGGCGTGGATGAGAACCTTGACAAGTATCGTATTCCGGAAGCTGCCAAGTTCCTTGACAACTTCGTAGATGAAATGAGTAACTGGTATGTTCGCCGTTCCCGTGAGCGTTTCTGGGCCAAGGGAATGGAGCAGGACAAGATTAATGCATACATGACACTGTATACCGCACTTGTTACCATCTGTAAGGCAGCAGCTCCGATGGTTCCTTTCATGGCAGAGGAAATCTATCGTAACCTTGTATGCTCGATTGATGCGACCGCTCCCGAATCCGTACATTTATGTGATTTCCCGACCGTCAACGAAGCTTACATCGATGCGGATCTTGAGGATTCCATGGAGGAAGTACTGGATCTCGTTGTGAAGGGTCGTGCATGCCGTAACACCGCCAATATCAAGAATCGTCAGCCCATCAGCCGCATGCTGGTGAAGGCTTCCCACGGACTCTCCGAGTTCTATCTGGAGATTGTCCGAGACGAGCTGAATGTGAAGGAAGTTGTATTCACCGATGATGTCAGAGAGTTTACTTCCTACAGCTTCAAGCCGCAGCTTCGTACCGTAGGACCGAAGTACGGCAAGCAGTTGGGCGGAATCAAGAAGTATCTTGAATCGATTGACGGCAATGCAGCAATGGATGAACTTAAGAGTGCAGGTGCTCTGAACTTTGATGTAGACGGCGTTACCGTATCCCTTACCGAGGAGGACCTTCTCATCGAGATGACACAGAAGGAAGGCTTCGTTACGGAGGCTGACAATTATACAACGGTTGTCCTTGATACCAACCTTACCGAGGAACTGATTGAGGAAGGCTTCGTCTATGAAGTAATCAGCAAGATTCAGACCATGCGTAAGGATTGCGATTTCGAGGTTATGGACCATATCAAAGTTCATTTCAGCGGTAACGATCGTATTGCGGCTTTGGCCAAAAAGAATTCCGAGAGCATTTCGACCAAGGTTCTGGCCGTTGAGCTCGTTATGGATTCGACCTGTGCTTCTTCCAAGGAATGGAACGTAAACGGCGAGACCGTTACGATTGGAGTAGAAAGAGTTTAATAGCGGGAGGTAATATATATGGCTATTAGTGTAGAGTACGACAAAGAATTGTTTAAGCGCAGTGTTGTTTATAATGTAAAGACACTGTATAGAAAGACGATGGAGGAAGCTACCGATCGTCAGATTTTCCAGGCTGTTGCCTATGCGGTCAAGGACTGCGTGGTTGATGCCTGGATGAAGACCCAGAAAAAGTACGACGAGACGGACCCCAAGACGGTTTACTACATGTCCATGGAGTTCCTGATGGGTCGTGCACTCGGTAATACCATGATTAACCTGCAGGCTTATGATGTATTCAAAAAGGGCCTGGAGGAGCTGGGTGTAGATATCAACGTAATAGAAGACCAGGAGCCGGATGCAGCACTCGGAAACGGTGGTTTGGGCCGTCTGGCAGCTTGCTTTTTGGACTCCCTGGCATCGCTCGGTTATGCAGCTTACGGCTGTGGTATCCGTTACAAATACGGTATGTTCAAGCAGGTAATCCATGACGGTTATCAGGTAGAAGCACCCGATAACTGGTTACAGGACGGCAATCCGTTTGAGCTCCGTCGTCCCGAGTACACCAAGGAAATTCACTTTGGCGGACATGTAAATGTGCGTGTGGACGAAGAAGGTCGCAGTCATTTTTATCAGGAAGGCTATCAGAGCGTCAATGCGGTTCCTTATGATCTGCCCATCGTCGGATATGGTAACGGAATCGTAAATACGCTTCGTATCTGGGATGCCGTTCCCGTGGAATGCTTCTCCCTCGATTCCTTTGACAAGGGAGATTACCAAAAGGCAGTGGAGCAGGACAATCTGGCACGTAATATTGTCGAGGTTCTGTATCCGAATGATAACCATTATGCAGGTAAGGAGCTGCGCCTTAAGCAGCAGTACTTCTTTATCTCCGCATCCGTACAGGCTGCCATTGATAAGTATCTTTCCAAGCATAATGACATCCGTAAGTTCTACGAGAAGGTTACGTTCCAGTTGAATGATACGCATCCTACCGTAGCAATTCCGGAGCTTATGCGTATTCTCATGGATGAGCATAACCTTACCTGGGACGAAGCATGGGAGGTTACGACCAAGACCTGTGCATATACGAACCATACCATCATGAGCGAGGCTCTTGAGAAATGGCCCATTGAACTGTTCAGCAGACTGCTTCCCCGTATTTATCAGATTGTCGAGGAAATCAACCGCCGCTTCCTTCTGGAGGTTGAAGCACAGTATCCCGGCAATCAGGAGAAGGTTCGCAAGATGGCAATCATCTATGACGGACAGGTTAAGATGGCTCATCTTGCAATCGTTGCAGGTTACTCTGTAAACGGTGTTGCAAGATTACATACGGAAATCCTCAAGAATCAGGAACTGAAGGATTTCTATCAGATGATGCCCGAGAAGTTCAACAACAAGACGAACGGTATCACCCAGCGTCGTTTCCTGCTTCACGGCAATCCCCTGCTGGCAGAATGGGTTACCGGCCTCATCGGCAACGAGTGGATTACAGACCTTCCGCAGATCAAGAAGCTTGCTCCGTATGCCGAGGATGCACTGCGTCGTCAGGAATTTATGAATATCAAGTATCAGAATAAACTGAGACTTGCCGCTTACATTAAGGCTCATAACGGAATTGATGTGGATCCGAGATCCATCTTCGATGTTCAGGTTAAGAGACTTCATGAGTATAAGCGTCAGCTTCTTAACATCCTTCATGTAATGTATCTGTACAATGAGTTGAAGGAACATCCGGATATGGAATTCTATCCGAGAACCTTTATCTTCGGAGCCAAAGCGGCAGCCGGCTACCGTAACGCGAAGCTGACCATTAAGCTGATCAACTCCGTTGCGGATGTAATCAATGCGGATGCTTCCATCGGCGGCAAGATTAAGGTAGTCTTCATTGAGGATTACAAGGTTTCCAATGCTGAGTGGATTTTTGCAGCTTCCGATGTTTCCGAACAGATTTCCACCGCTTCCAAGGAAGCTTCAGGAACCGGTAACATGAAGTTTATGCTGAACGGTGCCGTAACCTTGGGAACCATGGACGGAGCCAATGTCGAAATCGTGGAAGAAGTCGGTGAGGAGAACGCGTTTATTTTTGGCCTCTCATCCGATGAAGTTATTAAATATGAGAATTTTGGTGGATATAATCCGATGGATATTTACAATTCCGATGCTGCAATCCGCAAGGTGCTGATGCAGCTGATTAACGGAACCTATTCCCCGGATGACCCCGAGCGTTTCCGCCATCTCTACAATTCTCTTCTGAATACACAGTCTACGGACCGCGCGGATACTTACTTCATTCTGAAGGATTTCCGTTCTTATGCCGAGGCGCAGAAGAAGGTTATGGAAGCTTATATGGATACGGACAAGTGGGCTCGTATGGCGATGCTGAACGTGGCATGCTCCGGCAAGTTTACTTCCGACCGTACCATTCAGCAGTATGTAGACGAAATCTGGCATCTTGATAAGGTGACCATCAGTTAGGAGGAGAAGTACCATGATTAAGCTTTACGATACAGGCGCTTATTTGGTCGGCGGCGAGGTGCTTGTGGAAGACAACCACGACGCACAGGCAAGGCTTATGCAGCTTACCGGCCATGAAGTATCCAAAGAGGAAGCTCTGAAGGAGACGATGGCATACGGAATCCTGAGCGCACATAATACATCCGGCAATATGGACAAGCTGAAGGTTCGTTTCGACAAGCTGACCAGCCATGACATTACCTATGTCGGAATTATTCAGACCGCCAGAGCTTCGGGTCTTACGAAATTCCCGATGCCCTACGTTCTTACGAACTGCCACAATTCCCTGTGTGCAGTCGGCGGAACCATCAACGAAGATGACCACATGTTCGGCCTTACCTGTGCCAAAAAGTACGGTGGTGTTTACGTACCGCCTCACCAGGCCGTTATTCATCAGTTCGCCCGTGAGATGCTTGCAACCGCAGGCGGAATGATTCTTGGCTCCGATTCCCACACCCGCTACGGTGCACTCGGAACCATGGCTGTGGGCGAGGGTGGCCCCGAGCTTGTTAAGCAGCTTTTGAACCAGACCTATGACATCGACCGTCCCGGCGTTGTTGCCGTTTACCTGAAGGGAAGCCCGAAGAAGGGTGTCGGCCCGCAGGACGTTGCAATCGCAATTATCGGCGCCGTATTCGGAAACGGCTATGTTAAGAATAAAGTTATGGAATTTGTAGGACCCGGTGTTGCTTCCTTAAGCCCGGATTTCCGTATCGGCGTAGATGTTATGACGACGGAAACCACCTGTCTGACTTCCATTTGGAAGACCGATTCACAGGTTGAGGAATTCTACGATATCCATGGACGCAAGAGTGACTACAGGGAGCTGAATCCCGGTCAGGTTGCTTATTACGACGGAGTCATCGAAGTGGATCTGGATGCCATGAAGCCCATGATTGCACTTCCGTTTCATCCCAGCAACGCATATACCATTGAAGAGGTCAATGCGAATGCCGAAGATATCCTTGCAGAGTGCGAGAAGCGTGCTCTTGTCAGCCTGGACGGTGCTGTGGATTTCAAACTCAGAGACAAGATTAAGGATGGACGAATCTGGGTTGAGCAGGGTATCATCGCAGGCTGTGCCGGCGGTGGATTTGAGAATATCTGCGCAGCAGCAGATATCATGAAGGGTACTTACATCGGTTCGGATGCATTTACTTTAAGCGTATATCCCGCATCCACCCCGATTTATATGGAATTGATTCGCAACGGATGTGCTGCAACGCTTCTTGAGACCGGTGCCATTTTGAAGACTGCTTTCTGCGGTCCCTGCTTCGGTGCAGGCGATACACCTGCCAATGGAGCCTTCTCCATCCGTCATTCAACCCGAAACTTCCCGAACCGTGAGGGCAGCAAGCTTCAGAACGGCCAGGTTGCATCGGTTGCACTTATGGATGCACGTTCCATCGCCGCAACCGCAGCCAATAAAGGCCGCCTGACCGCAGCAACCGAGATTGATGCTCCGATCGGCAAGTACAAATATCACTTCGATGCTGCAATCTATGAGAACCGCGTATTTGATTCTCACGGCGTAGCAGATCCGGAAGTGGAGATTCAGCTTGGTCCCAACATTAAGGACTGGCCGGCTATGGTAGCTCTTACCGACAACCTGATGCTTCGTGTTGTAGCCGAGATTCATGACCCGGTTACCACCACCGATGAGCTGATTCCCTCCGGTGAGACTTCTTCTTTCCGAAGCAATCCGTTAGGTCTTGCAGAATTTACCTTAAGCCGTAAGGATCCTTCCTATGTAGGCAAGGCAAAGGAGGTTCGTGCCGCTGAGGTTCTCCGTGAGGAGGGCAAGGCAGGTGACAATGCACTGGCCGGCCTTAACGAGGCAATGAAGGCAGTACAGGCAAGCTTTGGCGAGGCTTCCTTTGACAATACCGGCATCGGCTCCACCATCTTTGCAGTGAAACCGGGCGACGGTTCCGCTCGTGAGCAGGCAGCAAGCTGCCAGAAGGTTCTGGGCGGTTGGGCCAATATCGCACATGAGTATGCTACCAAGCGTTATCGCAGTAACCTGATTAACTGGGGTATGCTTCCTTTCGTAATCAAAGAGGGCGAGCTTCCTTTCTCTAACGGAGACTACATCTTCGTTCCGAATATTGCGAATGCGGTACGCGACAAGGCAGAAGTAATTAAGGCTTATGCCGTAAAGGACGGTGCACTGAAGGAATTCGATTTGACGCTCGGTAATCTTACCAATGAAGAGCGTGAGATCATCCTGAAGGGTTGTCTCATCAACTACAACAGAGTTTAATAAAATGAGGGCGTGTGAAATGATTTTTCGATTTCACATGCCCTTCTTTCTTTTAAGAAAATCCAATCACCTATTAAGGGATTCTACCTAAGTACCGATATAAGTATTACCAAGGGGAAGTGCCTCGGCCGGGCACGAGCTTTGGGAATACGTCGAAAGACCAAGGATGGCAGTTTGAGGACATGGAGTCCGAGATCTGTTATTTTTTTGCGCCCAAAAAGAGGGAAGGCAGGGAGGCGGAACCAAATGGCGGGTAGCGGGTCTTGCGCCGAAAAGAAAGGATAAAATATGCGAATTGAGAGTTCCATGGTAGGCATGGAGGCCGTGAGAACTTACTCAAGGAAGGAGACTAATCAGTTTAGTGCCGCGCTTGGCGGCAGCTTCGGAAGCCTTGTTGACGATGCTTCCAAGGAGGAAAAAAAGGAGGCGAAACCGGCTCGTATGGAATGGCGGGATCGCGTGCAGGTGCAGGTGCGGACCCTCCGCGAGGAGCGGGGTATCCCTTTGGCACAGAAATTCCGTGAAACCTGTCTGGATTATCTGTGGGAATGCCTGTTCGGCGAAAAACGAAGCTTCAGGGAGAAGGAAATTCCGGAAAATACGATGGAATCCGGAGGATTCACCGGGGAGATGCCCGTCATGAAGTTCTCGTTGAACGCTTCCTATGAGGAGACGGAGACGACGAGTTTCTCGACAAAGGGGCAGGTTCGCTGTGCGGACGGTCGGACAATCGACTTCAATCTGACGGCGGTCATGAGTTCCACCTTTAAAAGCGAGGTCAGTATAAAGGGATTGGGTGAAATCGTGAATGCCGTGGATCCCCTTGTAATCAATTTGAAGGGTGACTCGGCGGTTGTTTCCGACATGACATTCTACTTCGACCTCGACGCGGATGGCAAAGAGGAGAAAATCAGCGCGCTGGATTCGGGAAGCGGATTTTTGGCACTGGACAAAAACGAAGACGGAATCATCAATGATGGAAGTGAGCTGTTCGGACCGAAGAGTGGCGACGGGTTCGCGGAACTCAGGAAGTATGACCTCGACCGAAACGGCTGGATTGATGAGAATGATGCGGTCTTCGACAAACTCAAGATCTGGTGCAAAAACGCGGACGGGAAGGATGTACTTTACTCGCTGAAAGAAGCGGGCGTCGGCGCCGTATACCTTGGAAGCGTCGGCACGGACTTCACCTTACGCGCGCGTGGAGCACAGGCTGCACAAATCCGGCAGAGCGGCGTGTTCCTGTACGAAAACGGAATGGCCGGCACCATTCAGCACGTCGACTTCATTTAGGGACGTTGCATCGGGGACGTTCCTTTTGTCACGAGGATGTGTACTTTGTCACGAGGAGTGTCCCCTGTCACGGTTGCAACAAAAACGTCCCCACCGAGCTGAACGAGAACAATTTCATATAGAGACGAATCACGCTCCGAGTTATGCGTTTGGGCAGAATTGCGGAAGCGTAGATTTATGAATTATGCGGCTCAACTGGGCCGAGCGAGAACAATTTCATATAGGACGAATCACGCTCCGAGTTATGCGTTTGGGCAGAATTGCGAAAGCGTAGATTTATGAATTATGCGGCTCAACTGGGCCGAGCGAGAACAATTTCATATAGGACGAATCACATTCCGAGTTATGGTTTTCTAAGTGTTTTGAGAAGTTTTTCTGCAAGGTACGCAACCGGCCTCTACGCGCCGTCCGTGTCGCGTATCGGCCTCGCCCGACCCTCCGGGGCGGCCGTTGCTGCGTGCTTACAAAACACGAAGAAAACCTATAACTCTCCATGAATCGATTCGCCCTATATGAATTGCTTCTCTCCGGCCCGGTGGAGCCGTTTTCGTTTCGCCGGAACGCTTCCGCAATCCACTACTCAAACACATAACTTTCAGCGTCTTGCTTCGCCCTATATGAATTGCTTCTCTTCGGCCCGGTGGAGCCGTTTTTTCGATAGAACGCTTCCGCAATCCATTCCTCAAACGCATAACTCTCCATGAATTGATTCGCTCTATATGAATTGCTTCTCTAAGGCCCGGTGGAGCCGTTTTCGTTTCGCCGGAACGCTTCCGCAATCCATTTTTCAAACGTATACCTTTCCGCGAATCGATTCGCCCTATATGAATTGCCTCTATCCGGCTTGGTGGTGCCGTTTTTGTTGCAGCCGTGACAGGGGACACTCCTTGTGACAAAGTACACATCCTCGTGACAAAAGGAACGTCCCCGATGCAAGTACCCGATGCAAGTAAGCTCCCCATTTACTAAAGCGGGAGATTGCGCTATACTGAAGTTTGATTATTTGAAGGAGGTGCGAGGGATGTACAGAAGCAGAAAACATGATTTCGGCACACGGATTTCTGCCTCTATACTGATTCTGAACCTCCTATTATTGTGTCTTTCGGGCTGCGGAAGTAAGGCCGTTTTGGAAGAGGCTCCCGTGCAGTACGAAGTGACGATAAAGACGCGTTATAAAGAGAATGTCGTTAAGGATTTTCGGGTTCCCGAGCTTAAGCCGCTTATCAAGGTCAACCGGAGGGGCTACCTCGCCGAGGGCGCCAAGCTTATTTTTTTCGATACAGATCGCGAGGTGAATACCTTCTCCGTCATGAATGACGCAACCGGCGAGAACATGGGCTTTTTCGATGTGAAGACGGATGAGAACGGCCTGTTGTGCGGCGACCTGACCACAATTCGGACGCCGGGAACCTATCATATTTACAATAAGCAGACGGGCGTTTCGGAGAGCTTTTCCATTTCGGACACGCTCTATAAGGATATGGTTCCGGAACTTTATGAGTACATAAAGACGATGCCCTGCGACTATGAAGCGGCCCTGATTCTGCTTCTCATCTATGAGTGGGACAAAGCGTACTGCACCGACGAGGTGGGCATTCGGGAGAGCGGTAACAATCTTCCCGACATACTCGATGTGGTGAAGGGAATGCTGGACGGCGCGGCGGAACCGCAGACCGCCTATGACAGCTTTATGCGAGCAGCAGCACTCGCCCAGTTCTCGTTCTTTTTTGCAGAGTATGATGCGGAGGGCGAGACAAAGGATTATATCGCTGAGGCGGAATCCCTGGCCAAAAACAATACGGCGGAAACCGATGAGGAGAAGGCGGCACTCTACAGTGCATGGTCCATTTTGTATCGAACCACCGAGAAGAACAGTTACAAAACGCAGCTGCGTCAGTATCTGCAGAAATTTGCCATTGGAATGGAAACGATGCCGGTAGAGTTCTACGGGGATATCACGTACCTTAATAAGCGAGGCGAGATGGCTCCGACTGCCGAGATGAATAAGCTGCGCCTTGAGCTGGAAGAGAATGCCCAGAGAAACCTAAAGACGGATAATGTGCTTACAATCGGTAAGGGCTGGAGCAGTGACGAGTTCGTCCATAACCGTTTGTATATGTGTGTTTACAGTTGTATTTCTCCCAGTTACGAGTACCAGAGCTATCTGCTCAGCGGACTCGATTATTACCTGGGTGTAAATAAAGAGGGCTACAGTTTCCTTGATTCGGAGGAGGCTGTTGACCCCAAAGTTCCCGCGATTCTGCTTTTTATGATCTGCGAATTACAGGAAGATTAGAAATGCCGAGAGCCCCAGCCAGCTCGGTTGCGAGCGGCGTAACGGCGGCAGGCTTTTGCGCAGCAAATGCCGAGAGCCAGGGAGCGAAAGGCGTAACGGCGGCAGGCTTTAGCGCAGCAAATGCCGAGAGCCAGGGAGCCGAAAGGCGTAACGGCGGCAGGCTTTAGCGCAGCAAATGCCGAGAGCCAGGGAGCCGAAAGGCGAAGCGGCGGCAGGCTTTTGCGCAGCAAATGCCGAGAGCCAGGGAGCCGAAAGGCGTAACGGCGGCAGGCTTTTGCGCAGCAAATGCCGAGAGCCAGGGACTGAAAGGAGAAACATATGAAAATTGTAGTTTTGGCCGGTGGTACCAGCACAGAAAGAGATGTATCCCTGATTACGGGAAAGATGATTTACAAAGCCCTCAAGGAGCGTTCCCACGAGGTTGTTTTGTTGGATGTTTATACGGGCTATCCCGGGGAAATTAATCCGAAAGAAGCGTTCACCGCAGATATCGACTGGATTCTCCCGGTATTTAACGGACAGGCAGGAACCAGCGGCATTGCCGAGGAAGCTCCCGATCTTGCCGGCTATGCGGCCTTAAGGGCGGACGGCGGCAAGACATTTTTTGGCCCCAATGTAATGGACATCTGCCTGGAAGCGGATATCGTGTTCATCGCACTGCACGGAGAGAACGGAGAGGACGGCAAGGTACAGGCAACCTTCGACCTGATGGGAATCAAGTACACGGGTACCGATTACGCAAGCTCCGCCATCGCCATGAGCAAGTCCATAACCAAGGAAATCTTTGAATACTATCATATTCCGACCCCCAAGGGAATCTCCTTCACGACCGGCGATGCATATTCCTGGAACCGTTTCCCGGCCGTAGTGAAGACCAGCGGCGGCGGTTCTTCCGTAGGCGTTTATCTTGTGAATAACGACGCCGAGATGCAGAAGGCCGTTTCCGAAGCTTCCGTATACGGCGACACGGTCATCATCGAGGACTACATTAGGGGAAGGGAATTCTCCATCGGTGTAATCGACGGACATGCACTTCCCATTATCGAGATTGCTCCGAAGGAAGGTTTCTACGATTACAAGAACAAGTATCAGGCCGGCAGCACGGTTGAGACCTGCCCGGCGGAACTCTCCGCAGAAACCACGAAAGCGATGCGTAGCTGTGCCGAGTCCGTTTTCAAGGCACTTCGCTTAAAGAGCTATGCCCGCATGGACTTTATGATGAATACCAAAGGCGAGTTTTTCTGCCTCGAGGCCAATACGCTTCCCGGAATGACCCCGACCTCCCTCCTTCCGCAGGAAGCTGCCGTCGAAGGCCGCAACTTCGGCGAGCTGTGCGACTACTTAATCGAGGTATCCTTAAAGAAATATCAGGAATAGAAGCATGAAAGATATGACACTTTCGCAGCTGGCAGCAGCTGTAAACGGACAATTACATTACGGAGCAATCGGCTTTGGACGCCAAAAAGAATCTCTCGAAATCGCCGGAATCAGCATCGACAGCCGCGACATAACGGAGGACTGGGTGTTCATCGCAACGCGCGGAAACCGCGTGGATGGTCATTCCTTTATTCCGGAGGTTATGACGGAGAAGAAGGCGGCAGCAGTCATCTGCGAGGAGATTCCTTCCATCGATTGCACTTACATTCTGGTACAGGATTCTCTGAAAGCACTGACGGATGCGGCTGTTTACTATCGAAGCCGTCTATCTGTCAAAATCATCGGCGTGGTGGGAAGCGTTGGGAAAACCAGTACGAAAGAGTACGTAGCGTCCGTTTTGGCGCAGAAGTATTCCGTATTCAAGACGAACCTAAACTGGAACAATGAAATCGGTGTTTCCAGAACTCTTCTTTCCATACGAAATGAGGAGCTGGCGGTAATCGAGATGGGTATTTCGGATTTTGGCGAGATGTCGCGTCTTGCAGAAATTGTACATCCCGACGGAGCCGTTTATACGAATATAGGTCCCTGTCATCTTGAGGCACTTCATGATCTTGACGGTGTCTACAAGGCCAAAACGGAGCTGCTTTCTTTTTTGCCGAAGGCGGCACCCGTGTTTATTCATGGGGACGATTCACAGCTTATTAAGATAAAGGAAACGGAGGGAATCCGCGTGATTACCTTCGGACGTGATGCTTCGGACGATGTGTATCCGGCGTGGGAACGGGACTTGGGCCTGTTCGGTTCGGAGGTCGCCATAAGCGATGACTTGGGTGAGTTTGAGGCGACGGTCAGCCAGCCGGGCAAGCACATGGTAACGAATGCTCTGGCGGCGACGGCGGTCGGTCGCTATTTTGATATGAAGCAGGAAGAAATCGCAGCCGGCATTAAGAAATGCACGGCACTTCCCGGCAGAAACCGCGTACTAAAGCGTGAGAAGTACACGATTATAGACGATTGTTACAATGCCAATCCAAAGTCCATGAAGGCAGCCATTGATACGCTGGTGCTTTCCGAGGGACGTAAGGTCGCCATCCTGGGCGATATGTTTGAACTGGGCGACGAGGAGCTTAAGCTGCATGCGGAGGTGGGTGCTTATGCAGCCGCCAATGGCGTGGATGTGCTTGTTACCGTAGGAAGCCGTTCCGCTTCCATGGCCGCAGCTGCCCGGGAAACTTATGAAAAAGAACAAAATAAAACCGCAGCCGTCTACCGGTTTGAAACCCTGGAAGAACTGAAAGAAGAACTTCGAAAGGAATCCGGTTCGTTGCTGCGGAATCAGGATATCATACTTATTAAGGCATCTCACGGGATGCACTTTGAAACGTTACTTGCGGAGAATCAGGCATTTCTGTAATGCTCGTAGTTATCTACAACAATCTGTCGGATGGTTGCTCCGAGGTCTGACTGTTCTTCACTCGTCAGGTCGTCGATTTGAACCGGCTTGCCGATGATAATGGTGACGGGTACCTTGGAAATCTTGAGCTTGTGATTGTCTTCCAAAATGGTACCGCTTCCGATGATGGAAATCGGAACGATGGGGCATCGAGTACGGGTTGCAATCTTGAAGGTTCCGTTTTTGAATTCAGCCGTCTTGCCTTCTTCGTGGGAACGGGTTCCTTCGGGGAATACGAATACGCTGTGACCGCTTTCCACATAGTCGGTTGCCTTGTGAATGACCTTGAGTCCCTGACGTACATCTTTTCGATCAATCGGGAGTGCATCGGAGAGGGCCAGCCAGATCTTCAAAGGAAGAACCTTGGTCACTTCCTTTTTGGCAATGTAACAGGTAGGATTCGGTACTAAAAAGTGGGTAATAACGATGTCGAAATAGCTGCGGTGATTCGCCACATAGAGGGCGGGTGTATCGGGACCGGGCAGGTTCTCACGACCGTAAATCGTAATTTTGGTTCCGGCAGCCCAAAGAATAAATCGCATTCCGCCGTTGATGAAACCATAGGAGAAACGGGTTCCGGCCTCATGATTGATGAGCTTGATAATGAGGGCAATCAGCGCTGCAGGGAATGAAATTATTACGTATAAGACAAATGCAGATACAGTTAAAAATGTACGCACGACGATACCTTCCTTCAACCATATTAGGTAAATTATAGATAAGTAAAAATGGAAAAGCAAGAAACAAATCATGAAATCGAGGAGGACACATGATACTTTTAAAGGGTGGAACGATTGTAAATCCGGAAATTCGTCAGAAAAATGTGCGCTGTTTGTCGGGTGCATACGATGTACTGCTTGATGGAGATCGCGTGCATTCGCTGTTCCCCGCCGGGGATTCTTATGAAATACCGCCCGAATGTACCGTAGTGGATGCGACCGGGCTTTTTATATGTCCGGGCCTTGTGGATGTGCATTCCCACTTCCGCGATCCCGGCCAGACGGCCAAAGAGGACATTCACACAGGTTCGCTGGCAGCGGCAGCAGGCGGCTATACGAGCATTATCATGATGGCCAATACGAAACCGCCGGTGGATTCGCCCGAAATTCTCAGGGAAGTGCTAAAGAAGGCTGCCCGCGAGAAGATTCATGTATATGCTTCCGCATGCGTCACGGAAGGCATGCAGGGCAAGAAGATGACAAACATGTCAGAATTGTCCGAACTCGGAGCCGTCGGTTTTACGGATGACGGAGTCCCGGTTTTAGATGAAAGGATTCAGTGGGAGGCACTCAGACTCTCCTCCCGGTTAAAAAAGCCCATCAGTGTGCACGAGGAGGATCCGCGCTGGATTAAGCAGAGCGGTGTCAACGCGGGCGCCGTGGCAGAGGCCATCGGCCTTCAGGGGGCCGACCGCGAGGCCGAAGTCAGCATGGTCGAAAGAGACCTGAACATATTGAGACAGACCGGCGGAATCCTGAACCTGCAACACATTTCCGCCCGTGAGAGCGTCAACCTAATCCGGCAGGCCAAAAAGAAAGGTCTCAAGGTCCATGCCGAGGCAACCCCGCACCATTTTTCCCTGACTGAGCAGGCCGTGCTTTCCGCAAGAACACTGGCCAAGATGAACCCTCCGCTTCGAACGGAGGAGGACAGAATGGCAATCATCGAGGGAATTGCGGACGGAACACTGGACCTTATTGCAACCGATCATGCACCCCACACAAGGGAAGAGAAGGACAGACCCTTCACGGAAGCACCGAGCGGTATCATCGGCCTGGAGACGGCATTTGCACTGGCATATACGAATCTGGTGCTGCCCGGACATGTGAAGCTTTCCCGTGTCATTGAATGCATGAGTACTAATCCGTCCGAACTCTATCACCTTCCGGGCGGCCTTATAAAGGAGGGCGGCACAGCCGACCTGATGCTGTTTGATCCGCAGGAAGAGTATTGCCCGACGACCTTTTATTCAAAGGCACAGAACACCCCGTTCGCAGGATATAAGCTTAAAGGCCGCGTGAAGATGACGATTGTCGGCGGTGAGATAGTTTTCGATGAAAGATAGAATTGGAGGATAGAGGTTTGAAGTCAAGACAGAAGGCACGGGTGATTTCCCAGACGGAGATTTCCCCGAATATTTATGATTTGTTTTTGGCACCGACGGACGCCGTGAAAGCGGAAGCCGGACAGTTCGTGGCGCTGTACCCGAAGAATGCATCGACACTTTTGATGCGCCCGATTTCCATCTGCGAGCAGACGGAGGAAGGCTACTTACGACTGGTGTACCGTATTCTGGGCTCCGGAACGAAGGAATTCTCCCACCTTACGGCAGGCGACGAAATCGATTTTCTGGGAATCCTGGGAAACGGATTTCCGACGGACCTGCGGGGCCAAAAAGTAACCCTCATGGCGGGCGGTATCGGCGTTCCTCCGATGCTGGGAACCATGAAAGCATTGCACAAGAATAATGACACGAATGTCATTTTGGGATATCGTAATGCGGACCTGTTTCTTAAGAAGGATTTTGAGCAGTACGGCGAAGTCATCGTTGCGACGGAGGACGGAAGCTGCGGCGTCAAAGGAAATGTTGTGGATGCCCTTAAACTACAGCAGGAGCAGCCGGATGTGATTATGGCCTGCGGCCCGATGCCCATGCTGGCAGCCATCAAGAGATACGCCGAAGAGAACGGCATTACGGCTTATATTTCGCTCGAAGAGCGTATGGCCTGCGGCGTCGGAGCCTGCCTGGGCTGCGTGACCAAGACCAAGAATGTGGATCATCATTCACAGGTTAAAAACGCCCGTGTATGTACAGAAGGTCCCGTATTTAACGCTGAGGAGGTGGATATCTGATGAATACTTCCGTTGAGATTGCAGGAATTACCCTGAAGAATCCGGTTATGCCGGCATCCGGAACATTTGGCTCCGGAATGGAATATTCCGAGATGGTGGATATCAACCGCCTGGGCGCCGTTGTTACAAAGGGTGTAGCCATTACCCCCTGGGAAGGCAACCCCACGCCCCGTGTGGCCGAAGTGTACGGCGGAATGCTTAATGCCATCGGATTACAGAACCCCGGAATCGACGTGTTCCTTCAGAGGGATATTCCTTTTCTGAAGCAGTTTGATACAAAGATTATCGTGAATGTCTGCGGACATACCGTGGAGGAATATGAGCAGTGTGTGGAGCGCCTGAACGACGCGCCTGTGGACATGCTGGAGATTAATGTTTCCTGCCCGAATGTGAAGCAGGGCGCTATTGCTTTTGGCCAGAATAAGGACAGCCTCTATGATATTACAAGCAGGCTGAAACGAATTTCGAAGCATCCCATCATGATGAAGCTGAGCCCGAATGTAACGGACATTACGGAACTTGCCCGCACTGCGGAGGCGGCCGGTGCCGATGCTCTTTCCATGATTAATACGCTGACCGGCATGAAGATTGATATTTACAAAAGGAAGTACGTACTTGCCAATAGAACCGGCGGTATGAGCGGCCCTGCGATTAAGCCGATTGCCATCCGCATGGTGAATCAGGTGGCAGGTGCGGTCAAGATTCCCATCGTCGGCATGGGCGGTATCCAAAACGGCGAGGATGCGGTGGAATTCCTTTTGGCAGGCGCCACAGCGGTAGCAGTCGGAGCCATGAACTTCGTTCGCCCGACCGCTATGCTTGAGGTAATTGACGGAATCGAAGACTACATGAAAAAGACCGGCACGGAGGACGTGCGTGAATTAATCCATGCGGTTCATTAATTGAAATATAGTAAAAAACGAAGAAGCAACCCCCGTGGAGGTTGCTTCTTCTATATGGGAATTAGTCAAATAAGCGAATTTAGGATTGCGTTTCCCCGGCCCATGCATCGAATTTCTCGATGACGGCGTCGTAGGTACGCTTGCAAATATCGGGCAGCTCACCGCCCCAGGTCTTCTCAGCCTGTGCGTAGCCCTTCTTGAAGGCTTCCAAAAGCTCCTGAGCCTTGGTGGGATCATCCCCGCTCAATGCCTTGGCAAAATCAAGGATTCGATCGCTGGTCTGCTTTACTCCGTAGTAGCCGTCCTCTGCAATATCGGCTTCCGCCTCGGCCTTGGTGGCTTCGTCCACATGGAATTCACCGCTTGCAAGCAACTGATAGATATCGGCAGTGTGGCCGTATGCATTTGCCTGCTTGGCAATCATTTCCTGTACGATGTTTCTGAGTTTCTCGGTTCTGGCATCCGTCTCCGCTTTCAGCCGGGCAATGAGTGCCTGACGGTCTGCCTCCGTTCTGGGAGCCGTTGTCTTTTTGGCTTCCTCCTTGGTCTCGGTGGAAGGCTCATAAACTGCAGCTTTCTGTTCGTTCTCCCGGGATTTCACCGACTTCTCTTTTTCTTTCTCTTTTTCTGCTCTACTGTTTTCAACACGCGCATCATAAGCGGCACTCGTGTACGCAGTAACTCCATTTACTGTCATAGCTTACCCTCCTTGGTAATCGTATGGTCGTTTGCATGTTCCATAACGCAGTTCGGCGTATATTTTTATTTTCGGCACATTTTTCAAAAACTTAATAGTTCGGAGCAAAAAAACATGACTTCTATTTTAGTTGTGCTTACAGTATAATGAATACGAAATACTGTATACAAAGTTCAAAAGAAATACATGATGAATCGGAGGTCATAATGCTGACATGGACAAGATTATTTTGCAGGCTCCTGCCAAAATAAACCTTCTGCTGGATGTAGTTGGTCGACGCGAGAATGGGTACCATGAAGTCCGCATGGTGATGCAGACGATAGGAATATACGATACGATTGAAATCCGAAAGGGAGGAGAAGGCATTCACCTTGCCATCACGAACCCCATGTCGAAGATGGGAGAGGGCTGTGTGCAGGATTATGTTTCCGCGGACGAGAAGAATCTGGCCTATAAAGCGGCGGCTTTGTTTAACAAAAGATTGCTTATAAAGACCGGGAAGAATCCCGAATGCGGAGTAGATATTTTGGTAACGAAGCGTATACCGATTGCAGCCGGTCTGGCCGGCGGTTCTACGGATGCAGCTGCGGTTTTGAATGGAATGAATGCGTTGTTCGGAGAACCCTTTACGGCCACGGAACTTGAGGAAATGTCGCCGGAGATTGGTGCCGATGTGGCCTTTCTGATCCGGGGCGGCACCAGGCTTTGTGAGGGAATCGGCGAGGTGCTGACCGATCTTCCGACTGTACCGTCCATGAAATTGCTTTTGGCGAAGCCGGATTTTGATGTATCTACGAAAGAGGTTTACACGGAACTGGATGCACGTCCCATAGAGCACCACCCGGATTGTGATGCGATGATTGAGGCGATACGCCGGCAGGACGGAAGGCTTGTTGCGGAGTGCATGGGAAATGTCCTGGCCGATGTTACGATGCGCAGGTACCCGGAAATCGGGAATATCGTGGAGACCATGAAGAAGGGCGGTGCGCTGAATGCGATGATGAGCGGCAGCGGTCCGTCGGTGTTTGGAATTTTTGAAGAGGACGCACAGGCCGAGGCGGTCCTTATGGAACTTATGGATATGGGATATACACAGTTGTTTCTTACTGCGACCGTGTAGAAAGGGGTAACTTATGGATGATCGTTTTCAGCTGAATATGGATGAATTTCTTCCGCTCCGCGATGTCGTTTTTAACACGCTCCGGCAGGCAATTCTGACGGGACGGATGGAGCCCGGGGAGCGTCTGATGGAGGTGCATCTGGCGCAGGAGCTGGGCGTAAGTCGTACGCCCATCCGCGAGGCAATCAGGAAACTGGAGCTGGAGGGCCTGGTTGTCATGATACCCAGGCGGGGCGCTGAAGTGGCCAGAATCACCATCAAGAATCTGAAGGATGTTCTGGAGGTGCGTCGCGATTTGGACGCGCTTTCGGCGAAGCTTGCCTGCAAGCGTATTACTTCCGAGGAAAAAAAGGAACTGGAGGAGGCCTGCGAGGCCTTCGAACTTGCGACGCAGTCATCGAATATTACGGAAATTGCGGAAGCCGATGTGCATTTCCATGACATTATCGTCCGCTCTACCGGAAATAGCCGACTGATGCAGGTGATTAACAACCTGTCCGAGCAGATGTACAGGTACCGTTTTGAATACCTGAAGGATATGGAGAGTCACAAGCAACTGGTTGAGGAACACAGGGAAATCTGCAAGGCCATCATTGACGGAGATTTTGAAACGGCATCCAAGGCGGCAGAGCTGCACATAGAGAATCAGGAAGATGCCATTATAAAAATGTTGGATTTGGGTGTTTCGGAATCATGAAAAATAACGCAATCATCACCATAGAAGGCGATTTGGGAAGTGAACGGGTGGAAGGAAGCTGCGGCATTCTGAACGGGCATTTTCATATCATATATCGCTCGGCAGATCTTGAGAATCCCGGCTTCTACCATGTAACGCGGATGGAAATCGATCGGGACGCCGTTACACTGAAGCGCCGAACCTACAGCCCCGCGGAGGAGCTGGCGGCGGAGCTTAAGATGGAGCTTAAGCGCGAAGGAACCGGAACGGCGGAGCATAGCTCGCATTACGGAATTCTGAAATTTTTAACCCGCGTGCTTTCGTTCCGGGTTTCAGACTTTGAAGGCTCAAAAGCAACAGCCGATCTTCAGTACGAGCTGCACTCTGAAGGGGAGAGCAGTCCCGCCATAGAAAACCGGCTGCATATTAAGGTTGATTGGAAGGAATGATTACTCGCCGCGGGCAATCCGCTCGGCGAGATCTTCCAGATACACATAACGATCATATTTTTCTTCGAGGAGGCGTTCCGTCTCCTCTTTTTCTTTGGAAAGAGCCGTAAGTTTTACAAAATCGGAAGCGATGGCAGGATTTGAAAGCTCCTTCTCGAGGTCGGTTACTTTCTCCTCAAGGGCTGCGATATCCGCTTCGATGGTTTCGTATTCCTTCTGCTCCTTGTAAGTGAATTTGAGCTTCTGAGGCTTCTCAGACTTTTGCTGACGGTAGGAAACGGCACCCTGGGAACTGCTTCCTGTGGCCTTTTGGGAATCGTTGCCTGAGGCGGATTTCTCCAGGAAATACTCCGTATAGGAACCGTTATAGAGCCGGATGTCGCCATCTTCTTCAAAGGTAAACATGCGGTCGACGGCACGGTCCAAAAAGTAACGGTCGTGAGACACCGCAATCAGAATTCCCTTGAAGCTGTCGAGGTAATCCTCCAAAATGCACAGCGTGGAAATGTCCAGGTCGTTGGTGGGCTCATCCAGAATGAGAACATTGGGGGCCTGCATCAGAACGCGAGCGAGGTAGAGACGTCGTTTTTCGCCTCCGGAGAGCTTTCCAATCTTCTGATACTGCAGAGAGCCCTCAAAGAGAAATCGCTCCAGCATCATGGAGGCGGAAATGTAGCCTTCCTCGGTCTGAATGTATTCCGCCACATCGCGGATGTAGTCGATGACCTTCTGCTCGTTGTCCATGTTCTCGGCTTCCTGGGCGTAGTAGCCTATCCGGACGGTATCACCGGTTTCAACGAAACCGGAATCCGGGACCTGCCGGCCGGTAAGGATTCGAATCAGGGTGGTCTTGCCACAGCCGTTCGGGCCCAAAATGCCGATACGGTCTGTTTTTGTAAAGGTGTAGGTAAAGTCACGAATCAGGCATCTGTCGCCGTAGGACATGGAGACATTGTGAATTTCTATGGTCTTCTTGCCGAGGCGGGAAGAGAGGGCATCCACCCGAACCTGCCCGTCGGTTTTGATTTTCTCCTCGCTTGCCAGCATTTCGTATCGAGCGATATGTGCCTTTTGTTTCGTGGTACGGGCCCGGGCGCCACGCTGAATCCAGGCAAGTTCTTTCCTTAATATATTCTCGTGCTTTTTCTGCGTGGAGAGGGACATGGCCTCGCGTTCTGCCTTCAGGGCAAGGAAGCCTTCGTAATTCTCCTTGTAGGTGTAGAGCTTGGTCTTGTCAAGCTCCACGATACGGTTGCACACGAGGTCCAGAAAATAGCGGTCATGGGTAACCATGACGAGAGCACCGCGATATGCCCGCAACCAACCCTCCAGCCATTCGGTCATGCTGTTGTCGAGGTGGTTGGTGGGCTCATCCAGAATCAGAATCTCGCTGCGCGAAAGAAGAGCTGCCGCGAGGGCTGCTTTTTTGCGCTGGCCGCCGGAAAGAATGTGAACCGGAATGGAGAAATCCGTAAAGCCCAGCTTTCCGAGCATGGACTTGACATCCCCTTCGAGGTCATAGGAATCCTGCGGGTTCTTTTGGGCCTTCATGACATAGTCAAATAAGGTCATATCGTTATCGAAGTCCGGATTCTGCGGAAGATAATTAATCACCACGTTGTTCCGTTTCACATACTCGCCATCGTCGGCCTCCTCGAGACCGGCTATGATACGAAGCAGTGTGGACTTTCCGGTACCGTTAATTCCGATGATGCCGACCTTGTCCCCTTCCTCCAGCGAGAAATCCACATGGTCAAAGAGAACTTTGTCCGTATAAGCCTTGGTCAGATTCTTCATTGTAATGAGATTCATGGCTGCTCCTTGATAAAGAAAAAGGGGACGATTCGTCCCCTCTTGATGCCTGGTAATGGTTATTACTTAATGGGCTTGGCTCCGGCTTTCTCCTGAAGCTTGTCCACAGTGCGTTTCCACCAGCCCTTTTTCTTCTGCTCAACCTTGGTGGAAGCTCCGTGAAGACCCCTTACTTCGGTGATGTAGATACCGCTTACGGTAGCCTTGACTTCCTTTTTAATGGGAATGCTGTCATAGATAGCGGCATCACATACGAGAGTCATAATCTGCGGTCCAACCTTGGCCTTAACGATGGGCATCTTGGCGATACGCATGTACTTCGGAGTCTGTGCCAGTACAACGGCAGGAAGACCGGAATCCTTAAGGCGAAGTTTCTTTTTGTCAATAATCAGCATGGAAACAGTCTGTTTCATGGCATCAATCTGTGCCTGGCTTGCTTCCTGCTTCTTCTGCATACGGCGGCCTACGAAATAGAGCACTGCAAGGATAGTCAAAATGCTTCCTAATATAATAAGTGTAATCAAGAGTCCCTTGGACATCATGAATGCCATCATTGTTAATAACATCGAAAAATCCTCCCATACGTGTGTGTAAAATAAGCAAAAGTCATTATAACAAACGCGGTTATAAAACGCAAGGCAGATAGAAAAAACACACTTCTTTCATTGAATTCACAATATCTTTATATTATAATGTTCATACTGTGTGCCAAAGGACACGTTATTTAGGAGGAAATATGAAGAAGTTTATATCATTGACAGCAGCACTTGCAATGAGCGTATTATTGCTCACAGGTTGCGATATGTCGGGGAAGCCGGCGGAAGATACCCCCAGTGCAGAACCTACTATGAGTTCCGTTGCAACGATTGACAAAAGCGAGTATCCCAATTATGTACAGTTGCCGGATTACAAGAGTGGTACCATGAAAGCTACAGCCGAGAAAGTAATCTACGATGAGTCACAGTTGGATAATCAGATTGCACAGTACATGAATGCGAATCCCAGAACCGCTGTGGTTGACCGTCCCGCACAGGAAGGCGACTATGTCGATTTTGATTTTGAAGGCTATATGGATGGCGAGAAGTTTGATGGCGGTACCGGAAGCACCGCACTGGTAATCGGTTCCCATTCCTTTATTGATGAATTCGAAGCAGGCCTTGTAGGTCTTGAGGCCGGCAAGGATTACGAGCTCAATATTCATTTCCCTGAGAATTACTATGAGGATCTTGCCGGCAAGCCGGTACTTTTCAAGGTCAAGATTCACAGTGTTTCCGAAGTACTTTCTCCGGAACTTACCGATGAATACGTAGCAGAGCATTTTGCTCCCTATACGGATGTTGAGAGCTTCAAGAACGATATGATTCTTGCATACAAGCAGATGGCAGAGACCGAAACCCTTACAAACGGTCAGGATGCAGCATTCCAGGTAATTCGTGAAGCTGCAACGATTTCTACAATTCCCGAGGACTTAATTACCCAACATACCGGCGAGGTTGTGCAGCAGTTTGAGAATAATTTGACTTCCTTCGGTATGGACCTTGCTTCCTACCTTCAGTCAAGCGGTATGACGGAGGAAGATTTCCTTAACGAAGCACGTTCTTCCGCCATTGTGGAAGCCGGTACCGAGATGGTCGTTTGGGCCATTGCAGCACAGGAAGGAATTACCGTATCCGAGGACGAAATTAACGAGTGCGTTGAAACCTTTAAGAACTACTACGAGATGACGCTTGATACACGTGATATTATGAACGCTTACGGACGTGAAACCTTCGAGTACAGTGTTCTCTTCAATAAGGTAATGACTGCAGTTGCAGATTACGTAGAAATTACCTACGTCGATCCCGATTAACAAACAGCGAATTAGAAAGCCGAACCGGTGTTTACCGGCTCGGCTTTTTGTTATGGCAACGAGCCAAGTGGACATACACAAGCGCGAATGGACATTTGGCACATAAGCAGATGGAAGGTAAACATAGAGCCCAATTTGTCCTCCACGCCTTAGTGCGGGGAGGACAGAAAACAGAAGAATTGGACACTG
>JAZLJD010000060.1:0-7002 GCA_045617725.1 Lachnospiraceae bacterium
TCCCTTGTGGACGGTGAGTGGCGATTCTTTAAATAGTATTTTTCAACGAAGTCTTTAATCTGCATCATCCGATCATCTGACTTATGTCTCATACGCCGCTCCTTTCTAAAGGAAACTTCCCGTTTCCTATAAGAGAGTATAGCTTCATCCGGTTCGAAAGTCAATCGTTTTTTGACCGCAAAATAATAGCTGGGCAAATTATTGCCCAGCTACCCTTGAGACATATATTGCTTTTTATAAACGTTTGCGGAAGGATTCGAACCTTCGGTGCAGTTGCCCGCACCCCTTCTTAGCAGGAAGGGACCTTAAGCCATCTCGGACACGCAAACAGAAGTGGGCAGGGTTGGACTCGAACCAACGATGACCGAAGCCGACGGATTTACAGTCCGCTGCACTTGCCGCTGTGCAACCTACCCATATGACCTCTGCGGGACTTGAACCCGACATTTGCAGAGCATGACAAACGAACTGCTAATGTTCGTTTGTATGAGGGTCTGAATGGCATCAGCCATCTCTGCGAAGCAGAGACTGTCCTCACCATTAGACGAAGAGGCCGTTTAGTGACTCCCGCCGGACTTGAACCGAGCATCTCAGCCTTGAAAGGGCTGCGTCCTGACCTTTAGACCAGGGAGCCGTAACACTCATATCAGGATTCGAACCTGAATCAGCCGGTTCGTAGCCGGCCGTTCTATCCGTTGAACTATACGAGTATGCATGGGCTGAATTTTCAAAGAGACCGTCGTGTCTCCAATCGGCTTCTGCGCCTGAATAATTCAGCCCTTCTTATTCTTTTTTCATGCGCCGATCTGCGCTTTTGCATCAACATCCACAACAACTATGTCATCCATAGCAACTCCCAATACCATTGCCAGTACGATTAAGTTATCCAGTGTAGGCATCGCGGTTCCGTGCTGCCACTTGTAAATAGCCTGCGGTGTTGCAAAACCGAATACATCCTGTAAATCCTTTACCGTTAATCCGGCCTGTGTTCTTAATGTTGCTATATTCCTTCCTGTTGCTGCCATGTTAATGGTAGGCATTGTAAACATTTTTTCCTCCGTTCCGCTTCTGGAGGAGTCACATTCCTCGTAGTGCCAATCTCGCATTCGCTTCGCTACTGCTCGATTACCGTACTTCGTACTATAAATCACTGTCAGAAAATGGCTGCCTGTGTGCAAGCACCCGGCAGTCATTTCTGACAGGTTTTGCACTACTCAGAAGCCTTAAAATTATATATAGGTTTCATCACATCTATGACATCCACGGATTCCTTGATTACATCAATGATGTCCTCAAGGCTCTTGTAGGCCATAGGTGCCTCGTCCAGTGTATTTTCATTGATGGAAGTGGTATAAATACCCTTCATCGTCTCTTTGTACTCGTCCATGGAAAGATTTTCTTTCGCCTTTGTTCTGGACATAAGTCTTCCCGCCCCGTGAGGCGCTGAATAGTTCCATTCCGGATTACCCTTACCGACTGCAAGCACGCTTCCGTCCCTCATATTAATCGGAATCAGCACTTTCTCTCCACTATGGGCCGCGATTGAGCCCTTTCTTAAAATCATTTCATCTGTATTGATATAATTATGAATGGTGTGGAATGCGTCACTTCCTGTCATGCCGGTTCTTTCCAGAATTATTTCAGCCATTTTCTCGCGGCTTCTTTTTGCAAAAGCCTGACATATTTCAACATCATGAAGATAATCGTCAAGATATCTTCCCGTAAGGAAGCAAAGATCATCAGGCATACTTGTCTCAGACTCGTAAACCTGCCAGTGAAGCTGTTTTAACGCTTCCTGAATTTCCTGCTTTCTTCCCTGTTCCTTGTAGGTTCTGATAATCTCGTCTCTTTTCTCAAGATAATCGTCATAGCCGCGGTTAAGCTTGATTGCAAGGTCCTGATAAAATTCCGCAACCTGCTTGCCAAGGTTTCTCGAACCTGAATGGATGATAAGATATTTCGTTCCGTCTGTGGCCATGTCAATCTCTATAAAGTGGTTACCTCCACCAAGGGTACCAAGCGAACGCTCCAGTCTTTTCGCATCCTTAAGTTCTCTGTAGCAGGCAAGTCCCGTCAGGTCAAATCTCTCCTGTCTTCCTTCCCAGACATTCATGCCGGAAGGTATGAAATGTGCGGCCTCATCAACCCTTTCAAAATCAATTTCACCTTTACCGAGGGTAACCGTATACATCCCGCATCCGATATCGACTCCTACCACGTTGGGAA
Source organism: Lachnospiraceae bacterium (assembly GCA_045617725.1). Lineage (GTDB taxonomy): Bacteria > Bacillota > Clostridia > Lachnospirales > Lachnospiraceae > JAZLJD01. The sequence continues at coordinate 2,227 of JAZLJD010000060.1, forward strand.
CTGCTTTATCAATAATCGTCATTGTGGTTCCGATGGTGCAGCCTTTACCGGAATGAACATCAGGCATGATTCTTATCTTTGAGCCGGCTGTCATGGGATAATCGCACATTCTTCTGATCTGCTCAATTGCCTCATCCTCCACTACTCTTGCGTAGCAGATGGCTGTATTAACTTTTCCTTTGATTTCTATTCTGTCCATAATATCTGTCCTTTCGTTTTATACACTGAACAATGCTCCCCGAGAGACTTGAACTCTCACGCCTTTCGGCACCGGTTTCTAAGACCGGCGTGTCTTCCATTCCACCAGAAGAGCTTATTTACATGCCCCATGGGAGATTCGAACTCCCGACCACCTGATTAAAAGTCGGGTGCTCTACCAACTGAGCTAATGGAGCGTAACGCAGAGCCCGGGATTCGAACCCGGATATCCGTTAAGAATGTCGGTTTTCAGGACCGATGCTTTACCAATTGAGCCAACTCTGCAAAAAATACCGCCTACCCATCAGGAGTAAGCGGTATGCGAAAACATGTTAAATTTATTCACGGCGCATTTCTAATATTCCCTGCACCGGTTAACACAATCTTTCCGTTTTCTGCTTATCTCTGACGAACACATGAAACTAAAGCCACACTCTTTATAACTTTTGAGCGTTGCTGAAAGTATACGTTCACTATCGAGATAATAAAAACGATTGATTGCTGTCATGTCTTTTCCTTTCCGGGACCTGTTTTCGGTCCGCTTACTTTTCTTTATCGACATAATATCACAGGAAGTTAACTTTGTCATTATACTTGTGGTATAACTTCAACGTGCGAAATTCTTTTCATAAATACGCTTTACTGCCCGTTCTTGAGCAGATACTTGTTGCTGACAACCTTCATGGAAAGTGCAGCGCTGATTCTTGTGGAAAATACCGGTTCCGTAGGACGGATTACAATACCTTCCTTCTTGCCGCCTCTTGGATATTCGCCGTCAGCTCTGGCAAGAAGAGCTTCAACAGTAGGATATTTCGAAGGAAGATCCACACCTATCTCCTCAATCGGAACAGTTTCAAGTTCCATTTCCCTGCAGAGTTCCTGCATTGCTTTCAGCCCTATTCTTTTGCCATCTGCGCGGATGGTAAAAACATACCATTCCGGCTTGTTGAGTTTCAGCCTGTTCTGCTGAATACCGGGAGCACACAGTTCGCCCTGAACCGTCAGGGTATTGAATCCATGAGCTTCCATGCATCTGCGAAGCTTTTCTTCAATATTCTGCTTCTTTACAAGTTCGTAAAATGCGCTTTTCCCATCATCCTTATATTCATAATTATGACCGGTTACATGAAATCCCTCACCGTCCAAAGATACAGAATGTGAGGATCCATCCATCTTGGTGCTGATATAATACTCAAGGCCTGCAAAATCACTGATAAGCTCCGGTTCGGCCTGAACCCTTGTCTCGTCCGTGTGCGGAACATCCTGCGGAAGCGTTCCCATTATCGTTCCGTCTGCGGTAATACGTTCCTCAATCTCCCATTTTCTTACGCTAAGGATTTCTGTTACATCCGTTCCCAGTTCAGCATCCTCAGGTATTTCCCTGAAAACACTTACCGGAAGCAAAAGTCCCTGAGATACCTGTCCCCTGAAATTCATCGTCTTCAGCTTGAAACCTTCTCCCATCACATCCGACTTCTTAAAGCTTGAAGCTCTTAAAAACTCAAACTCCTGCTTTATCGGCAGAAAACTGTCAATTTCAAAATAAACTGCCAGATCCATCGGTTTAAACTGTCCCTTGTTTACAACACACTGCCAGCCAAGAACATATGCCAGTTCTATCCTGTCAGCGCCCTCTATCGGTTCTATCTTCCATATTCTTTGTATACTTGCTAACTTTCTCATTGTTCTTCCTCATTTCATAATCCTATTTCACTAAATTCCCAGGTTTCTGTATCTATCACCGGAAATTTCTCTGTTCCTATCGGCTTTCCGTCCCTGTACGATGAGAAAACATCGCAGGAAATCACATTGCCTTTTCTTGTTATCTTATCAACCGGAGTATGTCCTACCACCTGCAGAAGTTCGTCTTCCTTGTACATTTTCCAGCCGTTGTACTGAGGTCTCAACCAGATTGGTGATAGGTCGTTCCACATTTCGGAAACTCCCAGTCGGTTAATTGCCTCTATCGCTTCGTCAGTTTTTTCATATTCCTCAGCCGAAACATGCTCCTTTACAAAGCTGTCTCTTATACCGCCGTGGCAGAAAACCACATTATCGATCTTATGGATATATTTCAGATGATTGCCTTCCGGTAATGCAGCTTTAAGATCTATCAACTTCTTCTGAACCGTTATGGACGCAAGACCGCTGTATCCGGATTCCGGCTGTTGCCAGACATAACTCAAGTCATGGTTGCCCATGCACCAGAGTGTGTCCGGGAATTCCTTTGCAAAACTTATGGCAGCATCAAAGGTCTCTTCATACAACGCGATATTATATTGCTTGTTCCAGTCATCCGGGATGTCCATAAGGCATACTGCCCGATCCGCGACACCTTGCCGCATAATTTCTGCAGCTCTGTGAAACATATTCGGTTTTAAGTGTACGTCAGGTATCACAAGAACCTTCATAAGCTGTCTTCCTCCGTTTCGTCGTCCCACAATTCCTTATAAAGACCGATATAATCGGTAATCACCTCAGGATATCTTGAATAGTAATGTCTGCTCAACTGCTTAAACAGGCCAAGGCAACGCTCTTCACATGCAAAATCCATCAAACGATCCATAAGATGACAAAGATCATCTTCTGTCAGATCTCTACGGCATGCATCCTCAACCAACGGCTTATACTCACGATATGCCATATCATAAATTCCGTTCATTGCATTGCATAATTCCGCCAAATCATTCAAACATTCCTTAGATACTTCGTCAGGCATTCCTTCTGTAGCTTCTTTCTCTTTTTTCATCTGCTTCTTTTCTTTTGCTCTGTCTATGGTTTTACGGTGTATTCCCTCAATATCCGCCAGAACGCCTTCCTTGATAAGCTTTCCGAGGCTGACAGGTGTGTATCCGCATACATTGGCAGCAAGATTGATATGCTTGCATCCTTCCTTATACGGTTCCATGTTGTTATGGTCATGTCCGTGAATATTCAGGCACCAGGACAGCCCGTATACCGGTTCATGGGACAGAAGAATCTTGTCCGCTATAAATAAAGGTCCTGAATATATCTCCGAAAACAAACCTTTATATGCACCTCTGGCATCATGATTGCCAAGAAGCAGTATTTTCTTATTCGCCTGAATCATCGGAATATACTTTGGATTGCCTACATCTCCCAGGCAGACAAATGTATCATTTTTGCCGACTGTTTTGTTGATAATCGCGATCTGTTCCTCCGGCGTAATCCAATCGGGATCCATCAGTCTGCAGTCATTATCATCAAAATGCAGATCCGACAAAATAAAAACCGAACCTCCGTCAGACCAGTGTCGGAACGGTTCATACAGAGTCACAATCATAGTCTTTTCCTCCAATACTCCCAATTTTCCTAAAAAAACGAGAGAGGAAATCCTCTCCCGCCATATCTATGCAATCATTTCATTAAGCATCCTGCAGTACGCGTACAGCCTGCCGCATCTTAATTCTCTGATTTCTATCAGCCTGCTCCGTCTATTCCCCACAACAAGCATGTCCATGGGCACCTGAAACAGGTCGCTGAGTGCATATAAATTTTCGAGAGAAGGTAAACTTCGTCCGTTCAGCCAATGATAAACCGCCTGCACACAGGTAAGCCCCAATGCATTCTGAATATCCTTCGCCGTTATATTTCGCATCGTCATATATTCACGAATTCTTTTGCCGGTTTTCATACAATCTATAATCGGATACATAAAGTCATTTCCTTCCTAAAGAATTTCATATGATTATCTCATAAAATGTTTACCCTGTCATTTAACTTGCAGTATAAAATCTGCAAATAAAATCCTCTGTTCATCCATGTTCTGTACTTCTATTAGAAACAAACATCAGATATATACTCTTCCGAGTGACTAATACACCACACCTCTAAAGGAAACTTTCCGTTTCTTATAAGGGAGTATAGCTTCATCCGGTTCGAAAGTCAATCGTTTTTTGACCGCAAAACAATAGCTGGGCAAATTATCGCCCAGCTACACAAAATCATTATTCAAGTTAAAAAAGATTCCTTCAAGAATACACGGCTGATATCAAATCTGCTTTTCCAGATATTTCACTGGTACTTCTTTTGTAAGCCATACATTGTTTGCAGATATAAAAAACTTGTATCCGTCATCATGCATTTGCTTGGCTTTTACGATGTAAATAACAGGCTTTCCGTGTCTGCTTCCGACCTTAACGGCCGTTTCTTCATCCTTTGACAAATGAACATATAGCCTGCTCTTGGGAATAAGTCCCTGCGCATCAATAGACGCAACATATTTCTCTCCGGTTCCGTGATACAGAATTTCCGGAGGCTCTTTTTCCTCAAGTTCAACGTCAACCGGGATTGAATGTCCCTGGTTTGCACGGATCAGAGTCTTGTCCTCATTAAAGGAATACCTCTGCTTCTCATCTGTTCTCACAATTTCTTCTAAAATCTCCATATTGAACTCATTGTCCTTGACAATACCGGCGATAAGTTCATCAACATTAGCCCATCCGTGTTCGTCAAGCGTGATGCCGATTGCATCCGGCTTATGCCTTAGGATGAGACTCATATATTTGCTTGTTTCTTTTAAGCTCATTAAATCACCTTCTTATTTCGTGTTCAGAT
>JAZLJD010000061.1:0-6699 GCA_045617725.1 Lachnospiraceae bacterium
TAAAAGAAAAATCGGCTCCTGCGGGCCGAGCGAGAACAATTTCATATAGAGACGAATTGCGCTCCGCGTTATGCGTTTGAGCAGAATTGTGGAAGCGTAATCAAGTAAATCGTACGGTTCCTTGGGCCTTAGGGAAACAATTCCATATAGAGACGAATCACATTCCGAGTTATGGTTTTCTAAGTGTTTTGAGTAGTATTTCGGTAAGTGACGCAACCGGCCTCTACGCGCCGTCCGTGTCGCGTATCGGCCTGGCCCGACCATCCGGGTCGGCCGTTGCTGCGTACTCACAAAACACTAAGAAAACCTATAACTCTCCATGAATCGATTCGCCCTATATGAATTGCTTCTCTCCGGCCCGCAGGAGCCGTCTTGTTTCGACAGAACGCTTCCACAATCCATTATTCAAACGCTTAACTTTCCGCAAATCGATTCGCTCTATATGAATTGCTTTTCGCCCCACGCCTACAGGAGCCGTCTTTTTTATTCCTTAAGATGGCGCTGTCTCGGACAAAGGACACCACAACGTGCAGAAGTACGCATCCATGTGCAAAAGGGACCGGCCAAAAAAGCGCCGTTTTTTCGAACGCTTTACCGCTTTCATGTGCTAAAACCCCCGTCCCCCTTGGTCCTCCATGTGCAAAAAGGACCGGACCAAAAAAGCAAAAGCGCCCGAGTTGCCTCGAACGCTTTACCGCTTTCATGTGCTAAAAACCCCCGTCCCCACACACAAATTATTCTGCTGTCATGTACTTGTCGCCCAGAGCGCCGATGCTTCCGTCTGCAAGCATCTTGTCGATGGTCTTGTTGATCTTCTCAAGAAGCTCCGGATTGTTCTTGTTTACTGCGATACCGTACTCCTCGCCCTCGAATGCGGAAGCGTCCGTAACGATGACAAGACCCGGGTTATCGGAAACATACTTGGAAGCGGTAGCGGAGTCGATTACAACAGCGTCGCACTTGCCGTTCTTAAGCTCTAAGATACACTCGGTACCCTTCTTGAAGGACTCGTACTCGTATCCTAAATCGCTGATGCAAATCTCGCCGGTGTAGCCCTGAACAACAGCGGTAAGCTTGTCTGCAAGGTCAGCTGCGCATGTGATGGAGCTTCCTTCGGGAACGATGATTACCTGGGTAGCTACATAGTAAGGTTTGGAGAAGTTAACTTCCTTCAAACGATCCTCGGTGATGGTCATACCTGCGATTGCTGCATCGATCTGGCCATTCTTAAGTGCAACAAGAAGGGAGTCGAACTCCATGTTCTCGATGCTTGCGGTCATACCGTTGTCTTTGGCGATCTGATCTGCAATAGAAACGTCGATACCATCGAACTGGCCGATAACACCGTTCGTGGTTACGAACTCAAAGGGAGGGAACTCAGCATTCGTACCGAATACAATAGTACCTTCGGATTTCTCACCGCAGCCTGCGAAGCAAGCAAGCATTGTGGTAGCAGCTACGAAAAGTGCTGCAATTTTGGTTAATTTTCTCATGATATATTCTCCTTTGGAATGTATATGTCTATAGAACCGTTTGTACGGAAATATAGCGAATTGTGTGCCTTACAGCACCTTGCTCAAAAAGTCACGCGCACGTTCTGTCTTCGTTTCCTCGAACACTTCCTTGGGCGTGCCGCTCTCCATAATAACACCCTGATCGATAAAAAGCACGCGGGACGCAACCTCGCGGGCGAAGCCCATCTCATGCGTAACGATGACCATGGTCATTCCTTCGCGGGCAAGCTCCTTCATAACATCCAGTACTTCGCCGACCATTTCCGGGTCGAGGGCACTGGTAGGCTCGTCAAAGAGCATAATCTCGGGATCCATCGCCAGAGCACGTGCAATTGCAACACGTTGTTTTTGGCCTCCGGAGAGGGATGCCGGATATACATAAGCCTTGTCCTTAAGGCCGACGCGCTCAAGCAGCTCGAGGGCGCGTTTCTCAGCCTCCTCCTTCGGAACCTTCTTGACGAGGGTGGGAGCGAGGGTAATATTGTCAATTACCTTAAGATGCGGGAATAAGTTGAACTGCTGGAACACCATGCCCATCTTCTGACGAATCCGGTTGATATCGGCGTCGGGGCTGTTAATCAGCTCGTCATCCACGTAAATCTCGCCTTCGGTAACCTCCTCAAGCAGATTTAAGCAGCGCAAAAAAGTACTCTTGCCGGAGCCGGAGGGTCCGATGATTACGACAACCTCGCCCTTCTCGATGTGCTCGTCGATGCCGTTCAAAACTTCCAGCTTGCCAAAATGTTTCTTTAAGTTTTTAACCTTAATCATACGCTCTCCTCCTATCTGACTTCCGACTTGCGGAGAAGTTTCTCGATGTATCCGAGGCCGATACTTAAGATTTTAACCAGCACATAATAAATAACGGCAGTTCCGAACATGGGCATGTAAGCCTTGAAGGAATCGGATTTTATAAGGTCGCCCGCCTTCTGGATATCAACAAGGCCGACGTAACCGACAATGGCCGTCTCCTTGATGAGGACGATAAACTCGTTGCAGAGTGCGGGAAAAATATTCTTAAGTGCCTGCGGAATTACGATACGCATCATGGTCTGGCGTGCATTCAGTCCCAGCGACCTTCCGGCTTCGGTCTGGCCACGGTCAACCGACTGGATTCCGGCTCGGAATATCTCCGATACGTAAGCACCGGAATTGATGCCAAAAGCAATCGACGCAATCACCCACTTCGGCCAGCGAATCGACGCAAAGATAACGAAATAGATAATCATGAGCTGCGTAACCGACGGTGTTCCGCGGATTACATCCGTGTACACGACGGCAATGCCGTGCAGGAATTTGTTTTTGCTCATGTTGCACAGTGCAACCAAAAGGCCCAGAACAATTCCGAGCGCCACCGCTACCAGCGATACCTTAATGGTTACGCCGATACCGTCAAGCAGGAACGTGTAACGATCCTTGTAAATGAAGCATTCATAAAAATCATTTTTGAACTTGTCAATGAAGTTTAAAAACCAGTTGCTTCCTTCGGTAATCTCCAATGCTAATGTCATAAGTACCCCACCACACCGTATAATCAACAGAAATAAAATAACCATGGTTACAGACCGGTGCCCTCTGTCTCCCACGGTTGTGTCACTGCTACACACAAAATACGCATCGTTCAATAAAAACACTGAACAATGCGTATTTTATTACATAACGAGTGAATATTCAAGGCATATATGCACTTTCTATAACATTTGATGCATAAACACGGTTATAGCAAGCTATTCCTGCCCGGCAAATACGCAGGTATGAAGTGCTTTAAGTGCCTCGTCCTTTCTATCGGAAAAAGCACGTGCAGCATCCGTATCCTGCCCTGTCATATATTCAAAGTAAGGGAACAGCTTCGCAAGGTCCTCATCGAGCACCGCATGTCCCTCCTTATGGAAATTAAGCACGAAGTGATCGGAAAGTCCAAGCTCGTCGTATGTCTTTAGGGCTTCCTTATAGCACTCCCACATGGAAGGTGCATTAACCCAGTCCTCGCTCGTGCAGGCCGCAATAACGAAGTAGAAGTTACGCTCCGAAGCACCGAGTGCCGCCAGCTCGTACTGGTCAAACGGAATCTCCTCGGGCGTCTTGTAGGAAAGGAACCGGTCGGTAAACCAGCCGCGTTCCGCCTCAGACTGTAGGCAGCTCAAAGGTTCGTTCTGTCCGTAGGTATATTCCTTCGAAGCCCCCACGGCCGTTAAATCGTATGTCTTGCCCTCGGACATGTACTTGTAAAGTGCCAGGCCGCCGGCTCCGGAACAGGCAGGTGCCACGAGGCGGAATCGCTTCTCGAAAGCGCCGCATACGGCTGTTGCCTTGCCCCAGCGGGAAACGCCGGTCACGATGGAAAGCTCCGGATTCAGATTGAGTTCCCGTCCGAGTCCTGCTGCCACGGCATCCAGAACCTTCGAAGCGCCCCAGGCCCAGGCCATCAGAACGCCGGTCTGACTCTCCGGCTCGCTCGTATAAGGATAAAGGTCATAAAAGCTGCCCTTGTGTTCCATATTATCGCTTGCAATGAAGCCCGCATTCATCACGAACATTGCATATCCGTGCTCTAATGCGTACTGTCTTGCAGGAAGATCGTGCATGCTCACGATGAAGGGATAGCCGCCCGCGGGCGCCGGTGTCTTCGGTAAAAACACAGGAAGCTCCCAGGTTGCGGTTCGTCCGTTCACGCTTGCGTGCAGAATAAGGTTCATAGCTTCGGGTTCCTCTTTGTCCCCGAAAAAGGAACAGATTCGTGCGCCCTCCGCCTTAAGTTCGTAAGTGATTTGTTCCCCCTCGTGCCAAAAACCATACATCTCGGTTTCATAGGTACGTCGCATCACATCAAAATGTGCTTCTCTCATCATAGTTTCATCCTTTCTTGCCACACCCCTGTTTACAGTCAGATGAAATCCTCACCGGTAGACTTAAACATGTATTCCATGACATCGAGGTCATTGGAAAGAAGAAGCCAAAGCTTGCAGTACTGTGCGATACCGGCGCAGTTCGGAAGAGGAATAATGCCTTCCTTGCGGTACATCTCCACGGTCTCGTATTCGGCTTCATAGGAATTAAGTCCGGTTAAGAAAATCGGGATATTCCGCCTTTGTGCTTCCCCGGCGAAATTCACTAAGTCCTCGCTGATGCAAATGGTACCGGAGTGGAAGCTCTCGTGCAGGATTGCACGGGTCGACTCGGGAATCTCCGGATACGCCATGCCGGGATACGGGAATACACGCAGGATCGCCGTTGAGAAATCCTCAAGCTTCACCGCCTTATAGTCGGGGAATATGATGTTATTTTCTTCCGAAGGCTTATAGTCCGGATTGGATACATACTCACCATCCACGTACTTGCAGTACCACTTGTCGAGTACGGAATATACATTGTCCGAAACAGGAATCATGGACTGGAGACGGGTTCCTCTGTGAATCGTGGGAACATCGCCTGCGTTGCAGTAGGAAAGGAACACGCCCTTGCCTCTGTGCTCGCGGATAAAGTCCACGGCAGCAAGGAAGTTCACAGGTCCGTTGCTGCGAGGGTCGTCAAGGACATAATTCGAGGACACCAAAACGATTGGAACGGATGCATTCGCAAAAACGTAATCCAGCACCGCAGCGGAATACTGCTGTGTATCGGTACCGTGCGTAACGATGATACCGTCGTAGATTCCCTTGGCAAGTTCATCTCCGATTGCCAGAATCAGCTTGCGAAGATGCTCGGCCATCAGGTTCTCGCTCAATATGGTATACGGTTCCGTGGTGTCAAAAATGATATCACGACCATGATTTTTTCTGTATTGCTGAATAAGAGTATAATTTACTTCGTTGTCGGTGGAGATGGTTCCGCCATCATTGACTTTGGATCCGATTGTTCCTCCGGTGAAAATTGTACAAATTCTCATTTTTACTCCTCCTTCAATCTTATGCTAAACACGCAGGCACTCTTCAGACGATTCTTCATCGGACACTCCACGCACTCGAGTTCTACGGGAATGCCCTCAAGCAGTGCTTCGATCACGCCCTCGCAATAGCCCATCATAAAGGCACAGGTCTTGCAGTGATTCTTTTTGTCGACGGCAAAGTTCTCGGAAATACGGAGCTTGCCTTCCAGCGTGCCTTCATTCTCGTCAATCGTTACGTCGATGCTGAACTTGCCCCAACCAACCTTGGAATCAAATTCGCACCACTTTCGAAGCTTGGCTTCTATGGGAGCATCGGCATTGCGCCATTGTTCATTCATTCGCTCGCCAAATCCATGACCTCCTTCGTATCCGGCGTCGTGGAAAATCTGGAACGAACTCTCCTCATCCACCTTCTCCGTAACGTTTTTGTAGATGGTGGAAAGCAGATTTAATAATGTATCGGAACGGAAGCTGACGTTACGCTGATGATCCTCGGGATTAATCATAACGCCGCGATCCGGCTTGTATTCGAAAATTGTTTTTTGGCTTCCCTGGTCCTCCGGGCTCGGAGCAATCGAAGGGGTGCTCTTAAAGCTCAGGTTCGGGTCAATCGTTTCAAGAAGCTTCGGGAAATAGGTCGAAACGGCGTCCGGGAAAGCATTGATCCATTGCTTGCGGCCCAGATAGTAGCGGAACTCGTCGTTCAGCTCGCAATCCTCCACAAAGAACGGTATTATCTTTTTCTTTTTGCCAAAAAGAACGTCGACCTCGTTCATGACGTGCTCGCTGTCATTAATGGCATTGCTGGTCACAAGTACGGCAGCATCACATTTATTCATGGCCTGGGTCAGGCTGGCTGCATACGCCTTACCGGGATCGATGTCTCGGGGCGCAATGAAGCAATGTAAGCCACTCTTCTCAAGGTAATCGACGATTTCATAGGCGATTCCGCGGTCGCATTGCGTGTAGCTTACAAAGACCATCTTAACGTCCATTTCTCTGTTAATCCGGCTGATATCATTCTCTACCATAATAATCCCCGCATTTCGCAATCCGGTATATTTAGCCCTTCACTGCATTGCAGCGAAGCTGCTACGGATTGCGACACAAAGTGTCGCGTGAAAATGCCTGCATTTTCACACTATCCCCGCATTTCGCAATCCGGTATATTTAGCCCTTCACTGTATTACAGCGAAGCTGCTACGGATTGCGACACAAAGTGTCGCGTGAAAAATGCCTGCATTTTTCACACTATTCCCTCTCTTTTAAAGCACTCCCGTCCTATGACGGGAGATGACC
>JAZLJD010000062.1:0-59483 GCA_045617725.1 Lachnospiraceae bacterium
CGCTTTAATGTGCCAGAAACCCCCGTCCCCAAAATTAGTATGGTGGTATAACGAATTATGTTGTAGAATGGGAATAGATTGTTTTTGGGAACCCGAAGGGGACAGGAGGGGACATGTCTGATTTTTATATGCCGGTATCGGCTGCATTAATATCTATACTTCTGCTGGTCGTTTATTGCACCAAGGAGAAGGTCAAAATCAAAGAGAACGATATCTATCTGGTCATGCTGGTGTGCATTTTGCTGGATTCTCTGCTGATTTCCTACATATTCGTGTCATCCAATCATGTAATGCGGACCAAAATCCTCAACAAGTGCGAGTACATGGTGCTGGTTACCTGGAGTGCGTGCCTGTGCAAATATACGCATGCGGTTATCCACAAGAAGGACAAAAAGCACGAGAAGATACACGCAGTGATTCAGAGAATCTTCACGATTCTGGTTGCGTGTGAATATCTGCTGATCTGGTGCTTCAGACTGGATGCAGAGTGCGAGGGCGAGATGGTAAAAACTATCACGGGACCGGCTGCCATATTTACGTTTTCGTGTTGCGCGGTTCACCTGCTGCTGTGCCTCGTTATCATTCTCTGTAATATCAGGAAGGTCAATAAACGCGTAGTGCCGGTATTTGCGTTCTTCGGAATCGCCGCGCTCAGCGCACTTACCTATTATATAGATCCGTCGATTACCGGCGTGTCGATGGGTCTGGCTATCGTGAATCTCACGATGTATTTCACCATTGAGAACCCGGATGTACAGATGCTGGAGCAGGTCAACCTGGCCAAAGAGCAGGCACAGAGGGCCAGCCGGTACAAGACGGATTTCCTTTCGACCATGTCGCATGAGCTACGGACACCCATGAATGCCATCGTCGGCCTGGCGGAATGTATTCAGAATGCGGATACCCTTGCGGCTGCCAAAGAGGATGCGAAGGACATTGTAAGTGCTTCCGAAAATCTGCTTGAGATTATTAACGGCATTTTGGATATTTCCAAAATCGAAGCCGGCAAGGTGGAAATCGCCGAGAAAAAGTACGATCTCGTGGACATGACGGAGAACCTTTTCAAACTCGTCAAGACGCGAGTGGGCGAGAAACCCATCGAGATGAACCTTACTTTTTCGCCCAATATACCGGGTGTGCTGTATGGCGACGAGATGAAAATCCGGCAGATTATGACGAATCTTCTGACAAACGCCATCAAATATACGGACAGCGGGCGAATTGATTTTCTGATTAATTGTACGAATGTGGCAAGCGAGGCGCATCTTACGATTACGGTGTCTGACACGGGCCACGGAATTAAGCCGGAGATGATGGATTTTCTGTTTGATCGTTTTAAGCGTCTGGAAACTAGCCGAAATGCGGGTGTGGAAGGCACAGGACTCGGACTCGCTATCAGTAAGCAATTAGTGGATATGATGGGCGGAACCATCGAGGTGCACAGCGTGTATGGCGAGGGCTCGGCGTTTACGGTCAAACTGACGCAACGGATACTTAGCATGGAGCGCAGGGAGACGGAGAAGGTTAAGCGTGTTGCACAGAAATATCCGAACCGCCACGTCCTTGTTGTCGATGACATAGAAATTAACCGTGTGGTGGCCAAAAGGCTATTGGAGCTCTACGAAATTGAGGTGGAGCTGGCTTCATCCGGAGCAGAATGCATCGAAAAGTGCAAGCGAAAGGATTATGATTTGATTCTGCTTGACGATATGATGCCCAAAATGTCCGGCACGGTAACCAGGCGTATCCTGTCGCAGATGCCGGGCATGAAGACCCCGATTGTCGCATTTACCGCCAATGCGATTGACGGAATGCGAGAGCAGTATTTGAGCGAGGGCTACGCAGACTACATTTCCAAGCCCATCGAAAGCGACGAATTGCGCAGAATCCTGTCTGCATTTTTGAAGTAGGACGGTCTTTTTTGCACAAGGATGCGTACCTTTGCACAAGGCTGTGTACTTTTGTATGCCAAAGAATTTTGAACGGCTCCCACAGGCCGGAACGTGAATGGATTTGTACTACACAAATTGGTTCCCGTCCGGGTGTGGAAGCCGTTTTTTGTCGGAAACATTCTTAAACATTCCGGCCCCGGAGAAATCACATCCCTTACAACCAACCAAATCATGCAGAAGTACACATCCTTGTGACAAAGTACACATCCTTGTGACAAAGTCCCATCCTCGTGACAAAGCCCCATCCTTGTGACAAAGTACACATCCCCGTGACAAAGTACACATCCCCGTGACAAAGTACACATCCTCGTGACAAAAGGAACGTCCCCAAAATTAGTAGTTGACAAACAATATTATACGCCGTATAGTATTATACGAATCAAAGATACGCCACAGAAAGGAGAAAATATGACATATCAGATTACTGCACCCCTGTTGGATGCATGCGTATTGGGGATTGTGAGCAATGAGGACGCTTATGGCTACACACTGACCCAGAAGGCACAGCAAGTAATAGACATTTCGGAATCAACTTTATATCCTGTGCTTCGAAGACTTCAGAAGTCGGAATTCTTAACTACATACGACGTTCCCTATCAGGGACGCAACCGACGCTATTACGCAATCACCGAAAAGGGCAAGGAAGTCCTTACATTCTACCGCGACGAGTGGGAAGAATACAAAAAATGCATTGATGAATTGATCAAAGCTGCGGAGGAGCAAAATGAACAAGAATGAATTTATTAATCAATTAAGTGTCTGCCTTCGTTACATGCCGAAGGAAGATCGCGATGATGCAATTTCCTATTACACGGAGTACCTGGGCGACATGGAATTAAGCGATACGGAAGATGTCACAATGAAGCTTGGAAACCCGAAGGACGTTGCACAGGAAATCCTGAATGACTATACTGTTAAGGTAGTGGAGGCCCAAAAGGAACGCGGCGGCGTCAAAAATTCCGGCAAGGTTATCTGGATGGTAATCCTCACAATCCTTTCATTGCCGGTATCCTTACCGCTCGCCGTGGCAGCTCTGGCCGTGGTTCTGGTACTAACCATCACAATCTTTTGTGTATTGCTGGTATTCTTTGCCGTCGGCCTCTGCCTGGTTGTTGCGGGCGTTCTCACATTTATCTTTAGCTTCACAACCGGCAGCGTCGGCAACATATTAATGGCCATCGGCGTGGCCCTGGCAGTCACCGGCATCGGCGTGCTGCTTACAATCGGAGTCATTGCGTTATTCAAATTATTAATCAAGGCAATTGGCGCTCTTGCAGTAAAGGGACGCCAAAAACAAGCTCGATAGGAGGAATATATGAAACAGGCAGTAAAGTGGATCTGCATTATTGCAGCAATATTAGTCGCCCTTGGCGCAGGATTATTTTTGGCGGGCCGCCTGCTGGGCGGAGACGGCATGAATATGTCGTTTGTCATACAAGGTGATAACGTTACGTTCGGCAGAAACAGCATCCGTATAACCGCGGACGATCTTATTACGGAAGTAAAAGAGGTGCAGGAATTCTCAGAACTTGAGTTGTCTTCTTCCTTTATAGATTTACAGGTGGTTGCGGGCGATTCCTATAAAGTGGAGAGCTGTGTTCCCGAGCAATTAACACCGAAGATTAAGGAAGAAAACGGTAAGCTTATCGTGGAGCAACCCCAAACGATCAACATCGGTTTCCAGATGATCAATTGCACCATATATTATAAGGTAACCGTGCCGGAAGGTACCGCACTGAAGGCAGCCATTCATTCAACGAGCGGTGATATTAAGGTGAGCGATGTGGATGTCAGCGGCCATGTCAGTGCTACGAGCGGAGATTGTTCATTTGTCAATATGAAGGGAAGCGAGCTTGCGGCGGAGACCACCAGTGGAGCAATCTACTTAAGCAATGCAACCTATGAGAAACTGGATTTTGTGAATACTTCCGGCGGTATAACTATCGAGAACGTTACGGCTACCGACACGGCGAAATTCAAAAATACCAGCGGCGGAGTAACCATGGATAGCCTGACCGGCGAAAGCATCGTAGTGGATACGACCAGCGGCGATGTGCGCGGTGATGGCATTGCAGCACCAAAGATGCAACTAAATAGCAATTCCGGTGACATCACGATGAAGAAGACTTCAGTCGACGATATAGCCGCTTCTGCCACGAGCGGTGACATCACGATCAAGCCGGACAACGATATCGACACCTACGATTATGATATTACAACGACCAGCGGCGACATCCGGGTCGGCAATCTGAAGGTGGAAAAAAAGTATCGTGACATCGAGAACAGAGGTCGAAAAATCTATGCTTCCGCTACCAGCGGAAATATTGAAATAACGGATTAATTTTGGGGACGCCCAGGTTGTCTTTATACGCAGCGATGTAATTCCCGGGAATATACGGATCCCATGACAGTGATTTACGGCCATAACATGAAGAACTTAAGCATGTTTGGCACCCTGCACTACTTTGAAAACGAGGACTTTTTTAGGGAGAACCGGTATTTCTTTGTATTGACGCCCGAAGAGATTCTCGTATATGATGTATTTGTTGCAGTGGAGTTCTCGGATGATGATTTATTGAGAAATTATGATTTTAGTGACCCCGATACATTTACTGCGTTTATGGATACGTTGTATTCCCTAAGCGGGAAGGTGGATCGGTTCCGAACCGAGACCGAGGTTACTGAAGACAGCAGAGTGCTTGCTTTATCAACCTGCGTCAAAAATGATACGCACGAACGATATATCGTTTTTGCAAAACAACTATAATAAATCCTCCCAAAGCGATGCTGCGGGGGGATTATTTTTTGTTATGGCAACGAGCCAAGAGGCCACCGCGCATGCGCGGGGGGACATTTGGCACATAAGCAGATGGGAGGGAAAAATAGAGCCCAATTTGTCCTCCACGCCTTAGTGCGGGGAGGACAGAAAACAGAAGAATTGGACACTGCATTTATGCAAGTGTGCAATTCGACTGTTTTGTCACAGCGCACTCGTGCGATGGGGCAAATTGGGCGACTAGTGGGGAGCAATTTTGTTATGGCAACGAGCCAAGAGGACACCGCGCATGCGCAGGAGGACATTTGGCGACTGCTAATCATCTGTCGGGCGGAGCCTGACAGATTCCTGAAGGCGCCGGATTGTGGCGCCGCTTCATGCGGGTGTCCCGCGAGGTACTTTATGAGAAAACGAATCACTCCGCTCCTTATACTGCTTTCGCTTTTTGTGGCGACAGTATCCGGTTGCGGTAAAAAAGAGAATATTGTAACGGTTCCGGAGACTTCTTCCAAGATTGTTGTTGGTTTTTCGCAGCTGGGGGCCGAGTCCGACTGGCGCAACGAGAATACGAAATCCATGAAGGATACTTTTACTTCCCGTGCCGGGTATGAATTGATTTTTGACGACGGGCAGCAGAAGCAGAGCAACCAGATTACGGCGATTCGGCAGTTTATTCAGCAGGACGTGGATTATATCGTTTTGGCTCCCGTGCAGGAAACCGGTTGGGATACGGTTCTGCAGGAGGCACTCGATGCCAGAATTCCGGTTATTCTGGTGGACCGAATGGTAGATGTCAAGGACAATCGCCTCTATACCTGCTGGGTTGGATCGAATTTTGAGCTGGAGGCCCGGAAGGTGACGGCCTGGCTTCATGCGTATGCACAAAGCAAGGGTATTGCGGATGGGGATATCCACATCGTCGACCTGCAGGGAAACTTAGGTGCATCCGCACAGATCGGACGTACCAAGGGATTGTGCGATGCGACGGAGCTTTACCACTGGGATTTGAAGGAACTGTGCCCGGCTGATTTTACGCAGGCCAAGGGACGCGAGGTTTGTGCGTACCTTCTTGACAAGTATCCGGATTTGAATGTTGTGTATTGTGAGAATGACAATATGGCGATGGGAGCCATTGAAGCGATAGAGGAAGCGGGATATACGGTCGGCGCGGATATCCTGCACGGAGAGATTATGGTTCTTTCCTTCGACGGAGTTTCCGAAACGGCGATGCAGTATGTACGCGACGGCAAGATTACCTGCCTGGGTGAGTGTAATCCCATCCTGGGTCCCAAGGTAAGTTCCATCATCACGACCCTCGAAAGTGGCAAGATTCCGCAGAAGTACGACTATGTCAGCGAGAACATTCTGAGCGCAGATACGACCGTCTCCTCCATTTTAGTGGATGACACCACCTACTATATTTCAACCCCGTATTAGTGGGGACGTTCCTTTTGTCACGAGGAGTGTCCCTTGTCACGCTCGTAGCAGGTAAGCAGAGTACGCTACCGAGCACATAGTTTACATAACAAGTTCACGTGACCGAAATTTGAGCGATGCGACAGGCCGAATAGGCGACTCGCAGTTAACATAACACAGCCGCCGCATCGAGGCAGGCGTATTTGTAAATACCCGATGTAATGTCGAACAGACTTTACAATGCCCCAAGGCACAGGTTGCAATCCAAAGTACACATCCACATGACAAAAGGAACGTCCCCAATGAAAAAACATACCAATAAGAAGAACCGAATCGTTGAGATTGTTTTGGGACTGTTGATTCTGCTGGTTCTCGGAATCTTTACAGGCCAAAGCGATATATTAAGCAAGCTGGCGTCGCAAGAGAATCCGGCGCAGGTTACCGAAACACCGAAGGCAACTCCTACAGAGGCACCGGAAGTGGCACCTACGGCGACTCCCGAGGCGCCCCCGCAGGTTGCGACCTACTCCTTCCGCAGTAAGAAACTATTGAACGAGCATTTTGAGAAGCACGGGGTTGATATGGGCTTTGCGGACGCCGCCTCCTATGAGCAGGCAGCATCAGCCGTTGTAACCAATCCGGATGCACTCCATAAGATTGAAAAAGAGGATGGCGACGATGTTTATTACGTGGAAGCCACCAACGAGTTCGTCATTGTTTCCGGGGACGGATATATTCGCACCTACTTCTGCCCGGACAGCGGAATCAAATACTATAATAAGCAGTGACATTTTGAAGGAGCCAGATATGTATCAAGTATTTGAAAAATGTTTCAGTAGTGAAGTTGTTTTAATCATCGGCGTATTGTTTACTTTTTTGCTTACATTCATAATGCTGGCGTTGCGGCCCTCCTTTCTGCCGAAGGACCAGGGACGTGCTTTTGCGGTGAACGGCGAGCTTTCGAAGGGTAAGCTGCGAGGTGTAGGCCTCATCTTTACGCTGACGTTCCTTGTGGGATGCGGTTTGTTTATGCCTGTGGAGCGTGTATGGGAGACCGTTGTTTTTGGCGTCCTGGTGATTTTGATTATGCTTTCCGGCTATCTGGATGATGCGTCCGAGAAGCCTTGGAATGAATATAAGAAGGGACTGATTGACCTGGTGCTGGCCGTGGCGACGATGGTCCTGTACGTGTACTGCTACGGAAGTACGATTATGATTTTCGGAAGTGAGATGACCCTGCCCGCGTGGCTGTATTGCCTGCTGGGCGTTATTCTCATCTGGGTGTCCATCAATGTCACGAACTGTACGGACGGCGTGGACGGGCTGCTGGGTTCGGTAAGTTCCGTGACGATTCTGTCGTATGTCCTTTTGTTCGGCGGGGTACTTTCGGAGTTTTGTTACGCTGCATGCTACCTTCTCGCGGCACTTTGTGCGTACCTGTTTTTCAATACGTCCCCTTCCTCCATGCTGATGGGCGATGCGGGCTCGCGGGCAATCGGTTACTTTATCGCGCTGCTGGCACTGAAATCCGGACATCCGCTTTTGTGGCTGCTCCTGGGCATCGTCATGATTCTGGACGGAGGCCTGGGTCTTCTGAAGATCTCCCTCAAGAGATTTCTGAAAATCTGCATCTTGAAGAATACGCGTACTCCTCTGCACGATCACTGCCGCAAAAACAAAGGCTGGTCCGACACGCAGGTGGTGGTCCGCTTTACTCTTTTGCAGGTGTTGGCCTGCGTGATAGCGATGTTGCTTCTTTAGGGACGTTCCTTTTGTCACGAGGATGTGTACTTTGTCACGCGGAGTGTCCCCTGTCACGGTATAACAAAAACGGCTCTACCGGGCCGGAGAAAAGCAATTCATATAGGGCGAATCGATTCATGGAGAGTTATAGGTTTTCTTAGTGTTTTGTGAGTACGCAGCAACGGCCGACCCGGATGGTCGGGCGAGGCCGATACGCGACATGGACGGCGTGTAGAGGCCGGTTGCGTCACTTGCAGAAAAACTATGCAAAACACTTAGAAAACCATAACTCGGAATGTGATTCGTCTCTATATGAAATTGTTTTCACCCGGCCCGGTGGAGCCGATTTTTTGATGTAGCCGTGACAAGGGACACTCCTCGTGACAAAGTACACATCCCCGTGACAAAGTACACATCCCCGTGACAAAAGGAACGTCCCCAATGCTACAGGGACTCGATGAATCTTACGAGATTGACTGCGTACATCTCGGCGCCCAGCTGGTTGGGATGCAGGTTGTCGAGGTAGTATTCCGGCAGGTGCGGAACTAACTTGAAGCCGTCCAAGACGGTTACCTGCTCGTACCGGGCAGCTACGGCCTTGATCTGCTCGCAGAATGCCACGAAATCGGGGTATGCTTCTGCGTTGTCGCCACGCCAGATCGGGGAGATGCACAGAATCGGGATGCTCTTGTAGAGCTCGGTCAGTACATCGTAGTACTCCTCAACCGGCTTTATGTCCTTGGACCAGAACTGGTTGGTGCCCAGTGCGACGATAATCTTGTCCGGAGTGTAGCCCTCCATCTTCATGAGGGACAGCTTGTCGTAAACGTAACCGCCGATGCCCTGGTTGAGGATGTCGTAGTTCAGTATACGGTTGGCAACACTGACGTAGCAGTGAGCCGATCTTAAGGGCCCGTAGCCCTGCGTAATGGAATCGCCCAGCCAAAGGACCTTCTGGCCCTTCTGAACCGGCGCGTAATCGTCGCTGTTGATTTCGAAATTGCGGATCAGAATCGTGGCGTCGCACGGCAGGTACAAAACAACCTTCTTGCGACCCTCGGTGAGCTTGAACTGAAGGTGGCCTTCATCGGCGAGGCCCTCAAGGCGGACGATGCCGGTAGCCAGATCGTCTTCCCAAACTTCAAATGTATCTTTGGAACAAATCCACTTAATCTTGTAATCGAAGGCGAGCTCGGTCGCATCGGTTATGAGCTCAATCGTCTTGGCCGAGCTGGCATCGCATCGCTCAGCCCACATCTGTAACGCACCGTTGAAATAATCCATCTGTTCTTTGCTGTACTGATTGGCCTTCAGATAGCCGTCCTGTGTCTCTTCAAACCAATAAGCGCCTGTGTAAATTGTTTTTAATGCTTCATTGCTAAAAACCATGGTAAGAACCTCCTGTTTTTTGGAATAATCCACCACTCATTGTATCGTTTTTGGCGCCAAAATTCTACTGTTGTTTTGCTTTCAGTACCTTAAAAAATCTTGTATAATGGCGCTATGAGTGCATAGGCATAAGGAGAGCTTTAGTGTGAAAAATGCAGGCATTTTTCACGCGACACTTTGTGTCGCAATCCGTAGCAGTTTCGCTGTAATACAGTGAAGGGCTAAATATACCGGATTGCGAAATGCGGGGATTATTGTGGAAGTAACAGTTGTTCGTTCGCGGCGCAAAACAATCGCCATTTGCGTTCAAGAGGACCTGACGGTCACCCTGAAGGTGCCGCAGCGTTTTCCCCAAAAGGAGATTGACAGGATTCTTTTAGAGAAGGAACCCTGGATTCAAAAGCAGCGGGAGAAAATTCTAAAAAGGAATACCGAATTTGAGGCAAGAGGCATCACGAAACTGACGGATCGGGAGCTCAAAGCCCTTCAGGCGAAGGCGCGTATACACATCCCGGCCCGGGTTGCGTTCTGGGCCCCGCTGGTGGGCGTTTCGTACAATCGCATCAGCATCCGCAATCAAAGGACCCGCTGGGGAAGCTGCAGCAGCGAGGGGAATCTGAATTTCAACTGCCTGCTGATGCTGGCTCCGCAGGAGGTAATCGACTACGTTGTGGTGCACGAGCTGTGCCATCGCAAGGAAATGAATCATTCCGCAGCCTTCTGGGGCGAAGTCGCAAGGGTGCTGCCGGAATACAAAAAATCCGTGAAGTGGCTGCGGGACGAGGGCAGCCTCTTAATGAAGCGTAAATCATAAAGGACATAGAGAAATGGACGATAGTAAAGAGTTATTTGAGAAGATGCCGGTGCCGGTGGCGGTCCGGAAGATGGCTGTGCCGACGATCATCGGCCAGCTGATTGTGCTCATATACAGCATGGCGGACACGTTTTTTATCGGCCGCACGAATAATCCCTACATGGTGGCAGCAGCCTCGCTGATTCTGCCGCTGTTCAACATGGCGATTCCGATTGCGTCGATTGCAGGCGTGGGCGGTGGTTCGCTGGTATCGAGACTCCTTGGAACCGGGGCCAAAAACGAAGCTCGCAAGGCCTACAGTTTCTCCGTATATCTGTCGCTTGCGATAGGCCTCCTTTTTTCCCTTTCGATTGGGGCTTTTATGGAGCCGATTCTCGGGCTGCTCGGAGCCGGGGAGGAGACCTATGCGTACGCAAGGTCCTATGCATGGTGCGTCATCGTTTTGGGCGGAGTTCCGACCATCATGTCCAATGTTTTTTCCAATATGGTACGCTCTATCGGCGAGTCGAAGAAGGCCGGTTTTGGCGTAACGCTGGGCGGCGTGGTCAACATTGCTCTGGACCCTTTGTTCATGTTTGTGTTACTGCCGCCCGGCAAGGAAATCCTGGGCGCCGGAATAGCAACCTGCCTCTCAAACCTGATTTCCTGTGCTTACTTCATCATCGTGATATTAAGGATCAAGGGAGATTCGGTGCTGCGGCTCAGTCCGCTGTTTGACCTGCCCGGTGGTCGGAACATTCTGATGATCTTCACGGTAGGCGTACCGGCAGCCATTGCAACGCTGCTTTTTGACTTCGATTACATCGTTTTGGACAAGCTGATGTCCGGCTACGGCGATACGGCCCTGGCGGCGATCGGTATCGTCCTGAAGGCCGAGCGGCTTCCGCTCAATGTGGGAATCGGTATCTGCCAGGGTATGGTGCCCATCATTGCTTACAATTTCGCGGCCGGGAATTTTAAACGAATGAACGAGACGGCCCGGTTCTCCTTAAAGTGCGGCATTCTGTGTGCCGTAATCAGCATTGCCCTGTACGAGGTGTTTGCGCCGTACATCATGCGCTTTTTCATTCCGGACCCTGAAACGGTTTCGCTCGGAACCGACTTTTTACGCGTACGCTGCCTGGCAACGCTGTTCATGTTCATGAGTTTCTATCACGTGCACCTGTTCAACGGCTACGGCCGCGGCGGCGAGGCACTGTTTTTGGGCATTATGCGATGGACGGCCTTCAACATTCCGATGCTGTTCATCCTGAATCATTTCTTCGGCATGTACGGTCTGGTGTGGTCACAGCTGGCCGCCGATATCCTGACGGTAGCCCTTTCCTTCCTGGTTCACCTGAATTACAAGCGGCGACATTTGCAGGAAATTTCACCTAATCAGTTCTGATGATGTACGGGAAACGGTTGCCGAGTATACTGTAGGAGACTATCGTATGGAGGTAAGAGCATGCGACGCGAAAAAGAAGCACGACGTTATATCATGGGTTTTGTCTGCGCATTTTTGTTTTTTGCAATTCTGCGAAATGGTACGTATTTCATAGAGGCACAACACGATGAGCCGTACTATTTCTACATGATTTCACAGGTCGGCAGCGTACTGCTCATGAGCTGCTGGATGCTGACGATTCAGCGAAGAATCATAGAGCCTCGCATTCGGAAGCTGATGCTCCGGACGGGCGGACTGTTTCTGCTTTATTTTTTCATGCAGATGAGTAAGTACTGTCTGTTTACCGAGGACATGGAAGTGGGCCGCTACATGTGGTACGGCTACTATGTTCCCATGACCCTGATTCCCCTTTTGGCACTCTATATTCTAAGGTATTTGTCTGTCCCCGAGGGGCAGTCACTCGGCACCGGCTGGAAGCATCTGATGATTCCGGCGGCCCTGATTTGCCTGGGCTTTCTAACTAACGATTTACACCAGCAGGCGTTCGGCATCCCGAATTGGTACTTAACGGGGGATAAGGAGCGTACGCTGGGCCCCATCTATTTCATTTATATTACATTTATGGCGGTGATTCTGGTGCTGGGCATCATCACCGTGGTTCGTATCAGCCGGAATGCGGTGGACAAAAAGAAACTTCTCCTCACGGCCATTCCGCTGCTGATTGGTCTTACTTACATTGCCATTTATTCCATTAAACCTTCTTTGGTTCGTGTCAATATCAACAACAAGCACGGTTTTTTTGAAATACCGGAAATGTTTGCCTTTATGATTGTCGGCCTCTTGGAGGTGTGCATTCAGATTGGAATGATTCCCTCCAATCTGGGCTACGCACGGCTTTTCACGCTGACCGGTATCCCGGCCCGCATTGCGGATATGGAGGACCGGACGGTGTATGTGACGAAGGGCGCGGAGGACGGCTTCACGGAATCCGAGGACTTTCGTATCGTGCGTACCGATGTTTCGGGCGGACATTTTGATTATGTGATGGACTTAAGCCGCCTGAATCGTCTGAACCGGGAGCTGGATGAGGCGACGACGATGCTGGAAGCAAGAAACGAAATCCTGCGCCATGAACATGAAATCGTTGAGACGCGCGAAAAAACAAATATTGCGATCAGCATCTATGACCATATTTCGGAAATCGTGCATCCCAAGCTTTTGGAAATTCAGGAGCTTCTGCAGAATGAAGCCGACGAAGAGCAATTCCGGAAGAAGCTGATTCGAAGTTCCATTTTGAACGCGTATGTGAAGCGTCGAAGCAACATGGAACTGGAGGCCAAAAACAAACAGGGCATCCTTCCGTTTAAGGAACTGATTACCGCCGTAACCGAATCGCTTGAGTACGTGAAGCTCACGGGAATGGAGACCTTCCTTTCCACCTCCGGCGACGGCAACTGCTCCGCACGGCAGATATGCGGGGCCTATGAGGTATTTGAACAGGAAATCGAGGCGCTCCTCTATAAAGCGGAATACATGACGGTTCGCCTTCTTCTCACCGACGTCATTGAGATACGACTTCAGTACTATGCCGAAGCCGGGGACGCGGAACGGGTCATCCGTATTAAGGAAGGCGGTGATGTGGAATGCTGACGTTTATGGAACTTTCCATGCGGGCTCGCGGGCTGTTTGCCCTTTGGTTCACGATTCTTCTTTTGCTCGGTTGCGTGGCTGTATTTCAGCTTATGTCCCAAAAGAATTACTTTTTGGCCGTGCCGGCTTTTCTGACGATGGCATTCTCTTATGCCCTGGTACAGTGGTTTTCCGAGGTCGCCATCTGCTACGCCAAAAAGCTTACACCGCCGCACACCTCCGTCCTTGTGGATGGGATGAGCTTTAAGTGGATTCCTGGAATCGGGATTTTGATGACGGCGTTACTCGCCTGCTGTTTGCTTTATGCGAACCGCTATGAAAAAAATCATGTGACGCCCACCTCCATAAAGGAAGGAATGGACCACCTGCCCTCCGGCCTGTGCTGGTACTACGAGGATGGCACGGTCGCACTTCGAAACCTTACCATGGAGCGGATCTGCCGTGAGGTAACGGGCGGCAATCTGTACGATGGTCTTTTGCTGGAAACGGAGCTTCGGAAGCGGATGGACGAGCAGGGCGTGTTTACCCTGCCGGACGGAACGGCCTTCAGCGTGCGGCTCTGCACGGTGGAGAAGGAGCAGACAATCCTTCACGAGATTTGTGCGTACGATATAACGAAGGAATATGCGATGACACTTTCCCTTGCAAGGAAGCAGAGCGAGGCGGAACAGGCGCACGAGCAACTGACGCAGTACGGTCGCGAGCTGGCACAGATGATTACCGCAGGCGAGATTCTGGCGGCCAAGGTTCGTATTCATGATGAGCTGGGCCAGGGTCTGCTGCTTACCAGAAAGTACCTGCTGCGTGGCGGTACCGTGGAGGACAAAGACAAACTCCTGCAGGTTCTCCGCAAGAACAATGCACTCATGGAAAGCACGCAATCGGAAAGCGGCAAGTCCTATTTCGACATGATTCGCGAGGCGGCATCCGATATGGGCGTGATGCTTACCATCACGGGCGAGCTTCCCGAAAAGCAGGCCTTAAGCGATATTCTTACAACTGCCATCCATGAGAATCTTACGAATACAATCCGTCATGCACACGGAAATGCCATGTATATCACGGTGACGGAGGATGCGGATCTTGTGAAGGCAACCTTTCAAAATAACGGAGACAAACCCAAAGGTCCGATTGAGGAGCGAGGCGGTCTGGCGATGCTCAGGACCCTTGTGGAGGCGGCCGGCGGTCGCATGACGATTGCCCATGAACCGCAGTATGAAATGGTAATTATTCTCAAAAAAGACATGCGAAACCCGAAAGGAGAAGGACATGGTACGAGTTTTGATTTGTGACGACCAGGTAATTTCGCGACAGCTGTTCGAAATGATTGTGACGGGGTCGGATCGTTATGAACTGGTCAAATCGCTGGAATCGGCCAAGGTAGCGGATATCTACTGCTCCGGCGACAAGGTGGACCTGATTCTGATGGACATCGTTATGAATGACATCAACGGACTGGATGCTGCGGAAGTAATAAAGAGGAAGTATCCGAGGATAAAAATAATCATCGTGACTTCCATGCCGGATGCGGCGTTCATAGAGCGTGCCAGAAGAATCGGAATCGATTCGTTTTGGTACAAGGAGGTGCAGGATGCGCCCATGCTCGATGTTATGGACCGAACCATGGCGGGGGAGCATGTATTTCCGGACAGTGCGCCCAAGATGACGCTGGGACTTGCCGGAAGCGATGAATTCACGGACCGCGAGCTGGATACCTTAAGAAAGCTTGTAAGCGGCCTGAGCGATAAGGAAATTGCCGACCAGCTGGGTATCAGCTATAACACGGTTCGCGTGTATATCAACAGTCTGCTCCAAAAGACCGGATTCCAGTCCAGAACGGAGCTGGCACTTAAGGCGGCCAAAAGCGGTATCGTGGTGCCGGAATGATTTTTGGCGCCGACTAATCGGTTTTGATGATGTGCATCCTCTGTTTCCCCGCTACAATGCTGTATGTTTGGAAGTATAACTCGACAAATTTACGGAAGGGGAAACGAGATGAGAGGAAAAACAAACTTGAAAAGACGATGGCTCAGCATAATGTTGTGTATCGTCTTAGTGGGAGCTTTGCTCCCGGCGGAGCCCGCTTATGCCGATTATGAGGACGGCGTGGAGTGTGAATTCTGCGGAACTTACATTTGGGATGACTGGAAATGTGATGGTGGCGATCATTGTGCGTTAGGGTATGGCTGTGGTGATGAGCATCACTGTGCCTCATGCGATACATGCGATGAAGGCGATAATTTATGTGATGAGTGCGATCACACTTGCATAGATTGCCTGAAGGAGATGGATTTGCACTGCCAGGATTGCGGTGCTCATTTGGAAGAAGGAAATCATTGCACAGGCTGCTATAAGTGTTTCGAGTGTACCGATAAATGCTTGAATGATTGTGATACCTTATGTCTGACCTGCCATCTTGAGAATGAGCAGGCTTGTGAAAACTGCGGAGCCTGCTTTATTGATGGTAACTATCAACCTTGTCAGAGTTGTCATGAAAAGTGTGCCAATTGTGCCGATGAGTGGTGCGAAGAATGTGCGATGTGCGTGGAATGTGCCATAGAAACCAGTAACCACTGCCCCGAATGCGGAGGCTGCTTTCAGGATCTGGGGTCGCCGGCCTGCTCGGTATGCGGTTTGTGTGAAAACTGTGCAGGGGACATCTGCGAAGAATGTGAGATGTGTGTGGACTGTGCCATAGAGCAACATCTGCATTGCGTAGAATGCGAGGAGCATTTTGACGGTTATTTCTGCCAGCTTTGTTATAAGTGTTTGGTATGTGGCGGAATATGTGCCGATGACTGCGAAGATATATGTGCTGAGTGTCATTTGGAAAATGATCTCGAATGTGAGCAATGCGGCGCCTGCTTTATCGAAGATAAACACATTCGTTGCCAGAATTGTTTGGATGTATGTGAAGTCTGTGCGGAAGACTGGTGTGAGGATTGCCATATGTGCGGCGAATGTGCCATGGATACCGGCAATCATTGCCAGCTTTGCGGAAAATGTCTGGTAGGCGGCAGTGCCGGAACGGATTTCTGCGGGGCATGCTTTACCTGTAGCGATTGTGCAACGATTTGTGCAGAAGGAGACGGATGTTCCATGTGTGCGGTAGTCTGCGAGAACTGCGGCTTCTGCGAAAATTGTTCGATTGTCTGCCCCAACGGTGACCACTGTGAAAATTGCGGATTCGTTTGTGAAAACTGCGGTTATTGCGACGACTGCGCGATTCTCTGCGAGGCGAACCATGACGGCTGCAGTGAGTGCTCCATAATCTGCGAAAATTGTACCCTTTGTGAAAATTGTACCACGATTTGTCCGAACGGAGACGGCTGCGCCGAATGTGCTACTCTTTGTGAAACCTGCGATTACTGTGAGAACTGCGCTGATATCTGTGTGGACGGAGACCATTGCAGCGAATGCGGTAATATCTGCGAGAATTGCGGATATTGTGACAGCTGTGCAACGGTCTGTGTGAACGGGGATTATTGCAGCGAGTGTGCTTTGATTTGTGAGGATTGCGGATTCTGCGCGGAGTGCGCCGATGTCTGCCCGAACGGAGATCACTGCAGTGAATGCAGTATGATCTGCGAGAACTGTGGTTATTGTGAGAATTGCGCGGATATCTGCTTAAACGGGGATGCCTGCAGTGAATGCTCCAATATATGCAGCTATTGTGAGCTGTGTGAAGACTGCTGTATTGCTCTGGCCGAGGAATATGGCTGTGAACACGGAATCTGTATATATGATCCGGATTTTGAAGACCATTGGGCTTCGGAACATGAAGAGCAGAATCATATCTGCATCGCCGACCATGATTATGAACAGACGGATGAGGAAGGACACCGTTCCATCTGTGCCATCTGTGGCGAAATCATGGAGGACAGCTACGAAGACCATTCCTTCGGCGAGTGGACAGGCGATATCAGAATTTGTGAAGATTGTGGATATGAACAGTCCTGCGACTGGCATACACATACAAAAGGGGATTGTGTAAGTTTAGATAACGGAAAGCATTCTGTAGTTTGTACAGTATGTGATTATCCGATGGAACCGGAAGATTGTACCATTTCAAGTATCTGGGTGGATAACGGACACGGATACCATGAAAAACTCTGCACGGAGTGCGGTTATGTAATGGATACGGAAGATCATTATGATGCAGATGCGGATGGCATCTGTGATATCTGTACACATACGCATAGTTATGTATATAGAGCATTACCTCCGGAGCCGAATCGCCCCGCAAGACATGAGGGTGTGTGTGCCTGCGGAGCAAGAGTGGAAGGCAAATGCAATCGTCACATGGGCCCGATTTACAGTCTCGGTGTTCAGCACTGCGTAGAATGTGAGTTGTGTGGCCGGGTAGCGGACTCCAAATACCATATCGACGATGACGGGGACCTCTGCTGCGATGTCTGCCCTCAGGATTTGGACGGAATCTACACGATGACGGAAGGTGCAGGACGCTATTGGGATAAAACCAGTACGAGTAGCGTTCGTTTCGCCAGCGATGCACCCTTAAAGTATTTTGATAAACTTGTTGTTGACGGTGAAGAAGTTGCGGATACGTATTACGAAACGAAATACGGCCCTACCGCAGTAGTCATCAAACCTGCTTTCATGAGTACACTTTCTGTCGGAGCACATGACATGACAATCGTTTCCACAAACGGTACGGCAAAGGGAACCTTCACAGTCACCGATGGTTGTCCTTTGGGCCATAGCGGCGGTACCGCTACCTGCTGTGAGCTTGCCGTATGCGTGCATTGCGGACAGCCTTACGGCAGCTTGGCAGATCATGTTTACAAAACAACTTATGAGTACGACGATACGATGCATTACCGTGAGTGCCTTACCTGCGGTGCCGCTCACATCGATGAGGGACTCCATACCATCGAGAACGGCCGGTGCACCGTGTGCAATTATAAAAACAACTATACGGTAACCTTTGTCATGAACGGATATGGCACGGCACCTGCCGAACAGACCGTAATTGCAGGTTCCAGGGCTGAAAAACCCGAGGATCCGACGGCGATGGAATACGGCAAAGAATTCGTCGGCTGGTTCAAGGATGCTGACGGTCTTTACAGATTTAACTTTAGCAATGCAATTACTGCAGATACCACGATTTATGCGGTATGGTGTGACTGTACGCATAAAAACATCGAGAAGCGGGGTGCCAAGCTGCCGACCTGCGAAACGGAAGGCTACACCGGCGATTTCTACTGCCTTGCTTGCGGCGAAAAGGTCGGCGACGGTTCTGTGATTTTGGCCATTGGGCACAACTATGAGAATAACACCTGTATCCATTGCGGAGACAGCCTTGATCCCATTGTGGGTACCGGGAATTCGGGGTCTGCGGATTCTCCTTCCGGAATAATCCCCGAGAAACCCGTTGCTTCAGAGCAGCCGGCAATTTCGGAACCGGCTGTGGGCAGCGTGACCTTCACATCGGAGGCACCTGTGACCACCGGTTCCGAGCCTGCTTCTACTTCTTCGGAGAGCGGCAATGTGAGCAATGCTGAAACGGCCGCAGAGACCGGAAATGCTACAGAGAACGGAACTGCAAGTGATGTTCAAATTGTGCAGGATACGGTTCCTTCAGTGGGAGCCACCGCTTTGCCGAATGACAACAGCGTAGCCGCTTCCACCACGATGCATTCCAAGGATACCGAGGACCTTGACAGCTCCGGCGTCGCCAAGTCGAATCTTGCGATCGAAGTGCTTCCGGACACTCCGGAAAAATCCATAAACAATGTGCTGCTCTGGTCCATCCTCTCCGTTGTAGGCATCGGTGGCGTTGCAGGAGTCGGCATCAGCCTCATAAAGAAAAAGCATAAGGAATAGTTTTTTTCCTCCAATGTAGAAGACGGCACAACCGGTTGCGAGATCGGCTGTGCCGCTTTTAATTTGAAGTTAATGTGGCCCTGCTATTATAAAATTGTGGAATTGGGTCGAAATAATGAGCAAAGAGGAGGACGACGATTATGTTAAAGAAAGCCAAAACCATCATCCTGTCTGTATTTATTGCGGTCGCAGTGATTGCATCCGTAGTTTTGATTTGCGTATATGCCGGCGGTCGCGACGAGCGTGGCGTGCGTTTGCACAGAAACAACAAAGATACCGAAAGCAACAAGCTTTTTGACGCGGATAATTCCTTCTGGGTAAAGGAAAAAGTAAACATCGACGTGGAGACGATTCAGGACGGCCTTCGGGACATGGGCGTTTTAGTGACGCAGGAATACGATTTCACCCAGGCCGAAACCTACGAGAAGACCACAACGATTTTGGGAATTCCTTCCACGGCCCGCATCATGTATTCCTATGACGGTGTCGTTTATGCCGGCATCGACTGCAACGATATTGCGGTGGCCAAAAACGATGACAAAAAGGAAGTCACCGTGACGCTTCCTAAGTCGACCATCACAAGTGTAGAGATTGATTATGACAGCTTCCAGGAATACGAGGAGAAACAGGGCTTATGGAGCAAAATCAAGCTCGAAGATGTGAACAAGTCTATGGTTGAATTCCAAAACACGGCCAAGTCAAAAGCAGTCAGCAAGGGTGTTTTGGGAAAAGCCGACAGCAATGCGGAACTCATTATTGAGCGATTTGTAAAAGCACTTGTTGACCTTGATGATTACAAGCTTACATTTATTCATGCATAAAGGAGTCTCACAATTATGAAAATTTTGACGAAAATAGCAATCATTGCAGCTCTTGTGCTTGTATCCGTTTTGTCTATCACGGTTGTCGGACCCTGGTATTCGAATGCGGAGACGCATGAAACCAGCATTGAGCAGATTGACTCCGAAATATCCAAGGTTATGGCCCTTACGGCCGGCGCCGCAGGCGCCTCGGCCGTTATTTCGCTACTCCCGGACGACAGCTGTACGCCCATCGCCGACCAGCTGGCCGATTTCTCGAAGTACTTCCTGATTGTGCTGTGTGCCCTGTATCTTGAGAAGTACATGATTACGATTTTGGGCTTTGCCATCTTTACCTTTATCATTCCCATCGCCTGTGGCTCCCTGGCTGTCTACACGGTACGGAAGCGGGATTGCTATAAGAAATTCGCTGCCCGCTTACTTGTTGGCGCCCTGGCTATCGTGCTGCTGATTCCCGTCAGCACCGCCGTATCCGGCCTGATTCAGAATACCTACGACAATTCCATCGATGAAACGATTGCGGAGGCTGAGCGGATTACCGTCTCCGGCTCCAATACGGACGCCGATTGGTTTGAGCGATTCTCGCAGTGGATTTCCAACGCGGCCGTCAGCGTTTCCGACTATGTTACCGGCCTGCTTTCGCGCTTCATCGAGTCCCTTGCCGTCATGCTGGTTACCTCGTGCCTCATCCCCATCCTGGTCGTGGTCGCCTTCGTCTGGCTCCTCAAGACCCTCTTCAGCGTGCAGATCCCGACTCCGCCCGTCGTGAAGGAAAAACTAATAGGGACGGGGGTTTCTGACACATTAAAGCAGTAAAGTGAACGCCTTGGGGACGGGTCCTTTTTGCACAAGGATGTGTACTTCTGCACACAGCAAGGGGCGTCCATTCTAAAATTAATTATGGCTTACATAATGTTCGGCGACATCGAGAATCGCATCCTGCGCATTTCTCGATGTCGCCGAAAGCATCTACAGTGGCTTCTGACATCGAGTCTTCTAAATGGGTCCTGCCCCGATGTCAAAAACGCCGCAATTACAGGGTTCATTTCATCGGGGCAGGGGCTATTCATGATACCCGATGCCGGGAGGTTTAAAAAAATGCCCTCGGAGACATCGGGAAATACGAAGGAAGCAGGAATCGATGTCTGCTTGAAGTTATGTAAACCGCGGCGCGCCACAGTAAACCACAGGATGCCACAGCAAACGAGAGGGGCGCGCCAGCGCAATGGGGACGGGGGTTTTTGATACATTAAAGTGGAAAAGCAGCCCCGGCCTGCAGGCCGGGGACGCTTTTCCACTTTAATGTGCCAAAAACCCCCGTCCCTATTGACACCAGGGCGTGATAATGCTATCTTCATAGAAGAATTTAGTGAGGACAAACTCATGGTGACGAAATCTATGCTTACAAATGCATATTACTACTATTATTATTTTACTGAGGAATTCGGTAAAGTTAATTTGTAATGCATTGAAGCAGGAATCATTTGGGTGCAATTTAGAGATGCGATACAGATTAACTTGTGTCACATCTCTTTTTTATTCTTATTCAAAGGAGCGATAGTTATGATTATTGTATTGAAGGAACATGTAGAAGATGCCAAAAGAGACCAGCTGATTGACTGGCTGAAGCAGAAGGGATTGGATGTGCACATTTCCGTAGGAAAGTACCAGACGGTGCTGGGCCTTATTGGCGATACAGCCAGCATTGACGTGGATTTGATTGACAGCCTGGACATCGTGGATTCCGTGAAGAAGGTTTCCGAAACGTTCAAATGCTGCAACCGTAAGTTCCATCCGGAGGACACGGTGGTTACGGTCGGAGATGTCAAGATAGGCGGCGGAAACTTCTGCATGATTGCAGGCCCCTGCTCGGTAGAGTCGGAGGAGCAGATTGTGGGCGTTGCCAAAGAGGTACAGAAGGCGGGCGCGAATATGCTGCGTGGCGGTGCATTTAAGCCCAGAACTTCCCCGTACGATTTCCAGGGACTGAAGGCAACCGGTCTCGAGCTACTCAAGATTGCGAGACAGGAAACGGGCCTTCCCATTGTGACCGAAATTATGAGTGTATCGGATTTGCCGTTGTTCGAGGATATCGATGTCCTGCAGGTAGGCGCCAGAAACATGCAGAACTTCGATCTTTTGAAAGAATTGGGTTCCTTTGGCAAGCCGATTCTGTTAAAGAGAGGCCTTGCCAACACCCTGAAGGAGCTTTTAATGAGCGCCGAGTACATCATGGCCAGCGGCAACGAGCAGGTTATCCTCTGCGAAAGAGGAATCCGCACCTACAGCGATTACCTTCGCAACACGCTGGACCTGGCAGCCGTTCCCATGCTGCATGAGCTTTCCCATCTGCCGGTAATCGTGGATCCCAGCCATGCAACCGGAATCTCACGCATTGTGCCGCCCATGGCACTCGCCGCAACGGCCTGCGGAAGCGACGGACTCATCATTGAGGTACACAACGACCCGAAACACGCGCTTTGCGACGGCGCCCAGTCCCTTACGCCGGAGGAATATTCCTCTTTGGCACAGAAGGTTCGTGCAATCAGAGAGGTGACGGTATGTTAGTCGGAATTGTAGGACTTGGATTGATTGGCGGTTCTTTCGCCAAGGCATATACGAAGGCGGGCCACCAGGTGCTCGCCCGCGACATCGACGACTCGGTTCTGAAGTTCGCGGAGATGTCGGACATTATTGAGGGGGAACTCACGACGGAGAAGCTTTCGGAGTGCGACCTGATTCTTATCTGCACCTATGCGGGCGCGGCGATTTCGTTCCTTCGCGAGAACGGCGAGTACATCGGCAGCAAGCCGGTGGTCATCGATTGCTGCGGTATCAAGCGTGTGGTTGTGGATGAGGGTATGGCTATCGCCAAAAAGTACGGCTTCACCTACGCAGGCGGTCATCCCATGGCAGGTACCCAGTTCTCGGGCATTAAGTACTCGAAGACGGACATGTATGTGGGTGCTCCGATGGTCATTGTGCCGCCGAATTACAATGACATTACCCTTTTAGACCGCATCAAGAAGATGCTGCTTCCCGTAGGATTTGCGTCCATTACGGTGACGAGTGCCGAAAAGCATGACGAGATGATTGCATATACTTCGCAACTCGCACATATCGTATCGAATGCGTATATCAAGAGCCCGACGGTTCGCGAGCATAACGGCATGTCGGCAGGCAGCTACAAGGATATGACCCGCGTGGCATGGCTGAGCCCGGAGATGTGGACGGAGCTGTGCATGGACAACCGGGACAATCTGTTAAAAGAAATCGATATATTGTTTGAAAATTTGGAGAAATACAGGGTTGCCCTTCAGAATGAGGACGCCGAGGAACTGAAGCGCCTGTTCCTTGAGGGCAAGAAACTGAAAGAGGAGGTAGACGGCTAGCATGCTGACCATTCCCGTAAAAGCATCCAAAACCTATGACATATGCATAGGCGAGGGCCTGTTGACCGCAGATACGAACTTCATAACGAGGGAGCTTAAGCAAAAAAACGTCATGATTGTATCGGACGAGCATGTGTACGCCCTGTACGGCGAAAGTCTTGAGACGATGCTTGATACAGCAGGTATCAGTCATCATAAGTTTGTGTTTGCGCCGGGAGAGCAGAGCAAGACACTGGCTGTTTACGGAGAACTGCAGGAGGAACTGTGCAGATGTAAGTTCAGTCGAAGCGATGTGATTCTTGCCTTGGGCGGAGGCGTCGTGGGAGACCTGGCCGGCTTTGCAGCAGCGACCTACCAGCGCGGAATCGGATTTGTGCAGATTCCCACATCCCTTTTGGCAGCCGTGGATTCTTCCGTGGGAGGCAAGACGGCGGTTGACCTTCAGGGCGGCAAAAATCAAGTCGGTGCTTTTTGTCAACCGATGCATGTGCTGTGTGATGTGAGTACGCTTAAGACGCTGCCGAAGGAGGAATACGAGAACGGCTGCGGCGAGATTATCAAGTATGCCATGATTGCGGACCGGGAACTGTTTGCGCAGCTTAAAGAGATGCCGGTCAGCAGCCGGTACGAGTCGGTGATTGCAAGATGTGTGTCCATCAAGCGGGATTTTGTCGAGCAGGATGAGTTTGACACGGGTCTTCGCATGATGCTGAATTTTGGCCATACCATCGGCCACGGAATTGAGAAATGCAGCGGTTACACGATTCCGCACGGAAGAGCGGTGGCAGCAGGCATGGCAATCATTACGAAGGCGGCCTGCGAGATAGGCATGTGCGACCGCTCGGTTTACGGGGAACTCGTGGAGCTCCTTAAGGAATACAATCTGCCCTTTGAAACGGATTTCGGGGCAGCAGAGCTTGCGGATGTCATTATGACGGACAAAAAGGGCAGCGGAGACATGTTGACGCTGGTGGTTCCCGTGGAAATCGGAACCTGCAAGCTTCACAAAATACGAAAAGAAGAAGTCATGGAGTGGCTGAAGGCCGGAGGTATCCGATGAACTACACGGTAAAGGCGGGCTTTCGAAGCGGCTGTGTATCGATACCGGCTTCCAAGTCCTACGCGCACAGGCAGCTCATATGTGCGGCGCTTTCCAATACGAATACAGAAATTTATTGTGACGGATTTTCGAAGGACATTCTCGCGACGGCGGCCTGCCTTAAGGCACTTGGAGCCGGAATACGGATTGCGGACGATACAATCAGCGTGACGCCGCTTTTACGGGCGGGCGGAAGTGCCGAGGCAGCCGGAAAGCTCGAGACAGACGGAGAACTCGAGGCGGGCGGCTGCATCCTTCCGGCGGGCGAGAGCGGTTCGACCCTTCGCTTCCTGCTCCCCGTTGTGGCTGCACTTGGAATTCCCGCCACGTTTGAGATGGCCGAGGGGCTGGCAAGACGCCCCGTGGACGAGCTTGTTCGGGTGATGGAGGAGCACGGCGTTACCGTGACATACGGGAATTGCACCATTTCCCTGCGAGGTCGTTTGACGCCCGGTGAGTTTGAAATCCCCGGGAATGTTTCATCCCAGTACATTTCAGGCCTTTTGATGGCGATGCCGTTACTTTTTGGCGACAGCCGGCTCGTGATTACGGGCAATATGGAATCAACGGCCTATATAAACATAACGGAAGATACGCTGAAGGAATCGGGAATCCGCTTTACCCATACGGGGCAGGAATATCGGGTGCCCGGCAACCAGCAGTATGCTTCCAAACCAAAGCTCACGGTAGAGCAGGACTGGTCGGGCGCCGCATTTTTCCTGTGCATGGGCGCGCTGTCCGAAAAGGGCATTACCCTAAGGGAGATGCCGCTTGCATCAAGGCAGGGCGACAAGGCGATTCTGACGGTTCTTAAGGAGATGGGCGCCGAACTTCAAATCGACGGAAACAAGGTTTTTGTACGCCGTGGGGCACTTAAGGGTGTGACTGTGGATGCGTCCGCGATTCCGGACCTGGTTCCGACCATCGCCGCGCTTGGGTCCCTGTGCGAGGGCACCACGACCATCACGAATGCCCGCAGGCTTCGTATCAAGGAGTCTGACCGGTTAAAAACTACCACGAATATGTTGAGAGCGCTGGGCGCGTCTGTTACGGAACTCGAGGACGGCCTTATCATACAGGGTGCCAAAAATCAGGCAGGCGGAACCATCGATGCCTGCAACGATCACAGAATTGCGATGGCAGCAGCGGTAGCCGCCTGCGGATGTACGGCGGATGTCGTTGTTTTGGGCGCCGAATGCGTAAGCAAATCATACCCGAAATTCTGGGATCACCTAAGTGGGTTGGAGGTAAGCAATGAGTAGCAGTTACGGAGAGAATATTAAGTTGACGATATTCGGACAGTCGCATTCCGAGGCGATTGGAATGACGCTGGAGGGAATCCCTGCGGGTTCGGCGGTGGATATGGAGGCACTGAGGGCGTTTCTTAAAAGACGTGCCCCCGGAAACAGCCCCCTTTCGACGCCACGCAAGGAGGCGGATGAGCCGGAGTTTTTGAGCGGCCTTAAGGACGATGTGACCTGTGGTGCACCGATATGCGCCGTGATTCGCAATACGAACACAAGGTCGCAGGACTATGAGAAGCTCGCGACGGTGCCGAGACCCGGACATGCGGATTATACGGCGGCCGTGAAGTACGGCGGGCATCAGGATTACGCGGGCGGTGGCCATTTCTCCGGCAGACTGACTGCGCCGATGTGCATCGCGGGCGGTATTTGCAAGCAATTACTGGCTGCCGAGGGCATCGAGATTACGGCGCAGATTGCTTCCGTGGGAGGCGTCACCGGAGATATGCAGCGTATGGAGGCTACCATCCTGGAGGCCAAAAAGAACGGAGACTCCGTGGGCGGCACGATTACCTGCAGCGTAACCGGACTTCCTGCAGGACTTGGGGACCCGATGTTTGACGGAATGGAGAATCGAATTGCCGGAATTGTTTTTGGCATCCCGGCAGTAAAAGGAATAGAGTTTGGTGCGGGTTTTGAAGCCGCTCGGATGCTTGGAAGCGAGAATAACGATGCCTTCTATGCAGAGGACGGCGTTGTAAAGACCAAGACGAACAACGCAGGTGGAATTTTGGGCGGTATCACGACCGGAATGCCGCTTACGTTTCGGGTGGCCGTGAAGCCGACGCCGTCGATTGCGATGGAACAGGACAGCGTGGACCTTACGACGCTTCAGAATACGAAGCTGGTTGTGGAAGGCCGACACGATCCCTGCATCGTGCCGCGTGCCGTGGTTTGCGTGGAGGCGGCAGCAGCACTGGCCGTGTATGACGCCTATCTTGCAAGAAAGAAGGAACTGTAATGGAGCTTAAGGATTTACGGAATGAGATTGACGGAATCGATGCGCAGCTCATCGAACTGTTCGAGCGGCGCATGAAGGTATGTGCACAGGTCGCTGCTTACAAAATGGAAAATAACCTTCCGGTGCTCGATGCGGGTCGCGAAAGTGAGAAGCTTGCCCGCCTTGAGACCCTGATGAGCGAGGATATGAAGGAGTACGGAGCGGCGTTATATACAAAGCTTTTTGCATTGAGCCGTGAGTATCAGACAAAAATCATGGAGCAATCCCAAAACTGAGGTCCCGTTGTGAAGATGATGAAATGCGGATTACTGGGAGCACATCTCCCGCACAGCTACTCGCCGGCAATCCACGAGATGCTGGGCGATTATGAGTATTTACTTTATGAAAAAAACGAATTGGAGCTTTCGGAGTTCCTGACCACAGGGGATGTG
Source organism: Lachnospiraceae bacterium (assembly GCA_045617725.1). GTDB lineage: Bacteria > Bacillota > Clostridia > Lachnospirales > Lachnospiraceae > JAZLJD01. Next base: position 26,983 of record JAZLJD010000062.1, read on the forward strand.
CAGGGCCTGAATGTTACGATTCCTTATAAGAAGGCGGTGATTCCGTATCTTTCCGAGTTGGGAGATACCGCTCGGGAGACCGGCAGCGTCAATACGATTGTACGGCGGGACGGAGGAGTCCTTTTTGGCGACAATACGGATGTCTACGGCTTCATGAAAATGGTGGAACATGCGGGCCTTTCGGTGGAAGGGCAGAAGGTTCTGGTGCTCGGAAGCGGCGGTGCGTCGGTTGCGGTTGTGGTTGCTCTGCGCAGGTTGAAGGCTCTGCCGGTGGTAATCAGCCGAAGCGGCCCCGACAATTACGACAATCTTGAAAAGCATCGGGATGCGACGGTAATTGTAAATTCGACGCCGGTCGGAATGTATCCGGAGGTGGGCAAGGCACCGCTTGATTTGTCGGTATTTCCTGCCTTGAAAGGCGTTTTGGACCTTATATACAATCCGGCCCGGACGGCGCTTCTTATGCAGGCGGAGCAGCTCGGGGTAGTGAGCGAGAACGGCCTCTACATGCTTGTGGCGCAGGCCAAAAGGAGTTCCGAAATCTTTACGGGTCACCCTATTTCGGACGAAGTCATTGATGAAATTTATGGGAAGCTGAAGGCTTCCATGCAGAATATCGTGCTGATCGGCATGCCGGGGTGCGGGAAAAGCACCGTAGCCCGGGAACTTGGCCGGTTATCGGGAAGACGGGTAGTCGATTCCGATCTCGAAATAGAGCGTCGGATCGGTAAGTCTCCGGAGGCCATGATTCGCTCGGAGGGGGAAGAAGCGTTCCGCAAGGTGGAAAGCGAGGTCCTCTTTGACCTTGGCAAGGAATCCGGCCTCATTATCGCCACCGGAGGTGGCGTGGTAACGCGGGAAGAGAATTATGCCGCCCTGCATCAGAACGGCCTCATTGTGTGGCTGACCCGCTCGCTAGATGCACTGGATGCGACCGGCAGGCCACTCTCGCAGCGAGAGGGTGTCGCCGCCCTGTTTGCACAGCGAGAGCCCCTGTACCGGCGCTTCGCCGATTACACTATCGAGAATGTGGGCAATCCCGCGAAGGTGGCCGCGGATATTAGCAGTAAAGATTTGTCACAAGGAGGTATTACAAATGAATAAGATTGATATTGCAGGAGGACCCGTGGGTGCCTCGAGGATGATTCTGGGATGCATGCGTATGCCGGCCTTGTCCGTGCAGGAGGCGGCAGGCATGATTGAGACAGCCGTCGGCCTGGGCATTAATTTCTTTGACCATGCGACCTGCTACGGCGGGGGCGAGGCCGAAGAGCGCTTCGGCGACGCGATACGGCTCACGGATTTGAAGCGGGAGGACCTGATTATTCAGTCAAAGTGCGGGCTTCGTTTTGACCACGGAACCTTTGACTGGAGCAGGGAATACATTTTGGAAAGCGTGGACGGAATCCTTAAGCGCCTCAAAATGGAATACCTCGACGTTCTTCTTTTGCACAGGCCGGATCTTTTGTACGAGCCGGAGGAGGTGGCCGAGGCCTTTGATGAACTAATAAAGTCCGGAAAGGTGCGTCACTTTGGCGTCAGCAACACGATGCCGATGCAGATTGAGCTTCTTAAGAAATATGTGAAGCAGCCGCTAAAAATAAACCAGCTTCAGCTTTCACTGGAGCAGTCCCAGCTCATAGACCAGGGACTTTACATGAATAACAAGACGACTTCCATGGCGACGATGTGTGACGACAGCGCCCTGGATTATTGTCGTTTGAATGATATTACGATTCAGGCGTGGTCACCGCTTCAGCATGGTATGTTCAAGGGCATGTTTATTGACAATCCGGACTTCCCGGAGATGAACCGTGTGCTGGGTGAGCTGGCAGAGCAGTATGGTGTAACGAAGTCCGCGATTGCAATCGCCTGGATATTACGGCATCCTGCGCGGATTCAGGTCATTGCAGGAACCATGAACCCCGTGCATCTTACGGAAATGGCCGAGGCGGACCGGATTACGCTTACGAGAGAAGAGTGGTATCGCCTGTACCTTTCTTCCGGCAAGTTTTTGCCCTAAGCCGAAAGGAGATTCGTAACATGTTGTATATTATGCGTCACGGCAAAACGGATTGGAATGCGCGCCGTAAAATGCAGGGCAGGACGGACATCCCCTTAAATGAGGAGGGAAGGCAGATGGCTTATCTGGCGGCCAAAGAGTATGCTTCCGTCCACATCGATGTATGTTATTGTTCGCCGCTTAAGAGGGCTGCTGAAACCGCAGAAATTTTTGTTGGCGACCGGAACATTCCGATTATTAAGGACGATCGTCTGATGGAAATGTGCTTTGGCGAGTACGAAGGGATGGAACGCAGCTTTGATATACCGGATTGCCCCGTTAACAGGATGTTTACGGAGCCCGAGAAGTGCGTGGAATCCATCGGCGGAGGCGAGACCTTTGACGAATTGTATGCACGCACCGGAGAGTTCTTACGCGAGGTGATAGAGCCGCAGCTCGCGGCCGGGAAGGATGTCCTGATTGTGGGGCACGGAGCCATGAATTCCAGCATTATCTGTCAGCGACGCGGCTTGCCGCGGGAGCAGTTCTGGAGTGCGGGCCTTGAGCAGTGCAAGCTGCTTACGCTGTAGGCCCGGTCGGTTCCGGCCACCACGCCTATGTCCCGGGCTATCACGGCGAGACACAACCGTGACGGCCTCAAATTCACACCTCCATACAAAAATGTGTTATAATGAGAATACTTACGTATAAGGAGGAGATTATTTCCATGAAATTTTTAGGTAATTTACTTTGGTTTGTTTTTGGCGGCATAGTCAGCGGTCTTGCATGGTGGCTGTGCGGTGTTTTATGGTGCATCACGATTATCGGTATTCCCATGGGTAAGCAGTGTTTCAAGTTCGCACGGGTTTCTTTTTTCCCGTTCGGCAAGGAGATTACCTATGGCGGCGGTTCCATGAGCCTGATTGCCAATATTTTCTGGCTCCTGATTTCGGGAATCCCGATGGCCGTTACGAATGCGACGATTGGTGTGCTTTGGTGCATAACGATTGTCGGAATTCCGTTTGGTAAGCAGTTCTTCAAGCTTGCCAAGCTGTCCCTGATGCCTTTTGGCGCAACCGTGAGCAAGAGTAAGTAGGAGCGGAACCTATGGATTTATATGAGAAAATCAATCAGAGGGTTTACACGATTGCCGAAATGAGCGGCAACCACGCCGGAAGCAAGGAGCGTGCGCTGGAGATTATCCATGCGGCGCATGAAGCCGGAGCGGATTGTATCAAAATTCAGACTTACACGCCGGATACGATTACGTTGAATTGCAACAATCGGTATTTTCATATTGACGGCGGCACTTGGGAGGGCGAGACGCTGTACCATCTGTACGGCCAGGCTTATACGCCCTGGGAGTGGCAGGCAGATTTGAAGGCCGAGGCGGATAAGCTGGGGCTCGATTTCCTTTCCACGCCCTTTGATACTACGGCGGTTGATTTTCTGGAGTCTATCGGGCTCGAATTTTATAAGATTGCGTCGTTTGAACTTACGCAGATTCCTCTGATTCGTTACGTGGCTTCGCGTAATAAACCCATGATTATTTCAACCGGAATGGGCGCCAAAAACGAAATCGAGGCGGCAGTGCGTGCTGTTACCGAGGCAGGCAACAGCCAGCTGATACTGCTGAAATGTTCCAGTGATTATCCGGCAGTGACGGATGAAATGAATTTAAGAACCATGGTCGATATGAATCGTGCGTTCGGAGTTCCCGTGGGACTTTCCGATCACAGCATGGGCAATATCGGTGTGGTTGCGGCGGTCGCCATGGGCGCCCGCGTCATCGAGAAGCATTTTTGCATAAGCCGTAAGGTTGAGAATCCGGATTCCTCGTTCTCTTTGGAACCGCAGGAATTTAAGCAGATGGTAGAGGACATTCGTACCGCGGAACTTGCCATGGGCAGGGTGAAGTACGGTCCTTCCGAGCGGGAGAAGGAGAACCTGCAGTTCAGGCAGTCGATTTTCTGTTCCGCCGATATCAAAGCCGGAGAGGTATTTACGAAAGAGAATATACGGATTGTGCGTCCCGGGTTTGGCTTGCCGCCGGCGTGCATCGATGAAGTCTTGGGAAAGCGTGCGGCATGTGACATTGTTTTTGGCACCCCGCTTTCTTTTGATATGATTAAAAATGAATAATGGAATCGCAGCGCTGCCGGATGTCAGCGCTGTTTTGCGATTTTGACGGAGGTGTGCGATGAAGGTAAAATGGGGTGTGCTGGGGACGGCATCGATTGCCAAATGGTGTACGATTCCCGGAATGCAGGGCGCCGAAAGCTGCGAGCTGTATGCGATTGCAGGGCGCTCTGAGGAGAAAGTCCGGGAATTTCAGGAGAAATACGGATTTCAAAAGGGCTACGTCGGCTACGAGAAGCTGGTGGAAGATGAAGAGGTCGAAGCGGTGTACGTTCCGCTGCCCAACAATCTTCACAAGGAGTGGGTTCTGGCCTGCCTGCGTGCCGGCAAACACGTGCTCTGCGAGAAGCCCCTGGCCCTGAATGCCGCCGAGGCACGCGAGATGTATCAAGTGGCACGGGAGCATGGCGTCATTCTCATGGAGGCTTATGCGTATTTGCACAGCCCCTATGTGGAGGAACTTAAGAAAACCGTACAGAGCGGCGCCCTGGGCGAGCTTTTGTACATCGATACCGGGTTTGTCACCCAGGGGTACCGGGAGGATTTCCGTCTCCACAAGGAACTCGGCGGTGGCATGGTCTATGATTTGGGTTGCTACTGCACGACCATGATTCTGTCGCTGGTGGATTCGGACCTAAGCTACGTGAAGGCGGTTACGGAGCTGACCGATGAGGGCGTCGATGCCTTCACGACGGTCATCCTGAAATTTGCAAATGGTGTGCGGGCAAGCTTCGTCGTCGGCATGGTACTGGGCGAGAACTCGAATGCACGCTATGACAAGCTTTATATCCACGGCACCGCAGGAGATATCCGTTCCGATGTCGAGTATAATCAGTCCGGCAGAGTTCATTATGAGCTGCGCCAAAAAGGAATTTGGCAGGAGAAGACGCTTGACTGCCCGCAGAACTATACCTTCGAAGTAGAAAACTTAAGCCGCAGCATTTTAGGCCTTGAGACTCCGCTTGTAAGCGAGAAGTTTTCCGTTAAGAATGCAGAACTTATGGACAGAATACTCCGGGAGATAGGTTATCAGGAGGTTTGATATGATTTTTTTGGCACTTATACCGGCAATAGCATTAATGGTTTTTGTCTACCTTATGGACCGCAAGGAGAAGGAATCCCCCAAGGTTCTGTGGACCTGCTTCCTTTTGGGCGTTGTTTCCACGATTCCCGCGGTAGCCTTTGAACTTGTGGTGGACCTTTTTGAGTCCTTCGTCATGGTACCGGGCTCCTTTCTGTACGCCTTTTTTGACAGTATATGCGTCGTTGCTCTGGCCGAGGAGGGCTGCAAGTATCTGATGCTGCGCCTGCGGACCTGGAATCATCGCGGGTTCAACTGCATGTACGACGGCATTGTATACGCTGTTTTCGTATCGATGGGATTTGCGGCGTTTGAGAATGTTATTTATGTCATAAACGGGGACGTATTCACCGCATTCCTTCGTATGTTCACGGCAGTACCCAGCCACGCTGTCGATGCCGTGTTTATGGGCGTATTCTACAGCCATGCCAAGCAGGCGGCTCTGAATGGCGACCGCTCGAAGAGAATAACCAACACCATACTGGCACTGCTCGTTCCGATTGCCACACACGGAATCTACGACAGCCTGATCAGCCTGGAGGAGGAAATTGTGGGTGACCTTATTGTAAGCCTTGCATATCTGGCTTGGATTGGCGTAGTGGTTCTTAGCTTCACAGCCGCTTTCGTGGTAATCTTCGTTACATCAAAGAAGGATCATTTCTTCTACGTGAAGAATATTGCCGGGGCAACTTACATTCCCGTTCAGCAGCCGGTTCCGGCACAGGCAGCTGTACCTATAAGCCTGCGTCCCGGAAACTGGATTTGCCGCTGCGGCGCCATCAATGGAAACAATTTCTGCCCGAGATGCGGCACGGCCAAAGAGAATGCTGCCTGGAAGTAATAATTGATGCAATGTAGCACAGGAATGTGTTAAAATATTATCGAAATACAAGCTTCGGGGATTGTTATTACGATGAAACATATAAGAGCGAAATGGATTAAGAAATTTGTGCGAGGGTTCGCCGGCATGGCTTTTGCTGTGGCGGTGTTCTCTCTTTTTGTGGTTACTATTGAGGCAGGGACCGGCAAGACGGTAAGGGTCGGCTATTTCTCGGAAGCGGGTATGATGAACGGTGTCGGCGAGGATGAAACAAAGTCCGGTTATGCGTACGAGTACCTGCAGGAGATTGCGAGCATTGCGGGCTGGAAATACGAGTATGTATACGGAAGCTTCAGCGATTTGTATGTGCAGCTCCAGAACGGCGAAATAGACATTCTGCCGTACATCACAAAGACCGAGGAACGTTCGGAACAGTTCCTGTTCCCCGACAAGCAGATGGGTGACGAGCAGTTCTATTTGGCATCAAAGACATCAGGCCAGCTTTCGGCGGATCTTAAGGAGCTTTCGGGCAAACGGGTCGGAACGACCCGGGATGCCTTCCAGAATATACCGTTTCAGGAAATCATTGAAGCACGGGGAATACAGTGTGAGCTGGTGGAATTCCCGGGACCGGACGAGCGCTGGACGGCACTGGCAGGCGGGGCCATTGATTATTCAATCGAGACGGATACGATTTTTGCAAGCATTGAGTTGCATCCGGTTTACGAGCTGGGCACGCGTTATCCCTATTATCTGATGCTGGCAGCGGGACGTGAGGAACTCCTTGGGGAACTGAATGCGGCCCAAAAGCATCTTGACGAAGTAAATCCGAGTTTCCTTTCGAACCTTCGCTATAAATATTTTAAGAATATACCGCTTTACCGCGAGATTACGGACGAAGGACGCAAGTGGCTGGAAAGTCATGACAGCATCCGTGTCGGCACCTTTTTGGACAACGGTTCCTACGTAATCATGAACAGGGACGGTTCCGTGAGCGGTATCGCACCGGACTACACGAGGATCATGCTGGATGCACTGGATATCGATATTCCGGTCAACTGGAAGTATTACAAGAACAAAAACGAAGCAATAGCGGCCCTTAAGGACGGCGAGATAGATCTTGTAAATCCGTACTATCACAATTACAACGATGCCGAGGAGGATGGAATCATCCTTTCGAACCAGGTCTATTCGGCCGATATGAGCATCCTCTACAAGGACGAGTATACGGACAAGACCCTGTCCGTAATCGCGACGCCCAACACGCGCCTCGGAATGAGCTACGTAAGAGACAATTACCCGAAGTCGCAGGTGGTGGGCTGTGCAACCGATGAGAATTGTGTGGAACTATTAAAATCCGGCAAGGTCAGCTGTGTCGTGATGTACACGGATTCCCTGAACAGGCTGCTCAAGAGCCTGAATCATCACTACAACATGCGTTCCCTGAATGCCCATTGCCAGGTCGGTTTTGCGGCGCTTCCGGAGAATTCAGCCCTGATTTCGATCATCGACAAGGCGGCTCCGTACCTTTCGGACGTGCAGATGAACGCAATTTTGGACAAGTACAGCGTGGAGCAGAGCAACGAAATTACCTTACGGGCCTTAATCAATGACCGCCCCGAACTGGTAGTGTTCCTAGTAGCCCTGCTTTTTATCCTTGTGATTATTGCAATTCTCTTTTTCCAAAAGCGCGAAAAACTAAGTGAGCAGCGCCGGAAGGAAAACGAGCTGTTCCGCAACCTGATCAGGCAGTTTACCAATACCTACGAAGCAGTTATTATTGGCAACATTGCGGACGATATGTTTAAGTGCATTTCGCAAAAGAGTACGGATTTCAACCTGATGGATGATTCCGGACTGCTTTCGAGCGTGTTCGATCAATTCGTTTTGCAGGATTTGTGTCCCGCGGATTACGAAAAAGTGAACAGCGAGATGGTTCATTATGCGGAGATTCGAAAGAAGCTTAAGGCGGGCGAATCGAGTAATCTCGTATATCGCAGGAAGATAGGCAACACATACCGATGGCATCGGTCCACCTTGAATCGCATCAATGAGGACGAGATTATTGTCGGATTCAAGGACTGCGACGACGAGATTCGTTCGGAAATGGTAAAAGAGAAGCTGATCAGCGAGTACGATGCACTCTACGTGGTTGATTTGAACTGCGATATCATTACTTCGGACAAATTGTCCGTGGTTTCCCCGATTGGCGCCTTTTCCGGCAGCAGGACTTACAGTGAGGTAGCCCGCAGCTTCGCCCAAACGGTAGCCGGGCAGTACCGGGACGACATGCTTCTTTTGTGCGATCCGGAATATTTGAAGACTTACATGAAGGATGAGAATCATCGCGAGTATGTTTACGAGCTGCCCGGAATCGAGCACACGATGCGTCGTCTTCGTATTGACACGCTGGAGCGCGAGAACGGTGTGGCGTCGGTGGTCCTTATGTCCTTTATGAACATCGACGAGGCCCGTGCACAGGCCATCGCGTTGCAGAAAAAGATGGCGGACCAGAAGGTGCTTTTGGACTACTTCGTGGATTCCTTCAATTCCGCGTACTTTGTGAACCTCGAGGACGATACCTACGAGGTCGTTTACATGAATCCGGAGATGACCGGCCGGTTTGCCATGACCGGAGAAGACCGCGAGGCGATGCATAACTTCATCAACCTCCATATTCATCCAAACGACCGGGCGTTCATGTTCCGCATGATTGACAAAAACTATGTCAGCGAGCGACTTCGGGAGGAACCTTCCTATACCTTCACCGTGCGTGAGATAAACGGCGACATCACGAAGACCATGCGATGCATCATCATTCGTGTGGCGGATGAATATCACATCGCAGTCGGCTTTATCGATATTACGGAGGAACTGTGCAAGGAGAAAGAGGCACAGCAACGCCTGAAAGAAGCCCTGGCGATGGCGGAATCGGCCAATAAAGCCAAGACGACCTTCCTAAACAGCATGTCCCATGATATCAGGACGCCCATGAATGCCATCATCGGCTTTACGAAGCTGGCACTTATGCATCTTGAGGATGGGGAGCAGGTGGAGAATTATCTGGACAAGATCAGTCAGGCCGGAAACCATTTGCTTTCGCTGATTAACGATATTCTGGACATGAGCCGCATTGAGTCCGGCAAGATGAGTTTCCGGGAGCAGCCGGAGGATGTTTTGGAAATTATCCGGGGTCTTTCGGACATCATCCAGCCCGAACTCCTTGAGAAACAGCACACCCTTACGGTCGATACGGACGCGGTATCAAGGAGCGGAATTGTCTGCGACAAGCTGCGACTGAATCAGGTTCTTTTGAATATTCTCAGTAATTCCATCAAGTATACGCCGGATGGCGGCGTGATTACCCTGACCGTGACCGAGCAGGTTTCAAAGGACGAAGGGAAAGCGACCTTTACGTTCCGCATTACGGACAACGGCATGGGCATGGATGAGAAGTACTTAAAGACGATTTACGAGCCGTTCACGCGGGTGCGTACGAGCACGATTTCCGGCATCGAAGGCACCGGCCTCGGTATGGCCATCACGAAGAGCATAGTGGACATGATGAACGGCCATATCCATGTAAAGAGCGTGGTCGGCAAGGGAACCGAAGTGACGGTAACCTTTGATTTCCGCCTTTCCGACGGAAGAGCAGCGGGCGTGGATCCGGTGGATTCACAGTCCTTGGATACGCAGGATACAAGCCTTGAAGGCAAAAAAATACTTCTTGTCGAAGACAACCCGTTAAACTGTGAAATTGCGACGGAACTCCTTAAGGAATACGGTTGTAGCACGGATGTTGCGGGGGATGGCAGTGTTGCCGTTGAGAAGATACGAAATGCTCGGCCCGGCGATTACGACCTCATCCTTATGGATGTGCAGATGCCCGGCATGGACGGCTACGAGGCAACACGGCAGATCAGGGCGCTTGGAACGGAGGTATCGCAGCTCCCGATTCTTGCGATGACGGCCAATGCCTTCGAAGAGGACAGACAGCTGGCAATCGAGGCGGGAATGAATGCACATATTCCAAAACCCATCAGTGTAGACTCTCTTCGCAGTTTTTTGTTACAATATTTGAAATAAATTGGGCCTTAAGGTCCGGAAGGATAAGGAATTTTAGAAATGAATGATGATATGAAGTTTACCAACCTCTTCGGAGGAGCATTTTTCGGCACCGGGGTACTCCTGCTTATCAGTGCCCTGACCGTACTGCTTGCCGGCGGAGGTGTTGTCGGTGCGGGAGTTCCGGCTCTGATGGGAGTTGTTTTTGGCTCCGTGGGTGGCGGATTCTTAATCCACAACATGAAAACCAAAAAGAAGGTGAAGAAAATTCTCGCCGAGGGCGAAAGATTCACCGGCAAGATTTACGGCTACGTCGAGGACAAAAGCTTTACAATGAACGGCGATTTCCTCGTGAATACGAAGGTGCGGTATTTTGACGAATCCAACGTCGAACGCGAAGCGATTCTCATAACGCGATTTACGAAGGGCAAGGCATCCTTCCCTATCGGCGCCACTATCGATATCGCCCGGCTGGGCACGGACTTCACCTGGGTACCCGACTCGATTCGTTACGAACACATCTTCCGCGAGGAAGAGCTGATGGACGACAAGCCTTTGTCACCCGAGCATGTCAAGATGATAGCGGTGCACTGCGACAGCTGCAGCGCAAGCTACGTAGCGGCTTGGGGCTATGCGGCCAAATGCCCGTATTGCGGCACTATGGTGAATGCTTAATGGAATAAATCACACACCCGGACTTCCGGGAGATGAGTTAACAAGGAGGATGGATTTATGGCACAGAAGAATTCTTTTTGGCGAAGCCTATTGATTACTGCAGGCACTTTCGCAACATTGAACGTGGTGGGCAGTGCCCTGATTGCACGGAAGAACCGTCTCAAGATGGACGAGCATCCGAACGACTTTAACATCATGCACACCGTTACGATGGGACGCAATGTGGTTGAGGTATCCGAGAATATCAGCCACGCGTATTTTTCCTGCCTGACCGGTGCGATGGACATAAATTTTGTGACTCGTAATAATGCGAAGGAGGTATTTGTTGACCTTTCGGCGATTTGCTCCAAGATTAATATTTACCTTCCCGAGAACGCTGTGCTTGAGTGGGATGGCGACGACATGTTTACGACGATTAACGATACCCGCGAGGTGGACGAGGAGCCGGAGAATGCATTCATCGTACATCTCAAGCGACTCGCCCTGTGCACCACCATCAACATCGGCACTGTGGTTGAGGAATAAGGGGGACACAAGATGGCATTTGAAGAAGCAAAAGCGTATTTGACTTCACAGGGCTACGAGGACAGAATCAGGGTATTCGACGTTTCCAGTGCGACCGTCGAACTGGCAGCAGTCGCTGTGGGCACCGAACCCGCACACATCGCCAAGTCCCTGACCTTCATGGTGGAGGATGGGCCCGTCATGATTATCGCAGCCGGCGATGCCAAAGTGAATAATGGCAAATTCAAGGCATTCTTCCACACGAAGGCCAAGATGTTGACCCGCGAGGAAGTAAATGCGCTCATCGGACACGATGTGGGCGGTGTATGCCCCTTTGGTATCAATTCGGGCGTCACGGTCTACCTGGATGTTTCCTTAAAACGCTTTGAACAGATTTATCCCGCCTGCGGTAGCGCAAACAGCGCCGTAGAACTCACCCCCGCTGAACTTGAAACTCTGTCGGGCTGCCGGGAATGGATTGATGTATGTATATTGCCGGAATAGTATGATACCATAAGGAATATATTAATTATCGAGAGGATTGAAGTTATGCAGATAATATGTACAAGCTGCGCGGGAACCTATGACGCGAAGCTGGCGAAGTGTCCGTACTGCGGCTACATTAATGAGCCGGGAGCGGAGAAGGCCTACATGAAGAAGATGGAGGGCGTTCGCAGCAATCTGGATCAGGTGGACGACATCGTTGTTTCGAATCTGAAGCAGGATTTGAAGCAGTTTTTGAAGGTGTTTGCCATCAGCCTGGGAATTGTGCTGGCGATTACGCTTTTGGTTGCGGCGACGGTGAATAATAACAGAAAACGGGAACGGGACAAGTATTTCGAAGAAATCACGACCGAAATGGATATGTTTGCGCGACTTAACCGGGCGGCGGAGGAATGGAACAACCTGTATGATGAGGGCCGCTACGACGAAATGTACGAAAAAGCATTTGCCGGTCAGCGCGAGTTTGTCAGCGAATTCTATAATTGGAAACACTACTTCTTCTTTAGTTCCTATGGCAGATACAGGGAAGCCATGGTGGATCTTGAGGAGATTGCGGAGAACGGCAGGTATGGCACCTACGAGATGTCGCGTGTGCTTTACAGCGTGTTCAACTTGTATTGTGATCTTTATAATGCACTGAACTCCAATCTGTCGACCAAGGATAAGGAAATCCTGGTTCCGTATTACGAGGAAGTCAAAGAGCAGACCAAGATTGTTTTTGGCATGACCGATGCGGAATACGATGAACTGCAGGAGAAGATTGCGCCCAAGCGCGCGTCGTATGTATCCTATCAGGCAGTGGAAGATGTCGCTGCGGAAAGGTTGGGTGAGTAGAGATGAAGTGCAGACAATGTGGATATAACCTGGAAATCGATACCGAAATCTGCCCCTGCTGCGGAATCCCGAACCCGGTGGCCAAAAAGCATCGTGCAGACATGCGGAAGTACACAAAGGACTACGCCCAGACGAAGGAAGTCGTTATTTCCAAATCGCGGCGTATCAATACGGCAGTGATTCGCATAACGGTGATTGTGGTGACGATTGCCGCAATGGTCGGTCTGATCTGCTATGGTGGCATGAACGACAAATTACGTCGCGATGTGAATCGCAGGATTCCGAAGAAGGAGGCAATGGCTCTGCTTCCGGAACTTGATGAGCTGATAGAGGCCGAGGATTACATGGCCGTGCATGCCTTTAACAGCGCTCATAAAATATATAAGTCGCTGGGCTTCGACAGTGAATACACGAATTTGATTTTGGCAACGGATGCTTACTCAGACCTGTTGATGAATCTCCTGCTTGTGAAGAGTGATGGCGGGCAGAATACATATTCGTACGCTTCCTCCATCGGGGATGAGATTCTAATGCTTTCGAGGCGTGCCGGCACGCCGGAGATGTACAGTTCCCCCGAGCGGTTTGATGCATATCTTTCGAGTATGGAGGAGGATGTGATTGGCCTTTTATATACATATCTGGGCATTACGGAAACGGAGTACCGGGAGCTTCTGGAGATGACCGCTACCAAGAGAGCAGCGAGAGTGGAGGAAATTATCGATGAAATCAAACGGACGGAATAAGCAGGTTAAAAAGTCCAAATTTCCTATCATTATAGGTGTGATTTGGGGCTTTATGGTAGCCTTATTTATTGGCTTTACAATCGACATTTATTCATACAGCGAAGAGTATTATAAGCATGCACCTACCATGGTGCGTTATCTGGGCATGGAAGATTACGGACGGTTCTGCCAGAATATGAACTTGCAGATTGAGGGGGGCCTGACCGCCGAGAAGGAACCGCTGTTCACGGAACTGCTGGGCATCTATGATTATCTTTTGGCAGCTACCCAGGTTGACTTCTACGAAACGATGAGGAACCCTGAGAAGGTAGAGTATTACAGCGCCCAAAAGGATGAAGCCCTTGTAAGAATGGGGCAGTTTACGTACCTTCAGGACAAGCTGGATGAGTACGTGGAATCATAGGATTTATTGAGCGAGGGCAGTCCTTCGGGACTGTCCTTTTTTGACAAAAACAAGCCCGATAGATAGGAGTGTCTATGAAACTGATGCATTTGTCGGATCTTCATTTGGGAAAGCGAGTGAATGAGTTCCCCATGCTGGAAGATCAGCAGTATATATTGACGAAGATTATAAACATAGTGGATGAGGAGAAGCCGGACGGCGTGATGATTGCCGGCGATGTTTTCGACAAATCGATCCCCGGCGAGGAGGCTGTGCAGCTCTGGGATGACTTTTTAAACCGGCTGGTGCAGCGAAACTTAAAGGTGTTTATCATAAGCGGAAACCATGATTCCGCAGTCCGTGTTTCGGAGTACAACCGGCTGATTCGTACGGCGGGCGTCTACATATCTCCTGCCTACAGTGGCGAAGTGACGCCGGTTTCCCTCGAGGATGAGCACGGCAGTCTGAACATTTACATGCTGCCCTATATTAAGCCGCCTATTGTGCGGTCGTTCTTTCCGGAGGAGAAGATTGATGATTACACGGACGCCTGTCGCGTGGCCATCGGGCAGATGCAGGTGAATTCTAAGGAGCGAAATGTCCTGATTACGCACCAGTTTGTCACCGGAGCGACGCGCTGCGAGTCTGAAGAAATTGTTGTTGGCGGCCTGGACAATGTGGATGTTTCCGTGTTTGACGCGTTTGATTATGTGGCGCTGGGGCACATTCACGGGCGGCAGAGCATCGGTCGGGAGACGGTGCGATACTGCGGAACCCCGCTCAAATACTCTTTTTCGGAGAAGGACCATATAAAGTCCGTGACGATTGTGGAATTGGGCGCCAAAAACGACATCACAGTGCGGGAGTGCCCGCTTACGCCGAGGCATGACCTAAGGGAAATCCGTGGCACCTATGAGGAACTGACATGCCGGGAAAACTACGAGAATACGGCGGTGGACGACTACATTCATGCGGTGCTGACGGACGAGGAGGATGTGGTGGATGCGGTTTTGAAGCTTCGCATTATCTATCCGAATCTGATGAAACTGAGTTATGACAATAAGCGGACGCGGGGAAATCAGACCATCGATTACTCGGAGGACGTGGAGGCGAAGTCGCCGCTTACGCTGTTCGAGACATTTTACGAGACGCAGAATAACCAGCCCATGAGCGAGGAACAGAAGGACTTCGTGCAGGGCCTGATTCAATCGATTTGGGGGTAATAGCGTGAGACCTGTCAGTTTAAGAATGTCGGCGTTTGGCCCGTATGCGGGCGAGACGGTGATTCCCATGGACCAACTCGGAACCCGGGGACTGTACCTGATTACAGGACCGACCGGGGCCGGAAAGACTACTATATTTGATGCGATTTGCTTTGCACTCTACGGAGAGCCCAGCGGCCACAACCGCGGCGCGGAGATGTTTCGTTCGGAGTATGCTTCGGAGGATACCCCGACGGAGGTAGAGCTGGTTTTCGAGCACTGCGGCAAACAGTACCGGATTAAGCGTAATCCGGATTATTTTCGTGCCGCAAAGCGTGGCGGCGGTTTTGTAAAACAGACGGCGGATGCGACCCTGTGGCTGCCGGACGGTAGCGTAATAAGCAAGTTACGTGATGTAAAAACGAAGGTGGAGAGCATCCTGGGCATTACCCGCGAGCAGTTTTCACAGATTGTCATGCTGGCACAGGGTGAGTTCCAGAAGATTCTTTTTTCCGAGACTACGGACCGCCAGGAGATATTCCGGCGCCTTTTTAACACCGAACTGTACAAGGACCTGCAGGCAAGGCTGACCGATAAACAGAAGGAAGTATACGGGCAGGTAGCCGACAGCAGAAAGAGCATCGACCAGTATGTCTCCGGAATCCGCGTGAGCGAGGACGATGTCCTTAAGATGGAAGTGGACAAGGCGCAAAAGGGAACCATGACGACGGAGGAAATTCTGGAGCTGCTCGCGAGACTGATTGAGGCGGGCAAGCGTGACGAGGATGCATGGAACCAAAAGTATGCGGAGATTAAGGCACAGAATGATATCGTGAGTGAGCAGGCCGGTCGTGCCGACCTTGTAATCCGTGCCCAAAACAATCTTCAAAAGGCGCAGGAGGAGATCATCCCCGCCCGGGAACTGGGTGCTTCCCTTCTTAAAAAGCAGGCGGAAGCGGCAGAAGCGCTGAAAGAGAAGGACGGATTGCTTGCGGATGCATTGCGTATCGGTAATGAACTTAAGGAATACGAAGCGTATGATACGCTTCGTGCGGAAATAGAGGCCCTTAGGAAACAAAACGCGGGGAAACAGGCTGAAAGGGAGAGACTGCAGGCGGAAATCGAGCGCCTTCAGAGCACGCTGGTAAAGCTGAAGGAAGAGCAGACGGAGCTGAAGGCGGCCGGAGAGAAGCTTTTAAAGCTGCAGGGTGAGAAGGAACGCCTTGAGAAGAAGCAGTCGGAGCTTAAGAAGCTGTCCGAGGGGCTTAGTGAGTACAACCATTCCCTTACGGTTCTTGCGCGTTTGCAACAGGAATATGCCCGGAAGAACGAGGACTACCGGAAGCAGAAATCGGCCTATGATGCACTTGAACAGGCGTACCGCGACGGTATCGCAGGCGTCCTGGCCGCCTCGCTTACGGAGGGCATGAAATGCCCGGTGTGCGGCTCGACTTCGCATCCCGAGAAGGCACATTTCGTTGATGAAGTCATCACAGAGGAGAGCATCCGGCAGGCCAAAGAGCATACAGAACTCTTAAAGGAGCAGGCCGATGGCAGCAGTAAGGAATGCGGTCGCCAAAAAGGACAGACCGATGCGATGAAGGGCAGGTTACTGGAGGACGCGACTTTCTTATTGGCCACGGAGGATTTGGAAGGGCTGCCCGGAAAACTCGATGCAGCCCTGCGGGATTGTGCGGATGCGATACGGGAAGCGGGTCGCCGGATTTTGGAGGAGCAGCAGAATAAGGACAGAAAGCAGAAGCTGGATGAGGAGATTCCGAAGGCGGAGCAGGAATTGGAGACGAAGACGGGGCTGCTCACGGAGGTGCATCTGGCAATTGCGGGAATTGATTCTGCGGTGAAGGCCAAAGAGGAACTGGCCGAACAGAAGAAGGCGGGCCTTAGGTACGAAAGCCGCCGGGCCGCGGAGGAACAGAAGCGGAGCGTGGAGGATAGCGCGAAACGGATTCAGTCCGAGTATGAGAATGCGGGCAGAAATTGTGCGGAACAACAGCGGAAGATTGAAGGAATTGAGGCTACGATTCGAAGCTGTGAGGACTTTATAGCGACGGCCGAAGTGACCGATATCGCGGCAATAAAGCAGAAGAAAGCCGAATTAAGTGAGCAGCTTGAAATCTGCAAGGCGGAGGCGGCAGAGGCGTCCGCCGGAAGGAATGCGAATGAAATCATTCGTAACAATATTTTGAGTAAATCAAAGACGCTTGTGGAGATGGAGAAGCGCCTGGGATGGCTTACTGCACTTACAGATACGGCAAACGGCAAGCTGAAGGGCAAGGACAAGGTTACTTTGGAGACCTATATTCAAGCTGCTTACTTTGACCGCATCCTCCGCAGGGCGAACCTGCGGTACCTGAAGATGTCCGGCGGCCAGTATGAGCTGCAACGTCGGGAGGACGCTTCGGATGTGCAGAAGAAGAGCGGGCTTGAGCTGGAAGTCATCGATCACTACAACGGAACGACGCGTAGTGTCAAGACACTCTCCGGCGGTGAATCCTTTGTGGCATCGCTGGCACTCGCTCTGGGGCTGTCGGATGAAATCCAGTCGACCGCCGGCGGCATTCAGATTGATACAATCTTCGTCGACGAGGGCTTCGGCCAGCTGGATCCGGACACCCTCTCCACTGCGTATGCAGCGCTCATGGGACTGACCGAGGGCAATCGCCTGGTGGGCATCATCTCGCATGTGGGCGAGCTGAAAGAAAAAATCGACAAGCAGATCGTCGTTGCCAAGGCGGGGACGGGGGTTTCTGTCACATTAAAGTGTTAAAGCGTCGGGCTAGGGACGTTCCTTTTGTCACGAGGAGTGTACTTTGTCATGACTACAAAAACGGCTCCCTCGGGCCTTAGAGAAGCAATTCATATAGGGCGAATCGATTCATGGAGAGTTATAGGTTTTCTTAGTGTTTTGTTAGGCACGCAGCAACGCCCGGCCCGGATGGTCGGGCGAGGCCGATACGCGACATGGACGGCGCGTAGAGGCCGGTTGCGTCAGTACAGAAAAACTACTCAAAACACTTAGAAAACCATAACTCGGAATGTGATTCGTCCTATATGAAATTGTTCTCGCCGGCCCAGGGGAGCCGTTTTTTTGTAGCTGTGACAAAGTACACTCCGCGTGACAAGAGGAACGACCCTAACCGGACGCTTTAACACTTTAATGTGACAGAAACCCCCGTCCCCTAAAATACGATGCGGCCGGCGCCCGTCATATTCTCGTAGTTGAGGAGATAGCCTGCGTAGGAGGCGAGGGGGCTGCCACTCGAGGTGACGGTCGGTACCCCATCGACTGCTTGGAAGGCCTTCAGGTACTCGGCCAGAACGAGGTAGTCCTGGTTGACGAAGTCAACAACGCAGTTGCAGTCCTTGAACATGCTCATGCCATCACCCTGGTTGCGGAGCGTGTAGTTGATACCGCCGACGCGATAGGTTTTGGCGAGGTCGATGGGTTCGTAGGAAGCGGTTTCCTTGTTGTAAACCTTGAGATCCTTTACGCGGTAGTCGCCGGAGGGACCTGCAAGCCAGATTCCCTCATCGGAATAGGAAACGGTGGAGGGAATGCTCGTGTCGACGTAAAAGCTAAGACCCGCAACGTGGGAAAAACCACCGAATTCGGCATCCGGTTCAAAAGCGGCGCCGTACTCGAGGCAGTCCAGAATCTGCTGGCCGGTTGCTTCAATGACGCATGCGACGTTGCCAAAAGGAACAATGGTCTTGGCGGACATGTAGGTGAGGTCACCGGCCGGAACGTCGGCACGGATACCACCCGCGTTGCTTAAGGCAATGTCAACCGGCTCGCCGGCTACTTCATTGAAGTAGTAATAGAAGGCATCGGAAACCAAATCGCCCAGATTTGTTTCCACCTTGCGGATGAGGCGGGAACCGTCGCCCTCAAGGTTTGTGATGTATAACGGGGAGGGCAGATATGCTATTTTTTCGCCCAGGCTGTCGTTAACTTCTGTAATCCAGGAGGTCGTCAGGCTGTCCACGGTGGCGTCGAGGCCGTCATATTCGGTAACGAGCTCGCTCTTAAGACTGCCGTCGGCGGCGATGGTGAGCTTTCCAATCGCTGAAAAATAGCATCCGGTCTGGGTGAGCAGAACATCCTTGCCGGAAGCGTCCTGCACGTACTCGGAAGCAATCTGTGTATGGGAATGGCCGTCGATAAAGGCATCGAGGCCGGTCGTGTTCTTAATCAGTTCCGTGCTTCTGTAGGGTCCGGAGGAAAGGTCGGTTCCCAGGTGGCCAAGGCCTATCACGTAATCCGCCTCCTTACGGGCGGCGTCCACTGCCTTCTGGAAGGCGTCGTATAACTGCTTTCCGTCGGCCCCGGCGTAGAAGTTGTAGATGAAATTCTCACCGGACTCGTCCATGAAGTAGGTGGGCGTAGAGGCAGTGATGCTTTCGGGGGTGGAAACTCCGACAAAAGCAACCTTGACACCCTGCACGTCGAAGACCTTGTAGGCGTCAAACACGGGGGCGTTCTCCGCAACGGAGTAGAAGTTGCAGGAAACGCGGGGGAAGTCGGAACGCTCTGCAAGCTGGAACATGCGGAACATACCATAGTCAAATTCGTGATTGCCGAGAGTTGCCACATCGTAGCCGACAGCGTTCATGATGTCGATGATGTGTTCGCCTTCATCGAGCCCACCAAAGGCGGTACCCTGTACATGGTCCCCGGCGTCAACCGTCAGAACCGCGTTCCCGGAGGCGGTCAGTTCGTCCTTCAGCGCCTTCACACTCGCGAAGGAAAGCCCCTCCTCATCGATGTAGGTGTGGGTGTCATTCGTGCTGAGAATGACGATGTCACCGCTTGGAAGCTTCGGAGTAACGGCCGTGACCGGCTTCACGGAAGGGGTCTCATCGGCCGGATCGTTTTTGGAAAAAGCAAGCTGACTGAAATTATAGAAACCTAAGTACCAGATGTTGAAGTCATGTGCACCATTGGTCTCGTGCCAAAGATAATTGACGCCATCCGTAAGTCCGTCGCAGATGTCGGGAAGCCCTTTGGCGGCAGCCTTGTGGGAAGAAAGTGCGGTTGTATCCTGCAGTCCGCAGATGTTGTAGAAGTAATCAACCGGGTACTCGGAGGAGTCGATGTCCGCAGCAACCGTGGCCTTCGGGTTCGAGGTGGGAGCTGCCGAGAATGCTCCGAAGTAACTGAAGAGGTCGAGGCACTCGCCGATACCGATATTGATGGTCTGCATACCGCCCATCGAAAGACCGGCCATCGCACGGTGCGTTCTGGTGGCACTTAAGTCATAGCCGTTCTCGTCGTATTCGGCGTAGGTGCTGTAGTGGCTCTCAATGTAAGGAATCAAATCATTACGAAGCTCGATGCCGAAGTTATAGAAGGAAGCGGTTGCGTCCGTGTGCGGAAGGCCCAGAGCCTTGCCGTTCGGAGTAACTACAATCATGGGTTCGATACTGCCTTCACCGATCATGTAGTCCAGCATCTTCTTAAGCTTTGAGTTATTGCCGTTTAAGCCCCATTCCGTCTCGCTTCCGCCGATGCCGTGCATTAAGTAAATTACATCGTATTTCTTGTTTTCATCATAACCGGCCGGCAGGTAAACATAGGCCTTCTTGGTGTAGCCCTCGCCGCCTTCCATGTAGTCTTTGGCCTCATAGGTAATGAATTCCACGGTTCCCAAATCGCCGGAATAAACCGTGGAGTATTTGTCGGGAATCTTGAGTCCTATTTCGGCTTTCTTGGCAAGCAGGGCCTTGCGTTCTTCCGCCTTTATGTAACGCTGTGCGGAGTAGTCGATGTTGTCGAGCACCTTATAAAGGGCGTCGAAGGCTTCCCCATAGCCTGCCGGATAGGTCATGAAGCCACCGGCGGTAATGGCCTCGCCGGTTGCGAGTGTGATGTGCAGGGAGAAGCTGTCGCCCTGTTCCACCTTCACGGCCTTGCGGTCGAAGCCGTCCCAGGCAAAAATGTTATGATCCTTGATCCAGGTGTTCAGTTTCTTGACAACCGATTCCTCCACGATGGCCCGGTCGTAGCTGACGAGTTCGATGGGCTTGTCCTTCTCATCGAAGCGGGGAATTTGGATGTCGGTCGTGTAGAGAAAACCCTCATCACCGGGCATTACGCTGTAGCTGTCACAGACGCTTCCGTCCTCCGCAGTATAGGAAAACTGAAACTCCGTAACAACGGGATCCACATCCTGATAGACTGTCTGCCCGCCCACGGGTCCCTTGACCTTAAGACCCGTCTCCGGGTCGGTCTGAGCACAGCCGGCCATAAGCAGAAGACTGCAA
This sequence comes from Lachnospiraceae bacterium, assembly GCA_045617725.1. Classification (GTDB taxonomy): domain Bacteria; phylum Bacillota; class Clostridia; order Lachnospirales; family Lachnospiraceae; genus JAZLJD01. Next base: position 48,219 of record JAZLJD010000062.1, read on the forward strand.
AAAAGCAGTGCTGTTACTATGCGTGATACGAATTTATTCATGGTTATCCCTCCAAAAAATTAATACAGGGACATTCTATCACAAAATGAATACAAGCGGGAGCCTGTCACCTCCTTATTTATATTGACTTTGATTAGGCAAACAGTTAAAGTTATATATGTAGTGTTAATTATTTGACGAATGACCATATCGTGTAGGTGAAGAATGAGATTTGTGGACATGCACTGTCATGTTCTTCCGGGGATTGATGACGGGTCCGAAAGCATGGAGGAGAGTCTTCGCATGCTACGGGACGCGTACAAATCCGGTATTAGAGAGATTATTGTGACTCCGCATTACAAGAGAGGTCGCAGGAATGCCGGAAGGGATGAAATCCTTAGGTTGATAGAACAGTTACAGGCAGAAATGCGTAATACAGATAATCTCATTACCCTGTATCCGGGGAATGAGATTTTTTTCTTTGAAGGAATTACGGAGGCGCTTCAAAGCGGCGAGGTGCTTACGCTGAACGGAACCAACCGAGTGCTGGTGGAGTTTTCGCCCGGTGAGCAGCTTACGTATTTAAGGAACGCAATCGACAGCCTGCTGGCGGAAGAATATGTGCCGGTTGTGGCGCATCCGGAACGCTACGGGTGCACGGCAAGGAGTGTTTCGGACACTTTGTTTTTGGCACAGATGGGCGCGGAGCTGCAGGTGAATGCAGGCAGCGTGGCCGGAAAGTACGGACGCGAGGCACGGAAGTACACGATGGAGCTGCTTAAGGCCGGTGCGGTTACGTATATCGGAAGTGATGCACACGACGCCCGCAAGCGCAAGATCGAACTTGACGGTTGCTGTAAGGCGCTTCGCAGGAAGCTGGATTCGAATTATTTGGAAGCGGTTATGGGCGGTTACGCAGCTGAGCTTCTATAAAAATAAAAGCAGAGGATTAGGACGATGCAGGAACAAAATAATGACATGATTGAACTGGATTTGGGCGAGCTGTTCGGGATTTTGCTGAACAAGCTGTGGCTTATTGCACTGTGCGGAATCGCTTTGGGCGCAATCGGATATGCCATCAGCGCCTTTCTTATTACGCCCAAGTACGAATCAACGACCGGTATTTACATTTTGAACAAGCAGAACGGAGCGCAGGTGACGTATTCGGATGCACAGCTCGCTACGCAGCTGACGAAGGATTACGAGGAGCTGATTACCTGTAGAAGCGTACTGGAAAGTGTCATGGATGAATGCAGCATCACCGACGAGTACGAGGATTTTAAGAAGCGTGTTTCCGTGCAGAATGCTCAGGATACCCGTATTCTTTACATTACGGTGAAGGATGAGAGCCCCGCCCGGGCGCAGCAGATTGCGGACTGTGTTCGTATCGCAGCCTCCGCCCATATCAAGGACGTAACGGAGGTTGAAGCAGTCAATGTGGTTGACCCTGCCAACCTTCCTACCAAAAAGAGCGAGCCGTCCGGCCTTAAGTGGACCGCGGTCGGCATGCTTTTGGGCGCTTTCGGATGCGTGCTTGTGATTGTAATCCGCGTGATGTGCGATGACACAATCAAGACCGCAGACGATGTGGAGAAATATCTGCAGCTCAGCACCCTGGCGCTGATTCCCGTCATAAATACCGAATCCGGCAGCTCTCACAGGAGCGGCAGAGGCGTGAAGCCGGTCGCACCCAAATCGGGAGATGAATCGGAATCTCAGGAAGAGGAGGCGTAGGAAGATGCAGGAAATAGAATTAGTTGGAAACGAACTGGACTTCCGCGCAAGCGAAGCCTTTAAGTCATTAAGAACGAATATAGAATTTTCCGGAAACGATATGAAGGTGATCGGCATCACGAGTGCGACACCGAACGAAGGAAAGAGCAGCGTCTCCTTCGAGCTGGCATTGTCTTTTGCGCAGCAGGGCAAAAGAACATTACTCATCGATGCAGACCTTCGCAAGTCCGTCATGCGGACCCGCTTAAAGAGCGGCCGAATCAAGCTGGGACTGACGAACTACCTGGTCGGACAGTGCAAGATTGAAGAAGCACTCTGCACTACCGACGTGCCCAATTTCTACACGCTGTTTGCCGGCCCGGTGCCGCCCAACCCGAGTGAGCTTTTGGGAAGCCCGGAATTCAAGCGCCTGATTCGAAGCGTACGCGAGCCCTTCGACGTTGTCATCGTGGACACGCCGCCCATCGGCTCGGTCATCGACGCGGCAGTCATTTCCAAGAACTGCGATGGTATGGTCCTCGTTCTTGAGAGCGGCGCCATCAATTATCGATTTGCACAGCATGCCAAAGAGCAGCTGGAAGCCGGCAATGCCCATATTTTAGGCGTAGTGCTCAACAAGGTTGATATCTCCGGCAAGAGCTTCTACGGCAAGTACTATGGGAAGTACTACGGCAAGTATTACGGCGATTATTACGGAACCGGCGACAAAAACTAATTCTTACGGGGAGGGTCCTGCCGTGGCAATTTTGGTCTGCGGAGGAGCCGGCTACATCGGCTCGCATGTCAATAAGCAATTGCACAGGGAAGGCTATGAAACGGTCGTGTTTGACAGCCTTGTTTACGGGCACCGCGAGGCAGTAAAGTGGGGCACGTTCGTACAGGGCGACCTGTCCTGCATTGAGGATATCGAGCGTGTTTTTTCAACCTATCAAATCGATGCGGTCTTCCATTTCGCCGCGTATGCTTATGTGGGCGAGAGCGTTACGGACCCCGAGAAATACTATATCAATAATGTAAGCAATACTTTGAATTTACTTCACGTAATGCGCAGGCATGGTTGCAGGCGCATTATATTTTCATCTACCTGCGCAACCTACGGGGAGCCCGACCGGGTTCCGATTACCGAGGATATGCCGCAGAATCCCATCAATCCGTACGGTGCAACCAAATTAATGGTGGAGCGTATTTTTAAGGATTACAAAAGGGCATATGGCCTTGAGTTCGTGGTTCTTCGCTACTTTAATGCCGCCGGGGCCGATCCGGACGGAGAAATCGGCGAAAGCCACAATCCGGAAACACATATCATTCCGCTCGTGCTGGATGCAGCAAGCGGTGCACGGCCGGACATCAAGGTCTTTGGCACGGATTATGATACACGGGATGGCAGCAATATCCGCGATTACATTCACGTATATGACCTTGCCACCGCACACCTTTTGGCACTTCATCATCTGGAAAAGGGCGGGGAGAGCGATTTCTTTAACCTCGGAAACACCCTCGGAACCTCCGTTCTTGAGGTGATTGATTCCGTGAAGCGTGTGACCGGCCGCGATTTTCCCGTCATTTTATCCGAGCGGCGTCCCGGTGACCCCGCAACTTTAGTGGGCAGCTCCCAAAAGGCCCGTGAGGTCCTTCATTGGGAACCGGTTTATGCGGATATCGATACGATTGTGGAGCATGCCTGGAAGTGGCATGAGAAGAAGGAATATTAGTGCTTCGGTTCTTAATTAACCGGACTTTATTGCTTGCCTCTTTTCGCGATAGCATAGATTCAAAAATCCTCAGCGTAGCCCGCTACGCCTACGTTTTTTGAACTGTGCTCTCGCAAAAACATTCGGCGCAAAAAGTCCAGTTATTAAGAAACCGAATCACTAGGAAGATTATAAGGGGTAACCGACATGAAGATTTATGACATTTCACAGGAACTGTTTACATGCGCGGTGTTTCCGGGCGATGAGGCGCCGGAGCGCCGTGTGGTAGCATCGATTGAGAATGGCAGTATGTATAATCTGACGGCGCTTTCCATGTGCGCCCATAACGGGACACATGTGGATGCGCCGTATCATTTTTATAACGAGGGTCGCAAAATAGACGAGCTGAGTCTTTATAAGTGTGTGGGACTGTGCTTCGTTGTTTTTGTCGACGGATGCGTGAGCGGCGAGATGGCCCGCGAAATTGTGGCTCGAGCGAGAAGGACCGGCCGGGAAGAGGCAACCAAAAGGATTCTGATCGGCGGTAAGGCAACGGTGACACTCCCTGCGGCACAGGCATTCGCAGAGGAGGGTGTGGTCCTTGTGGGCAATGAGTCGCAGACCGTGGGACCCTTGGAGGCACCGGCGCAGGTGCACTACGAACTTCTGGGGGCCGAGGTGGTGCTGCTCGAGGGAATTCGTCTTTCCGGCGTGCCGGAGGGCGTGTACTTTCTGAATGCGGCGCCGGTTAACTTGGGCGGTGCGGATGGTGCTCCGTGTCGCGCGATTTTGGTTGAGGGTAATTACGATGCAATATGATGAGATGGCTGTGAGAGAGGCGTACCGGAAACTGACGCAGCTCTTTATAGAGAAGAATTGGACGGTTTCGACGATGGAATCGGCAACCGGCGGGCAGATTGCTTCGCTGTTTACAGATACGCCGGGGGCGTCGGCCGTCTTAAAGGGCGCTTTTGTGACCTATTGCGACGAGGCCAAGATTATGCAGGGGGTTCCGGCGGAGACGATTGCGGAACACACGGTGTACTCGAAGGAGACGGCGGCAGCGATGGCGCGCGCGTGCCAAAAAGCATACGACTCCAGTATCGGAATCGGCGTAACCGGGCAGCTTCCCGGCCGTGTTTTCTATGCGATTGCGTGGGGCGTTGAGATGCGCACCGCTTATGTTGATATTGAGGCGCAGGAGTCCAGATTGCTCGAGAAGATGGGCGTTGCAGGCGCTGTGGCCGAGGCTGTGATGCAGTTCGTTTAAGGCCTGTCGGCAGTAGTTGTGGCGCTTGTTTTGTACAATATTCACAAACTTTTTTGAGTTTGCCGTGCGTTGTTGTTATTAAAAAAAGTATATGGTAGATTGGAGTCAGGCAGAGTTTCAAAGCCTGACTCTTTCTTTGAGCCGGGGTCTACATTCTTTTTGGCGCAAGCCGTCTAAATCATTTCTTGAAAATCCTGCTGAAATTTCAATTCAATTTAGCAGGATAGGATGGAGTGCCGTACTTCCTGCGTATTAATCCTGGGAGGAAGTATATGACGGAAAACAGAGAAGTAAAAAGTGATGTATTCTCCATGTTGATGGAGAATAAAGAGAATGCGCTTGCGGTGTACAATGCGCTGAACGGGTCGGAGGTGAAGAAAGCGATGACATTGGATCAGACTTGGGAATATAGAGAGAAACTGATAAGGCGCGATGAGAGAGCGGAAGGTAGAGCAGAAGGTAGAGCAGAAGGTAGAGCAGAAGGTAGAGCGGAAGGGCTGTCGGAAGGCAGACGCGAGGCTTTGGAGCAGATGGCGGCTGTGTTACGGAAGCGGGGCTTCAGCGAGGAAGAGATAGAGCAGGCTATTCGGGAAGTGGAAGAAATCAAGTAGTTCGGCGGAGGGAGAATGGTATGTTAACAGCAGATTATTACAAGGAGATATTCAAGCGGAAGTCCTTTCATCTGTTTCGCGGATGTGGGGATGCGCGTGTTTCGGAAGAAGAATTGCAGGAAATCTGCGAGGCGTACGAGCAGTTTGAAAGCCTATATCCGGAGATTAAGACGGTACTGAGAATTGTACCGGCGGATAAAGTGAATTTTAAGCGGGATGCGGAATACTGCCTCATGATTTATTCGGAGAAAAAGGAGAACTACCTGCTGAACGCCGGATATATCGGGGAGCAACTGGATTTGTTTTTGGCACGGAAGAACATCGGGGCGCTGTGGTACGGAATCGGAAAGCCGGACGAAGCGATGTATGACGGGCTTTCGTATGTGATTATGATCGCAATTCACAAGATAAGCGACGAGACGATGTTCCGAAAGGATATGTTTAAGTCAAAACGCAAGAAACTCGAGGAAACCTGGAGCGGGGAGACGCTGGGCGTGGGCGAGATTGCCATGTATGCCCCCAGTGCCTGCAATTCACAGCCCTGGTTTGTGCAGAACGAGGCCGGCCTGCTCACGGTGGAACGTCTTCACAAAAGCAGTAAAGTCGGCTTGATGCTGCCGTCCGTTTCGTTTTTCTATAACCGCATCGACATGGGCATTTACCTGTGTTTCCTTGAAATATGCCTGGCCCAAAAGCAACTTGCGGCCGAGCGGACGCTGTTTCCGGATGAAGAGAATGTCTCCAAAAGCAAGGTAGCGGAATACAGACTTATGGGGACGGGGGTTTCTGACACATAAAAGCGCTAAAGCGGCGTGTTTGTCGGCCGAGGCGAGAAACAATTCCATATAGGGCGAATCGATTCACGGAGTGTGATTCGTCTCTATATGGAATTGTTCGAGCGAGGCCGGCAGGCACGTCGCTTTAGTGCTTTAATGTGTCAGACCCCCCCGTCCCCGCTAGTTCACACGTCGTATTTTTTGAGGAGCATGTCGAGGGCTTCACGCAGGAGGACCGCTTCGCCGATTCCTTCCGATTTCGCAAGCTTGGTGAGAGCCTTCAGCTGGTCGGCCGTGTAGTGGCTGGTCTTGGGAACCATCTTCTCTTCCTTGGCGAGAGCGACTTTGTTGCGGCCGTTTACCTTGGCACGATAAAGAGCACTTTCCGCCTTGCGAATCAATTCGGGAACACGGGTTGCATCCTCAAATGCAGTCGCGATGCCGATGGAAATCGTAGACTTGGAGCCGTCGGGTTGGGTGATGTCGAGTGTATTACGCAGAGCTTCCATGAGCAGGAAGACTTCCTCTTTCTCCATGTTGCAGTTGAAAATAATACCGAATTCGTCACCACCGAAGCGATAGATGGAAGCGCCCTCGGGCAGACCGGCCTGAATGTGCTGGCAGCACTCGATGAGAACGCGGTCACCTTCCTCATATCCGAAGGTATCGTTGATGGCCATGAAGTGATCGAAATCGAACAAAGCGATGATGATGGGAGTAGCAGGGTCGCCGCCATCCATCAGAGCAAGCAGGTCTTTCTCAAAAGCGTTCCCAACGGGGAAGCCGAGAACATCGTTTACATGATTGTGATGTGCAGCATTGGAAGCACCCGCTTCCGCAACAACATGGTCTTTCGTAGTTTTTAATGTAGGCATAAATGAATCTCCTTTCTGAGATAGCCAATATTATCTGCGAAATAATATTGGCAATGCAATATTGTTAGGTACATATTAACACAATAATATAATGCGTCAAGTATTATTTTGGAAATAATATCGCGACATAAGAGGAATCCTATGAATAAAAAGAAAAATGACAGTGAAATTTCCAAAAGCAGGGCCCTTCTGAATACGCTGTATTCCCTGAAACTGCTTTGGCAGATTTCGCCGGCCGTGGTCATCCACAGCTGCATAACCCATATCGTAAGCTACTTTGAGTGGCTGTTTTACAGCGCCTTTTTCCTGGTTTACGTGGTCAACGGCCTGGAAAGCGGCGAAGAATTCAAGCGCATGATGGTTTTTGTCGGTATTACGGCAAGCGTTTTCATCTGCATAAACATCTATTACGCGTACATCCACGGCAAGTTCTCCCAGGAATCGGCCGCCAAAGTGAATAACGGGCTCTACAAAAGATTGCTCAAAAAGGCCGTAAACGTGGAACTGAGCTGCTTTGAAAACTCCGAGTTCTACGACAAGTACACCTTGGCGATGGAGCAGGCCGATACGCGCCTTTTGGAAACCGTCGACTCCTTCTTCGGCATTGTTTTTGGCTTCCTGGCGAGCATATTCGCGTTTGTTTACATGTACAGCGTGGATCCCTATTCGATTCTGTTCATCGTGTTCCCCATCATCGGCAACTTCGTGTTCAACCGCCTGGTGCAGAAACTCAACTACAAACGTAACGTCGATATGACGAAAGAACGCCGCACCATCGCGTACATCAACCGAGTCATGTACCTGCCCGAGTACGCCAAGGAAATGCGACTGACGGACGTCTTCAAACTCCTGCACCGCCAGTACAGCGATGCCATCAAGGGCATAGTGGGCAAGGCCAAAAAGTATCGTCTGAAGGGCATGGTTTTTCATTGGTTCTACGTAAACTTCACCTTCACCTTCATTTTTGAAGGCATGATGATATACGGCGCGTATCGTGCGATTGTTTCGCAGACGCTTACGCTGGCACAGCTCGCAGTCATCACCAGTATGATGGTTACGACCACCTGGGTGCTGATCGGCTTCACTGACAGCATTACGGCCGGCTTTAAGAACGGTCTGTTCATTGAATACCTGCGTTCGTTCCTTGAATATAAGGAGCAGATTCCGGAGGATTATGAAGGTGCCGATCCCGGAGACCGAATCGAGTCGCTGGAATTTTGCGATGTCTCTTTTTCCTATAAGGATCAGAAGGTGCTTGACCACATGAATCTCAGCTTCAAGGCCGGGGAAACCTACGCGCTGGTCGGCCATAACGGCGCCGGCAAGACGACGCTCATCAAGCTTTTGCTGCGATTCTACGACCCGACCGAGGGCGTGATTCGTTTAAACGGCCGCGACATAAGGGAATACAATCTGCAGAAGTACCGGGCACTTTTTGCCACGGCCTTCCAGGACAATCGCGTGTTCTCCATGTCGGTGGCGGACAATGTTCTTATGTGTGAGAACGGCCACATGACGGAATCGGAGGCCAAAGAGAAAGTGAGCGAGGCCCTCAAACTGGCTCTCGTTTACGACCGAATCATGGAACTGCCGCACGGAATGGACACCACGCTTACGAGGGAGTTTGACGACGAGGGCGCACTGCTCTCGGGCGGCGAAACCCAGAAGGTGGTAGTAGCCAGGGCCTTTGTCCGGGAGAGCCCCTTCAAGGTATTCGACGAGCCTTCGAGCGCCCTGGACCCGATTGCCGAATACAATCTTTTTGAAAATATCAAGAATCACTGTTCCGGAGACGGTCGGATTCTTGTGTTCATTTCCCACAGACTTTCTTCCATGCGCAGTGCGGACCACATTTATCTTCTAAAGGACGGCTGCGTGAAAGAGAGCGGAAATCATGCCGAACTCATAAAACTGGGCGGCATTTACGCCGACATGTACGAGAAGCAGGCACGCAATTATCTGGCGGATGCTACCTATCGGGCAGCGTCGGAAGTCGCAGAAATCCGCCTCGAGGAGGTGCCGGTATGAAAAAAATAATGAATAATCATATGTTCCTTTGGAAGCTTTGCTTCAAGACCTGTCCGGGCTTCATGCTCTACACCATTTTCGATGCCTTCCGATATCGCTTCATGATTTTCGTCGAACATACCCTGGGTATTCGCTACGTCCTGCACTGTGCGGAGTACGGCGAACCGTTCTGGAAGGCCCTGGTGTTCGTTTGTGCGATTGCGGTCATCATTTTTCTCCTGATGATTCCGGACGGATACTATCAGCATTATTCGCAACAGGTTTGCATTCCGAAGCTGCAGAAGGCGCTGAAGGACCGCATGTTTGAGAAGGCCGCACAGCTCGATTTGAACTGCTACGACGACCCGGAATACTACAATGAGTTTGTGCTTGCGGTTTCCGAATCGGAGAATTCCATTTCCCGTTTTCTCGCAACCATTCACAACGCAACGGAGAGCCTTACGTCGATTCTGTCGCTGGGACTTTTTTACCTGTTTGTGGATTGGAAGGGCATTATTTTTGTCACCGTAAGCTTCGTACTACGGTTGCTTCTGTCAAAGCGCCTCAACAAGGTGAATTATGATGTGCGTATTGCCGTCAACCGCGACGAACGCAAGCGAAATTATGTCAGCCGTATTTTCTATCTGAAGGATTACGCCAAGGAGCTTCGTATGCACCACGGCGTCGGCGAATATCTGGAGGATGAGTTTACAAAGGCCAATGAAAATATCGTAAAAACCAACGAGAAGGCTTCGAAGAAACGTATGTGGCTTAGGTTTGCGCGGGTTTACCTTGTGGGCGATTTCATCACGGACGTGTTGTACGTTACTTACCTTATTTACAGTGCGGCTGTTCTTAAGACCATCGATTACAGTAATGCGGTCGTGCTCTTTAACAACCAGGGCAGTCTCCGCGGCGGTATGAACATGCTTGCGGACCTGTTCATGCAGGGACATGAAAACAGTCTGTACATCGATAAGATACGGTCGTTTTTGGCATATGAATCGAAGATCGAAAAGCGCGGAGGCGCGGAGGTGCCGAGTGGAATCGGGGCTCTGTCGCTTAAGCATGTTTCCTTTAGGTACCGCGAGGACATGCCGAATACGCTTTCGGATATCTCACTGGATGTTAAGCCCGGCGAGCACATTGCGATTGTCGGATATAACGGCGCGGGTAAGACGACGCTGATTAAGCTTTTGATGAAGCTCTACGAGCCGAGCGAAGGAACGATTGAGTATCACAGCCAAAATATTGCATCGTACGATCCGAAGGATTACAGACGGCGAATCGGCGTTGTTTTCCAGGATTTCCAGCTCTACGGAGCACTTCTGTCCGAGAATGTTGTTATGGATGATTATGCCAAAGACAAACTTGCGGAGAGCGAGGGTGCAATTACGGGAGCTCTTGAAAGAGCGGGCTTTGGAACGAAACTGGCGTCCTTAAATGACGGACTTATGACGGTTGTCACGACCGAGTTTGATGAGAACGGAGTGGATTTCTCGGGCGGCGAAAGCCAGAAGATAGCGATATCCCGTGCCTTTTATAAGGATGCGGACATCCTGATTATGGACGAACCCTCCAGTGCTCTGGACCCGATTGCCGAGTACGAGCTGAACAAAGCAATGGAGGCGGCTGCGGAGGGCAAGACCGTATTCTACATTTCGCATCGTCTTTCCACCACACGCTACGCGGACCGCATCATTATGCTGGAACGCGGCCGCATCATCGAGGAGGGCTCCCACGCCGAGCTCCTCGCCCTGAACGGCAAGTACGCCGAAATGTGGCGCCTGCAATCCATTTAGGGACGTTCCTTTTGTCACGAGGATGTGTACTTTGTCACGCGGAGTGTCCCTTGTCACGGTTACATCAAAAAACGGCTCCCCACGGGCCGGACGAGAACAATTTCATATAGGGACGAATCACATTCGCAGATAGGTATGCGTTTGGGAAGCGGATTCTGGAAGCGCAATTAAGTAAATCGTACGGCTCCCCCGGGCCGGGCGAGAACAATTTCATATAGGGTGAAGCACACTCCGAGTTATGCGTTTGAGCAGAATTACGGAAGCGTAATTAAAGAAAATATACGGTTCCCCCGGGCCGGGCGAGAACAATTTCATATAGAGACGAATCACATTCCGAGTTATGGTTTTCTAAGTGTTTTGCATAGTTTTTCTGCAAGGTACGCAACCGGCCTCTACGCGCCGTCCGTGTCGCGTATCGGCCTCGCCCGACCATCCGGGTCGGCCGTTGCTGCGTGCTTACAAAACACTAAGAAAACCTATAACTCTCCATGAATCGATTCACCCTATATGAATTGCTCCT
>JAZLJD010000063.1:0-19368 GCA_045617725.1 Lachnospiraceae bacterium
ACAGGCAGCCTTATGTAGCCAGACATTTGGCGACTGCTAATCATCTGTCGGGCGAAGCCTGACAGATGGCGGCGGCGCGGTCCTCCCGATACCCGGAAGAAGCCCCGTGGAGAAAAAAACCGGCCCCAAGGGGCCGGGAGCAATTCTTATTTAATAGACGGTTTGTTGGCTTTGTCGACGTAGAGAGCTTTATCGGCGCGGTCCATGAATTGGGTCAGGGACTCGCCGATTTCGTAGCGGGCGAGGCCTGCACTGATGGTCAGACTGTAGGGAAGGCTCTTGGAACATACGGAGACGGAATCCTTGAGGTTGGCGAGGAAGGCTTCGGCGATGGCATCGTTTTTGGCATCGAAGACAATGACGAACTCGTCGCCGCCGATACGCGCTGCGAAGGCGGGAGAGTGACGGCAGATGTTACGCATGGCATCGGCCACAATGCACAGAGCGGAATCCCCTTCGAGATGACCGAAGTGGTCGTTGATGTACTTGAAATCATTCACGTCTACATAGAGCATGTACACGTTGACGTCGGAGTAGAAGGATACGAGTCGATGCTCCAGAAAATCAATCAGGCGGTAGCGGTTGTTGAGCTTGGTGAGAGCGTCGATGGTAATCATTTGGTTCTGCAGGCTGAAGATGTTGATGACCAGCGAAAAAGTAACGGCCATGCCGACGAGCCCGAGATTCGGGAAATAAATCTCGAGGAGTGCTGCGATGGCGGGAATTACGATGTATGCGGTGAACACGAAAGCACGGATTTTCATGGCGTGAACCGTGGTGGTCAAAGCAACGTACAGGGAATAAACACCGATTGCCGCAATACAAACATAGTCAATAGCAGCCAGAATCGAGTAGTAATCGCCGCGATGATAGCAATGGGCGTCGTCTATATAGTAGAACCAGCCGGTGGAAAAAGTAATACTGCACATCACAAAGGTGGCGAGAACGGGAAGCAGGAAAAGAGCCTTTTGAAGCTTCGTAAAATCCGTTCCGGTCAGGGAGTGATGTACAAAATTGAACCAAAAATAGGATGCCAGTATCGTGGAGGTGAAAAAAACCAGATTTATAAGGTAATTGATGGAGACGGAAATCATGGGATTTCCATCGACGATGCCCCAAATGACACTGGAAAAAAAGAACAGGCATTCAACCAAAATGCAGTTATACAGATATAATTTCTCCGTGGACTGATCCGCTTTACGCACAAAATTTGAAAGAGACAAGAGTATCAGAATACAAAAAGCGTAAATCAGTACGTACAGAATTCTGTCCATTTCCATATGAAAAACGGTCCTTTCCAAAGATTTATAAAGAAAATTATACAGCATTTTGGGCAAAAAAGAAATATTTGAAATGCGGGCTGTATTGATTGACGGAGATAAGGGCAAATGATAGAATAACAAAGGTTTACAAGGAAGAGGTAATTATGCGTAACAGATGTTTAGTAGCGGCTATTGTTTTGGGACTTACCTGCCTGAGTGCAGGATGTGATAAAGCAAGTTCAGTGACGGTTGTGAATGATCCGGATGTGATTCGCAATGCAAGCGAAATATTCGGACCGGCTATTGATTTGAACCCTTCACCCGTGACGAGTGCGGACCCTGCAGGCGTGAATCCGACGGCATCGGACCCGCTGTCACAGGAGCCGGGACCTGAAACGAGCGCGACTCCCTCTCCCGATACAACGAAAGCAGCGGCTCCGGCACGTATGCCGTATGATGAAGCAGCTATAAAAGCAATTATCGAAGGCATCGTTGCATCTACGGATTTTACGGCACTGGCGCAGGACTTCCCGGATTCCTACGAGTTTCGCAATGACGGCATCCGACGTGTCTGCATTGACGCGGGACATCAGGGCAAGGGCGTTGTGTACGGAGATGTTTCGAAGCGAGAACCCGTGGGTCCGAATGCAGTACTGAATCCGGACAATCCCCGCGAGAATACAAACCCGCAGGTAGCGTATGGCGCTGAGGGCGTTTCCACGAAAGCTGCCGAGTCCGAACTCGTTTTGGAGGTGGCACTGAAGCTGGAACAGGAACTTAAGGACCGCGGTTACGAGGTGGTCATGGTTCGTCGCAGTGAGGACGTGTTCATTACCAATGCACAGCGTGCATTAATCGGCAACAAAACGGATTGCGATATAAGCCTCCACATTCATATGGACTCCTTCGAGGATTCCACCGGCAAGTACAATCCGGACACGGTTGGCGGTGCACACTGCATGTATACAACCGCTGAGAATGAGTTTGTTCCTTATTTAAGTGATTACAACTACGCTTTGGCGGATTATGTGATTAACGCATATTGCAACGCGACCGGATATCGCCTGCGTACGGGCAATTCGGAACGAGACGGAATGAGCGCCCTGAACTGGAGCAGCATTCCGACGACCCTCATCGAGATGGGCTTTCTGTCCAATCATGCAGAGGATGAAGAGATGAATACCGAGGAATTCCAGCTGAAGGCGGCTCGGGCCATCGCAGACGGAATCGATCAGTACTTTGATTATATGGAGAATCGCGAGTAGCCCCGGCGGCTTGCGTTCCTTACAGGCGGATATGGTGGAATTGGTAGACACGCCAGATTTAGGTTCTGGTGCGCGAGCATGCAGGTTCGAGTCCTGTTATCCGCACGACTACGAGGCACTTATGTGATACCACGTGAGTGCCTTTTATGATACAATGGACATGATTCTTAGGTAGGATTACAAAACGGAGATCACTATGCTGCGCAAAATAAAATCATTGAATCGAAAGGATTACCTGCTGCTGTTTGGGATATTTCTGTATCTTCTTACGCGCTGTGTCTTCCTATTCTTATATAACTTCAAATATACGGACCAGGACCAGCTCGTTATGTGGCTCGGCACGGTTCAGATGAAGAACGGTCATTTACGGGAACCCATGTGGATGGGGCAGAACTACGGCACCATGCTGGAATCCTTTTTGGCACTGCCGCTGTACCTGATCGGAGTACCGCTTAAGATAGCACTGCCGTCCGCGTCTTTCTTTCTGGGCATTTTCCCGTTCCTTCTGCTGGAATTCTTCTGCCTTAGGGACAAAAAGTACGTGCAGGGCTTCGGCATTTTGGGCGTAATGGCGCTCACTTCCATTGACTGGGACGTAATGACCAGCATTCCGCGCACGTTTATCCCCGGATATGCGATCACGACCATCGGCCTGTTAATCTGCATCCGCGGCTCAAAACGATGGCTGCAGGTTCTGGGCGGCTTCTTTACGGCACTGGGCGTCGTGTATTCCGCCGATGTAATCTGTATGCTTCTGCCTACTTTGGTATGTATTCTGTGGCAGCATAAGAAATTGAGAAAACAGGCCTGGTCCTTGCTCGGAATTGTGCCTGCTGTGGCAGTTGACTTTTTCAGTCAACGATTTTACGCAAAGAATCCCGCGTATTTGATGTGGGAGAAACCGGATATGTCCTATAATCTTTCCTACTTTTGGGAGAAACTCCCCAAGGTTGGAAGTAAATACCTTGATAACCTGAGCGTTTTTGGAAACGGCTGGATTTTTATGGTCGTGATTCTGCTTCTGTTCCTTGTGCTGTGGATGCGTGGAAACCAAGGACCGGCCCTTGCGGTATTGCTTACCTTGGGCGGGCTGTTTCTGATTCCGGGGTTTGAGAAGTTTGCGGTGCATTCAAGCACTGTGTTATGGTCTGTACTGCGATATTTCCTGTTTGTTCCTTATAATATAGCAATGGCTTTGTTCCTTACCGATGTGAACCGGCCCGTAGCCATGAAAAAGGGAACCGCAGTGGTTCTTGCGACAGTTATTCTTTTCACTTTTTATGCCAAGTATTCAAGTCTTATGCTGCGGTGGGAGGATTTTGTAACGGACGATTTCTATCATACGGTAGAATCGACCGATACGGTTGAGTATCGCGCGCAGGCACAATACGAGCTCTTTAAAAATAGCGGTTGTGATTTCGTCGTGGTACCGAACGAAAGCGATTCGGCAGCACTTGCAGCGTTATATAATGAGGAAGTTGCATGCTGGGGACCGATTCACGACCGAAACAATTATGTATTTATGAAGGAACGCTACAAAGAGAGAGATTCCTTCCTGTTTATTGTCTCCGAGGGTCTTTCATTTAAGGGCGAGATAGTAGAAACCGGCGGACGCAGCGTCATGGAGTTCCTGGCAGAAGAGCCGGAGTATTACGGCGGTTTTCGCTCTGAATTTTACAGTAATTGGGATGGAGAATAAGAATTATGCTGATGATATTACCCGGTACGATATGTCCGCAACAAGGCGTTTCCCGTCTTAAGGAAACGGATGTACAAAGCCGAACCGAACAATATACGGAGGGAATCAGGGCAGCGTTAAGAACGCCCGGGGTCCATAAGGTTGTTTTTTGCGATAACAGCGGCAACCTCCCCTGCGAAAAAGAACTCAAAGCGTATGCCGCAGAATGCAACACCGAACTGGAGCTTCTGTGTTTTGAGGCGGATGCTTCCGTAATTGCAGCCAAAGGAAAAGGCTACGGCGAGGGTGAAATCATGGAGTATGTCTTCAGGACGTCCGAGCTCATCCGCGGTGAGAGGCAGGTCTGCAAGCTTACGGGACGCCTGCAGGTTCGAAATCTCGCAAGGGTTCTTCGCCATGTAAAGCCGGACCAAAACTACTTCCAGGGAATGTATATCGGGAATCGCAAGCATCTTGCGGACACCAGATTCTACATTACCACGGTGGAAGATTATAAAAAATACCTGCTCCATGTACATGAGCAGGTGGATGACAGTGCACATTATTATTTGGAACATGCCTTCTCGGATGCCATACGCGGGCGCAAAATGAAATACCGTAACATGAGCGTGTATCCGGATATCGTCGGAATCTCCGGAAGCAGTGGCCGCAGATACGGCCTTCCAATCTATAAAAAGGTACTGAAGCAGCTGTTTGGAAGGTTGAATCTCATGAAGGTGTAGCCGAAAGGTCAGTGACTTTTACGAGGCTGTTGCCCGAATATTCAAGCCGCAGCCGAATGAAAGTTGAAGCGGTTTCTTCCTTATATATAAGTGGTTCCAAAAAGAAGCGGTCGCCCTCCCAAAGAGGGAGCGAGAGGACCTCTTCTTTTTTTATGAGAGCGAGGGTTCCTTCGTTACAGGAAACAAGAAGATTCTCTTTGGCCCCCGAGTAACGCGCGGTGTACAGATACATGTCCTCATCCGGGGCAGTGTCGGAACGAAACTCAATCAGGCCGCGCTGCGTGTAGTTCGTAAGAGTGATGCCGACTTCCTCATGCACTTCCCGAAGCAGACATTCCTCCGCAGTTTCTCCTTCTTCGAACTTGCCACCTATCCCAATCCACTTGCCTTTGTTCGGATCGTTTTTTTTGCTGCCGCGAAAAAGCATCAGATAAGAATCTTCATATTGAATGTAGACTAAAGTACTTTTTATCATAGGGCCTCCGTGTGGAATATAACGGTATTTTATCATAGCTTTGTAAATTATAACATCCTGTGATATTATTACACTGTACATATTAAGCAGTGGGAGGTTCTTCATGGACGAATACATTGTTTTATTTAATCCTAAAGCCGGCAACGGAACAGGTGCGCAGGCAGCAGAACGAATTCGTGAGAAATTGCCGGAGGCGGAGATTCGTTTTCAGGATGTCACGAAGATTATGGATGGCAAAGCCTTTTTTAACAAAGTAGGCATGCGTGAGAAACTGGTATTGGTCGGCGGAGACGGCACAATCAATCATTTTGTGAATGAACTTTATGAATTATGTCGGGATCGCGATATCTTTTATCTGGCAGCAGGCAGCGGAAATGACTTCCTTGCGGACCTTAAGGCGGATAAGGACAGCATTGTAAGGATTAATGGTTACCTTCAAGACCTACCGACCGTACTGGTCAATGATAAAGAGTATCGCTTTATTAATGGTGTCGGCTTCGGAATTGACGGATATTGTTGCGAAGTGGGTGACAGGATGCGTGAGAAGAGTACGAAACCCGTGAATTATACTTCCATTGCCATTAAAGGACTTCTGTTTCATTATAAACCGAAGAACGCAACGATTACGATAGATGGAGTGGAGCATCATTACAAGAGATGCTGGCTGGCTCCGACCATGTTTGGTTCTTACTATGGCGGCGGTATGATTCCGACACCCGGACAGGACCGCATGAATGCAGAGCACAAGGTTTCCACCCTGGCTTACCACAATTGCGGCAAGCTGAAAGCTTTGATTGTATTCCCGAATATCTTTAAAGGGGAACATGTGGCACATAAGGAGATGTGCGAAGTGCTTCGTGGAAAGGAAGTTACGGTTCGGTTTGATAAGCCTTGTGCATTACAGATCGACGGAGAAACTATCCTAAATGTAACGGAGTACAAGGTTACTACCGTTTAGGACACTTAGAACGCACCGTAGTCGGAAAGGGAAGGAAATTTGTATGGAATGGTCGGTTGTGATACTTGGAATTGTGGCACAGTCAACCTTTATCCTTGTTGACCGCAAGGGTCGATATACACTCGCAGGTGTTTTGAAGGGACTTGCATCCCTTCTGTTCTGTATACTCGGATGGCTTGAAATGCAGAATGCACATAACCCGGAATTCGCAAGTTGCATCGAAATAGGGCTTATTTTGGGCATGTTGGGCGACATAGGCATGCATTTGCGGCTGATTTTTCCTAAAAGTAAGATGATTACCATGGGAATCGGAACCTCTTTCTTCCTTCTGGGGCACGTGCTTTATATGCTGGCACTTCTTCCAATCGAGACGGGGGCTCTGATCTATGCACTCCCCGCAGGAGTTATTCTTTGTGCAGCACTTGCAATGTGTATTATAAGGAAGGTTACGGTCAAGGGCGTTTTAAAAACACTGGGAACCTGTTATTTCCTTATTATATGTATTATGGTGTCTGTTGCTGTGACCTTGCATATTATGGAACCGAAAAGCATACCGCGATTGCTTTTTGCAGTCGGAGCAACGCTTTTTATCGTAAGTGACATCATTATGACGCTGAATTTGTTCCTACCCAATCCTAAGAAATGGTACAGGCCGGTTAATCTATTCGTTTACTACATCGGTCAATTACTTATAGCAATGACAGTTCATAGCATGTAAAGCATCCAATCGGGTGCTTTTTTATTTTTTTAATTTTTTTTTGAAATTTTTGACCCTTTTTGAATTCGAACCATGTCTTTTGTTTTAGAAAGCAAAAACATGACCGTTTATCAGGGGAGTGTAATAATAGCTTTAAGTAAAGGAGAAAGAAAAATGAAAGCAAAAACAAAGGCAATTGTAAAACGTGCATTAGCCTTGCTGTTGTGTGCCGCAATGGTATTTACAACAAGCGGAATGCAGACGATTACCGCACAGGCAGCACCGATGAAGGTCGTCTTATCAGCCGACAAATATGATGTCGCAGTGGGAGAATCGGTTACATTTAATGTTACCAATACTATCTACTATGACTTGTATACGAGTGAAGGCTTTTGGCTTGGAACTGTAGATTATTGGACGGGACCATATTCGTATACATTTGACAAAGTTGGGGAATATGAGTTTTTTGCGCGGGCGTGGTCCACACAGGAAGAGACCAATACCATAAAGATTACCGTAAAAAAGCAAGAAGATAAATTTGAACTGTTTCTTAGCGATACGGATGTTGAGATAGGCGAAAATATTACTTCTTCCATTAATATCACCGGCGATTTCGATAAATATTATCAAAAGGATGATGTAACACTTAAGCTGAAGGATGAGAATGGAAACTTCCTGCCTCCTAAGAACAAGGCGGCAAGATGCGGAGAAGAAAGTTTCTCTTTTGCAACCGCAGGTACACATTCCGTAACAGCAGTTTTGGTTGATGGGAAAAACAATGTTAAGCATTCATCCAACACCGTGACAGTTAATGTAACTGCTCCGGCGCATTCCCTTACCGCTACCATTGATGACAAAACGGAAATAACCATCGAGCGTGATAACACAAATGTCACGAAGGACATTATAGTTACCAAAGTTGGATACGACGCTAAGGATGCAGTTACTTATTCTTCCAACAATAAGGCTGTTGTTAGTGTAGATAAAAATGGTAAGATTACCGCTATGAAAACTGGCAATGCAACCATTACCGTAACAGTAACGCATAAAAAGGGTCCGCAAGTTCAGTATTCTAATACCGCAACCATTTACGTTCAAGTTGTTGCACCGAGGAAGCTGACTCTTTCCGTTAATCCTGCACCCTTGTGGGTAGGTGAGACAGCAAAGCTCACTACGGATACAAATCAGACCGGTTTATCATATACGGTAACTCCTGAAGGTGTTGTTACCTTATCAAGTGATAACAAGACCGTAACGGCAGTTGGAGAAGGTACAGCAAAGATTACCGCTTCTAACGCTTCTATCAGCAGGGATGTAACCGTTACCGTACAGAAGAAGGCATTCAGCTTCTCTGTAGATAAGAAGGAATTACTGGTAGGCGAGACCGCACAGGCAACTTCTTCCTGCAATTATGTAGCAAATGTTGCTTATTCTACCAGCGATGCTAATGTTGCAACCGTAGATAAAGACGGAAAGATTACGGCAGTAGGCTGTGGTACAGCAACTATTACTGCTAAAGCCGGCACGGATACCAAAACCGAAACCGTTACTGTAAGCCGTCAGTTCAACTTAAAGTATATGGTAGCTACCGGTACCGCTTTTGTAGAAGATACCGCTGCTACAAAGACCGTTAAGGCTGATACCGTAGCTGCTGCAATTGCACAGGCTTCTTATACAAAAGAAGGCAAGAAGTACATTCAGATCCTTGATCCTAAGGAGCAGGGCAACGACGTAATCCTTTACTACGCCGACCTGAGCGAGTATGTTTCCTTAAGCAAGAAACTTGTAAATGAAAACCCTGATGAAAACGGATACTATACACTTGAGTTTGAAGCAACCCCGATGCAGCTTCCTTCCGCAGGCGGTGCAGCTCAGAACATCGTATTATTGATTGATAAGTCCATCTCTATGGCAGCATCCAAGGACGGGGATGATGATATCGTTGCACGGAAATGGGATGACTGCAGATGGAAGATTATGTTAGATGCTGTTGACAGCTTCCTGGATTCTGTTCTTCCCGCAGGAAATACTGCCAATACAGTAACCCTTATTACTTATGCCGGATCTGCTTCGGTTACCGTTCAGAATGCAACTTCCAAATCTACAATCATGGATGCATTGAATGGCATTTTTAATGAGACTCAATTCAACATAATAAAGGGTTATAGTACAACCTATGCTAGTTCTTATAGTAACCTTGCATATTACACGGACTACAAGGATGCTTTAGATAAGGCAAGTACAGTGCTTGATGAAACAAATAAAGATAACAATACCGTAGTCTTCATGACGGATGGTCAGGATAATCAGAATACTACAGACAGCATTAAGAAGAGTGGAAATGCCCTTAAGAAGAAAGCAACCATCTACTCTGTAGCAATGATTAGTTCTCCAGGAACTACGGAAAAAGCAGAAATGGGCAAGGATTCCTTCGCTGAAGACCTGTTCATTGGAACCAATATTGCCGATTTGAAGGAAGCTTTCTCCAATATCGCAGGCGCTATCATTAATTTCCCTGCAATCTCCAATGCAGCATTCTATGACAGACTTGGTGAGAACTTCACCTTAGTTTCCAACAATAGTATGCAGGGCGAGTTCGTAGTAATCCCTGCCGGCTTTAACGATAAGAATTCTATTCAGATTAAAGTAAAGGCTGATAAAGTAAACGAGTTTGGTTATTCCAATACCAATAGTTTCTGTTCTTTCAAATTTACCGCAGCAGGTGAGGAATGGCAGACTGTAGTTAAAGAAGCTTCTCCTAAGGCACTCATCCCTATCAAGGCTGAGACCGCAAGCTTTACCGTAAACTTCGGTGAGGTTCTTGAAGGCTCTATCGCAAGCTTCAATAACTGGGGAACCGATAAGGCAGTTGTTGTAGCTGAAACGAAGGACATTGACCCTGAGAGAAATAGAGGAAGCGTAACCATCAATGCGGATGGAACCTTCACTTATACCCAGGGTAAGGGCATCAAGAATGATGGTACGGAAACCGTAGAGTTCAACTATACCGTACAGAAGAAGGGTGACGACCGTATTAAAGCTACCGGTAAGGTTACCATTGCAATCAAGGATGTTCATACCGTAACCGTTAAGTATATCGACACGGATGATAACAATAAAGAATTAGATGATGCCCTGACCTTTAATAAGGCAAACGGCGAGTCCTATTCCGTAGAAGCCAAGAACTTTACCAATCTCTCCACGGATTGGGAAACCGTAAATACGACCATGGGTGATAAGGATGTAACTTATGAGATTCCTTATACTCATAACAAAGCAGCTTATACAATCAAATATGTAAATAAACTGACTAATAGTGTTATCACATTTGAGTCCGGTGATGCCAAGATTGGTTTACCGTTAACTGTAACCTTTAACGGAGATTTAGAGGACCTTGCAGCATTCATCATTGAAGCAGGTGCTGATGAGACAAAGACCAAGGAAGCCATCAGTGCAGATCCCGATGAGAACGTATTTACCTTCGTATGTGTTCCGAAGGAACAGTATCATTGGTTTATTAAGTATATCTGGGTTGACAGCGACAGCGTAGAGCATGAGATTGCAAACGCATTAGATAAGGGTACCGTTTATGCCGGATATCCTATCGCTGTAGCTGAAACCGATAAGATTCAGATTACCGGTTATACCTACGATCATGACACCCGCGTAGCAAGTGTTTCCAAAGATGATAATGTATGTAAGATTTACTACACCAAGAACAGCTATGATTTTGAAGTAGATTATGTATATGAAGATGGTACTCCCGTACTTGTAAACGGTGAGCCCAAAGTAGTAAGCATGTCAGTACCTTTTGGCGATGCAGTATCCGTTCCTACCGAAACAATCAACGGTTACACTGCAGATAAGGATGTTGTTGCAGTAGACAGCATGCCTGCAGAAGCAGTAAAGGAAACCGTAACCTATTTCGCAAAGAGCCAGATCGAACTTACTCTTGCAACACAGGATTACACCTACAACGGAGCAAACCAGAATCTTCCTACTGCAGTAGTAGTAAATGCGGATAATGATTATAACTATGTAATTGAGTATTCCTTAGATAATGTAAACTTCAGCACTGCAGTTCCTACCGTTAAGAACGCAGGTGACTATACTCTTTATGCAAGAGCAAATGCTACCAAGAAGGCTGATGCACCGTTCTCCGTAGGTTATACCATGGGAACTGCACAGCAGGATTACACGGTAGCAAAGAAAGCTGCCACCCTTAAGGTAAAAGGTGACTATGGTACTACAGACATTACCATGCCTTATGGAAATGAGCCGATTGTAGAAGTAAGTCCTATTAATTTTGAAAGCTGTGATACTCCGGTATACACCGTAAAAATTGAGGGCTATGAAGATAATAACGGAGCAGCTAACGCACAGGGTTATGAAATCGTAATTACAGCCGGTGAGAATCCGAACTACGATGTTACTGTTATAAACGGTAAGTTATTTGTAACCAAGAAGATTGTTTCCATCGATAAGATTACCAGAGAAAAGGTATACGATGGCCAGCCCTTTAGTGAAACCATTACAGACATTGCAACCGGCGTAGCAAATGAGACCATTGATATCGTTATCTCTTCCGACGAAGTAAATGTCGGCGAGTGGGACCTTGAAGTAAGCATTGATTCTAAGTACGACCATGATTACGCACTGTCCCTGGATCCTAAGAATACCTTAACCATCACTAAGGCAGCAATTACGCTTCCTGCATACGATGATGAGAAGACCTATGATGGTCAGGGTTACAGCATGGACTACAACTTCAATGGTGTAAACGGTGAAACGTATGTAGCAACCGCAGCAACTGACGAAGTAAATGTAGGTGAGTACGACCTTACCATTACCACCACTGCAACAACGAACTACGCAGTAAACGTAACCGACAGCACCTTAACCATCAACCCTGTAGAGATTAATCTACCTGCATACGATGATGAGAAGACCTATGATGGTCAGGGTTACAGCAAGGATTACAACTTCAATGGTGTAAACGGTGAATCTTATGTAGCAACCGCAGCAACTGACGAAGTAAATGTAGGTGAGTACGACCTTACCATTACCACCACTGCAACAGAGAACTATGAAGTAACTACGACCGCAAGCACCTTAACCATCACTCCGGCAGCAATTACGCTTCCTGCATACGATGATGAGAAGACCTATGATGGTCAGGGTTACAGCAAGGATTACAACTTCAATGGTGTAAACGGTGAAACGTATGTAGCAACCGCAGCAACCGATGCCAAGGATGCAGGCGAGCATGCACTTACCATTAGCACCAATGCAACAGAGAACTATGAAGTAACCACGACCGACAGCACCTTAACCATCACTAAGGCAGCAATTACGCTTCCTGCATACGATGATGAGAAGACCTTTAACGGCCAGGGTTACAGCAAGACCCATGAATTTGACGGAGTAAATGGCGAGACCTACACCGCAACCGCATCTACTGATGAAGTAAATGTAGGCGAGCATGCACTTACCATTAGCACCAATGCAACAGAGAACTATGAAGTAACCACGACCGACAGCTACTTAACCATCAATCCTATGGAGATTGTTCTTCCGGACTACTCCTATAGCAAGGTATATGATGGAGAAGGCTACACCGCAACCTACAAGGCAAATGGACTTTACGAGAACGGAATTACCGTAACCGTATCCAGCGACGAAGTAAATGCAGGTGAGTATGAACTGAATGTAGCAACCACTGTTGATGACAATGCAAACTACAAAGTAGTACCTTTTGAAACCAGCAAGTTAACCATCACTAAGAAGGCTGCAGTAGTAACCATTACCGGTGCTACCAAGACTTACGGCAACCAGGATCCTGCTTATGCAGTTTCCGTAACCGGCTTAGTTGAGGGTGATACCTTAAACTACACCATCAGCCGTGAAGAAGGTGAGAATGTTGGCACCTACCCTGTAACACTTACCGTAGGTGAAAACCGCAACTATGTTGCAGAGAATCCTGCTCCTGTATTACTTACCATTACACAGAGAGCATTAACCATTGTTCCTAATGATGCAACGAAGATGGCCGGAACTCCGGATCCTGTATTTACCGGAACCGTAACCGGTGGAATCGTTGGCAACGATGAAATCCGCGCAGCTTACTGGAGAGTAGTTGGAGCAGATCAGGAAGCAGAAGGTCAGTACACCATTTATGCAAGTGCAATGGAAGATATGAATCCTAACTACACTTACACCTTTGGAACTGCAACCCTGACGATTACCGAAGGCGAAGCAATCCTTCCTATTCCTGAAGAACCCGGCGAGGGCGGCAACCCGAATCCCGGACCTGTTATCGTACAGAGACAGCTTCCTCCTGCAGAGCAGGATGAGCAGACTGAAGTAGTACCGGAGGTTGTACCTGAAGTAGTACCTGAAGAACTTCCTGAAGAGCCGGTAGCTTTGAATCCTGCACCGACGGCAGAAGAGCTTCCTGAGGAGCCTGTAGCACTTGCAGCTTTACCGGATGAAGATACATCTGAATGCTACATTCACTGGGCAATGGCTTTACTTACATTACTCTATGCAATCTACACCGTACTTCGTACCATGAAGCGCGATAAGATGATTAAAGAGCTTAAGAACGAGAAATAAGAGAGAGGAGATTACGAATATGAAAATGAAATATATTGATATCGCATTAACAGCAGTATTTACCGTAGTCGTATTGATCCTTTTGTTCTTACATGGATGCAGTATTGACATCATCATCGCTTTGGTATCCGCTGCAGTACTTATTGTCAGCGTAGTAGTTTCTCTGGTTCAGTATCGTAAGATTAAAGAACTTCAGAAAACCGAAGTTGAATTGCAGAAGTAATTCATAACAAAGTATTTGAGAGGGCTTCGTCTTGGACGGAGCCCTTTTTATGTGATTAACGGATTATTAAAACGGAAAAAACAGCAGTAGACCAGAAATGTTTGCTGTATTATAGTAGTAAGAAATGAGAATAAGAAAGAGGATAGCAATGCGGTTAACAGGAGTTTTACTTCCCATATTCAGTCTTCCGTCGAAGTACGGAATCGGAACCTTTTCAAAGGAAGCCTTTGAATTCGTTGATTTCCTTAAGAAGGCAGGACAGCATTACTGGCAGATTCTGCCCCTGGGGCCTACCGGCTACGGAGATTCCCCCTATCAGTCGTTTTCTACTTTTGCGGGGAATCCGTATTTTATTGACCTTCAGGAATTCATCGAGAAGGGCTGGCTTACGGAGGAGGAGATTACTTCCTATAGGACCATATCGCATCCCGAGTATGTGGAGTATGACTTGATTTATGCTTCGCGCTTTAAGCTGCTTCGCAAGGCTTTTACGGCTTGTCGTTCGGAGGCGTACCTTGATGAGAATCCGGACTATGAGCAGTTTTGCAACGAGAATTCTTTTTGGCTCACGGATTATGCTTTGTTTATGTCCATAAAGGAAGCGCAGGACGGGAAGTGCTTTGTAGAGTGGCCGGAACCGCTCAGACTGCATGAGGAAGCGGCACTTTCCGAATTCGCAAAAGAGCATGCGGAGGAACTTGATTTTTATCGCTTCCAGCAGTTCTTCTTTCGAAAACAGTGGACAAAGCTTCGGGAATATGCGCATGAACAGGGCATTGAATTTATCGGCGACATACCGATTTATGTAGCTTTTGACAGTGCCGATGCGTGGTCAACGCCCCGGCTGTTTCAACTGGATGAGGACCATCTTCCGGTTGCGGTTGCAGGTTGCCCGCCTGATTATTTTGCCGCCAAGGGTCAGCTTTGGGGCAATCCTCTGTATGATTGGGAGTACCATAAGAGTACGGGGTATGAATGGTGGATGAAGAGACTGCGTTATCAGTACACTCTCTATGATGTGGTGCGGATTGACCATTTCCGCGGTTTTGAGTCGTATTATTCCATTCCGTATGGCGATGAGGATGCTTTGGGCGGCCATTGGGAGAAGGGACCCGGAATTGATTTCTTTAACTGCCTTAAGAAAACGCTCAACAATCCGAGAGTGATTGCGGAGGATTTGGGCATGTTGACGCAGGAAGTGTTTGACCTGGTGGAAGAAACCGGCTATCCCGGAATGAAGGTGTTGCAGTTCGCATTTTCTGCCGAAGGTGGAAGTGCATATCTGCCGCATAATATCATCAAAAACTGTGTGGTATACACGGGAACCCACGACAATGACACAGTCTGGGGCTGGTATCATACCATGTCACCGGAGGACCGGAAATTCTTAAATGATTATCTGCTCATCCGGGACGGGGATATGGTACATGAGAAACTGATTCTGACGGCACTTACTTCGGTTGCGGACCTTACGATTATCCCGATGCAGGATTACCTGAGCCGCGACAGCGAAACCCGTATTAACACGCCGTCTACTTTTGGAAACAACTGGAAGTGGCGTATGCCGGCCGGAGTATTAAATGACAGTATAGCAAGCTGGATGAACCGACTGGCAGTCATCAGCGAAAGAGTAAGCAGGTAAGCTTATAGGGGATGGTGTGAATGGAAAGTAAAATTAAGGAAATGAAGATTTACACAATCACGTTGTGCTGTGTTTTGCTGGTGCACGTGATTTTGACGGCAATGTTTGCCATTGCCGGTGTAATGCTGTTTACTATATTGAATCTGATCAGTGTTGCAATTTATGTCACATTGATTTTTATGGTGCGAAAGGGCAAGTATATCCTGAGTATGGCAAGCGCGTACGTTGAGATTTTGCTCTACGCCGGATATGCGATGTGTGTTTTGCCTCATGAGTGTGGTTTCCAGCTCTATACGCTGGGACTTGTGCCGGTGTTTTTTTACGACATATACACGGTAAACGGCATAAAGCATCGTGTCAGGGTGGCTGCGGCCACCATGGGAAGTGCCCTGCTGGTTACCCTGGTGTGTGGTTACATCAGTAATGTGAAACTGTTTGGCACGGTAGAAATTCCTCAAACGTGTGTCAATGCACTTTCTCTTTTTAACTTTATGGCAATCTTCGTCCTGGTTACCCTGATATCCATGGTGTATGTGCTTCGAATTAATGAGAAAGTGAGCACCCTTACGGAAGAAAAGGAAGCCCTTTCGGAACTCTCGAGCCATGATGTGCTGACCGGCTTATATAACCGCCGCATCATGGAGGAAAAAATAAAACTTGCTTTGGACAACTACCGCGTAAAAGACGAGCCCTTCTCCGTCATCATGATTGATATCGATGACTTCAAAGCGTTCAATGACAACTATGGACATGAAGTCGGAGATTTGGTGCTGAAGAGCATTGCGGACCTTCTGAAGGAATGCATGAAGGGCTTTGGCGAGGTGGCCCGTTGGGGCGGCGAGGAATTGCTTCTGATGGTTCGGGGCAATGAATTTCAGAGTGCGTTCATGGCGGAAGCCATAAGGCGTAAGATTGAGAGCATGCAGATAGAAAGCGGTGGGAAACAGCTGAGTGTAACGGCAACCTTTGGCGTAGCCTGCTGTTCCGGCTTTATGACCTGCAGGGAGCTTGTGAATCTGGCCGACAAAAGAATGTATATGGGCAAGAACAACGGTAAAAATCAGGTAGTGAAATGACGGGGATCCATCCCCTTTGATAAGGAAGCATTGGAGTATGATTTGTCATACGTAACCTCCCGACCGAACCAGGCAGGGGGAACAAAATCCAATGCTTCTTTTTCTGTGGAAAATTCAACCTCCACATAGTAGAGACCCAAAAGCGTATCCAAAAATTCATCGAGCTCGGCAGTCAGGCCTCCGGGGAGTGGTATCAGATAGCGGTTCTTGGAAATGAGAATCCCGTCAATCTTTGAAAGAAGGTGCTCATAGGCCGAAGCATCCATGGGAATATTGAGTTCCTCATGCGAAAGAGAACCGTGGCCCTTGCAGGTCACATAGTAAGTATCGTTCTCGCGACGAATGCGGATGGTGGGATGCGTGCTGATGTAGCCCTGCTCAATGTGCAATACTTCATATTGCGACAAATCGGGCACTTCTTTTACTAAAAATTTACGTTCGATTTCCATGATTTCTCCTAATAAATGTACATCGTGCTGTGAGCGACCCGATCGGCTTCCTCTTTGGAAACCAGGAGCTCAACGAGCTTAAGGCCAAAATCGTAAGCGGTACCCATGCCTCTTGAGGTAATCAGGTTGCCGTCTGTTACGACGCGGTCCGTAAGGTAGGTGGTTGATGCATCGAAGGCACTTTCAAACCCCGGATAGCTGGTGACCTTACGGCCGCTTGCAATTCCGAGATGACCGAGTACGGAAGGGGCGGCACAGATAGCACCTACGAAGCGACCGTCGGCAAAGGCTTTTTTAAGCGCAGCGGCGACTTCGGCGGAAGCATCGAGGTTGTCAGTTCCTTTTTTGCCTCCGGGCAAAACAAGAAGGTCCGCCTCGGAAAGAACGGAAGAGGCATCTTTCATGCATATATCCGTAAGGAAAGTGAAGCCGTGAGAACCGGTCACGGGAAGTGCATCATGAATGCTGACGGTGGTTACGGAAACACCGGCGCGTTTTAAAAGGTCCATGGGAGTGAGGGCTTCGACCTCTTCGAAACCTTCTGCGATAAAAAAGACTGCTTTGTGCATAATTTAATCCTGCCTTTATTAAAAGTTCGAAAACTTGCGGTTTGCATGCATCAGTATAGCACAAAATCAGTTGTAATTCTATTCTTCGCTGTGCTATAATCTTGTAATGATTGTGAGAACGAGTTCACCATATTTTCAAGGAGGTTTATTATAATGAGCGTTCAGATCGAGAAATTGGAAGGCAACATGGCCAAGATGACCATTGAAGTGCCTGTAGAAGAGGTAAGCAAGGCTATTGAGAAGGCTTACAACAAGAATAAAAATAAGATTGCTGTTCCCGGCTTCCGTAAGGGCAAGGTTCCCCGCAAGGTAATCGAGCAGATGTACGGACCCGAGGTATTCTACGAGGATGCAGCCAATGAAATGATTGGCGATGCTTATGAGAAAGCTTACGATGAGTGCGGCGAGGACATTGTTTCTTCTCCCAAGATTGAAGTTGTTCAGATTGAGGAAGGCAAGCCCTTCATTTTTACCGCTGAGGTAGCTTTAAAGCCCGCTGTTAAGCTTGGTAAGTACAAGGGTGTCAAAGTTGAGACTCCCGATGCAACCGTTACCGACGAGGACATCGAAGCTGAACTTAAGAGAGTACAGAATGAGAACGCTCGTGAAATCGTTGTTACCGACCGTGCAGTTAAGGACGGCGATATGACCATTCTTGATTTCGAAGGATATGTTGACGGTGTTGCTTTTGAAGGCGGCAAGGGCGAGAATTATCCCCTTACCATCGGAAGCGGTTCCTTCATCCCCGGCTTCGAGGATCAGCTCATCGGCGCTGAGATTGACAAGCCCCTCGATGTTACCGTTACCTTCCCTACCGATTATCAGGCAGAAGACCTTGCAGGCAAGGAAGCAGTATTCAAATGCGTAATCAAGGAAATCAAGGAGAAAGAGCTTCCGGAACTCGATGATGAGTTCGCAGCAGAAGTATCCGAGTTTGAGACCCTGGCTGAGTATAAGGAAGACATTAAGTCCGAACTTACCGACAAGAAAGCTTTGGAAGCTAAGCGTGCCAAAGAGGATGCCGTTGTGGATGCAGTTGCAGCTGCAGCTGAAATCGATATCCCGGCAGCCATGATTGAGACCCAGCAGCGTCAGATGGCAGAAGAGTACGCACAGCGCCTTTCCTATCAGGGATTAAAGCTTGAGCAGTATCTGCAGTACACCGGCATGACCCCGGAGATGTTCCTTGAGCAGTTGAAGCCCCGTGCTGAGGAGCGTATCCGTACCCGCCTTACTCTGGAAGCAATCGTTGAGAAAGAGAAGATTGTTGTTTCCGATGAGGAGATGGAAGAAGAACTGAAGTCGATGGCTGAGGCTTATCAGATGGAAGTTGACAAGGTTAAAGAGCTTATGGGCGAGAAGGAAATGGATTCCGTACGCAAGGATGTTGCTGTACGCAAGGCCGTAGACTTCATTGTCGAGAATGCCAAATAATTAAGCATACGATACATTATGGGCTTAACCTCCCTACAGGGGTTAAGTCCTCTTTATCTATAAAGGAGGAACATATATGAGTTTAGTACCTTATGTCATTGAACAAACCAGTAAGGGTGAACGCTCTTACGATATTTATTCCAGATTGTTGAAGGAACGTATTATTTTTCTTGGCGAAGAAGTAAACGATGTGACTGCCAGCCTGGTAGTGGCACAGCTCTTATTCCTTGAGAGCGAGGACCCGGACAAGGATATTCAGCTTTACATCAACAGCCCCGGCGG
>JAZLJD010000064.1:0-9094 GCA_045617725.1 Lachnospiraceae bacterium
GCGCAGCAACGCCCGACCCGGATGGTCGGGCGAGGCCTCTACGCGACACGGACGGCGCGTAGAGGCCGGTTGCGTCACCTGCAGAATACTTCCCAAAACACTTAGAAAACCATAACTCGTAGTGTGATTCGTCTCTATATGGAATTGTTCGAGCGAGGCCGCCGCACTGCTTTAGTGCTTTAATGTGCCAGAAACCCCCGTCCCCATGAAGTCAAGCAGTGCCTGAATGGCATCTGCATTCATGATATACAAAACGACGCCTTCGGCGCCTTCAAAGATGGCGATGGTCTTCTCGTTATACGCATCCGCCGTCAGCTTTGTATCGCCTTCGTAGTAATCCGACTTCATCTCATAGGTGTCCCCGTTCCCGACGATATCCCAGATGACCGCATCGCTTTTGGAATAGAGACGATTCGCAGAATCGCCCTCCAGCGTATAAATATAAGTATCACTAAAGAAAGTCTCTGTCTTCTGTGTAAGCTCGTGGTCGGTGGACTGCACAATAAGCATGTTGCCGCTGACTGCTGTCAGAGTTCCGTTCATGTTCGCACAATGACAGGTTGCTTCCGCATCATTGTAATAGTAGACTTCCGTAACCTGCTTATCACGGATTCCGGAAGCGCCCGACACTACCACATCGCCGATTCCGTCGCCATTCACATCCACGATATTCACATTGGGGTCCGGAATCGTCAAGCCGCTGCACGGGGACGTAAACGTATTGTCCTCTGCGTTATAGCCGCCCGTCAGGTAGGTCTCATAGCCGGCCCGAATGGCGAGTTTCTTGGAATCCGGTTCAGCCGCAGGTTCTGCATTTACGACCGTGTCAGGCTCTGACGTGAGCGTCACGTCGGGGGCATTCGGTGTCGCCCCGGGGGCCTCGGTACTGCTTGCGCCCGTCGACAAAACATCCAGATATATGGGGCTCTCGGACGGGGCCGGTTTTGCTTTGGCTCCACACGCCGCCATAGTGACAGCCAACGCGGTTGCCACGGTGATTAAAAGCAATTTCTTATACATAAATTATCTCCTCTTTGCCAATGTTTTATAAAAGCCCGCACAGCAGAGCAAACTTAATACGATGATTAGGACGATGCCCGGTACGAATTCGATGGTGCCAAAAACAAAGATGGGCAGGGTTCCAAAAAACAGTCCCAGCGTCGTTACGCCGAAGTTAAGGCCCGGCTGATCAAAAAAGACGCTCAGGAGCATGCCGTAGGTAAGTGACATCGTCATAGAAAACAGGAATATGCCGATTACGGATATGACCATGCAGCGATTCCCGCATACCAGGAACGGAATCGCCAGTGCGGTGGTAACAATGCCCGTGATTTTGGCACCGAACCGATCGGCCGCGTAGCCGCCGAAGGCTTTCCCGAGGCCCATCATGGTAAACAGTAAAACGGCCTGCCAATCCTCCGTACGCCACCCGGTCGGAATGGCATAGCCTAAAAAGGAACGTACTGCCGTAATCGCAAACGCGGTTAACATAACAAATCCAACTGAGCATTCCGGCTTCGTTAATCCGTATTTGGGACAAGGCGGAACCGGCTTCGATTTGTCTTTTGCCCACGAAAGGTTCCAGGCCGGATTCGTGCATAGCACCAGTGCTTCCACGATAAGAAGGCATCCCACAAGCCACCATACGGACACATGATTCCTTCCGACAAGCTGCCCCGTTATGACACCAAAGGAACCACCACCCACAAAAAGGGCCGTAGGAAACAGCTTGCCCTCCCCGCACAGCACCGTTGCCACCGCACCGCACACATGCAGGCAGGCATTTCCGAGTGCCAGACTGAGTATCCCGGTTGCCAAAAAGTATGGATTCTCCGTGTTGTACGCACATAACCCGAGGGACATCAAAATAACACCCAAGGTGCCAAAGTCCACGCCCCGGAACTTCTTTAGAAGTAAGCCGATTGCTCCCTGCGGAACAAACGCAAACGCGTCATAAAGAAGCGCAAAAATCCACGCAACCCGTATGGGAAAGTGATTGTACAAAAGCGCAAAACACACAATCTCCACAAGTGCATGGATTAGAAAATATGAAATTGAAACCCTGCGGCTAGTTCTGCTCATCTGCGCCCTGCTGCAAAACGGGAGCAGTGGCACCGGCAGGTTCTGCAGCTTCTAAAGGTGCAGCAGCCATAACGGGCTGTGCCATCGCTGCCTGTTTTTTAGACTTTCTAACGCAGATAATAATGACTGCCAGAATCAGTCCCAGGAAAATAAGTGTTGCCAATCCCACGACCAGGATTACCAGAATTGCAAAAACACTCAATCCGGAAGAAGCCGCCTCGGTAAATCTGTCCGGGCCGGCCACATCCAAAAGTACCCTTGCTGCCATCAGTTCATTCATTCTAATTTCCTCCTTACATTAACAATAGCATCCCCAAAAGGAACGACACAACATTTGAAACAACTACGATACATATACGCCGCGTGCGGGTAAGCAGATTCGGCAGTGCCAAGCGGTACAAAAGGCACTCCTCTGCCACGACACAGATTTCAAGGCCCGCAACGAAAAGCGCATCTGCCACGGGCCCCGGCCTTAAGAAAATACGCAGTGCAAAAAGCGACAGATTCAAAAGGATATTCGTAATGGCATTCACAAGTGCCACGTACGCAACCAGCAGTCCACAGCCGATCCGGCGCCCTTTAAGCTCTCTACGCATAAAGAATAACATGACCGGTGTTTCAAGAACAATGGTCAGTGCTGCCGGCACGCCGAAGCGCTCCAAATAAAACCATATGGTAGAAGAATCCATGTCCGTCATCCGTATCCTATCACAGTTTATGTAACGTACCCATTATACAACAAAAAGGGCTCGATTTCAGCGCTATATTCTTTCGCGCAGCCCCTTAATTTTCTTTTGCAAAAGAAGAAACACAATCAGGTTGACTGCATATTCAATCAAAAGTCCCGGTACCTGCGTAAGTCCGGCCTTAACTCCATACAATGCAAACCCGGTGAGCGTGTAGCCGACTATCGGAATCAGAGTGGAAAGGATGGCCGCGAGTGCGGATTTTTTGCCCTGCCCTCCCGCTGCGCGAAAAACAAATACCATGGCTCCCTTAATAAGTATCGTCGGCAGAATATAGAGCGGAAATCCCATAGCATCCGCGAGCGCAGAGCCCAGGCCGGCCGAAAGGACTGCCGGAACACGCGGAAGCAAAAGTGCGATGAGCAGAATCGCCGCATTGCCGAAGGAAACATAACCGCCGGGAATCGGAACCCGTACGAAGCCCGTTATGACAAAAATAAATGCAGCCAGAACCGCAGTCTGGCATAAACGTTTGGCGTTCATGTGTGTTCCTCCGTTACCTCGCTGATTCTTCAATGTGCTCAAGTCCCATCCTGAGCATACTGCGGACATGGTCATCATCGAGGGAATAAAAGATGGACTTGCCCTCGCGACGTGCCTTGACAAGGCGTGCCTGCTTCAGTATTTTGAGCTGATGTGACACTGCCGATTGTGTCATGCGAAGTGCGGCCGCAAGGTCACACACGCACACCTCGGACGCTACCAGCACATACAGAATTCGGATGCGGGTAGAATCGCCGAACACCTTATAAAGCTCGGCCAGATCATACAAATCATCCTCCGGTGGCATAACCTCTACCACTTTCTTGAGCAGTTCCTCGTGAACTTCCGTTTCATCACAACATTTTATTTCTTCTATCATAATCTTCTGCTCCTAAATGTTGTTCCGGCACTTCGTGCCGGAGATTTCAGACTTTCGGGGCCTTGAGGGCGCGGATTGCATTTAAGACGGCGAGTACCATCACGCCGACATCCGCAAAAATGGCCATCCACATGCCGGCAAGCCCGAGTGCACTCATCAAAAGGCACAGTAGCTTCACGCCGATTGCAAAATATATATTCTCATAAACGATACGCATGCACTTACGCGCCATTTTGATGGCCAGGACCACCTTCATGGGGTCATCATCCATAAGGACAACATCGGCCGCTTCGATGGCCGCATCGGATCCGATACCGCCCATTGCGATTCCGATATCCACCCGCATAAGTACCGGAGCATCGTTGATTCCGTCTCCGACAAAAGCAATTCTGCCCGGGTTCCGTTTCTTCTGCTCCGCCTCAAGGAGTTCTTCCACCTTGCCGACTTTGTCCCCGGGAAGCAATTCCGCAAAAACCGTATCGATTCCGAGCAGTTCTGCGGTTTTCCGCGCCGGCTCCTTTTTGTCGCCGGTTAACATAACACATTCCCTGATACCGTTCTGTTTAAGTCGCAGGACCGCTTCCCGGGAAGTTTCCTTAATTCGATCGTTTAGTAGAATCCGGCCCCGATATATTCCGTCGATGGCAACATATACCTCGCTCCGGCCGTCCGTTCCTTCCTCTGTTTGTATGCCGTACCGGTTCATCAGTTTCAGGCTTCCTACAAGCACCTTGGATCCGTCCACCGTAGCCGTCAGGCCCTCGCCTTCAAACTCGCTCACTTCGGATACGATGGAGGCGTCTATCGCTTCCCAGTAGCTCGCCCTTATCAGGCTTCCGATGGGATGTGTGGAAAACGCTTCCGCATGGGCTGCATAGTACAGGATTCTTTTTTGCGCAGCATCCGGATTGCCCGTCTCGGAAGAAGCCGTTTCGACATAACCAAGGCAGCCCTCCGTCAGAGTACCCGTCTTGTCAAACACAACCGTGTCGACCTTCGCAAGGCCTTCAAAGTAAGAGGAGCCCTTCACGAGGACGCCGTGCCCGGACGCGCCGCCCAGTCCTGCGAAAAAGCCGAGCGGAATCGATATAACAAGCGCGCAGGGGCAGCTGATTACAAGGAAGCTTAGGGCCCTGTATATCCAGGTCAAAAAGGACTGCGGCTGCATGGTGCAAAGGGGCGGAATGAACGCAATGGCCAGTGCCGCGATACATACTGCGGGCGTATATACCCGCGCGAATTTCGTAATAAACTGTTCGGATCTTGACTTTTTGGAGCTTGCATTCTCCACAAGTTCCATGATTTTGGAGACGGCTGATTCGCCAAAGGGCTTCGTCGTTTTTATCCTAAGGACACTGCTTCGGTTGATGCTGCCCGAAAGCACTTCATCGCCCGCGGAGACACTCCGCGGAAGGCTTTCTCCCGTAAGAGCGCTTGTATCCAGAGTCGAACTGCCCTCATATACAACGCCGTCAATCGGTACTTTTTCGCCGGGGCGGATGACCAGAATACTGCCGACCATAACCTCCTCCGGCTCCTTCACGAGTATTTCACCGTTTTCCTCCACGCTCGCACTTTCCGGCCTAAGGTTCATGAGTTCGGTGATGTTCTTCCGGCTCCGTCCCACGGCAATCGACTGAAAGAGCTCCCCGGTCTGGTAAAACAGCATGACCGCTACCGCTTCCAAATAATCGCCCGTGTCGACAAAAGCAAGCACGAACGCCCCGACGGTCGCAACCGCCATCAGGAAGTTCTCGTCGAACACCTGTCCGTTCAGAATGCCGCGTACCGCTTTCTTTAAGATGTCTATGCCGATGATTAAGTACGGTACGAGATACAAAACGCCTGCCAGGAGCCTTGTAAACAGTTCCGGATGGGACAGATTTGGGAGAAGGTCCGGCAGTTTGGTTAACATAAGTCTCTGTGATATAAAAAGTATCCCTGTCAAAACCAGGGATACCAGAATTCTTTTTAAGGTCTTCTTCTGCTTCCGTGTCATGTGAATCACCGCCTTCGGCTAAAAATATATCTCGCAGTCGTCTTCTACCTTACGACAGTTCTTAAGTACGGACTTCATAACCGCATCCGGATTCACATCCTCCTGAAACTCAATCTCCATCTTAAGCAGCATGAAATTCACTACGCAGTCCTTAACACCTTCCGTAGCCCGGGCTGCGGCTTCCATTTTGCTTGCACAATTGGCACAATCTACTTCTATTTTGTAAGTCTTCTTCATAGGGTTCCTCGCAATGCATAATCCGTTATCCGACATATTTAGTCAGTTCACCGTATCACAGTGAATTGCTACGGGTAACGGCGCTTGTTACATATGAATGGTTGTTCATATGTTCATTGTTAATATACTGCTGCGAGGCAATTTTGTCAATTCTTAATTTCAATGAAGAAGTCTTCCTCAAATTCTTTGATTAACTGCGGATGCTCCATTGCATACGCGAGTAAACGGTCTCGGAGATGTTGGTTAACATAATTAGTAATTATGTTAACATCATGTTTATTCACTGCCGGGCAGGTCGGAGTCAGAGCAATTACGATTTCGCCGCTCTTCTTTTTGGCCACACGAAGCGGCCAAATCTTGCAGTCCCAGGGCTTCTCGGCTTCATTCAGGATACAGCCTCTCTCCGTATCAAGATACGGGCAGGCTACTTCCTCCTCGGAATCCTGCGTCTTGTAGGCATTCGTGAGGTCATAACGCGCGTAAGTACGGCCGCTCGTCTTAAACTGCACTAAATGTGCGGACAGATTCGTTCCCTTTTCCATATCTTGCGCCTTGATTGCCGAAAGGTTCTCTTCCGTGAAGATTGGAGTCTCCCAAATGGAGCAGCGTCTAAAGGAGCAACAGAACCTGCAGGATGCACAATCTGCGCTGTTTATGAACGGTGACAGGGTATTCCAGTCCTGCTTTTTTTCCTTAAGTTCATACTTCTCGAGCAAAAAAGCAGGTTGATAGGAAAGCTTTGAGCGCCTTAAGCCCTCAACTCCCACGTCTTCTTCGCGGTTTACATAACAAACTTCCGGTGCTCCGCAGCGTACGGCGAACTCGTTGCAGAGTACCTGATAAATTCCAACATATTCTGTGTTGCCCTTCTCGATTACCTCGTCCATACAGGTCTCGCTAAGGCGTATTCCGGCGGCATAGCCGATGACATTGCCGCTGTACTCTACGACAATTCCTTCAAATCCCAGTTCGGTAAAGTGATCGAGATAGAACTGAATCGATTCGTCTTCCGTTGACAGGTATCCGTCTCCGAGCTCGCTCTGCTTGTTTAAAAGCCAGCTCTTTTGGAAGGCTCGCACGGCCTCAATATTCTCACTGCCGATGCTTTGAATCCGTATGTTTTCGTGTCCGTAGGTTTCGTAAAACTTCGTGATGCGATTTCGCTTGGCCGCAAGGTTCCGTCCCTTAAGGGAGGAAAGCGTCTCCCGCTCGTAGACATATTCTGCCATGTCACGATTCTTTTTGGCCTCAAAGAGTCCGGGGAAGGCTGCTTCCATGCGTTCATAATCCGACTGACAGACCGTTTCGAAAACGGCCCGACTTCCGTGCTCGCCCGCATCCTTAAGAATATTCGACACAGCAACCGCAAAATCCTCCTCGGACTGCATAAGCGGAATCAGATAGACACGATTCCCGTCCGTATCGCGGCCGCTTCGATGGACGTAGAGGACTCCGTCTTCGATGCAGTACTCGTCTCCGTACTTCCTTTTAAGGCCCAGCATCGGAGGGAAAGCATACTGGCAGGAGCCACCGCCATAGGCATAACAATATTCAGTTATCAGCTCCATGCTCTGCATGGTAATCTCATAAAACTTCATTTTTCACCAATGGGGACGGGGGTTTCTGACACATTAAAGTGCTAAAGTGCCCGCTGGCGCCCGTTTCTTTAATTATATTGTTTCGAACTGTTATATCTTGCTGCTGCGTTGCTGCGTGGCGCGAGTGAAGTCGCCCCAACGGGCGCCGGCGGGCATGTCCTGACACTTTAGCACTTTAATGTGTCAGAAACCCCCGTCCCCATTGTTCGATTTCCTTTTGGGTGATGTTGAGGATGGTTCCGTGGCGTTTTTTCAGGCGGTCGAAGGAATACTCCGAGGAATCCAGTATTTTCCAGGAGCCGCGTTCGTTTTTGGCGTCCGTAAGGTCCGTTGTTTTAAGCGGAAGATATCCGCTGCCGGCCATGAAGCGGTCCATCATGAGGCCGTACTCCGGCACATTCGGATCCGCCCAGTCGCACCGATTGTAGACAAAGAGCTCAGGGCCTTCAAGCTGGCTGTTATCAAGGACGGGGATATCAAGCTTCTCTACGGACAGCCCCAGTTCATCAAGGTCCAGCACCTTCTTCCAGCTTTCGGGGTCGAACGGTGTTTTCGTACAGTGGATGCGGATTCCGCCGTTCTTTTCGGCATTATCGCCATCCTTGGAGGCCGCGTAATACGTGTCCCCGACCTTCAGAATCGTCGTATCGATAATCTCCCGAGGCCTTCCGCCTTCCATTCCGTCCGTTTGGCAGTCAAGCAGTATCTTCGTCTCGGAAAACCGGACAAAATCGCGCGTCGTGACATAGAAAATCGTGTTCGGTTTCGCCTTCATTTTGGTCTCGGGATTCATGATGCTCGAGCTGAAAAAAATAACGTAGGAGCCGGTTGTCTCATCGTAAACCATCTCGGGCGCCCAGGCCATTCCGGCGTTCTTGGGAGCAACGGGGAGGAGTCTCGGCTCGCTAAAGTGGATGAGGTCCTTCGATTCCCAGAACACAAGGTTTGAGGAGCCCGTCGTGGAGGGATCGTAGTAGCCCTGCGCGTTTAAATGCCAGCCACCGCGGTGATAAATGGACAAATCCGTCGCAATGAGGAAGAACCGGTCGCCCTCCTTGGAACGGCAGATATACGGGTCTCTCACGCCGCACTCGCCCACCTTGCTCTTAAGCACCGGTTTCAAATCGTTCATATCATGAAAATGCAGGCCGTCCGTACTAAGCGAGAAGTAAATCTGCTCGCCATCCTCGTTTTCTTCTCCTATGAAGTGTGCAAAAAGATATCCCGCAAAATCCTCGTCCTTAAGCGGTTCCGGAGCCTTTTTGACGGTTACCTTAAACTCATACGGCTCGCACGGTCCGTCCGGGGTCGCGTCCGAGATTGTGTCCGGGATTGCGGTTAACATAACTTCCACATCTTCCTTCGGGCTACGCGTAACCACGCCTTTCTTAAGAAGACCGCCATTCGCATCCGTGTCGGATATAACCGCAGGATTTGAGGATTTCCAGGTCACGTGCACGCCGCCGATTTCATCCGGCAGGGTAATGTTTCCGCGTATATCGTCAGCATTCGGTATTTGTAAGTATTCTCTCATCGTATTCTCCTCGTATGATAAGTTTTGTAGACCTCC
>JAZLJD010000065.1:0-4797 GCA_045617725.1 Lachnospiraceae bacterium
GAACGCTATCCTGCTTTGCTTGAATACTTTTTCTGGGGAGAAGTGTCAAACGATACCAGAATATACGGAACGGATTTTGAAGTGCCTGTTTATTTCATAAGTGGAGAGCAGGATTATACCTGTGCAACATCTTATGCCAAAAAATATTATGAAGATATAACGGCACCCGATAAAGCATTCTATGAAATCAAGGGATGCGGCCATACTCCGCAGGCGGATAAACCCGAGGAAGTAGCCAATATCATAGCGGGATTGACTTTCCCCCGGGCTTGTGATACAAAGTAATTCGACAGAAGAATAAACACAGTTCATCTGAATAAATTCGTTACTGAACATATTGCCGGACAGTATGCAAGGTGATAAGGGAATCTCGGTGAAAATCCGTCGCAACAGCCATTACCGTAACTGAGGCTTGACCTCTCAAGTCGGAATGCTTATCGGACTGTGACCTGTAAAAGACTCTTGGGCAAAGCGGAGAGGCAAGGTAAGCAGTAAGCGGGAAACAGACCGCTTTATTGAGGTTGAAGAAATACGGCCTATATCTTAGCACTCTTCGGTGAAGGGTGCTTTTATTTTATCCTTTTGCACATTATCAACGAAAGGATACTTATTATGAAAAAAACAACACAAAAACTATTCATTTTATTCCTTGCAACAGTATTTGCTTTTAGCCTGGCTGCTTGCGGTAAGCAGGGGGAAACTCCGAAAACACCGGATTCAAATGCGACAGGGCAGACTCAGTCGTCGGAGCCGAATGTCGCTACGCAAACGGGTTTGTGGGAAAATGCGACTTATCTTACGGACACGGAAGTGGGTCAGGGCTCCAAGAGTTTCATCCTTGAGGTGAAGGCTGATAATCAGCAGGTCAGAATCACTGTTCGCACAGACGAGGAGACTGTCGGTGCGGCGTTGCTTGCAAACAATATTATTGCCGGTGATGAGGGCCAATACGGTTTATACATTAAGACGGTAAACGGAATGCTTGCTGATTTTGATGTCGATCAGACCTATTGGGCATTCTATATCGATGGTGAGTACGCGATGTCGGGCGTTGACAGCACAGACATAAAGGAGGGCTCGGTGTATACGCTCGAACGCACCAAATAGTCCGAATGCAGGGCGCGTCACAGGGGCAGTCCGGCAGCCGGCGCGGAAAGTCTGCTGATAACCTTTTACAAATTGTAAGTACGAAATTAAGGCTTCTCTTAAGAATATAGCGTCAAACATGATTTATGAAACAAATACAATAAGTATTCCATTGTATCTCTTGTGGAATATTGATTTTTATAACTGATCTTAGAATACACTTGAAAGATTAGTAGAGGAAATGGACATGAGTGAGAATATCAAAAAATGTAATGACGGTACATACCGTTGGACGTACGAGTTCAATATGCTGACGAATCCCATTATCTTGTGGACCGTGCTGAAGATCTTCCTTCCGGTGCTGCTCGGAATGTGGATTGTTTTTGGCCTGTTCCGCATCGGGGATGCCGGTTTCGTCGGTGCTTTTGTCGAAGAAGCCCGCGCCCTCGCAATCCCGGCAATCATTTTGTTTGGATTGTCGATTGTGTCCTATATTATCCTCGCCTGCATCTATGGCTGGAAGTACTGCGTCCTCTTCGAAATGAACGAGGAGGGCATCCGGCACATTCAGATGCCCAAGCAGTTTAAGAAGGCCGAAGCCCTGGGCTGGCTGACTGCCATGGCCGGTGCAGCTGCCGGAAGTCCCGGAACGGCCGGAACGGGTCTCCTTTCTGCGACAAAAAGCATGCAGGTATCCGAATTCAGCAAAGTGAAGAAGATGAAGGTCCTGAAAGCCTTCCATACCATCAAGCTGGATTCGCTCTTCAATCACAACCAAATCTATGCCGCCCCGGAAGACTTTGAATTCGTACGAGAGTACATTGCGAAGCGGGTTGAACCCCACAGGAATTGATATTGACGCCCCTGCAAGCAGGGGCGTTTTTGATTTACTGAAGTGTGTCGTAGGAATGTAGGTCATAGGAACGATGAATTTTGTTGAAAACGAAAGGACGCTTATTTATACTATATTTTAGAGGTTTTTTAGTTGGTCATACAATATTTGGAGGTTTTGAAGTGATAGAATGCGGAATCACTTCGGATATCAGACCCGGAAGGGCTGATGAAAAGTGGGTTAACGTGATTGCGAGGAAACAATAATGCCAAACCAGTTCCTAACAAACTA
Source organism: Lachnospiraceae bacterium (assembly GCA_045617725.1). Classification (GTDB taxonomy): domain Bacteria; phylum Bacillota; class Clostridia; order Lachnospirales; family Lachnospiraceae; genus JAZLJD01. The sequence goes on from JAZLJD010000065.1 coordinate 2,210, forward strand.
CACTGACACAACTTTCCTTGACAAAATCAAGGATAACTTGCGTCATTGTACGTCCTTTGATTTCTCGGTCAGCTTTATTAAAAAGGCTGGTCTGGTTTTGTTGTACAAAGATATCGAAGCGGCAGTAGAACGGGGTTGCAAGGGCAGGATTATTACTTCCACATATCAGAACTTTACGGACATTGAGTCCCTGAAGAGCTTTTTCACGCTCATGGGACGATGCCCGAACTTCGAGTGTCATCTTGACTATGAAAGCTTTCATGATACCGGCTATGCAACGCTTGGATATCATTCCAAAGGTTATCTTTTTCGTTTCAACGATTATCGTGAAATCGTAATCGGTTCTTCCAATATTACCAGATATGCATTGCTAAAAAATATCGAGTGGGATGTTTCGGTTTCAGACAATTATGAAAAAGGTGTATTTGACGAGGCAGAAGAGGAGTTTGAAGAGAAGTGGGATGCAACAGAGCTACTTACTTCGGAACTTATCACAAAATACGCTACCAAACTCAATTTTGCAATAGAACGCTGGGACATGGATTATGACCTGTCCGCGGCCAAGATTAAGCCCAATTATATGCAGAAGAAGGCTCTCAAGGAGCTCAACAGATATCGTGCGATCGGCGTAAACCGTGCACTCACAATAGCATCCGCCGGTAGTGGAAAGACATATCTGGCAGCGTTTGATGCACTTAATTTCAATCCCAAGAGGCTTTTGTATATCGTTCATGAAGGCTCGATCCTTCGTAAATCCTTGGAAACATTCCAAGAGGTATTTGGCAAGAATGTGACATATGGTATATATAGCGGAACCAGCAAGGAATCCGATGCGGATTTCGTTTTTGCCACGAATATTACCATGTGTAATACGCTGGAGCTGTTCTCGAAGAACGAGTTCGATTATATTATCATCGATGATTATGAAATAATAGGTCTAAGTCAAGAAGCCGCTTAAAGCGATGGTTTTTCAGACTTAGTCCTATTTTTTTGACCAATTTTCAGGGCGGTTAAGGATAAGGACGGCGCCGAACTTAAACTTAATACGAATATAGACAAAGACAGACGGGAGAACTCTGCCCGGAATATAACTGCCTTATGTCTGTGTGCAAATTGATGGGACTTTACATCTTCGGATGTGGGTCCCTTTTTTCGTGGTTCATTCTGGAACTACATATCAAATCATATCGGAGGAAATGCTTATGGCAGTCAGAAAAGAATACAGAGATCTCACTGTGGGTGATATTTACAGAAACGGAAAGAGCGTACCAATGCTCAGAGTCAGCGGATTGTGGTTAGAGGAACTTGGTTTCAAGACCGGTGATTTTGTCAGAATCAAGTGTGAGGATGGTCAGCTGATCATCAGCCTGAATGAAGAGAAGGCTAAGCAGGTAGCAGAGGAAAAAGCTTTCATGGAAGAAGAAATGAAGAAACTGCAGAAAAGATATCAGAAGGAAAAGGAACAGATTCATGCCAGATTTGTGGCAGAGCGAGAGGCGGTGTATTGCGGATGAAGAAGGATGTTTTGGCAAAGGTGGAATTCATAATTATTATGTTGATTCTTATCATCATCGTGGTATTTGGTAAGGACATTATGGCGGCAATCAATGGAGCGACGGAAGCGCAGGCTGAGTCTTTGATAGACCAGCTGCTTAAGTAAAGGAGGCAATCATGGGAAAGATATATATGACAGCATGCATGAAAGGCGGATGTGCAAAGACGGTTACTACATATAACCTGGCATATTCATTACAGAAACTTGGGAAGAAGGTATTGGCAGTAGATTTTGACAGTCAGGCAAACCTCTCCACCTGCTTTGGTGTGGAAGAGCCTGCAGCAGTTCCGGTTACTATCGGTCATCTGATGATGGCTCAGATTGATGATGAAGAACTTCCTGCACCGGAAGAATACATTATGAGCCGTAATGGTGTGGATTTCATTCCGTCATCGATGGTTCTGTCAGCAGTGGATGCAAAGCTTCGTCTTGAAATGGGAACTGAGAAGATGCTATCAGGCATTCTGGAACCGCTCAGGGAAAGATACGATGCGATTATCATTGATACTGCACCGACACTTGGAGCGCTTAATATCAATGCTCTGGCGGCAGCAGATGAAGTGATTATTACAGTAAATCCTCAGCTGCTTGCAATGATGGGATTGCAGGACTTCCTTAAGACAGTGAAGAAGATTAAGAGCCGTATCAATGAAAAGTTGGATGTGGCAGGAATACTGCTGACCATGTGTGATGCCAGAACTAATCTTTGTAAGGTAATCACAGAACAGGTCAGTGATACTTTTGAAGGTCAGATAAGAATCTTTGACAGTAAGATTCCGAATACAGTTAAGGTCGGAGAGTCTGTTTATTATAGTGAGCCGCTTCTGGAATATGCTCCGGAATGCAAAGCTTGTGAGGCTTATGAGAATTTGGCAAAGGAGTTGATTGCTTAGGTCGTGTAAATTTACTGTAGGAATTTAATAGACAGAGTGTCCCCAAGATCTGTTTTTAGAATCAAAGATTTCTCCACCATTATATTCTTTTTATCCTCTTTTACAAACCCCAGATATGATTTTTCAAAGCTGCTATCTTT
>JAZLJD010000066.1:0-9207 GCA_045617725.1 Lachnospiraceae bacterium
GAAAAATGCCTGCATTTTTCACACTATTCCCTCTCTTTTAAAGCACTCCCGTCCTATGACGGGAGATGACCGACCCCGCGGCCAAAGCGGCCGCGGAGCCGATGGGTCCCACGTATTAGTTCTCTGAAATCAGTTTCACAAGTAATTCATTCAGTGCCTTCGGATCGCAGTTACCTTTGAGTTCCTTCATGCACTTGCCAAAGAGAGCCATCAGGGCTTTCTCCTTGCCGCTCTTGTAATCGGCAACGGACTTTGGATCGGCAGCGATTACGGCGCGGGCGATTTCCTCAACCTTGCCTGTATCATTCGTGAGCACGAGGTTATTCTCGGTTGCATAGGTAAGCGGATCGATGTCTGCTTCAAACATGGCTTCGAGAATCTTCTTGGCGTTGGATCTGGATACCTTATTCTCAGCTACCAGCTTAATGAGCTTTCCTAAGGCCGTTCCGTTGATGGACAGCTTGTCGGCAGTGCTCTGGTTCTTCTTTAAGATACTCATGCAGTCGGAAATGATGTAGTTCGCTGCTTCCTTCACCATACCACACTCTTCTACGGCTGCTTCGAAGCAGTCACACAGTGCACGGCTCTGGGTCAGAATATCGGCATCGTACTCGGAAAGTCCCAAGGACTCGATGTAGCGTGCCTTCTTGATTTCCGGAAGCTCCGGAAGGGAATCCTTGATTCGGTTGTACCATGCATCGTCAATGATGATGGGCATAACGTTCGGATCCGGGAAGTAACGATAGTCGCCGGCGGTCTCCTTGTTACGCATCGCAAAGCTCATGCCCTTGATATCGTCCCAGCGTCTGGTCTCCTGAACGAGTTCCTCGGTACCGTTCTCGATGGCATCGATGTGTCTTGCAACTTCGTAATCGATGGCACGCTCGATGGCGGAGATGGAGTTCATGTTCTTCATTTCGGTACGAACACCCAGCGTCGTAGTGCCCTTCGGGCGTACGCTTAAGTTAACGTCGCAACGCATGGAACCCTGCTCCATACGAGCCTCGGATACGCGTGCGAAACGCAGAAGGCTCTTCAATCTGTCAAGATAAGCCACAACCTCTTCTGCCGAAGACAAATCCGGCTGGCTTACAATCTCGATAAGGGGTACGGAAGTACGGTTGAAGTCAACGAGGGAAGCATCGGTCCAATCATCATGAACGAGCTTACCGGCATCCTCTTCCATATGAATCTGTTTGATACGGATGTCCTTGCCGCCCTTACTCGTCTCGATGTGCACAAGGCCTCTGACCGCTACGGGAGAGAACCACTGCGTCGTCTGGTAGGAGCAGGGAAGGTCGGGATAATAATAACTCTTCTTGTCGAAGGTAGTCGTGCGGTTGATGTCGCAGTTCAGCATCATACCTGCAGTCATACCGAGGTCAACAACACGTTTGTTGGTAACCGGAAGCATGCCGGGCATACCACAGCAGGCCGGGCATACATGGTCGTTCTGCTCACCGCCGAAATGTGCGGAGCAGGAGCAGAAAATTTTGGATTCGGTGGCAAGCTCAACATGGACTTCCAGACCGATGACGGTTTCGTATTCCTGCATCTTACATGCCCTCCTTTTCAAAATCAGCTGCCAGCTTAAGAAGTGAACCATCCGCAAACGCAGGAGCTACAAACTGAAGTCCGCCCATAACAAGTGCGGGAAGACCCGAGATGGATGCGGGTGCGGTGAACTTGTTCTCTTCGAAAGCGAGGTATTTGTCAGCGGCAAAATCAGCGTCCGTATAGGCTTTCCTGCTGCATACGGGCATCAATACCGCATCAAAATCCTTGAAAATTTCATTGAAACGATCTACTACCACCCTGCGGATTCTGAGTGCCTTGTCGTACTGAGGGAAGTAGTTCTCGGTGGAAAGGGTTTCGGAGCCAAAAAGAATCGCGGTCTTTAAAAGCTCGCCGAACGCCTCGGTACGGCTGCCGGTATAAAGCTCATCGATATTCGAATACTCCTTGGTACGATAGCCGAATTTCACACCGTCGTAACGGGATACATTGTTGCAAAGCTCTGCACAAAGGCAGATATTCCATGCGGTCTGAGCGGCAAGAAGAACGGAATCATCCACTTCAACTGCCGTAATGCCTGCCTTTTGCAGGAAGGCTTTCATGGCCTCAAGCTGCTCTTTGGCGTCCGCTGCCTTAAATAAGGAAGAAGCAATGGCAACCTTCTTAATCTCGGAGCCGCCGGTTACGGAACTTAAACAAATCTCCTCGGAAAAGCTGGTTCCGTCTCCGTCGTCATGGCCCTTGATGGCCGTAAGAACTGCCTTAAGTCGGGCAGCGTCCTTGCTCATAACGGATACGGTTTCGCCGGAGCAGGCTACCGGGATGGTGCCAAAGCGGGAAACGGTTCCGTAGGTCGGTTTCATGCTGAAAAGTCCGGAAAGTGCGGCGCCGCGGCGGAATGCACCGCTGACGTCCAGGCCTACCAGTGCATCGATGTCGCCTGCGAGTACTGCCTCGCTACGGGCCGATGTGTAGGTTCCGTCTTCCTTTTGGGCTGCGCCGAACGCGCTCGTTTCACCCAGCACGTCGATGTCAAACTCGCCGACATTTACCTTGCCGGCAATATCATATCCGGCTTCTTTGAGGCGTCCGATTACGCTTGCACCGAACAGACTCATGTAGCCGTCTAACATTTTAGAGCCGGCAGTTGTGGGCATGGAAGCGGTCAACATCATATCATCCAGTGCTACCAACGCGCCCTGTGCCTGCTCATTCTTGCATAAATATGTCTTCATAGGAAATCCTCCAACTATTCCACGAGACGCGGTACCTGCCAGTAACCGTCGTATGTCTCGGGTGCACCTGACTGCAATTCATCACGGGTAAAGTTCTTAATCATAACATCCTCTCTGAGGACATTGTTGATGGGAAGCACATGTACCATGCGCTCGGTATCTTCCGTGTTGATGGCATTTAATACGCTCATAGCCTCATCCTCGCGGGCAAAAAAGGACAGCACGTCTTCCTTTTCGGCCTCGGTAAGTGCAAGCTGGTTTAATTTCTCAAGTCGTCTTAAGGTTTCTCTATCCATAACGGCCTCCTTAATCTCTGACCTTAATGTGAACCTCACGAAGCTGCTGCTCGGTTACGGTTCCGGGTGCGCCCATCATTACGTCCTGTGCATTGCCGTTTAAAGGGAATGCGATAACGTCACGAATGGTCTCCTCACCGGTGATCAGCATAATCATACGGTCAACGCCGGGTGCCATACCTGCATGCGGGGGAGCACCATAGGAGAATGCGGTGTACAGAGCACCGAACTTGGCCTTAACGTCCTCCTCGCCATAGCCTGCGATTTCGAAGGCTTTACGCATGATTTCAGGATTGTGGTTACGAACCGCACCACTCGATAACTCGATACCGTTGCAGACAATGTCGTACTGGTAAGCAAGGATGTCCAAAGGATCCTTGTTAAGAAGCGCATCCATACCACCCTGCGGCATAGAGAACGGATTGTGGGTGAAGTCGATCTTTTTGGTCTCCTCGTTGAGCTCGTACATCGGGAAATCCACGATGAAGCAGAACTCGTAGGAATCATCCTTAATTAATCCGCATTCATTGCCCAGCCAGGTACGAATCTCGCCGGCCTGACGGTCAACGATGTTCTTGGGTGCACAGATGAAGAAGACGGTCTCGCCTTCCTTGATACCGGTAATGTTCTGAAGCTCTACTCTCTGCTCGTCGGACAGGAACTTGGCAATGGGTCCCTTGTACTCGTCGCCGTTCAAGGTCAGATAGCCAAGACCCTTCATGCCGATGGAAGTAGCGAATTTCAGGGAGTCCTCGAAGAACTTCTTACTCTTGCCCTGACAGTCGCATACAATACCGCGAACCGGCTTGCCCTTAAAGATAGGGAACTCAACGCCTGCAAAGAATGCGGAGAGGTCGCAGATTTCCAAGGGGTTACGAAGGTCGGGCTTGTCGGTTCCGTACTTCATCATAGACTCTGCAAAGGGAATACGACGGAAGGGAGCCGGGGATACCTTTTTGTCGGTGAACTTCTTAAAGGTGTTGTAAACAACCTTCTCAGCTACCGCGAATACATCCTCCTGGGTTGCAAAGCTCATCTCGAAGTCGAGCTGATAGAACTCTCCGGGAGAACGGTCCTGACGTGCATCCTCATCACGGAAGCAGGGTGCAATCTGGAAATACTTATCAAACATGGACGCCATGAGCAGCTGCTTGAACTGCTGCGGTGCCTGGGGAAGAGCGTAGAAGCAGCCCTTATGCTTACGGCTGGGTACGAGGAAGTCACGTGCACCCTCGGGAGAAGAAGCGGTAAGAATCGGGGTCTGAATCTCTAAGAAGCCCATCTCTTCCATCTGAGAACGAAGATAGCTTAAAATCTGAGAACGAAGAACGATGTTCTTGTGAATCTCGGGATTTCTAAGATCGAGGAAACGATATTTTAAACGTACGTCTTCACGGGTAGCCTTGGAATTCTCGATTTCAAAAGGCAGTGCCTGCTGGCAGGGTCCCAATACTTCGACCCGGTCACAACGTACTTCAATAAGTCCTGTTGCAATCTTTTGGTTAACTGTTTCTGCGTCACGTTTTGTGACAACACCGTCAACGGAGATAACGGTCTCCTTGCCGATGCCTTTCAATAAGCTGTCGTCATTGAAGACGATCTGAGTTACGCCGTAGTGATCTCTGAGGTCGACAAAAAGGACACCGCCATGATCGCGGATAACGTCAACCCAGCCGGCCAGGGTAACTTTCTGACCGATGTTGCTCTCATTGAGTTCTGCACAAGTATGTGTTCTGAGCATGTTGTACCTCCTTACAGGTTAAAAAAGTGAATGTTACTGTGGGATAAAAAAAATGCCTCAATCCCACATCATGGGACGAAAGACATCTTCCGCGGTACCACCCATATTGATCGTTTCCAATCCACTTTATCCATCGTATCGTGATGTAACGTGCGGTTCTAATCGTGCCAAAAAGGAACTTTCTTCCGCAGGCTCCGAAGTGTTCTTCACTAAGGCTTCGCTGCCATCCTTTCACCTTCCGACGGCTCTCTGTGAACTGATACCAAAGCTACTCTCTTCATCGACGCTTTTACAATGGAAAAATTATCATATTTCGGCCATACTGTCAATTATTTTATTTGAGTCGGGTGTCCCGAGGCGCCCCGGGGCATGTGACAAAAGTCCATCTTTTTTACAAACTAATACATTCTATTTCCGCGGCAAAGGAAGTAAGATTACCTGGTATAATAAAAGAATAAAAAAAGAGGAAAATCTATGGAAACTTTGAAATTTGGTTATAAGTATTTCCGCAGGAACATGCCTATTGCCATTGCCGCCGAGCTTCTGAGCTTTGTCGGTATCTTCATGGACCTGATGCTCCCGATGCTGTCGGCCATACTGGTGGACTACATCATAAAGGACACGCCGGTCACGGAAGATTCCGGCAAGCTTTTTCATTTTTTGCTCACGGGCAAGTTCGGACCGGTACACAGCATGGAGCTGTTCTGGAACTTCGCGATTCTGTACACGGCGATGATTGTTGTACGAATCATCATTATCTACACGCGAGACCTCATGCAGGAGAAGACGGGTCTGAATCTGGAGACCGACCTTCGATATGTCACTTATGACAAGCTGATGAGCCTCGACTCCCAGACCATTTCCGATTACAACTCGGGCGAGATGCTGCAGATCATGAACCACGACACCATCATGTTCAAGGAACTTTTTTGCCACAGAATCCCGTATCTGTGCGACGCCGTGTTCATGCTGGTTACGACGCTCGTACTGGTTGCGACCATCGACTGGCGATTCATCATCATCCCGGTTCTGCTGGTTCCTTTCCTTATTAAAACGCTCATGAGCTTTAAGAAGCAGGCCAAAATCAACTTCAAGGACATTCGTACCAAGCAGTCCTTCCTGAACCTTACCACCCAGGAGAACATCGCGGCAGTACGTATTATCCGCTCCTTTACGAACGAGGATCTTGAAAAAGAGAAATTCGAGAAGGCCAATGTTGACTTTTTAAATTCCCGCGTAAAGCAGATTTGGCTGTCCTCCCGATTTGATTTGACCTTTAACTCCATCAATCAGATTGCCTACGTAACCACCATCATTATCGGCGCGGTTCTTACCATTATAGGCCGCATCACCGTCGGTTACATTTTGGCGTCCTCAAGCTACGTAATGCAGCTGATGCAGGATATTACGAATATCAACAACCATATCTTCAACATGCAGCAGCAGACGATTTCCGGTATCGAGCTGAAGCTGTTCCTCGAGAAGGAGAGCCAGGTGCCCGAGGACCTCGCTTCTACCCTGCGTTCCGACGCGCCGAACATCGAACTTAAGAATGTCAGCCTGAACATCGAGGGTCAGGAGGTGCTCAAGAACATCGATTTGAGCATCCCTTACGGCAAAAAACTAGGTATCGTCGGCGAGACCGGTTCCGGTAAGTCCGTGCTCCTTAAGACGCTCGTCCGCATCCGCGACATCACGAGCGGCGAGATTACGATTGACGGTCACGATATCAAGGAGTTCAGCTTAAAGAACCTGCGTGATATGTACTCCTATGCGTTCCAGGATGTATTCCTTTTTTCCAATACGATTGAGTCCAATATTGCGTACGCGAATCCCGACGCTGCGGCCGACCACATCGTAAAGGCAGCCGAGCATGCACAGGCAGCGGGCTTCATCACTGCCTTCGACGACAAGTACTCGACCATCATCGGCGAGCGTGGCCTCGGTATCTCCGGAGGCCAAAAACAACGTATTTCCCTGGCGCGTGCTTTCCTCAAGAATGCGCCGGTATTCGTCCTCGATGATTCCACCAGTGCACTCGACGTAAATACCGAGCGTGCACTTCTTAAGGAAATTCATGACAACTATCAGGACAAGACCCTGATCATTACGGCGCACCGTTTCTCCTCGGTTGTGGATTGTGACGAAATCATCTACATCCGCGACGGTGAGATTGTGGAGCGCGGTAACTTCGAGGAACTGATGGCTTTGGGCGGCAGCTTTGCCCATGTTTATAATATTCAGCAGGAGCAGCAACACAGCGTCATTGACTATGATGCCCTTGCAGCAAAGGAGGGTGCAATCAATGGCTAAACGTAATACTTACTTTGAAGACGAAAGTCTTGAAAAGAAAATTGACTTAAAGCAGCTGACACGTACACTGAAATACATTCTTCCTTATAAGAAGATTCTGATTTTGGTAACGCTGATGTTGCTCGTAATGAGCGTAGTTTCTCTTTTGCCTCCGAGGCTCTTAAAGCTCATCGTGGATGAGGTCGTGGTAAACGAGGATTACAAGGAACTGGCGTTCATTGCAGGCGGGCTGATTCTTCTGGCCGGCACCGAAATCATCACGGGCTTTATCCAGACCAGACAGATGGGTCGCATGGGTATGACCATTATTACGAACATTCGCCGCGACATCTTCGCGCGACTGCAGGAACTGAGTTTTGAGTATTTTGATAACAGACCGGATGGCAAGATTGTTGTTCGCGTTACCGAATACATCAACGGTTTGACCGAATTTTTCTCGAACTACGTCATGATGTTTGCGATTTACATCATCAAAATCGTAGTCGTTACCGTGTTCATGCTTTCCATGAGCCCGCAGCTGACACTGATTGTTTTTGCCACCATCATTCCCATGATGGTAATCGTATTCCTTCTGCGTGCATGGCTTAGAAAGCGCTACACGATTCATCGTTCCAAGAACTCGAATCGAACCGCATTCATCGTCGAGTCCATCATGGGCGAGCAGATTGTAAAGAACTATAACCGTATCGAAATCAACCGCAAGGCTTACGAGGACGTGCACGGCGAGGCTATCGACATGTGGTGGTCCATCGTAAAACGTCAGCGACTGAATGGACCTATTGTTCATACTTTTTGGCACATGGGAACGCTGTGCATCTATGGCATGGCTCTGTCCCTGATTTTGGGTGGCAACGACCTCATCACGGCCGGCGTTGTCATCACGTTCACGAGCTACATGGGCATGTTCCAGGGTCCGCTTTCGATGCTTACCAACATCATTCAGGAGCTTGCGCAGGTTTCGTCGAACCTGGAGCGTGTGTTTGATACCATCGACTACCCTGTTTCCATTAAGGACAAAGAGGACGCCGTTGTGCTTTCCGATGTTCGGGGTAAGGTGGATTTCGAGGATGTTACCTTTGCTTACGAGCCCGGCACCAATATTTTGGAGCACTTCGACCTGCATGTGCGTCCCGGCGAGACGATTGCGCTGGTAGGACCTACGGGCGCAGGCAAGACCACGGTAATCAACATGCTGACCCGCTTCTACGATGTGCAGGCTGGCAGCGTCAAAATTGACGACGTGGATGTACGCGATGCTCAGCTGCATTCGCTCCGTTCCGAGGTGGGCGTGCTGATGCAGGATCCCTTCATTTTCAAGGGCACGATTCTCGACAATATCCGTTACGGCAAGTGGACCGCTACCGACGAGGAATGCATCGCCGCTGCACAAAAGATTTTTGCCGACAAATTTATTCAGAAATTACCCGGCGGCTACAGTCACATGCTCGAGGAGCGTGGTGCTGAGTTGTCCGCAGGCGAAAAGCAATTAATCAGTTTTGCACGTATCATCCTGAAGAACCCGAGCGTCATCATTCTGGACGAGGCGACTTCCGCGATTGATACCGAGACCGAGATGCTCATCAAGGAAGCTCTCGATGTCATGATTGAGGACAAGACGGCCTTCATCGTAGCACATCGACTTTCTACGATACGAAATGCGGATCGCATCCTCTACATTTCCAACAAGGGCATCGCAGAACAGGGCACCCATCAGGAACTTATGGCCAAGAAAGGCTTGTACTACGAGCTGGCACGGTAGACCAGCGGACTAATGGGGACGGGGGTTTTTAGCACATGAAAGCAGTAAAGCGTTCGAGGCAACTCGGGCGCTTTTGCTTTTTAGCCCGGTCCTTTTGGCACATGGATGCGTACTTCTGCACGGGGCATGCCCTTTGTCCGAGACATCGCCATCTTAAGGGATAAAAAAGACGGCTCCTGTAGGCGTGGGGCGAAAAGCAATTCATATAGAGCGAATCGATTCGCGGAAAGGTATGCGTTTGAATAATGGATTGTGGAAGCGTTCCGACGCAAAAAACGGCTCCTGTGGGCCGGAGAGAAGCAATTCATATAGGGCGAATCGATTCATGGAGAGTTATAGGTTTTCTTA
>JAZLJD010000067.1:0-23617 GCA_045617725.1 Lachnospiraceae bacterium
GCGACTGCTAATCATCGAGAAGGAGTCAGCCTACTCGATGAGGATTACAAAACCGGAATTAACGCAATTTACTCATCAAAACCTGCTTTATCCTTAATCTGCATTGCTCCGTAGAAGGAGTACTTGGGATCATACTTCATAGTGAAGATTAACGGATTGTATTCTTTTCTCCAGCTGAGTCCGTCGGAGAAGCCCCAGATGGTAAGTGCATCCGACTTAACGGTACCATTGTCAACACGCTCTAAAATACCGTTGATCAGGTCGTAATAGAACCGGCCCTGAATCTTCTGGTGCTCGTCGTCGTTTTTGGCAGGCTTCTGATAATGTCCTAAGCAAACATCCAGCTCGGTAAGCTGAATCTTAAGGCCAAGCTCAGCGATGCGGTCCATGTGACGGAAGTAGTCGTCCAGGCTGTCTTCAGTGTAGAGGTGTGCCTGGAAGCCGACACCATCGATTAAGTAATTGCCATCAGCATCCTTAAGGGTCTGAAGGAAATTGTAGAAGGTTTCGGTCTTGAACTGCTCATTGTAATCGTTGTAGTAAAGATCGATGTAATCGGGAGCGTATTTATCAGCAATTTCAAATGCCTTTACAAGATAATCCTCACCGATTACCTGGAGCCATAAGCTCTTACGCATGCTGCCGTCATCCTCCCAACATTCGTTGGCAACATCGTATGCATAGAACATATCAATGTAACCAAGCTCATCGAGCTTTGTGAAAATCTGAGAAACAAAGGAGTCGAGACGGGCAAGCATGGTGTCTCTGTCTACAAGTTCAGCTTTATTATCAAAGTTTTCATAGAAAATCCAGTCAGGGGTCTGGCTATGCCATACGATGGTGTGACCACGCATCTTAAGACCGTTCTCTTTGGCCCAATCCATAATGGCAATTGCTTCGGGGCCGAATTCAACGACCAGGTCACCGGCTGCAATACTCTTTTCCTTGTTAAGAATCGCGTCGGGTTTCATAGCGTTCTCGCAAGTGATGGAGCTGAACTGGGAAAGTGCGAGGTTGGTAGGTTTTTTGTTCTTAAGCATATTACCGGAAATACAAGTTCCGCATAACATACCGTGTTCTGCAAACATATCCTTCAAAGCGGGCAGTACATCCTCAGCAGGCTCAGCAGAAGGCTCTGCAGAGGGAGCTGCGGTAGGAGCGTCACTTACGACGGCCGTTTCGGCAGGATTCTGAGAAGGCTGAACTTCAGCCTTTTTGTCACAGCCTGCAAAAGACAAAAGCATGGCAGCAACAAGTGCAAAAGATAAAAATTTCTTCATGATTTGGCTTCCTTTACAAAATATTGTGCTTAAATACTTAACGCACCTAAATAAGATACAATAGCATTCCATTAATGTCAATGAACGCAAATTGACGGAATTGTTAACAAAGTGTATTATGAAAAAATGAAACTTTACATTGATGAGCAAGTAAATCCCAATCGAATAAAGGAAGTAGAGTCCGATTATAAGGAGCGCGGAATCGAGCAAATCATTCCGGAAGATTCCTCTTTGGCACTGTATTTGGAAGCAGACGGATTATATCTTAAGAATGATGAACTGGCATTAAAAGGCGATTTCACGGAACTGATTCCGCGTATCAAAAAGAGCGCAATTTCCAATGAGATGCTGCTTAAGGCAGCGCTCCTTAAGGACAAAAACAAAGCTACACTTTTTGATGCAACTGCCGGAATGGGAGAGGATTCCTTTATCCTGGCAGCCGGCGGTTTCACGGTGGATTTGTATGAACAGGATCCTGTGATATGCATGCTGCTTGAGGATACGGTCCTTAGAGCACTTGATTATCCGGAGACTGCAGCAATCGCAATGCGTATGCATGTGCATTACGGAGATTCCATTGTGGCAATGGAATCACTTGACGAAAGCCCGGATGTCATCTTGCTGGATCCGATGTTCCCGGAACGAAGCAAAAGTGCCCTTATCAAGAAGAAATTCCAGTTGCTTCAGAAGCTTGAGAAGCCCTGTGACATGGAAACGGAGCTTATGAATGCAGCAATGAAACTACATCCCAAAAAGATTGTCATTAAGCGCCCTCTAAAGGGTCCTTACCTGTGTAACAAAAAGCCGTCCTATTCATTAAGCGGCAAGGCAGTGCGTTATGACTGCATCATTAATGTGTAAAAATACCCCGAAAGTTCAGGTTTATGATTTTGAACTTCCGGGGTTTTTCATTAAGCTCTTAAAGTGATTCCGAGCTTTTCATTTAAGTTGTTCAGAATGTTTTCAACAAAATCGTCAATTACGGCATCCGTAAATTCTTCCTCCCTGGGAGTGAATACTACGGAGAATGCCATGGACTTCTTGTCGAGTCCGAGCTGTATGCCTTCGAAAATATCAAAGAGCTTAATGCTTGTGATGTAATCACAGGAAGCTTTGATTTCATTCTCAACCTGTGCACAGGTGATGCTCTTGCTCATAACGAAGCAGAAGTCACGTTTTTCTTCAAGGAATTTGGGAAGCGGAGTGAACTTTCTGCTCTTACCGTAATACTTGGTAAGTTTCTTAAGGTCAATCTCAGCGATGTAAGCGGGAACACGCATGTCCATCTCATCCTGAATTTCGTAGAGAAGCTGTCCTAAGTAACCGATTTCCTCGCCATCACAGAGAACCTTGGCGGTTCTGTAAGGATGAAGGAAGGTATTTTCAAAAGCAACATATTCGAAGGTAACATTAAGGGAAGCAGCAATTACGTCCGTAAGGCCTTTCAAGGAGAAGAAATCTTCCTCCTCGCCGAAGATACCGATGCAGATGGTTTCACGTTCGTCGGGATATTCCGTAAGCGGAAGATCCTTTGGAATGAAACGGTTGCCCAACTCGAAGATTCGACCGGAGAGGATTCCCTTCTTTTGGTTTTTGGCGATAGCCGTAATCATCTGCGGAGCAAGCGTGGTTCTCATAAGAGAAAGGTCCACGTTAATGGGATTGATGAGCTTAATGGCATGGCGCAGAGAATCATCCTCAGGAAGCCTTAACATATCAAGGTCGGAAGGAGAGAAGAAGGAGTAATGCACACCCTCGAACGCACCCTGGGCGCACAGGTCTCTCTTAATCTTAAGCTCCGTACGTTGTCTTAAATTGTAACCGCCGCTTGTAACTTCTGCGGTAGGAATGAAGGTGGGAACGATGTGCTCGTAGCCGTACATACGAATCACTTCTTCCGCAACATCCTGGTAAGATTCCATATCAACGCGGTAAGCCGGGATGTTTAAATTAAGCTCATCGCCACTTAAGGTAGGATTGAAATTTAAATTCGTGAGAATTCTTACGATATCATCATCCGGAACTTTAATACCTAAAACGCTGTTAACCTTATTTACGGAAACAGTAAGCGCAGTGGTATCGATGGAATTGCCGGAATTAATATCGAAGTGCGTAGAGGAAACCTTACCACATTCAAGCTCTTCGATTAAGTGAAGGGCACGCTTCATGGCCATAACGGTTGTGTATTCGTCTACACCCTTAGAAAATCTGGCACTGGAATCGGAAACCTGACCAAGTGCCTTGGAACTCTTGCGGATATTGTCACGGGCGAAGGTGGCCGATTCGAAAATAACCGCAGAGGTAGTATCAAGAATTTCGGAATTAAGTCCGCCCATAATACCTGCAAGAGCAACCGGTTTTTTGCCGTCGCAAATAACAAGGTTCTGATCCGTAAGAGCGAATTCCTTCTCGTCCAAAGTGACGATCTTCTCATTGTTTTCTGCACGTCTTACATGGATGGCATTGCCTTCCAGATAACTGAAATCAAATGCATGCATGGGCTGGCCGAGTTCTTTTAATACATAATTCGTAATGTCGACCACATTGGAAATCGAATTGCAACCGACAAGGGCAAGACGACGTTTCATCCAAGCGGGAGATTCTTTGATTTTGACATCATATACATAGTGTGAAACATAACGGGGGCAGAGATCCTGCGCTTTTACCGTTACGTTAAAAGGAATTTCACAAGCGGTTTCCGTATAGGAGAGGGAGGGCTCTTTCAAAGGGAGCTCCAGAACTGCTGCCACTTCTCTGGCAAGGCCGAAAATAGACTGACAATCCGGCCTGTTAGCAGTGATGGATACATCGAAAATCCAGTCATCGAGACCTAAGATAGGCTTTACATCCGCGCCGGGAACGGAATCCTCGGGCAGTACCAAAAGTCCGTCATAACCGGCACCTTCAAACATATCCTCCGTAACGCCGATTTCCACGCCGGAGCAGAGCATTCCGAACGAATCATAGCCGCGAAGCTTACCCTGACCGATCGTCATAACACCTTCCACGGTCTTATGGTCTTTGGCAGTGGCATATACCGTAGCGCCTACAAGAGCGAGAGGATACTTGCCGCCTGACTTAACATTATCGGCACCGCAGCAGATCTGCAAAACACCGTTCTCACCTGCATCTACCGTACATAAATGAAGGTGGGTGCCTTCAATGGCCTCACAGGTTTTTACAAGTCCGACAACAACCTTACTGATGTCCTTGCCGACTTCGTATTTTTCTTCTACTTCAAAACCGCAGGAGAAAAGCTTTTCTTCCAAAACATCAACGGAAACATTGATGTCTACATAGTCTTTTAACCAACTTAAGGGAACTAACATGATTCTTTCCTCCTTCCTTAGTCATCAATCTGATCCAGTACTCTGAGATCCGATTCAAACAATAATTTGATGTTGTTAATGCCGTATTTCAGCATGGCGATACGGTCGATTCCGATGCCAAAAGCAATACCGCTGTATACATTGCTGTCGATTCCGCAACCATCCAGAACCTTTTTGTTTACAACGCCGGCGCCCAAAACCTCAATCCAGCCCGTTCCCTTGCAAAGCTTGCAACCACAGCCCTTGCACTGGAAGCAGCTTACATCGACTTCTACGGAAGGCTCGGTGAAAGGGAAGTAGGAAGGACGAAGACGGGTCGTTGTTCCGTCGCCGAAAATCTTCTCAACGAATACATTTAAAAGTCCCTGAAGATCGCACAGCGTGATGCCCTTGTCGACAACCAGACCTTCCATCTGACTGAACATAGGAGAGTGGGTAGCATCGTCATCACTACGGAATACCTTGCCGGGAGAGATGATTTTAATGGGAGGCTGCGTGGTCTCCATTACATGAACCTGTCCGGAAGAGGTCTGCGTTCTTAAAAGAAACTCAGGACTTAAGTAGAAGGTATCCTGCATGTCTCTGGCGGGATGGTCCTTGGGAATATTGAGTGCGGTAAAGTTGTAATAATCGGTTTCGATTTCGGACCCTTCATATACGGAGAAGCCCATGGAACCGAAGATATCTACAATCTGGTTGCGAACCTGCGTATTGGGATGCAGGTTTCCTTTTGCATGAATTTTGGCGGGGAGAGTAACATCAATCTGTTCGCTCTTATAGCGACGCTTCATTTCAGCTTCCTTTAAGGCAGCATCCATGGAATCAAACTGCTCCTGTGCCCACATTTTAATTTCGTTTACTTTTTTGCCATATTCTGCTTTGAGTTCATTCGGAATCTTGCCCATCTCACGCATAAGAGTACCAATCTTACCGGATTTGGCATCCATGATACTCTTTCGGTATTCATAAACGCCCTTGGATGAGTCGATGGATTTGAGCTCAGAGAGAATTTCCTGTCTGATGGCTGACAGTTTCTCACTTAATTCATTCAGCTCTGACATAACAGCCTCCTTCTTTTTAAATACCATGGAAAATAAAAATCCCATGGCAACTTGTATTGCCATGGGACGTAATATACGCGGTACCACCCATGTTCGGACAAATGTCCGCACTCGAAAACGCTTAATGCAGCGCCTGCATCCACTTAATCAATGCTTTCGTGCAAAGCTCCAATGTTGAAATTCATACATATACTCTGATATTGTGCTTTCAGCCGGTGACACAACTCTCTGATATCTACGTATATATACTACTTACGCACCTTCATCGCTTTAAGAGATTATACTTTTTGGCAAAAAAAAAGTCAACCGAATGCGGCGAGAAATGTAATTGACTGAAACAAGTATTTTTTTTACAATTACTAAGTAAAAAATGCTTCATTGTGAGGAACTTGATAAAAATGAAAAAATCTATGGTTTATGCTTCGTTGCTTTTTAGCCTTGTGCTGACGGCCTGTCAGAAAACAGAGGATGTACAACCCGTAACAAAAGACCCACAACCGGTTGTGCAGGAGACGGCTACAGCGGAGAGAGAACCGATTAAGGAGGAAGAAACGGTGATTCACTTAAGCAAAAATTTAAAGAATAAAGGGAATACGAATCCTGTAATGACGCAGGCGTTCGGTGCTGACCCTTATGCGATGGTATATGATGATACCATTTATCTCTATATGACGGCGGATGCATTTGAATATGACGCCCAAGGCGAGATTGTCGAGAATTCTTACAGCAAGATTAAGTCGATTCATGTCCTTTCCACGAAAGATATGAAGAACTTTACCGATTACGGCGAAATTGATGTTGCAGGCACGGACGGAATTGCTACGTGGGCTCATAATTCCTGGGCTCCGGCCGCATGCTGGAAAAATATTGACGGAGTTGACAAATTCTTCCTGTATTTTGCCGATAACGGTGGCGGAATCGGTGTTTTGGAAGGCGAAACCCCGTACGGACCGTTTAAGGATCCTTTGGGACATGCACTTATATCAAGAAATGTTCCCAATTGCAATGATGTGCTTTGGCTCTTTGACCCTGCCGTACTTGTGGATGATGACGGAACCGGCTATATCTATTTCGGCGGCGGTGTTCCGGAAGGAAAGGCAGCTGCTCCCGGAACCGGTCGTTGTGCACGTCTCGGTGCTGACATGATTTCCCTTGACGGAGATCCCGTTCGTATGGATGTTCCTTATCTTTTTGAAGATTCCGGCATTCACAAATTTAATGACAAATACTATTACACATACTGCAGTAACTGGACTGTGGATCAGGCAGGAACCGACCAATACGGTATGACTTCCGGTCAGATCTGCTGCATGGAGAGTGACAGCCCTTTAGGACCCTTCACTTATAAGGAAATGATCCTGGCTAATCCCGGAACGCTTTGCGGACTTTGGGGCAATAACCATCATTGCGTTTTCTCCTTCCGAGACAAATGGTACATAACCTATCATTCCAGACAGCTTGAGAAGTCCATGGGCATCGAGCATGGCTACAGAAGTACCTTCATCAACGAATTTACGATGCAGGAGGATGGAAGCATCGGGGTAATCAAGCAGAGTGTAGAAGGCCCCGATCAGCTTTCCTATGTAGATGCTTATTCCGAGAACGCAGCAGTTTGTGTTTCCTCCATGGCAGGCTGCAAGGCAGTTGGTGCCGATGATTTTGCAAAAGAGCACGGCTACGGACACATGGCTGTATCTGTATTGGAAACCGGCAATTTCGTAGCGGTTGACGGAGTGGATTTCAAGGAACAGGCTCCCAAACAGATTGCCATTAACGCTTCGGTTCCCGAAGGAGTAAGCGGCAAGGTGCATGTAAGACTTGATTTTGCAGGAAGAGAAGATATTGCTGTGGTTGATCTTACAGAAAGCAATGGATTTAAGGCATTTACCGCATCCGTAGATATGGACTTTACCGGCGTACATAATCTGTATCTTGTTTTCGAAGGAGAAGGATACCTGGTTGATTCTTATACGTTTGCGTAATTAATTGTGCAAAATGAATATTCCGTAACACATTTTATTGGTAATAATTGATAGAAATGCTGTTGCGGAGTATTTATTTGCGTAAATTGTTGAGCATATTGCGCAAAAAGTGTAAAAAACTTACTTCTCAAAGTAAAAGATTTACATTTACTAAAAATGCTCAAAAGCAGAAAATTAGTCATGTTGAACAAGTTAGGAGTTAGGTGATAGTGTGAAAAATGCAGGCATTTTTCACGCGACACTTTGTATCGCAATCCGTAGCAGCTTCGCTGCAATGCAGTGAAGGGCTAAATATACCGGATTGCGAAATGCGGGGATTTATATGAAGAAATATTTATCCGTAATTTTACTTGTAGCAATGGTTTTGAGCAGCCTTACGGGTTGTGGAAATAATAAATATGATGCCGGCTCCGTTTTGGGTAAATGGGCTTACATACATGAACCCGGCGAGACCGCATTTGTTCTTTCCGAGGATGGCAAGGCTACCTTGGACGGCGAGAAATATACCTATACCATGGATGGCGAGTGTATTTATCTTAAGGACAAAAATCAGAACGAGAAAGTGCTTCGTTACGAAATGGAAGATGAAGGAATGCTTCTTTACATTCCTTATACTTATACCTTTACCTCGGAAGGTGACCCGAACGGACTTATCGGTATTTGGGAGAACCCCGAGAAGAAATGGTTTTTCGAATTCACAGATAAGGGAACCTTCAATGAGGATGGCTACAGCCAGGGCTATTACATGTGTTATCCTGATGAAGGAATCATCTTCCTTATTTACAACGATCAGTACCCGGATACCACTTTATATTATTCCATTAATGGCAAGGAAATGTATCTTGAGTATCCCTGGCCCATGGTTAGACCTGAGTAAGGATTTACAGGCACAGCCTTAAATCATAAAGAGACGGAGAGTACCACTTCGTTTCAATACGGCAATAACGCCGAATTTATAGTCTTATTAAGGAGGAGAATTATGAAAAAATTTCTCGCAGCTCTGTTAGCAGTAGCTATGGTATTTTCCATGACCGCTTGCGGCGATGGCAAATCTGCTGACGGAAAAGTAAAACTTTCCATGTGGTGTATCGCAACGGAAGCCGACAGTAACCGTGCATCCTACGAAAACGCTATCAAAGATATGCAGGCTAAGTATCCTGATATCGAGTTCACTTGGGAAGCTTTCGAAAACCAGTCTTACAAGACCAAGATTAAGGCAGCTATCAGCGCTGATGATATGCCGGATATCTTCTTCACCTGGTCTTGCGCATTCCTTGGTGATTTCGTAAACGCAGACAAGGTATACTGCCTTGATGACGCTTTCAAGGGTTATGAATCTGCAATCGACGAGAAGATGCTTATCAACACAACTTACAACGGAAAGCACTACGGTGTTCCCCTTACCATGAACATCGTTACCATGTTCGCTAACATGGATCTGCTTAAGCAGGTAGGTTACAATGAGGTTCCCGGAACCTACGAAGATTTCATCGCTTGCTGCGACGCTCTTAAGGCTGCAGGCATCACTCCTTTCGGATGTGCCGGTGGTGAGACCTGGTGTGTAACCGAGTACCTTGAGCCCATCATTGAGAAGACCATTGGTGCAACCGCACTCAGCGATGTATTCTCCGGAAATGCTTCTTGGAACAATGCAGAAATCGCTGCAGCAGTTGATACTTTCCAGGGCTTAGTAAATAAGGGTTACTTCAATGAGGATGCTATGTCCTTATCCAACGACGAAGTTAAGGCTAACTTCATGGCTGGTAAGTATGCATTCTATCAGAACGGTTCTTGGAACTGTGCAGACTTCGCTAAGAACGCTGAGTTCTTCCCGAAGGTAAAAGCTTCCGAGTTCCCTGTAATCAATGCTGACAAGGCTACCCTTGGTATGTTAATCGGTGGTCCTTCCGATACTCTTGCTGTTGCAAAGTGCTCTAAGAACGCTGAAGCAGCTGCTAAGTATTGTGTAGAACTTGGACAGTTAATCTGCAAGTACGGCTATCTTGATGGCTGTGGTCTTCCTGCTTGGAAGGTTGATTATGCAACCGATGAAGTTAACGAACTTACCAAGACCGTTGCTGATATCGTAGCTAACTCCAAACAAATGGTACTGTTTGGTGATACCGCTCAGGAAGCAAACGATGCTGACATCTATCTTAAGGCTGTAGAAAAAGTTTATGGTTGCCTTACCGATGGTAAAGGCTTCACCAGCTCTTTAGCAGCTGACATTCGCTAATCTTAATTAGCAAGTAGTTATTTATTGGCGGCCTTCTCGGACCTCCCTTGTAAGCCGGGAAGGCTGCTTTTATAAAATTAAAGGAAATTAAACAGATGAGCAAAAAATCCAAGGAAATCAATCCGATTAAAGCACGTAAAGAGCGCATTAAAAAATTGAATATTCTGGCATTTCTGGCGCCGGGTCTTTTGCTGTTCGGCTTAATCCTGATTGCCCCGATGTTCTTATCCGGTTACTATTCATTGTTTGACTGGAACGGAATGGGAGAGAAGACTTTTTTAGGATTTGCTAACTATAAGGAATTATTCTTTGAAGACGATGTGTTCTGGCCTTCCCTGTGGCATGCAATTATCCTGGCCCTTTTATCCGTATTCGTACAGCTTCCCATTTCATTGGGAATCGCTTTGGCACTCGGTAGAGGTATTAAAGGCGAAAGAGCATTCCTTTCCATTTACTTTGTGCCGGTTCTTATTTCTTCCGTAGTAATCGGTCAGTTATTCCGTAAGATTTACAACCCGGAATACGGTCTTTTAAATGTATTCCTTCGTTCCATCCATTTGGATTCACTTGCCAAGATGTGGCTGGGTGATGTGAAGTATGCACTTGCCGCTACATTCTTACCGACTCTGTGGCAGTTCATCGGATATCATATGCTGCTTATGTATGCGGGTGTTAAGAGTGTTCCCACGGAACTTCGTGAGGCTGCCAAGCTTGACGGTGCTTCAGACGGACAGGTAGACAGATTCGTAGTTATTCCTTATATTAAGCAGATTATTAAGGTAAGCGTAATTTTCGCCGTTACCGGTTCATTAAAATCCTTCGACTTGATTCATGTATTGACGAACGGAAATTACGGTCCCTTTGATTCAACGCAGGTGCCCAGTACACGTATGATTGAGATGTTGTTTACTCGAAATCGTTATGGTATGGGTAGTGCAATTGCAGTTATATTGATTTGTTTATGTTTCCTGTTTGCACTAATAATACAGAGAGTATTTAAGGAGAAGAAGTAGTATGAGCAAGAAAAATAAAAGTGCCGCTTTTGATCCGAGTATGGCATATGGTGGTGCGGTAGGAAAAACAAATAAAGTAGGTAAGGTTCTGCTTTTCATATTCCTGGTAATTTGGGCAATAATCAATATGTTCCCGATTTACTGGATGTTTACTTTCTCCCTTAAATCCAATGACGAAATCTTTGGTGAGAATGTTGCAGGACTTCCCAAAGAATGGCTTTGGAGTAACTATACGAAAGCCATGAACAGCGGTGATATTCCCCGCTATTTCTTAAACAGTATTATTGTAACGGTTGCTACCATCCTGATTGTTATTATTGTAGCTTTGATGGCAACCTATGCAATTACACGTATCGAATGGAAATTAAGTTCTGCGGTTAATAAGTTTTTTATGTTGGGACTTACCATTCCCATTCATGCATCCATCGTTCCAACCTACGTAACACTGCGTAAGCTCGATATGCTGAATACATACTGGGCCCTCATCATTCCTTACGCAGCATTCGGACTCGCAATGGGTATCATGATTTGCGAAGGATTTATGGATGATATTCCGAAGGATTTGGATGAGGCTGCCAATATCGACGGTTGCGGAACCTGGGGCATCTTCTTCAAAATCATTGTTCCTCTTATGAAACCCGCACTTGCGACCATCGGTATTTATACCTTCCTGCAGTGCTGGAATGAGCTTATGTTTGCCAATGTATTTATTTCAGACAGTAATTACAAGACACTGCCGGTTGGTATTCAGGCTCTTTCGGGTCGTCATACAACGGAATGGGGACCGATTGGTGCAGCCCTCGTTGTTGCAACCTTCCCGACCCTGTTCGTATACATCTTCTTAAGCAGAAGAATTCAGAGTAGCTTCATCGCAGGCGCAGTAAAAGGTTAATAAAAATTCGACTTAAAGGCCATCATTTCTACATGGAAATGATGGCTTTTTTAATTCCTACATGGTATGATGATAAATGACAAAAAAATGCTTATTGGAGAGTAATTACGAAGACTAAATGGATTACCAGAATAAGGGAAAAGATGGAAGGAAGCAACCTCTCGAAGCGAATGTGGTATGCTGCCCTTTTAGTTTTTGTGATTTTTTTGATTTTCTTTTTGACCGCGTCTGTCATTATTTCCGAACGAAACAAGAAAGACTATATAGAACGTGAATCAGAAATCCTTCTAACCGCAACTTCTTCGGCGATAGAGGGCAATATAAGCAACTATAAGGACTTATCAAGACTGGTTATGCTGGATGAGGATGTTGTTTCGTATTTGTCTGCCAAAGAGGACGACCAGGGATTGAAACTGAAAGCGCATTACAGCTCCAATAACATACTGAATGTCAGCAGCAATGTGGATTCCCTGTTTATATTCAGAAATGATAATGGTTATATGAGTACAGGGCGAGGCGAGTATGTCCTTGATTGGAGTCTTTTGTATGATGAGTTTTGGAAATATTCCATCAATTCCAAAAAGGGCGCTGCAGTTATCTATATAAACGGAAACGGCGCGGTTTATCGAAAGAATTATAAGCCTATATTGACCATAGCAAGAACAATTAATGACATATATACGCAACGCAAGATTGGTATATTGCTTATGAATATATCCAGTCAGATGCTTGAAAATGTTATTTCGGAACGGGATTATTCGGATATATGTATTCTGTATAAGGATGGTACTTATCTGGCAGGTGACAGTACACTGAAAGAATATTACGACCCGAAATATTACACAACAACACCGGTTCACCAGATGCATTTTGAGGGTTTAAAGCGAGTCATGATTTCCGGACGTTCCGTGGATGAAATGCCGATCATTATCATTTGCCGTGCGACCGCAGGCTCGGAATACGTGCCGGTGGATATCCTAATTACGCTGTTTATTATTTTGCTGTGCTTTTTGGCACTGATGCTGGCTTCGGGATATTTTATAACAAAAAATATTACGAATCCCATCAATGAACTTTCTTCCGCCATGGAGAAAACAAAGGAAACAGGGTATCTGGAACGAATCGATATACACATTCCGAACAATGAAATCGGTATGTTGGCGGACAGTTATAATCGTATGATTGATAATCTGAATCTGCTTTTTAATGAGCTGATCGAGAAAGAAAAATCCGTTCAAAAGGCGGAACTTCGTGTGCTTCAGGAACAGATTAAGCCACACTTTTTGTATAATTCCATTGAAACCATAAGCTTTATGGCACTTGACAGCGGTGCGGAGGAAGTGCATAAGGCACTGGAAACGCTCGGAAGCTTTTACAGGAATTTCTTGAGCAAGGGCGATCGTGAAATACCTTTAAATCGCGAGCTTGAAATCGTAAAGGATTATCTGACCCTTCAAAAATTACGCTACGGAGATATCCTGGACGATGTTTACCATATTGACGAACGTGCACTTAATGTCATGGTTCCCAAGCTGATTTTGCAACCGCTTGTAGAGAACAGTATTTATCATGGTATCCGCCTTACCGGCGAAAAGGGTATCATCCGAATTACGGCTACAATCGCAGGGGATGAAATGCATATCATCGTATATGATACGGGAGTCGGTATGGATGAATACACCATACGAAAGATACTGAACCAGAAAAACACTTCCGTGGATTATGATGGTCGTCTGCATGGCTTTGGCTTAAGCGGAACGATTGAAAGGGTACGTTATTATTGCAACAAGGATGATGTAGTCACGATTAAGAGTGAACAGGGCGAGTATACGGAAATTGAAATGACTCTTCCTATTACAAGAAAGGAATAAATTATGTACAGAGTAATGCTTATTGATGATGAACAGTCCGCCCGCAGCCTTTTGCGTGAATCAATCAACTGGGAAGGCCTGTCCATGGAGGTTGTGGGAGAAGCAGCCAGCGGCATAGAGGCAATCAATACCATTGATGAGATTAAGCCGGACATTGCTTTTGTCGACATATCGATGCCTTTTATGAACGGTATTGAATTCACGGAAGTGGCTACGGAACGATATCCGCATCTTAAAATCATCGTAATGACTGCATTTGACGATTTTGAATATGCGAGACAGTGTGTAAGGCTCCCGGTTTTCGATTACATGCTTAAGCCCTTTAAGCGTACGGAAGTGGAAGAGAATCTGATGCGCCTTAAGCAAGTCCTTGATGAAGAGGGCTACAAGGAAGAAGAACAGATTATCGAAATTGAGCAGAATACCATCGATCAGATTAAGAAATACATAGAAGGTAATTATACGGATTCAAAGATTAATCTTACTTCCGTAGCTCAGCTGTTTGGATTTTCCACCAGCTATTTGAGTCGCAAGTTCAAGCAGGAGACCGGACAGAATTTCGTGGAATATCTTACGGAATGCCGTATGAAACGTGCCATGAAGCTTGCGGGTGCCGGTTACAAAATGTTTGCAGCTTCCGCGGAAGTGGGGATTCCCGATCCGAACTATTTCGGCAGATGCTTTAAGAAGTATGCGGGGGTCAGCTATTCCGAATATGTTGCAAGTCATAAATAAGTGAAAGGACACAGACTATGTTTATACCTGATATATCTCCTAAGAATTCTCCCAAGAGCCTCTTAAAATATCATGAGGACCTTAATACGCTTCATTTGGGCACAGTAGAAAATCATAACTACTTTATCCCTTTTGCCCAAAAGCAGGATCCCTTCGAAGCAAGAAATCTGTCCGAACGATTTGAGCTGTTAAACGGAGAATGGGATTTTAAGTATTATGACAGTATTATCGATGTGGAAGATGACTTTATTCATTCCGCATTTGACAAAAAGATTCCGGTTCCTGCGAATTGGCAGTTCTTTGGGTATGACAATTTCCAGTACACGAACGTTCCGTATCCGTTTCCCTTTGATCCGCCCTTTATGCCGGACGATATACCGACCGGTATTTACGGCCTTGACTACCGGTATTCGAAGGCGGACGAGGATGTATATCTGACCTTTGAAGGGGTCGATTCCTGCCTTTACCTGTTTGTAAATGACAGCTTTGCAGGATATTCTCAGGTATCTCATTCCACGCATGAATTCAATATAACAAAATATTTGAAGGACGGTACAAACCGCTTTACCGTAGTGGTACTTAAGTGGTGTGACGGTTCTTATCTCGAAGACCAGGACAAAATCCGTATGTCCGGTATCTTCCGCGATGTTTATATCTTAAAACGTGCCAAAGAGCATATTTTCAACTATGTTGTAAAGGCAATTCCGACCTGTACCGATCAAAGTGCGGAATTCTCTTTTGCCTTCGAAGGAATCACAAGTGCACATATAAGGCTTTGTGACGGAGAGCAGGTTCTTCTTGATGCGGATGTAACAAGCGATGGTGTATTTACAAAGAAGCTTAACGGAATTAAGCTGTGGTCTCCGGAAGACCCTTATTTGTACAAGCTCTACATAGAGGCAGGCGATGAAGTGATAGGCGATTATGTGGGCTTCCGTAAGGTCGAAGTGAAGGACGGAGTATTCCTCTTTAACAATCGTCCCATTAAGATTAAGGGCGTTAATCGTCATGACAGTTATCCGGATACCGGATATTACGCAGATGAAGCACATATGCGTAAGGATCTTTCGATGATGAAGCAGCACAATATCAATGCCGTCAGAACCAGTCATTATCCGAATGCACCCATGTTCTATCAGTTGTGCGACGAATACGGTTTGTATGTGATTGATGAGGCGGATATTGAGACACATGGTGCGGTGGAGGTTTACAACCCCTATCGCTGGACTAAGGACAGTACGTATGGCGGAATCGCCATGCTTTCCGTAGATCCTGTTTGGGGTCCTTCCATGCTGGATCGTCATATAAGGCTTGTTAAAAGGGATATCAACCGTCCCTGCGTCATTTTCTGGTCCCTCGGAAATGAGTCCGGTTATGGCATCAATATGCGGGAATCCGCAATCGCTGTAAAGAAAATGGATGATACAAGACTGGTTCATTATGAAAGTACGCATCATTTGGATGATACGAGTACCGATGTTTTGGATGTCGTTTCGGAGATGTATACCCATCCCAACGGAATCCGTGATTTCTTAAAACGTGAGAATGAACATCGCCCGTTCATCCTGTGTGAGTATTGTCATTCCATGGGCAATGGCCCCGGAGATTTGGAGGATTATCGCGACACCTTCTATGAGAATGACCGTTTTATGGGCGGTCTCATTTGGGAGTGGTGCGATCATGCAATTCCGCAGGGCACAGCTCCCGATGGCAGAGTGAAGTACGGTTACGGTGGCGACTTCGGGGAACGTCATAATGACGGTAATTTCTGTATGGATGGTCTTGTTTACCCTGACAGACGTCCGCATACGGGACTTCTTGAAGTAAAGCAGGTGTATCGTCCCGTTCGTGTTTCCTATGAAGGCGGCAGGTTCTTCCTGACCAACTATATGGAATTCGTAAATGCGGAAGATGTCCTTACCATGAAAGCGGAAATCCGTTTAAACGGCATCCTTAAGGAAACAAAGAATGTAAGTTTTAGCGCCGCTCCGAGAGAATGCAGCGAGTTTAAGGTAGATGGTATCAATAATCTTACTGCGGATTTTGTGGATATTCGCTTTGTTTTTGGCGCCAAAAACGATACGACATGGTGCAAGAAGGGCTTCGACGTATGCTTTGACCAGATCGTGATAAAGGATGAATTTAAGAAGGAAGAGCATCCTTCCAATCGTTTTGCAACGGCAATGGAAGAGAAATTCCGATTAACCGTAAGCAATAAAAATGTTACTTATGTTATGAATAAGCGTACCGGCTTCCTTGAATCCATCTGTGTGGGCGGGAAAGAAATACTGAATCATCCCGTTACCTACAATTTCTTCAGGGCTCCCATAGACAATGACGGACCCAGAGGCGACTGGTTCAGGGCGCATCTTAATGATTACGATACAAAGCTGTATTCCTTTGAATTTAAGGAAGAGGGAAGCGGCGTCAAGGTCATTGTAAAGCAGGGCTTCGGATGGAACATCAATCCTCCGTTTGCAAAAGTTACGAGTGAGTACTTTTTTGCAGGGGATGGAAGCTTCCATGTAAAGAGCCATTCCGAATTCTCCAACAAGGTAACCTTCCTTCCGAGGTTCGGACTTCGCTTCTTCGTAAAAAAGGAATTTGAATCCGTTGAGTACTTTGGATACGGACCCTTAGAGAGTTATATCGACAAACATCACGCTTCCTATCTTGGAAAGTTCAGCGATACGGTGCAGAATATGTTTGAAGATTATGTGAAGCCCCAGGAGAATTCCTCCCATTACGGCTGTAAATACATGACGTTGTCGGATGGATCAGTTACACTTAATTTTGATGCGGCTCCTTCGTTCTGCTTTAACGTTTCTGAATATACAGAAGAGGAACTTGCTTCCAAGAAGCATAATTATGAGCTCGAAAAAGCAGACAGTACGGTGGTTTGTATCGACAGCGGTATGTGTGGCGTAGGTTCGAACAGTTGCGGACCGATGTTGGCTGAAAAATACCGCCTGCCCAGTGATCAGCTGGATGCCGAATTTTTCTTTCGCATAAAATAAACATAGGTCGTGCATAGTATGAAAAATGGAGTAGTAAAGGGACTATTGATTGCACTTGGCATCGTTGCCCTTTTGGTTGGATTTACAGCTGCCGGAAACTATATATGTAATTTGAAGCTACGGAACTATATTCACTCTTTTGAACCGGTTCAATACGGTGCAGACAGGGTCGTCCCCACCTTTAAGGATGGCCACTACGAAGTGGTTTCTGAGGACGAGCTGGATATCATGTATATTACGGATATTCACATGGGCGGTGGCTTATGGACGTATAAACGTGATAAAAAGGCCATTTATGAGGTGATTACCATGATGCAGGCTGAGAAGCCGGACATCGTGGTGTTAGGCGGTGACAATACCTATGCAATTCTTACCATCGGCTATAACGGTGGCGGAACCTTCAATAATAAAATGGTCGCAAGAACCGTTCTGGAGATATTTGAGAACGAACAGGTTTATTTTACAACAGTCTTTGGAAATCATGATGCGGAAGCGATTGATTATTATAACCGAAGCGATATAGCAGAGCTTTATATGGATGAATCGTATCAGTATTGCTTCTTCAATTCGGAATATACCGATGCGGATGCGGATACGGTTCCCTCCGTTTCCAATCAGTGTATCGTGGTCAGAAATCCCGAGGGTAGCATTGAGAAGCTACTGTTTATTCTTGATACGAATGATTATAAAAAGCCGAGATTCATAAACAGTATGACCTGTGAATACGATACGATTCATGAAGGCCAGGTCAAGTGGGCGCAGGATTTGATTAAGGAATATTCCTTAAAAGAAGGACTTCCGGTAGGTGAATATCTTAAGAGCTTAGTTTTTTGCCATATTCCGACCGGCGAGTATGAGTGCGCGTTCGAGGATCTTAAAAGCGGTAATCCTGCTCAAACGGAATTCATTGAAGGCTGGTGGGATGAGAGAATGATATTCTACGGCGGCTTTGAAGAGAATGATGAAGATCCTTCGGACAGCGATATGCTATTTGAAGTACTATCCGGTGAAATGAAAAGCCTGCAGGGAATTATTTGCGGACATGATCATGTAAATAACAACATAGTAAAGTACAAAGGGGTTTATCTTTGCTACGGTATGAGTATTGACAATATCGCTTACGGAAACAGCATGAGTAATTCCGGCTTGCAACGAGGAGCAACCGTGATTTTCTTACGAAAGGACGGAACGGTTGATATTCACTTAAAGAATGCATATAAGGATTATGACTGCAGTCGGAATCAATACGATGACATATACATAAATCATGCAATGTATCCGGATCGGTTTGTAACTTTTGAATAATTTGAGGTTTTATTAATATGGATTTTGATGTACAAAAAGAAACGGAACGAATTATAGAGTTCATAAGGACCTGGTTTAAGGAGAACGGGGACGGCTGCAAGGCTGTTATCGGAATCTCCGGCGGTAAGGATTCATCCGTAGCAGCGGCACTTTGTGTGAAGGCACTCGGAACCGACCGTGTTGTCGGGGTATTGATGCCCAACGGCGAACAGTTTGACATCGATGTATCAAAGCATCTCGTAGAATTCCTTCATATTGAATGGCATGAAGTTAACATTAAGGAAATGTACGACGCGGCAATTCATACGCTGTCATCCCAGCTTGATGAGATAGGAAGACAGACCATCATCAATATTCAACCGCGTATACGAATGACCATGTTATATGCCATGTCCCAAAGCCTTAACGGAAGAGTTATTAATACCTGCAATCTGTCTGAGGACTGGGTAGGATATTCGACCCTTTATGGAGACGCAGCAGGAGATGTTAGCCTTCTGAATCATTACTGCGTAAGAGAAGTGAAGGAAATCGGACGCTACTTAGGACTTCCGTCCGAATTCGTTGATAAGGTACCCAGTGACGGATTGTGCGGTCATACGGACGAGGATAACCTCGGATTTACCTATGCGGAACTAGATGCTTATATAAGGGACGGAGTTGTACCTTCCCCCGAGCACAAAAAACGAATTGACACCTTGCACAAAAGGAATCTGTTTAAATGTAAATTAATGGCTTGTTGCATGAATGAATTACCTATAAGCATCGTAGCAGAGCAAGCATAGAAAGAGAGGAAATAAAATGGCAAAATATCCTACACCCCACATTAAGGCAACACCCGAGGATTTCGGAAGAACCGTATTAATGCCCGGCGATCCCTTAAGATCTAGGTTCATCGCTGAGAATTTTTTAAGTAACGCAAGACTTGTAAATGATGTCAGAGGCGTTCAGGGCTATACGGGAGAATACATGGGCCACAAGGTATCCGTTATGGCCAGTGGTATGGGAATGCCGTCCATCGGTATTTATTCCTATGAATTATTTAACAATTTTGATGTCGAAAATATCATCCGTATCGGATCGGCCGGAAGTATTCAGGACTATGTTCATTTACGTGACATTGTCCTTGCAATGGGCGCATCCACGAACTCAAATTATGGTCATCAGTTCGGACTTCCCGGAGATTTCGCTCCGATTGCCACCTATAAAATTCTGAAAACGGCCGTAGATGCCTGCGAAAAAGTAGGAGCAACCTATCATGTGGGCAATGTTGTTTCCACCGACACCTTCTACGATGAGGATCCTTCCGTGAATGAGAGATGGGCCAAAATGGGAGTTTTATGTGTAGAAATGGAAACTACGGCTCTTTACTTAAATGCAGCCCGTGCAGGCAAAAATGCACTTGGTTTGTTCACGGTTTCGGATGATATCATGAAGCATCTGGGACTTACCACGGAAGAAAGACAGACCTCCTTCACGCAGATGATGGAAGTAGCCTTAAATACCGCAGTAGAACTTGATAAATAAAACAAAACGGAGTTCTGCAGTCTTTGAAAAAGGAAAGATTGCAGAATTCTTTTTTGCCAAAAATGCTTTGACATGGTATTGCAAGGTTACTATAATGTATTAGTAATTCTCGGCATTGGCCCGAAAGGAAAGGTAAAAATCATGGAAAAATACGGCGTAAATGAATTACGTAGAATGTATCTTGAATTTTTTGAGAGCAAGGATCATCTTAAGATGAATTCTTTTTCTCTTGTTCCGCATAATGATAAAAGTTTACTTCTGATTAATGCAGGTATGGCGCCTCTTAAGCCCTACTTTACAGGACTGGAGGTTCCGCCCCGCAAGCGTGTAACGACCTGTCAGAAGTGCGTTCGTACCGGTGATATTGACAATGTTGGTAAGACTGCAAGACATCTTACTTTCTTTGAAATGCTTGGCAACTTCTCCTTTGGCGATTATTTCAAGCATGAAGCAATTGCATGGAGCTGGGAGTTTTTGACGAAAGTAATCGGAATGGACCCCGATCGTCTTTATCCTTCCATTTACGGCGAGGATGATGAGGCTTTCGAAATCTGGAACAAAGAGATCGGAATCCCTGCCGAGAAGATTACCCGTTTCTACCGTGACCCCGTTACCGGAGAGTGTGACAATTTCTGGGAGCATGGTGCAGGTCCCTGCGGTCCCTGCTCTGAGATTTATTACGACCGTGGAATTAAATATGGCTGTGGCAGACCTGATTGTAAGGTGGGCTGTGACTGCGATCGTTTCATGGAAGTTTGGAACAACGTATTTACGCAGTTTGACGGAGACGGTAAGGGAGGTTATACCGAACTTGCCAATAAAAATATCGATACCGGTATGGGACTCGAGAGACTTGCGGTAGTTGTTCAGGATGTAGATTCCGTATTTGATATTGATACGATGAAAGCAATCCGTGACCGCATCTGTGAAATCGCCGGAGTTAAGTATCAGTCCGATGATGCACAGGATGTTTCCATTCGCTTGATTACGGACCATATCCGTTCTTCGACCTTCCTGATTTCCGATGGTGTTATGCCTTCGAATGAAGGACGCGGTTATGTTCTCCGTCGTCTGATTCGTCGTGCTGCACGTCACGGACGTAAGCTTGGTATTGAAGGCGAGTTCCTTGCTAAGCTTTCTGAGACGGTTATTAGCGAATGTAAGGATGGTTATCCTGAACTTTATACAAAGAGAGACTATATCTTAACTGTACTGACGCAGGAAGAGAAACAGTTCAACAAGACGATTGATCAGGGTCTTTCCATTCTTTCCGCTATGGAAGAAAAGTTATCTGCATCCGAAAGTAAAGAATTGAGCGGAACCGATGCATTTAAGCTTTACGATACATATGGATTCCCTCTTGACCTGACCACTGAAATTTTACTTGAAAAAGGTTATACCGTTGATTCCGAAGGCTTCAAGGCTGCAATGCAGGAGCAGAAGAAGAAAGCACGAGAAGCAAGAAAGGTAACCAATTACATGGGTGCCGATGCTTCCGTATTCGATGATGTAACGGTTACCACAGAGTTTATCGGCTATGATCGTTTGGCTTCCAAGGAAGTCATAGAGGTCCTTTCTAAGGATGAGGAAGTGAACGAGAACGGAGAAGACAAGACAGTTTCTGCTTTGGTTGATTTTATCGGTGAGGGCCAGAACGGCACCATGATTTTCAGCCGTACTCCTTTCTATGCTACCATGGGCGGTCAGCTTCATGATACCGGTGTAATCAAAACGCAGGAAGGCGAGTTTAAGGTAACTAAGGTTGAGAAACTCGTTGGTAATAAATATGCTCATTCCGGTTATGTGGTAAGCGGTATGATTAAGAAAGGTGACGAAGCAGAACTCATAGTTGATGCTGAGAGACGTGGTGCAATCAGCATGAACCATTCCGCAACGCATCTTCTTCAGAAGGCACTCAGAATGGTTCTTGGCAGCCATGTTGAGCAGGCCGGCTCCTATCAGGATGAGGAACGTACCCGTTTTGACTTCTCTCACTTCCAGGCTATGACCGAGGAGGAAATCAAGAAGGTAGAGAAGATTGTCAATGATGCAATTGCCGCTGATTATCCGATTGTTACGGAAGTTTGTGGTGTTGAGGAGGCCAAAAAGAGCGGTGCTATGGCTCTGTTTGGTGAGAAATACGGTGACAAGGTTCGCGTGGTTTCCATGGGTGAATTCTCCAAGGAACTTTGCGGTGGTACGCATGTAAAGTCTACCGGTGTGATCCGTTCCTTCAAGATTCTTTCCGAGAATGGCGTAGCTGCAGGCGTTCGTCGTATTGAAGCAATTACCGCAGATCGTGTAACTGCATATTACGAGAACATCGAGAAAGAGCTTAGCGAAGCTGCTGCCGTTATTAAGACCACTCCGATGGCACTTAAAGAGAAGCTTACCCATATGGTAGCCGATATGAAGGCACTGCAGAGTGAGCTTGAATCCTTAAAGAGTAAGGCAGCCAAGGATGCACTCGGGGATGTTACAGGTAATGCAGTTGACATGAAGGGAATCAAGGTGCTTGCAGCATCCGTTCCCGGTGTAGATATGAATGCTTTACGTGATTTGGGAGATCAGCTTAAGAACAAGCTTTCAGAAAGCTTTGTTGTTCTTTTCTCCGAATGTGACGGTAAGGTTAATATGATTGCAATGGCTACGGATGAAGCAATGAAGAAGGGTGCACATGCAGGCAACCTGATTAAGGACGTTGCTTCCATCGTAGGTGGTGGCGGCGGTGGCCGTCCGAATATGGCTCAGGCCGGTGGTAAAAATCCTGCCGGAATTGAGGATGCAATGAAAGCTGTATACGAGGTTGCAGCAAGACAGATTCAATAAGAAAAAAATAGTTGACGAATCTTTGATTATTTCGTATAATCTGTTTTGTGCAATTAAGAGACCCGTACAGCGATGCACAATCTAAATGCTGGAGGGAGGTTAGGTGTGATAACATGTCGTCTGTAATCGTAAAAGAAAACGAGACTTTGGACAGTGCTCTTCGCCGCTTCAAAAGAAGTTGTGCCAAGGCAGGTATTCAGCAGGAGATTCGCAAGAGAGAACACTATGAGAAACCCAGTGTTCGTCGCAAGAAGAAATCCGAAGCTGCAAGAAAGCGCAAGTCTTACTAAAGAGCTGGAACACCCGGTCATTTGACCGGTTGTTTTTTGTTATGGCAACGAGCCAAGTGGACACAATATGTATAACTATTTACTAAGGTATGTAGTTAACGTAACCTTAGCAGAAAGGGGCTGTGAAAAAACGCAGCCCATAAAAAAAGAAGGACCGATGGTTCAGAAGTGAGCCACTGGTCCTTCTCTTTGTGTTATAATTAACTTGCACATGATTAATAATAACAAGCTTAATTCTAATTCAAAACAAGGA
>JAZLJD010000068.1:0-29723 GCA_045617725.1 Lachnospiraceae bacterium
CAGACTTTATTACTCGGCTGTTTCCGCGATTACTTCGTTTCAAAAGCCTCGACGTAGCCCGCTACGCCTACGTTTTTGAAACTCGTTCTCACGAAAACATCCTTCGTAAAAGGTCCGGTTATTTAGAAACGCTCATACTAGGTCATATCCGTACATCGTTTTGGGAGGAAGACAATGAACAACAGCAATCAGCGGAGACGCATAAATGCGCATAAACTATTTGCTTTGGGCGTTGTCTTTTTTGGCATTCTGGCAGGCTGCAGTTTTCCGGGGAGAAGGAATACGCCCTATGATTTGGGGGCTTCGCCGGAACCGATTGCATCCTACGTGCCCTATGTCTATAATCCGAACCGAGATGCTGCGGATGATTGTATTGCGGATTATACGGTGATGCTTTATGTGCTGGGTTCAAATCTCGAGACCAATCACGGTATGGCTACGGAGAACCTTGAAAGCATGGGACGCATCAGTGACAGCTCGGATTTACATATCATAATCGAGACCGGCGGGGCCGAGGAATGGCATAACAGCGTCATGAAGAACGGCAAAACCGGCCGGTATGTTTATAAAAACGGAAATTTCGAAACGATAGAACAGCTTGGAAAGGTCAGCATGGTAGAACAGGAAACGGTTACGGATTTCCTTGATTTTGTGGCTCAAAATTACCCTGCCGAGCACTATGTCCTGCTTATGTGGGACCACGGTGGCGGTATTCCGGTAGGCTTTGGTTATGATGAGAATTTCCCGCATGAGACGTTGTCGGCGGATGAAATCGGAAATGCCATCGCCAGGTCCGCGATTCACCCGGATATAGTTATGTTTGACGCCTGCTATATGTCCACGCTGGAGGTGGCACGTGCTCTGTCGGGAGTCGCCGATTACATGATTGCTTCCGAGGAGACGTTATATGCCAAGTACACTTTTGCGGACGATGTCACGAAGCTGATCCATGAAAATCCGACCATTGCTCCGCTTGATCTTGCTACGGGAACCATAGACAGATACGTCGAGGAGGTCCTTGAGGACGATCCGGATGACACGATTCCCACGAATCTTGCGGTGGTTGATTTGGCGAAGATGGGGCCGCTTGAGGAATCTATGGATACTTTCTTTTTGGCGGCCAAAGAGAATATAGAAAACGGGGAACTCATGGACTACCTGGTGGCCAGAAGCAAGTGCGGAGGCTTCCCGAGCATTGACTGCGTGGATGCAGTCAGCCTCTTGGAACGGTATGACACCGCGGAGGCACAAAGCCTGTGTGACGCCATTGAGGAGGCAGTTGTTTATTCAAGGGGGAACATCAGTTTCGCCCACGGACTGTCGATGTACGCACCGGGCATGGATTTGATGGCACACTATCTGACGGGCGGAAGAGACTCCTTCTTCGACCTTGATTCTGAGGAGGAAGTTGCCTTTTTCGACGCCATGTACAGTGCAGCGCTGAATTACTCGCGGGGGGATACCTCGCGATATCGCTCGGAAGAATGGTACGATGCGGATGTGGCGGCTGTATATAACGATTATGCGAACATGTATCCGAGGGTCTTTACGGAATCGAATGAGCCGTATACGGTGGGAAGTGATTCGTATCGGATTTCTTCCTATTACTATGGGGATCATACGCTGCGACTTACGGAGAACGACTGGAAGGTAATTGATACGGTAGAAACGCAGGCGTACTATAAGCTGAAATTTCCGGACGAGACTTTATATGTTGAACTGGGCTCGGATGATGTTTACGACTTGGAAGAGGACGGGTATTCGCTGAATCTTTCTTTCCCTAAGAAATGGCTGTGCATGGATGGACAGGTCGTTGAGTTTGTGAAGCAGGATGATTATATGGAAGAGGATGGGAACTGGTCTGCTTCCGGAGCGGTTTTGGCCGCTTTGAACGGAGATTTTTCGACGCTGATTCACATTGATCTGTATTTTGATTCGGACAGCGATATGCCGGTGATTTTGGGATACCACAGACTGGATCCGAAGACCCTCGAGTATAAGGACGGGGATTCCTATCTGTATCCGCTGCTGCCGGGCGACCGTTTCACGTTTGCATATCGGGTTATTGACGTGAATGAGAAGACCGGTGAGACTACGGACACCATCTATTCTTTTGGAGAAGAGCATGTTGTTACCGAGGATGGTTTCAAGGTATACTATGGTAGTATAGATTCCTTCAAAGGAATGCTTAAGGATTCCGCACAGGGAATTTTGGAGGAGGGATTCTCCATCGAGGGACTTTCTCTTTTGCACATTACGGATTATTATGGTAATAATTTCATGACGGAAGTTAATCTTGAATAATGAGGTACAATACATGATTTCTAAGGAAAAAAAGGAAAGCAGAGCCCGTGGAAGCATTGTGGCGGTTATGGTTTTGATGAGCCTGACGACGCTGGCTTCCGTTGCGTGTGCGCTGTTTCTTCTATATACAAAGTTCAATGAAAAGCCGGAGCCGGAGACACCGGTGGCGTCTGAGTCCCCTGAGATTCGGTACACGCAGGAGGAGATGGAGAAGATCCTGGAGGCTGCCATCGCAGAGACGGTAGAAATCGCACGTGCTGAGGGACAGGCGACTTTCTCGGATTACCTTTTGTCCAGCATGAGCAATGACAAGGGATATCTGAATACGCTTCGCAAGGTGTACCCGGATTTCATTATTTTTAACGATACGGAGGGACTCAATTTTATTCCTGTAATGCATTCTTTAAAAAAGAATGAGCTCGACATGGGTGAGTTCAGTGTGGCCCAAAACGGCGTTATGGAGCATTATCTGGAGGGCGAGCTTACTTCCCATAAGGGAATTGACGTGTCCAAATTCCAGGGGGATATTGATTGGAATGCCGTGGCAGCGGACGGAGTGGAATATGCTTTTATCCGATGCGGTTTTCGTGGCTGGGGTGAAGCCGGAAGCATGAATGCGGACGACAACTTCGGCAAGAATGTGGATAATGCCAGAAATGCGGGCATACACGCGGGCGCTTATTTCTATTCGACCGCAATCACACAGGAGGAGATCGACGAGGAAGTGGCCTTTGTGCTGGATGCGCTCGAAGGACATGCCGTGGATTATCCGGTCGTTATCGATACGGAGCGTTCCGATTCCGGAACAGGAAGAGCAGACAATCTCAGCAAGGAGGTTCGTACGGATCTGGTGATTTCCTTCTGCGAGCAGATTAAAGAGGCCGGATATACGCCCATGATTTATGCCAATACGACCTGGTACGCCAAGAAGCTGGATATGGCCCGCCTCGAGCAGTATGATAAGTGGTTTGCAAGTTTTACAACGAATTTCTATTTCCCGTATGAAATCGCTGTTTGGCAGTATTCTAATAAAGGAAGAGTTTCCGGTATATCCGGGGATGTTGACTTAAACATGAGTTTCAAAGAATGGTAAGGAGGTTGCCATGGATTCTGTAGCGGAGATGTCCCATAAATTGTCGGAGGTTTTGGATGAGGCCCGAAACGTCGTATTTTTTGGCGGAGCCGGAGTATCCACAGAGAGCGGAATTCCGGACTTTCGAAGCGTTGACGGCTTGTACAACCAGAAATATGATTATCCGCCCGAGACGATTTTGAGCCACACCTTTTACATGCGTCATCCCGATGTGTTTTTCCGTTTCTATCGCGAAAAACTAATTTCCATCGATGCACTGCCCAACATGGCCCATAAGAGACTGGCCGAGTGGGAGCAACAGGGAAAGGTGAAGGCGGTCATTACACAGAACATAGACGGCCTGCATCAGGCAGCCGGCAGCAAGACGGTTTGGGAACTCCACGGCAGCATTCACAGAAACTACTGCGAGAAGTGCAGGAAATTCTATTCCCTTGCGGAAATGCGGGCGATGGGCGAGTCGGTTCCCGTATGCAGTTGCGGCGGAAGAATTAAGCCCGATGTGGTTTTGTATGAAGAGAATCTCAATGACCGGGTATTAAGCGGAGCGGTTCATGCCATTTCGGAGGCGGACACAATGATTATTGCGGGCACTTCCCTGAATGTATTTCCGGCTGCGGGGC
This sequence comes from Lachnospiraceae bacterium, assembly GCA_045617725.1. Taxonomy (GTDB): domain Bacteria; phylum Bacillota; class Clostridia; order Lachnospirales; family Lachnospiraceae; genus JAZLJD01. The sequence continues at coordinate 4,018 of JAZLJD010000068.1, forward strand.
TGATTGACTACTTCAGTGGAGACCATCTCGTGGTTATTAACAGAACACCCACTCCGAGAGATTCCTTTGCGGATCTTGTTTTGCCGGGCAGTGTGGGAGAAATATTCGGCGGTGTGAAATGATGGAAGATGCGGTACAGTACAAGGTTGGCGATGTAATCAGGCTGAAAAAGGTACATCCCTGCGGAAGTTTCGAGTGGGAGATTCTTCGAGTGGGCGCCGATTTTAAGCTGAAATGTGCGGTTTGTGGCAAACAAATTATGCTTCCGCGCAGCAAGGTGGCCAAAATTATTAAAGAAAGTAAAAAATAACTTGCGTATTCTTGATGCATATGATAACATGGGAATCCGTGATAAAGTATTTCCTTGCTCTCTCCATTGAGAGAGGGCCAGAGACCAAAAGGAGGCAAGAAGCATGAACAAATACGAATTAGCAGTCGTAGTTACCGCACAGGTAGACGACGAGCGTAGAGCCGCTACTTTAGACAAGGTAAAGTCCTACATCGAGAGATTCGGTGGTACTATTACCGATGTTAATGATTGCGGTAAAAAGAAGCTTGCTTATGAGATTCAGAAAATGAGCGAAGCATTCTACTATTTCATTCAGTTCGACGCAGAAGCTACCGCTCCTGCAGAGATTGAAGGCCGTGTTCGTCTTATGGAAGATGTTCTCAGATTCCTGTGCGTTAAACAGGGCGAGTAATAGTTAGGAGAGAAGTGTATGAATAAAGTTATTCTTATAGGGCGTTTGACCAAGGACCCGGAAGTGAGATATTCACAGGGCACCGATGGCCAGCTGGCTGTTGCAAGATTCTCGGTTGCCGTAGACCGCAGAGGTCGTCGTAATCAGGGAAGTGACGAGCAGACAGCAGATTTCATCAATTGTGTTGCATTCCGTCAGCAGGCGGAGCTCCTTGAGAAGTATTTCAAAAAGGGCAATAGAATTGGTATTGTTGGACACATTCAAACCGGTTCTTATACCAACAAAGACGGACAGAAGGTTTATACTACTGATGTCATGGTAGATGAAATCGAATTTGTGGAAAGCAAGAACGCTCAGGGTGGCAGTGGTTACAATAACGAAGCTTCAGGTAATAGTTACGGATCATCCAACGAGGGTGGTTTCATGAACATTCCTGATGGCGTAGAAGACGATTTACCGTTTAACTAAGTTTACAGACAGGAGGCAATCAAAATGGCTTTTAATAAAACTGATAAAGCTGATTCTCCTATGAAGAGAAGAGGCAATACCATGCGTAGAAGAAAGAAAGTCTGCGTATTCTGTGGCAAAGACAACACCATTGATTACAAGGACGTTGCAAAGTTAAAGAAGTACGTTTCTGAGAGAGGCAAGATTCTTCCCAGAAGAATCACCGGTAACTGTGCAAAGCATCAGAGAGCACTTACCGTTGCAATCAAGAGAGCACGTCACATCGCTCTTATGCCTTATACTTGCGATTAATGATTACGAGAGGCCGCCACATTTGTGGCGGTCTTTTTTGTAGTTGTTCAGAAAACGATGCACTAGACCTAGTATATACCCAATTATTGCAAAAAATGATATACTAGATTCTGTGGTTTTATGTTCAAACTGGAGACGCATATGAAGGGTAAAGTAAAACTTAAAGGTCGTTTAAATACATATCTGCAGCTCAATTTCCTATTGGGAAGCATTTTTGTCGTGTTTGCCATTTGGATGTTCTTTATCAACATTAAGTGTGCGGTGATTCTGAGTATCGGAATTGTACTGTATTTTCTGGTAGTATTTCTTTTCCTGCATTTTAATAAATCGATTATTGAACGGGATTTTGTTGATTTTGCGACGCAATATGGGCAGATTCAGCGTCGTCTTTTGCGTGAGCTGGAGCTCCCTCATGCGCTCCTTGACGCTGGCGGCAAGGTGATTTGGACAAATGAAGCATTTGAGAAGTGCGTGCATCAGGAGAAGGGCTACAGAAAGTCCATAACCAATCTTTTCCCCACCATCACAAAGGACAAGCTCCCGATGTCTGCGGACACCGTATATTGCGATGCATCTTTTGAGGATCGCCAGTATTCCGTCAGCATGAAGCGTATTTACATTGACGAGCTTTTTGACAATTGCGATATGCTGGAAACCGAGAATTATGAGGGATACCTGATTGCAACGTATTTCTTTGACGAGACGGAAATCAATTCACTGCTTCGTAAAAATGACGAGCAGAGCCCGGCAGTCGGCATCATTTATCTGGACAATTACGAGGAGGCCCTGGAGAGTGTTGAGGAAGTCAGACGTTCTCTTTTGGTAGCTCTCATCGATCGAAAGATTAATAAATATGTCTCCAATTTGGATGGTATAGTACGCAAGACGGAGAAAGACAAGTACCTGCTTCTTATGAGCAAGAAGTCTTTGGAACAGATGCGTGAGTCTAAATTCGAGCTGATTGAGGATATCAAAACCGTTAATATCGGTAATGAAATGGCAGTTACGGCTTCGGTCGGTCTGGGATTGGGCGGTATCGGTTTCCTTCAGGATTACGAACTTGCCAGAGCTGCGATTGACCTTGCACTGGGCCGTGGCGGGGATCAGGCGGTTGTCAAAACACCGGACCAGATTACGTACTATGGCGGCAAGAGCCAGCAGGTTGACAAGGGAACCCGAGTTAAGGCAAGAGTTAAGGCATTGGCACTTAAGGAAATCCTGGCCAATAAAGACAACGTTATCGTTATGGGTCATCGTATGTCGGATGTGGATTCCTTCGGCGCCGCTCTCGGTATTGCCTGCATTGCCCGTGTTATGGACAAAAAGGCACATATCGTATTGAACGACATTACTTCTTCGCTCCGTCCGCTTGTGGATGCTGTGAATGCACATCCGGATTTTGACAAGGATTTGATTATCAGTAATGCCAACGCCCACGAGATGGTTACTGCAGGTACCGTCTTGGTTGTTGTTGACGTTAACAGGCCCAGCATTACGGAATGCCCGGACCTTATTAAGGCTTGTAAGTCCATTGTGGTATTGGATCATCACAGACAGACGGAGGATGTTGTGGAGAATCCTACGCTGTCCTATATCGAGCCGTATGCGTCTTCGGCTTGTGAAATGGTAGCGGAGATTTTGCAATATGTGGATGACAGCCTGCGCCTGAATACGGTAGAGGCGGATTGCCTTTATGCAGGTATTGTCATTGATACGAATAACTTTACGGCGAAGGCCGGCGTCAGAACATTCGAGGCAGCTGCTTTCCTGAAACGTTCCGGAGCGGATGTGGCCAGGGTTCGTAAGCTGTTCAGAGAGAAGAATGAGGACTATAAGGCCAAGGCTCAGACCATTAAGGAGGCCGAGATATTCCTTGACTGCTACGCAATTTCCGTTTGCCACAGTGAGGGACTGGAGAGTCCTACCATTATTGCGGCTCAGGCGGCCAACGATCTCCTTGATATTAACAATATCAAGGCCAGCTTTGTTTTGACCGAGCACCAGAACCGAATTCATATTTCGGCCCGTTCCATCGATGAAGTCAATGTACAGATTGTGATGGAGCGTTTGGGCGGTGGCGGTCATATGAGCATTGCAGCGACCCAGTTAGAGGGCGTTACTTTGGAGGAGGCCATCAAGCTTCTGAAGGAAGTACTTACCAAAATGACACAGGAAGGTGATATATAATGAAGGTTATTTTATTGGAAGATGTTAAGACTCTGGGCAAAAAGGGTCAGATCGTCGATGTGAGCGACGGATATGCAAGAAACTGCATTCTGCCCAAGAAGTTGGGAGTTGAGGCTACCAATGCCAATCTCAACGATTTGAAACTGCAGAAGGCACGTGAAGCCAAGCTGGCTCAGGAACAGCTCGAAGCAGCACAGGCACTGAAGGCACAGCTCGAAGGAATGACATTTGTTACATCCATCAAGACGGGCGAGGGCGGTAAGGTGTTCGGAAGCGTTTCCACCAAGGAAATCTGCAAGGCTGCCAAGGACCAGTACAATGTGGAACTGGACAAAAAGAAAATTATGTTGGATGAGCCGATTCGCCATGCCGGATTTGCTGAGGTTCCCATTAAGCTACATCCTCAGGTAGTGGCTACATTGAAAATCCAGATTAAAGAGGAAGCATAGACATGCCTGTAATCGATGAAGCAGTAGCTAAAAAAATATTGCCCCATGATTTAAAGGCAGAGCAGGCCGTAATTGGTTCCATGATTATGGACAAGGATGCTATTGCACTGGCAGCGGAGGTTGTCACCGGAGATGATTTTTACAGTCGTCAGTACGGACTCCTTTTTGACATAATGGTGGATATGAATAAACAAGGGGTTCCTGTTGACGAAGTAACGTTGCAGGCTCATTTCAAGGACAATGATGTTCCGGATGAACTCAGCAGCCTGGATTTTTTACGTGATGTGATTGCAGCGGTTCCTTCTTCCACCAATGCGAAGCATTACGCCCAGATTGTTGCCGAGAAATCCCTTTTGCGTAAGCTGATTAAGGTAAATGAAGAGATCGCTTCCAGCTGCTATTCAGGCAAGGAAGAAACATCGGTTCTTTTGGAAGAGACCGAGAAGAAGGTCTTCAATCTTGTACAGCGTCGTAATACCGGAGATATCGTTCCGATTAAGCAGATCGTATTGGATGCCATGGAACAGATTGAGACTGCTTCCAAAACCAAGGGCGCAGTTACCGGTTTGTCCACCGGATTTATCGACCTGGATCGAATGACAGCCGGCTTACATCCGAGTGACCTTGTCATTGTTGCAGCCAGACCGGCTATGGGCAAGACTGCATTTGTATTAAATATAGCGCAGCACATGGCGTTCAGACAGAACAAGAAAGTAGCCATCTTTTCGCTGGAAATGGGTCGCGAGCAGCTGGCACAGCGTCTTTTTTCCATGGAGTCCAAGGTTGATTCGCAGAATATCCGTACCGGTAATCTGAGCGATGTTGAATGGCAGAAACTGATTGAAGCTATGGATGTCGTAGCCAAATCCAACATGATTATTGACGATACCAGTGGTATCACCATCAGCGAATTACAGTCCAAGTGCCGTAAGTACAAGCTGGAGCACGGACTTGACATTGTATTAATCGACTACCTGCAGCTTATGAGCGGCAGCGGCAAAAACGAATCCCGTCAGCAGGAGATTTCCGATATCTCCCGTGCACTTAAGAGCCTTGCAAGGGAACTTAAGATTCCGGTCATAGCTCTTTCCCAGTTGTCCCGTACGGTAGAATCACGAGAGGACAAGCGCCCGATGCTTTCCGACTTGCGTGAATCCGGTGCGATTGAACAGGATGCCGATGTCGTAATGTTCATCTATCGTGATGAGTATTATAACCACGATTCCACGGAACACCGCGGCGAGGCCGAAATCATTATCGCCAAACAACGTAGCGGTCCTGTCGGAACGGTTAAGCTGGCATGGCTCGGTCAGTATACACAGTTCGCCAATCTTGCGAAATAAAAATAAAATCCCGGCGCGAAAGCGTCGGGATTTCGTTTGTACAACAATGTGTACGAATGCTTTGATTAAGTTGTGGATTACTCCTCAGAGATTGCACCAACAGGGCAAGCACCTGCACATGCGCCACAAGATAAGCAAGTATCTGCATCGATCTCGAAATGAGCATCGCCTGCGGAAATTGCTCCTGCGGGGCACTGGGACTCGCAAGTTCCACAGCTAACACAAGTATCATTAATTACAAATGCCATGATCAAATCCTCCTATCTCATGTTCTTTACAAATTGTAATACAAGTTCTATTTTTCCACAAGTTATAATTTCATTAAATTCTGCGCCTTTCGGCACCGTATTTTTTGGCTCCGCCAAAGAGCAGTTTTGTACCTAAAAAAGTACATTTGATATCCTTGACGTTGCTTTTTGCTACTCTTATAATTACGTTAATGGTATTGGGCTTGCCCGATGCCAAGTAATTATTAACAAAGTATGATAATCATACTTAAGTATAGCAAAGGAGAACTCATATGACTAACTTTGAAGAGTGGAATGGATTCGAAGGACGTATCTGGAAAGATGAAGTAAACGTTCGCGATTTCATTCAGAAGAACTACACTCCGTATGACGGAGATGAGAGCTTTCTGGCTGCTCCTACCGAGGCTACTAACAAGCTTTGGGGAAGACTTCAGGAATTACAGAAAGCAGAGCGTGACAAGGGCGGCGTTCTTGATTGCGAGACGAAGGTTGTTTCCAGCCTTACTTCCTATGGCCCCGGTTACATTGATGAAAGCATGAAGGATCTTGAGCAGATCGTCGGCCTTCAGACTGATAAGCCCCTTAAGAGAGCATTTATGCCTTACGGTGGTATCAGAATGGCTGAGGAAGCAGCTGAGAGCTACGGCTACGAAATCGATCCCGAGCTTAAGAATGTATTCGAGAACTACATGACTACTCATAACGATGCAGTATTCGCTGCATATACCGATGAGATGAAGCTTGCTCGTAAGACACATATCGTAACAGGTCTTCCTGATACCTATGGTCGTGGACGTATCGTAGGCGACTATCGTCGTATTGCTCTTTACGGTATCGATTACCTGGTAGCAGCTAAGAAAGCTGACAAGAAGAACTGCGGTTGCGGTAACATGTATGATGATGTTATCCGTCTTCGTGAAGAGATTCAGATGCAGATTAATGCACTCTTAGGAATTAAGGAAATGGCTAAGATTTACGGCTGCGATATTTCCCGTCCTGCAAAGAATGCTAAGGAAGCTTGCCAGTGGTTATACTTCGGTTACCTTGCAGCTATCAAGACTCAGAACGGTGCAGCTATGTCTGTAGGACGTGTTTCCACCTTCCTTGATATCTACTTCGAGCGTGACCTTAAGAACGGTGTACTTACCGAGTCTGAGGCACAGGAAATCATCGACCATATGACCATGAAGTTCCGTATGGTTAAGTTCGCAAGAATTCCTTCTTACAACCAGTTATTCTCCGGAGATCCTACTTGGGCTACTCTTGAGGTTGGTGGTATCGGAATGGACGGACGTTCCATGGTTACCAAGAACGACTATCGTTTCCTTCATACCCTTGAGAACATGGGACCTTCTCCTGAGCCCAACCTTACCGTTCTCTACTCCAGCGATCTTCCTGAGCAGTTCAAGAAGTACGCAGCTCATATTTCGATTGAGACCAGCTCCATTCAGTATGAGAATGATGATGTAATGAAGCCTGTTTGGGGCGATGATTACTCCATCTGCTGCTGTGTATCCGCTACTCAGACCGGTAAAGAGATTCAGTTCTTCGGTGCAAGAGCTAACCTTGGTAAGACCCTTCTTTACGCATTCAACGGTGGTTTCGATGAGAAGCATCGTATCCAGTGCGGTCCTAAGATGGACAAGATTACCAAAGAAGTTCTTAGCGGTGAAGAAGACTTCCAGATGGTTAAGGAGAAATTCGAGTTCTGGATTGACTGGTGTGCAGACATCTATGTTAACGTTTTGAACCTGATCCATTACATGCATGATAAGTATTACTATGAAGCTGCTGAGATGGCATTGATCGATACCAACTTACGTCGTACCTTCGCTACCGGTATTGCAGGTTTCTCACACGTAATCGATTCCCTTTCCGCAATCCGTTACGCTAAGGTTACCGTTATCCGTGACGAAGAAGGCATCACCAAAGACTTCAAGGTTGAAGGTGAGTTCCCTAAATACGGTAACGATGATGATCGTGCTGATGAACTCGGTGTATGGCTTCTTAAGACCTTCGTTACTGCTGTAAGACGTCGTCATACCTATCGTGACGCAGAGCCTACCACTTCCCTGCTTACCATTACTTCCAACGTTGTATATGGTGAAGCTACCGGTGCTATGCCTAACGGACGTCCTGCATTTGCTCCTTTCTCACCCGGAGCATCACCCAGCTACGGCGCAGAGCAGAACGGTCTTGTTGCATCCTTGAACTCAGTTGCTAAGATTCCTTATCACTGGTCACTGGATGGTATTTCCAATACTCAGACCATTAACCCTGATGCACTTGGACATGACAAGGCAGAAAGAGTTTCTAACCTTGCACAGGTACTTGACGGTTACTTCGATCAGGGTGCTCATCACCTTAATGTTAACGTATTCACAGTTGACAAGCTTCTTGATGCACAGGCTCATCCTGAGAAACCTGAGTACGCTAACTTCACTGTTCGTGTATCCGGTTACGCAGTTAAGTTCATCAACTTAACCAAGAAACAGCAGGACGATGTTATTGCAAGAACATGCCACGCAAGACTGTAATTCGCTGACATATAGCAATTAACAAGTTTATATGGAAGGGATTTTGGACGTCTTGTCCAAAATCCCTTTTTTAAGAAATGTAGGTATATAGTGTGAAAAATGCAGGCATTTTTCACGCGACACTTTGTGTCGCAATCCGTAGCAGCTTCGCTGCAATGCAGTGAAGGGCTAAATATAGCGGATTGCGAAATGCGGGGATTTATATGGAAGGTAGAATCCATTCTTTGGAAACATTCGGGCTGGTAGACGGCCCGGGAGTACGCTATGTAGTTTTTGTCCAGGGATGCAGAATGCGGTGTAAGTATTGCCACAATCCGGAAACCTGGGACTTAAGCGGTGGTACATTGTGGACTCCGGAAGCTTTATTTGAACGTGCATATCGATACAAACCGTATTGGATGCGCAATGGAAAACCCAACGGCGGAATTACTGTAAGCGGCGGAGAGCCCTTACTTCAGATAGATTTCCTTACCGAGTTTTTTAAATTGGCCAAGGCAAAAGATATTCATACCACAGTTGACACTTCAGGAAATCCGTTTACGTTTGAAGAGCCTTTTATCAGTAAGTTCAATGAACTCATGGAGGTTACGGATCTTTTTATGCTGGATATCAAGGAAATTGTGGATGAAAAGCATAAAGAGCTTACGAAGTGGACGAATCAGAATATTCTGGATATGGCGAAATATCTGTCGGATCACGGCAAGACGATGTGGATTCGTCACGTGCTGGTGCCCGGAGTTACGGATGACGAGGAAGGTCTGAAAGAACTCAATACATTCATTAAGTCATTAAAAACAGTTGAGAAAGTTGAAATATTGCCGTATCATACTCTTGGCCTTGCAAAGTGGGAAGACCTAAACATCCCGTATCCCTTGGAGGGTGTTGAGATTCCTACGGAGGAAGAAGTCAAAAAAGCAGAACTTATTCTGGACATACATAAAAATGAAAGTTATTAATAGGAGGTTATTATGGCTAAGTTTACGAAAGACATGACTATTGGCGAAATGCTTCGTCTGGATACGAATATTATTCCGATTCTTCTGGATGCAGGTATGCACTGCCTGGGTTGCCCTTCCGCACAGGCTGAGTCCTTTGAGGAAGCTGCTATGGTTCACGGAATCGATGCAGATGCCCTGATTCAGAAGCTGAACGCAGAGTGCGGCGAATAAATTAATCGTAGGTAAATCAAAAGTCCTGTATCAACATTGTGTGATACAGGACTTTCTTAATTTTGATGTAAATTCTGTCAGTTCAGATTCAGGATGTCACTTAATGCATGGCCTATCAGCATGGGTGTCAGGTGTTCCTTGAGGTATGCTTCGATGCCGGCCGCATAACGCTGTACATGTCCGAATTCACTGGAGAGGTTGATAATTCGGTTGAATTCCTGAGGCTCGTCCGATTCAGCGTTCATAAGCAGGAGATACGTACCGGGTTGCTCGCCCTTGTAAAGGGTGTTCACACCATTGTAACTGCCCTGAATCGTACGTGCGAAGAGCACCAAATCATCGATACTGTCAAAGGAAACCAGTCTCACCAGGGGAAGAGCGGAAACGTCAGGCTCGGAAGTGTTGCTCGTGTCCTGCTTGGGAGCAGGCACGGGAACGGGAGCCTTGGGTTCGTCGGGAGCATCCGCATAAGCTGTGTTACTGTCCTCGCTACCCTTCAGAATCTGGTCCTTCAGTTCCATGGCCCGTCGGAGCATTTCATCCAAAACGGCATCTCGGGTAGCGTGTATTTCCTCGGAAGACTCCTCTGAATTCATGTCGGAAATCTCGTCGGAATCATCCTCGTCCGAAGGTGAAAATCTGGAGAAACGGGTGTCCAGCTCGTCGGGATCGTCCACCTTGGTAATGATGAGAACGATACAGTCGCTGCTCATGGGAATTGCTTCTATCATAAGAGGGATATCTTCTGCTTCAAAGCCGAATTCAAAATGGGCCTGTTGCATCATATCCTTGAAGAGTTCTTTGGCTTTCTCGGTGCCATATGCCAGCTCGCTGATCTTGAGCTCGCGGTTCTGCAGGTCTGCTTTGGTAAGTGTACAACGAATCTGATGATCATTTACTTTCTCAATTTTCATAAATAAAGACCCTCCTTCGTTATATTTACTGTGTAGTTATATTACAATTTATCGGTATTTTAGTCAAGTAAACTAACCTCCAGGAGCCAAAAATTAAGGGAAATTTCAGAGTTTGTTCGGCCTCGGTATCATTAGAAAATTCGGTCACTTTTTTATGTATTGTGCCGAATTTTAGGCTCACTTATTGCGGTGCCAAAAAGTACTTGCTATAATCTGCCACATGAGACACGGGAATACTTATCTGCCGGGAAGGAGGGCGATGCAGCAGTATACCGATATGTTCGAAATAACATTTCTTTTTTTCTTTGGATATTAACAGTTCGAAGTTCTTTCTGGGTGTGATATCCGGTCTGTTATTCTAAACATTATCTGTTTTTTTGTCTTAATGGCGAGTCGATATTGACCGCATCTGACAGCAATCAATCCTTAAACATAAACATACCTTTATTCAATTTATCATCCGGTTCACCGGAGTTTTCAGGCAGTGTTTCGTCTCATCCACATACTTTATCACGAACTTCTTGCACGTGGTTTGCGTAGGTCATTTTTGATTGCGCCTTCTGTGCTTAGGAATGAAAATCATGAGGTCATTGGGGTGCGCCGGGTAGTATAAACTGCAACTTAGGCCCCTCTGGATGCAGGTAGGTTTCTTTTTGGAACCGGGATTGGGGAGTGCGTACCTCCGATGATTTCACGCCGGGGGATTTCATATGGATTACATATCGTGAAATTTAGTGACTGTTTATGGGAACTCTGTTATAATATTAAAGATATGCGATTGCATAGGAATGAACCGAGAGGATTAAGATATGTGGTGGAAGAAAGCAATACCGGTAGTGGTTGCGATGATTCTTATAGTGATTATAGGAAGCTGTTCTTATATGAAGTATGTTAAGGAACAGTATGCGGATGCACAGGGTAATGTTACCAAAGAGGATTACCTGCGTTTCCTTCCTAAGTATAAATATTCCGATGCTATGAAGAATATGAATGAGTACTTTACCATTTATAGCGATGAATATGCGCCTTTGATTATAGCGGGTAAGTGCACGCAGGAATATGCCAGACTGAAGGACGAGCACTACTACCTTGATATGGATTTGATAGAGAAGTATGTAAGCAAGCGTTTTTACTACAATGAGGTGGAACATCGCCTTTTGTATACTACGATTGATTCTATTTACAAAACAGCTACGGACGGCAAGGCACTCATCTCCACGAAGAGCGAGGAAGAGGAAGCCGCTGACAAATTTGCCGAAGGCAAGACTGTTCCCGCTCCCGGAAGTGCACCGGAAGAGGTGATGCAGGGCTATCTTTTGGGCAATGTATTTTATCAGACAGATTATCAGCTGGCTTTTGAAGAGGAAGGCAAGGTTTATGTAGCACTTGATTACCTGAAGAAGTTCGGTGATTTTTCTTATCAGGAGTACACGGAACCCAATCGCATCGTGTTCCGTATTGCCGATGAAAGCTACAAGAAAGTTCTGGTCAATGAGGATGCCGTGCTTCGCTACAGTAGCTCCATCAAGGGCGATATTCTTGCCAGACTTACAAAAGGCGATGTGGTGTTCTCTTATGCCTTGGATGAGGGTGAGGTGCCTGCGGAGGGCTGGTCGAAGGTTATGACGGCAGATTCCCTGGTAGGCTATATTCAGACGAAGTCCGTTACGGAGCAATCCACGGTACAGAATTATACTTACGACCGTCGAGAGGTGGCTGACGGATATTCCCCGATTCTTCGGGATGACAAAATTTCCATGGTATTCCATCAGTGGTGGGCTGCGCAGGGCGGCAATGCCTTAAAGGAAGTCATGGCGAATGTCGAGGGCGTTAATGTAATCTGCCCGACCTGGTTCCGCTTTAAGGATAATGAAGGCAATCTAAGCAATATAGCGAATAAGAACTACGTCACAAAGGCGCATGATTACGGCCTTCAGGTTTGGGTTATGCTTACGGATCTGGATACCGATCCCATTGATTTGTATGCGATTCTGTCCCACGAGCAGAAGCGTACGAAGATTATTGATGAAATGATTAAGACCACAGTGGACTATGGTGCGGATGGCATCAACGTCGATGTGGAGACCATAAAGTCCAATACCGGTGAGCATTTCGTACAGTTCCTTCGCGAGCTGTCCATAAAGACGCACGAGGCCGGGCTGGTACTGTCGGTAGACAATTACTACCCGAATGAATCCAACAAGTGCTATGATTTGGAGGAACAGGGTATCGTCTGTGACTATGTGGTTATGATGGGTTATGATGAGCACTGGGGCAATTGCGGTTCGGCCGGCTCGGTAGCCTCCATCAACTTTGTTAAGGATGGACTTACCAGTACAATTGAGAAAGTACCTGCTTCCCAGGTTATCAACGGTGTTCCTTTCTATACCAGATTGTGGATTACAACGGCAGGTGTTACGACCGATGAACTGCTTACCATGGTCAATATGGAAGACTGGTTGTCACGTCGTAAGCTTACACCGGAATGGAATGCGGAGACCTGTCAGAATTATGTAGATTTTATGGATGGCAATTCCCATTACCAGTGCTGGCTTGAGGATGCAGAATCCATTCGCATGAAGATGCAGGTTATGGACAATAAGCAGGTTGCCGGCGTTGCAGCCTGGAAGATAGGCCAGGAAGATTCTTCAGTCTGGTCAGTATTTAAGGATTATCTTAACGGAGTGGAATAGTAAATTGGGCCCGCATTCCTTTTGTGAGGGATGCGGGCTTTACCTTGCCTATTTTATGGCAGAATGATACAATATAGTGTGAATCTGAGTGCACTGTTATGAGGTGAAGCAAGTGGTTACACAGCTTGTAGAAGTGAATGAAATGACATTGGAAGAGGCAGGCCGTATTCTGAGAAACGGCGGCCTGGTTGCATTCCCGACGGAGACCGTATATGGTTTGGGCGGCGATGCATTAAACCCGGAATCTTCCTCTAAAATATATGCGGCCAAGGGTCGGCCTTCCGACAATCCGCTTATCGTACATATTGCACATACAGAAGACCTCAGCAAGGTGGCTTCCGTTGTTCCGGAACTGGCGTACAAACTGGCAGATCGTTTTTGGCCGGGGCCGCTTACCATGATTCTCCCGAAAGCGGACTGCATACCCAAGCAGACGACCGGCGGGCTTGATACGGTAGCGGTGAGACTTCCGAGCAATGAGGTTGCAAGAGCGTTGATTGATGCATCCGGATGCTTTATTGCTGCACCCAGTGCGAATCTTTCCGGACGCCCTTCTCCTACATCAGCGAGCCATGTTTATGAGGATTTTGACGGCAGGATTGAAATGATTCTGGACGGTGGAGATGTTGCAATCGGACTGGAATCCACCATTGTGGATTTGACCTGCAATCCGCCCATGCTTTTGCGCCCCGGATATATTACGGCAGATATGCTGGCACAGGTATGCGGGGAAGTCAGTGCGGATGTTACCATGATGAGCGTTGCTCCCGGACAGGCTCCGAAGGCTCCCGGAATGAAGTACCGGCATTATGCGCCCAAGGGCAGTCTGGCTATTGTTGAGGGACAGCAGGAGGAAGTGGTTCGGTATATTAACGAGCAACTTTCCAAAGAGATGAGCGAGGGTCGTAAGACCGGAGTGATTGCAACTTCGGAGACCGCATCTCTCTATAAAGCAGACCTTGTTATGGACGCGGGCAGCAGGGATTGCGAGGAGCAGATTGCACATAATCTGTATCGTATCCTGAGGGAATTTGATGAACAGAATATTGAAGTGATGTATTCGGAAGCGTTTGGCGAGGCAGGAATCTGCCAGGCCATTACGAACCGCCTCTTAAAGGCGGCCGGTCATCATGTAATCAATTTATCTGATAAAATGGAAACGAGGTTAGAAAAATGATAGCTATTGCCAGTGATCACGGCGGTTATGATCTGAAAGAAATCGTCAAAAAACACTTAGAAGAGAAAGGTCTTGAATATAAGGATTTCGGATGCTTTTCAAAGGCTTCCTGCGATTATCCCGATTTTGGACGTCCGGCAGCTGAGGCGGTTGCGGATGGAACTTGTGATCGCGGTATTGTTATTTGCACTACGGGAATCGGCATCTCCATGGTTGCCAATAAAGTTCCCGGTGTACGCTGTGCTCTGTGTGCGGATTCCGTATCTGCATACCTTACCCGCCAGCATAATGATGCGAATGTTTTGGCCATGGGAGCCGGTATTGTCGGCACGAACCTGGCCTTGAACATTGTAGATACTTTCCTGGATACTCCTTTTTCAAACGAAGAGAAGCATGCAAGAAGAATATCTAAAATAGAGCAATAAAATAGGAGGTTTACTATGGGCAAAGTAGTAATTATGGATCATCCTCTGATCCAACACAAAATCGGTTATATCAGAAGAAAGGAGACCGGTACCAAGGATTTCCGTCAGACCATCGGTGAAATCGCAATGCTGATTGCGTATGAAGCAACCAGAGATTTGAAACTCTCTCCCGTGAATATTGAGACTCCGATTTGCAAAACGACGGTTCAGGAACTGAAGGGCAAGAAGATGGCAGTAGTTCCCATCTTAAGAGCCGGACTTGGTATGGTAGACGGTATTCTTCAGTTAATTCCCGCAGCTAAGGTTGGTCATATTGGTCTTTATCGTGATCCTGCTACCCTCGCTCCGGTTGAATATTATTGCAAGCTTCCCGCTGACTGTGCAGAGCGTGACATCTTTGTTGTAGATCCCATGCTTGCTACCGGTGGTTCTTCCATCGCAGCAATCCAGATGCTTAAGGACAAGGGATGCAAGAACATTCACTTTATGTGCATTATCGCTGCACCCGAAGGACTTAAGGCTATTACGGAAGCACATCCTGACATTGATGTTTATGTAGGTGCTTTGGACGAGAAATTAAACGAGCACGGTTACATCGTTCCCGGATTGGGCGATGCCGGAGACCGTATTTTTGGCACCAAATAATACACTGAATTTAGAGAAGGCAGTGGATCATAGCGGAGAGTAGAGCCATGAAGAGACAGGACTATATTACTTGGGATGAATACTTTATGGGCGTTTCCATGCTTGCAGGAATGCGATCGAAGGATCCGAACACGCAGGTGGGCGCTTGTATTGTAAGTAACGACAACAAAATTTTATCCATCGGATATAACGGATTCCCGAAGGGTTGCTCGGATGATGAGTTCCCCTGGGAACGTGAGGGCGAAGTCCTCGAAACCAAATATCCGTTTGTTACACACAGCGAATTGAATGCGATTCTGAATTACAGAGGCGGCAGTCTTGAGGGAGCCAAAATCTATGTTTCTCTTTTCCCTTGTAACGAATGTGCCAAAGCCATCATTCAGTGCGGCATCAAGACTGTTGTATATGATAGCGATAAATATGCGGATACTCCTGCCACCAAAGCCAGCAAACGTATGCTGGAGGCTGCCGGAGTGAAGTATGTTCCCTATACGCACAGCGGAAGGTCCATCAAGCTGGACGTATAGTAAGGAGGACGATTCATGAAGCGCCGCAGTTTACGCATTCTTGCTTTTTGCACAGCGCTTGTGATAGCATTCGCTTCTTTTTTTCAGTATGTGGGGACAACTCCGGTTCGCACACATGCGGCCACTACGCTTGAGAAGCTTCAAAAGGCCAAAGAGGAAAAAAAGAAAACCGAAGGCAATATAAAGAATGCGAAAAATACGATATCGAACCTGGAAGGTATCCATCAGGATCTCATCGACGAGCTGAATTCCTTAAACGATTCGCTTATGGAAGTGACTGAGAATCTGGAACTTTTGGAAGAGGCCATCACGATTGTGGAAGACAACATCGAGACGACGAAGAGTGAGCTTGCTGATGCGGAGAACCAGCGGGAGACGCAGTATTACAGGATGTCTATGCGTGTTCGTTACATTTATGAACGTGGTGAGCTGGATTTCATCGGAATGCTGTTTTCCGCGGATAGCTTTGCAGATTTCCTGAACGCTGTAGAATATATTAACAGCGTGGTTCGCTATGACCGCGAGCAGCTTGAGAATTACAAACAGTTATGTGCGGATATCGAGCAGAAGAAGGCGGATCTGGAAGCCGAAGAGGATGAACTGAACGGCTATCAGCTATTGGCCTTGGCCGAACAGGACCGTGTGATGTCATTAATTACCCAGACCGCAACGGTTGTGGCACAGTATGAGGATGAGATAGAATCAGCAGAGGCACAGCTTGCTGCATATCAGGACACCCTGGACCAGCAGAACAAGGATGTGGCGGCTCTGCAGAAGCAGTACGAACAGGAGCTTGCTCTTTCGCAGGCAGCACTGAAGGCCAAATGGCGTGACATTTCCGAGGTGACCTGGGCGGAAGGTGACAGATATCTCCTTGCAAACCTTATCTATTGTGAGGCAGGCGGTGAGCCCTATGCCGGACAGGTGGCGGTCGGATCGGTTGTTGTGAATCGTCTGCTCAGCTCGAAATTCCCGAATACACTGACCGGAGTAGTATATTCACCCAGGCAGTTCTCTCCGGTAAGTAACGGTCGTCTGGCGATTGCTCTGGCCAAAAACAAAGCTACGGCGAACTGCTACAAGGCAGCAGATGAAGCAATGAGCGGTTATACCAATGTCGGACAGTGTCTGTTCTTCCGAACTCCGATAGCCGGTATCACACCGCAGTATGCAATCGGCGGACACATTTTCTATTAAGACTTTGAAGCAATTAAAAATCTCCTACCCTCTGATATAAATCCTCCTTATCGGATTGACCGGTAAAGAAGGTATATATCAGAGGGCAGGAGATTTTTGAATGCTTATTAGTTACTCGTTAACGCTTAAACGTGGGCTTCTGTTAAATGGTTCACCAGACTAAGTATTCAGAAATGAATACTACGATAGAGATGATAACGATGTCTGCGCCCGGGCGATGCTGATGACGCTCATTAGTAACCGCTTACGTCTTCACAACTTTATTACTGTATTTCTAGATGTGAAGGTTCAGATTGATCCAAAAAGCGGGACATACGCCGTTAACGGAGTTATAGATGTAGCCGTGGTCTTCGTAGAGAGAGATGAAGTCGTCGACCTCGCCATACAAGGTTACGAGAGCAACTTCGTTACTGCCGCACGCCGAGCGCAGAAACCACCAATGGGCCAGGCCGTTGTATGTTGTTCTCACTCTTGCATCATCGTTCGGGAAATATCCTTTTGCTTCATCTATAGACAGCAGGAATATTCTATCCTCTGTATCATTGCAACCACCGGTCCCAAACTTTGCATTAGCGGGATTCGATATAGTTGTCGGTATGATCAGCTTTCTTTCTTCCGCAGTAAATGCTGCTTCATAGAAGTCCCTGTTCAGCCACCTGCGGAGAGTGCAGTTCTCCCAGTTGATATCTCTGTAATTAATGTTATAGGACTTAAATACAATTATGTTCCTGCACAGCACGAGTGCCCGCTTTTTATCAGACGAATAAGAAAGTATTTCCCATGAAAGCGGCTGCTTTTTTCCGCTGCTGACTATTTCCTCCTGATCACAATCCCAGCTCTGCATCTCATATGAGCCAAGCGTGATATACTGCTTCCCACCTTCAGTCATAACATCTTCCTATCCTTTCTCTTTTTCCCGGATTCAGTCTTCAAGGTTATAAGTCCATTACATGAAGCCGCGCTCCGGGCTGTCTGCCGGCTTTGAATTGTTCTGTAGTTTACCCAGATGATATGTCTTCCCTTCTCTTGGCGAATGCGCACAAAAAACATTCACCCTGCATTTTCGATTATACTATAAACCAATTTTCGGAACAATATACCTCCGGTTACTTTGTATGGCTAAAATCACCGACACTTACATTAATACCAGGTGCATACTTTCTTTTCTGTATGTTCTGCGCGGCGGTTCTTCCTCCGACTCAAGGTTCAGATGAAGATTATCGCTCCGCACCGGGCTCGTTTTTTCGAGGGTCCATTTCTTTGCGCATAGCAAGACCTCCGTTTGTTTGATTGATGTCTCAATCATACCAAACGGAGGTCCGGAGTTTAAGTGTTCATGGTTTTATGCGTTAACGCTTAATCTAACTAATGCTCTGTGTAACTTGGCTTCTGCAAGTGCTAACTCGTGATCGTTCAGGTCCTCTCTTGCAAGCAGTTCCTGTGCGCGATCCCGTGCTGCTTTGGCACGCTCCACATCGATGTCTTCCTTCCACTCCCAGGTGGTAGCGAGAAGGTGGCAGGTGCCGTCCATAACGCTGAGCATTCCGCCGATGCAGGCTGCAGTACGTCTCGTTTCGTCTTCCATAACGACCGTAGCTTCTCCCATACCGAGGGCGGTACAGAAATTGCAGTGGTCAGCCAGGATTGCGAGATCTCCTGTGATGCTACGGCAGATAACGCGTTCTACATTACCGGAAAAAACGATTCCGTCCGGAGTGCCGATTCGTAATGGAAATGTCTTCACAAGCAGCCTCCTTACTGATTCTTGGCTTTTTCAAATACATCCTCAATGGTTCCTGCAAAAAGGAAGCAGCTCTCAGGGATGCTGTCGCATTCGCCGTCGAGAATCATCTTAAAGCCGCGAAGTGTCTCTTTAAGAGGTACATACTTGCCGGCAAGACCGGTGAACTGTTCTGCTACAGAGAAACTCTGAGACAGGAAACGCTGTACCTTACGAGCACGGTTAACGGTTGTTTTGTCTTCTTCGGAAAGTTCATCCATACCCATGATGGCGATGATATCCTGAAGTTCCTTATAACGCTGAAGTACCTGCTGTACCGCACGTGCAATTTCGTAGTGATCCTTACCTACGATTTCGGGTGTTAAGATACGGCTGGTAGAATCCAGAGGATCTACAGCGGGATAAATACCCTGGCTGGCGATATCACGGGAAAGAACGGTGGTAGCATCCAGATGGGTAAAGGTTGTTGCAGGTGCAGGGTCAGTTAAGTCATCCGCAGGTACGTAAACGGCCTGAATGGATGTGATGGAACCCTTTCTCGTAGAAGTAATACGCTCCTGCAGAGTACCCATTTCAGTAGCAAGGGTGGGCTGATAACCTACTGCGGAAGGCATACGGCCAAGCAGAGCGGATACCTCGGAACCTGCCTGTGTGAAACGGAAAATATTGTCGATGAAGAGAAGCACGTCCTGATTCTTAACATCACGGAAGTATTCAGCCATGGTAAGTCCGGAAAGAGCAACTCGCATACGTGCTCCGGGGGGCTCATTCATCTGACCATAGACTAACGCAGTCTTGTCAATAACGCCGCTTTCCTTCATTTCATTATACATATCGTTACCTTCACGGGTACGCTCGCCTACACCGGTGAAGATGGAGTATCCACCGTGCTCGGTAGCAACGTTGTGAATTAACTCCTGAATTAATACGGTTTTACCAACGCCGGCACCACCGAACAAACCGATTTTACCACCCTTAGCGTAAGGGCAGATGAGGTCAACGACCTTGATACCGGTTTCGAGGATCTCGGTAGCTGCAGCCTGCTCTTCGTAAGCAGGTGCGGGACGATGGATGCTCCAACGCTCCTCGGTAACCGGAGCGGGCTGATTATCAACCGGATCGCCTAAAAGGTTAAGAACACGTCCTAAGCATTCCTCACCAACGGGAACACTGATAGGAGCACCGGTATCGGTTGCTTTCGTACCACGAACAAGACCGTCAGTGGAATTCATTGCGATACAGCGTACGGTATTGTCACCGATCTGCTGAGCAACCTCGGCTGTGAGCTTAACACCGTTCTTATCAATTTCAATGGCGTTTAAAAGCTGAGGCAGTTCATCAGGTTTGAAACGGATATCCAAAACGGGTCCGGTTACCTGAACGACCTCGCCAATGTGTAATTCGCTCATTCTCGAATCTCCTTAATTATTTTTTGCAAAAAACAAACTATCAGATGCCTTCGGCACCTCCAACAATCTCTGTGATTTCCTGCGTAATACTTGCCTGGCGTGCACGATTGTAATGAAGATTGAGTTGTTCAATCATTTCCTCGGCATTGCTGGTTGCTGACTCCATGGCGGTACGTCTTGCTGCCTGCTCACTTGCGAGAGAGTCGCAGACACCGCCGTAGATGATTCCGGCAATGTATTCGGGAACGATGGTATCAAATACTTCATTGCTGTCCGGCTCATAAAGAATCAGGTTACGGACAGGCTCGGTATCGTCGTCTTCCTCAGAAAGTAAATCCGTGAGGGGAAGAGCGGATACCGTGTGCGGTTGCTGGGAAAGCATGGACACAAATTCGGTGTATACCAATCGGATACTTCCGAAGGTTCCGTCTTTGAATTCCTTGCAGACCTGGTTCGCCATCTCAAAACAATCTGCAACGGAGATGCCTGCGATTTCGGCGAAATCGGTTGTAACAAGCTCTACGTTGTGACGTTTGTAGTAATCAACAGCTTTCTTACCGATGGGAAGGACCATATAATCCTTGCCTGCGGCGTCAGCTTCCATACATTTAAAGAGGTTTGAGTTATAACCGCCTGCCAGTCCACGATCACCTGCTATAACGATATAGCAGACTTTTTCGCTCTTCTTGGAAGGGCGGGTATAGATACTGGAAAAATCCGTATTGCCTTTTGCGATAGCACGCAAGGTGGAATACAACTCTCTAAAGTAGGGGCGGCAAGCCTCAGATCGCTCCTTGGCTCTACGCAGTTTGGAGGATGCTACCAGTTCCATAGCTTTTGTTATCTGCATAGTGCTTTGTACACTTTTGATACGCAGCTTAACTGCTTTCATATTGGCAGCCATGTGGTTTCCTCCTTGTGAGATTATCTAATGCTTAAAAAGTCGTTTGTGAAACGTTCCAGTGCAGCTTTCAAATGCTCTTCCGTTTCGGGCTCGAGCTTTCCGGTATCGCGGATTGCCTGCATTGCAACAGCTCCGTCAGTATCCGAATCGAGGAAGGAGAAGAGACCTGCTTCATACTCTTTTACGAGTTCTACGGGAACGGTAGCCAAAATGTTCTTGGTTACGGCGTAGATGATGGCAATCTGTTTCTCTACTGCAATCGGAGAGTTCTGATTCTGCTTTAATACTTCTACGATACGAGCACCCTGATCCAAACGGGATTTGGTATCTGCATCAAGATCGGAACCGAACTGTGCGAAGGACTGAAGTTCACGATACTGTGAATAAATCAGCTTCAGAGTTCCGGCTACTTTCTTCATGGCCTTAATCTGTGCATTACCACCTACACGGGATACGGAGATACCGGGGTTAACTGCCGGCATAACACCGGAGTGGAACAACTCGGTCTCCAGGAAAATCTGGCCGTCGGTGATGGAAATAACGTTGGTAGGAATGTATGCGGATACATCACCTGCCTGCGTTTCGATAATGGGCAATGCGGTTAAGGAACCGCCACCATGCTCGGCGTCAAGCTTGGCTGCACGCTCAAGAAGTCTTGAATGCAGGTAGAAGACATCACCGGGATAAGCTTCACGTCCGGGCGGACGACGAATCAGCAAGGAGAGTGCACGGTATGCAACTGCATGCTTACTTAAATCATCGTAGATAACAAGAACGTGTTTGCCCTTGTACATAAAGTATTCACCCATAGCGCATCCGGAGTAAGGAGCAATGTACTGAAGCGGGCTTGCTTCAGAAGCGGTTGCTGCTACAACGATGGTGTAGTCCATAGCGCCGTTGCGGGTTAAGTTTTCAACTAAATTGGCTACGGTAGAACGTTTCTGGCCGATTGCTACGTAAATACAGATAACGTCCTTACCTTTCTGGTTAATAATGGTATCGGTTGCAATTGTGGTCTTACCGGTCTGACGGTCACCGATGATTAACTCACGCTGACCACGTCCGATCGGAATCATGGAGTCGATTGCTTTGATACCGGTCTGCAGGGGCTCAAAAACGGATTGTCTTTCGCAGATACCGGGAGCGGGGCTCTCGATAGCACGATATTCTTCCGTTGCGATGGGACCTGCACCGTCAATCGGCTGGCCTAAGGCATTAACAACACGACCGATCATTGCATCACCTACCGGTACGGATACGACCTTGCCGGTACGTTTAACTGTCTGTCCTTCACCAATCTTCTCATCGGAACCGAACAAAACGATGGAAACGCTGTTTTCTTCAAGGTTCTGTGCCATACCGAAGCTTCCGTCTTCGAACTCAAGCAGCTCACCTGCCATGCAGTTCACAAGGCCGCTGGCTCTGGCAATACCATCACCTACGTTTAATACAGTACCTGTTTCGTTCTGTTGTATCGAATTCTCATAATACTTGATCTGGCTGCGGATGACTTTGGATATTTCTTCGGGTTTTAATTGCATATCTTCATTCCATCCTTACATTATAGTTTCGTTAAGCTTCTTCTGAATGCCTGACAGACGACCTGCTACGGTTCCGTCAAGTTCATTGCCGTTCAGTTCAACTTTAAGTCCTGCCAGGACGCGAGGGTCAACTTTTACAGTAATTTCAACGGTCTTGCCGCTGATTTTCTCAAGTTTAGCCTTGAGCGCCGCCAGCTGCTCTTCTTTTAATGGAGCGGCACCGGTCACAATTGCTTCCGCAATGTTGTGGTCTTCGTTAAAGCGCTGCTTGTACATGGTACAGCAACCTTCAAATTCGTTTAATATGCCGCGTTCGCATAACAGCTTCATAAAGCTGACGAGATACCGCTGTGCCTGATTGCCAAATGCCTCTTCAATCAATTTAAGACGTTCGTCTTTCTTGATGGAAGGCTCGGTCAAAAGCTTCATATATTCCGGATTCTCTCTAAAGAGATTCAGAATCACAGGGATCTCTTCCATTATTTCTTTTGTGAGTTGTTCTTCGGCGGCGAGATCATAGAGACTGCCACCATAAACTCGGGCATACTCTGTCATGATTTCTCACCTACATTTTCAATAAACTCATCAATAAGTTTGGTATGATCTTCTTCACGGATTTCCCGTTCAATTACTTTGCCGGCAATCTCCATAGCCATACTTCCGATTTCATCCTTGAGTTCGTTAACTGCTTTACGTCTTTCCTGTTGGATGTCGGCCTCTGCCTTCTCTTTCATACGAGCGGCACTTGAGGTGGCTTCTCGAAGAATCTCCTCGCTCTGCTGGGTTGCAGTCTTCTGAGCAGTAGAGATGATGTTGCTTGCTTCATCGTGAGCATCCTTGATGCTCTGCTCGTAGTCTGCTTTCATTGCGTAAGCTTCTTCACGTGTTTTGTTGGCTTCCTCTATTACGGAATCAGCCATAGCTTTACGTTTCGCAACGATTTCACGAATGGGCTTAAATAACCATTTCTTGACAGCCCACATCGTAATTAACAAGTTACATATCGTTACTATGAAGGTCCAGGGAACAGCTGCTACCAAATCTTGAACATTTTGTGCATCGTTCATTAATCTTCATAACCTCCTGTTGTTTTGTATCGGTTATGATTAACCTAATTTCTTTAAGAAGATATTGGGTGCAACGAACATAAGAAGAAGTCCGGTTACGAAACCGTAAATACCGGTGGTCTCGGCGATTGCACAACCAAGTAACATGGTAGACTGTACGCTACCCTTGCATTCGGGCTGACGTCCGATTGCTTCCAAAGCTTTGGCTACGGCGTTACCTTCACCAATACCAGGTCCGATACCTGCGATAAGAGCAAGGCCTGCACCGATTGCACAGCCTGCAAGTGTAATACCTTTTGCGAGAATTGTCTGATCCATAAATGAATTCCTCCTAAAAATTAATTATTCTTCTGCTTCTGCAGCATTGGCAATATACATGGTGGTCAACATACAGAAAATGAAGGCCTGCATAAAGCCGGAAAACCAGTCAAAGTAGACACTGGTGACAGCCGGGATTCCGACTGCGAATAAAGGAACGTTAGAGAGAAGATCTCCAACGAGACCGGGAATAAGTCCCAAAACTTTGTTGCTAAGCAAAGTCAGTGCTGAATAAATCAGCGAGTCGATTACCACACCAGACAGAATATTACCGAAGTGACGGCAAGCCATGGAGATGGGAGTTGCCAGCTCGGAAAGAATATTGAAAGGTGTCATAATCGCAATAGGGGTAGTAAAGCCCTTGAGATATCCCCAGAAACCACTGACCTTAATCTTGTAAAAGGTAATCAGGCAGAATACGGTGATTGCCCATGCGGCTTCTGTGTTGAGGTCGGCTGTCGGGCTCCATACGCCCACCAGACCCAAGAGGTTGGATATCAAACTGGTTGAAAACAGTGCTGCAACAAACGGAATGAAGAAACGGAATCTTTCTCCCATGTTTCCGATAACAAAGTTATCTGCGATTTCGACGATCCATTCGGCAATCGCCTGTCGCTTGGAAACATTCTCAACTTTCAGATTACGTGTTAAGAAAATGCACAGCCCGATAATGACCAGCATAACGATCCAGCTTACGAGAACCGTTTCGGTAATCTGAAAACGTCCCAATACCGGTATGTCAAACGGTAATTCATAAAGAATTTTGGGACCACGAATATCAATTTCCATTGTGTCTACAGTTCACCTCCTACTTTGGTATTTTTGTTACACCCTCCCAGCTTTATGAAGATGGAAGGGAAAAAGAGAGGAACGATACCGGCCACGTACTGAAAACAGGGGGCCAGGATGGCGATTACCACCCAACCCATCTGAAGAACCGTACGCCACAGGTAGCTCTTCCTCATGGAGCTTAGTGCAGTTTTGTTATCCGCAAGATCTGTAACCTTTTGGATGGACAGACCCATTAGAAAAAAATTAAGGACAGCGATTGCACCACCACAGACGCCGCCTGAAAAAACAGTGTAATCAAAGGGAACGGAATCCTTATAAAGCAAATGCAACACGAAAAATACAATCCACATCAGGATGATTCCGATGCCGGTTGCAATGGCAACGCTCTTGAGTTCCCTTATAATAATCGGTTCTGCTTTTATCATAAATCTCCCGATTAATGATGCGAGTTGAAGGATACCTTGTGCCTGGTATTCTCTTCTTCCCGTTTCGTCTTATTTGTTACGGATTTATAAAAGTTGTAAGCGGTCATCCCGGAGGAAAGTAATCCGAAGACAAAGCCGGGAATGTAAATCCAGGTGCCAAGACCGCATTTGGAGTCCAAAAGATAAGAAACCAGGAGGCAAAGAAGAAGGGGCGTAATCAGTGAAAAACCAAACTGAGCAATCCAGACGAATTGCCGTGCGAATTTGTTCAACTCCTTCATAGTCACCTCATAACCTAAATGTGCCATAATCGGTAGTGTGAAAAATGCAGGCATTTTTCACGCGACACTTTGTGTCGCAATCCGTAGCAGTTTCGCTGCAATGCAGTGAAGGGCTAAATATACCGGATTGCGAAATGCGGGGATTAGTATGAAAAATGCAAAGCATTTTTCATGCGACACTTTGTGTCGCAATCCGTAGCAGTTTCGCTGCAATGCAGTGAAGGGCTAAATATACCGGATTGCGAAATGCGGGGATT
>JAZLJD010000069.1:0-24939 GCA_045617725.1 Lachnospiraceae bacterium
TGTGCTAAAAACCCCCGTCCACATTGGTAAAAATTGTTTTTGGCCACCGTGTCTGTTATAATAGTATGCGGGCGCAGATAAGCGCCCGAAAGCAGTTTGTTACATTAAGAGGAGGTATTTTATGGCTATGATGGAAAGACCGACCGTTACCACTTTGGCTGACGGTGGCAAGTACTGGGAGCATGAATTTGAGAAATTTTACTTAAAAGCATATGTTCCCGCAACTAAGATTGACGGAAAGGTCAACAATTACACATTCCGGGCGCCGCTCTTGCTTGTGTTTGAAGAGGAACGCAAGAGTTGCGAGGAAGCTATTAAGTTTGCTGAGGAAAGTGGCCTTGCAGGAATCGCATCGGCTGTGGATTCCAGCGTTCTGTTTGTATATCCGACCTGTGATGGCGGATGGGCCGGAGCCAAAGAGGATTTCTATGCGGCGATTATCGCTGAAGTTAAGATGAATCCTTACTATGAAGACGGTATCATTGAGATGACCGACTTTTTTACGAGAGAGTTCAAGGGATGCTTTGTGCGTGGCGCGATTTTCCGCGCTGATATTTACAGTTACGGTGCATCTGCTGATTATGTTGCAACCAATTTATTGAAGAAGTTGGATGGTGAGTACCTTTGGGGACCCGGCGAGATTACTCCGGCTATGTGCTCCATGGAGCGCCTGTCCGTAGTACCGCAGGTGGAGCGTAAGGATATCGGTATTCTGAGCGTGGGCAACAGCGATGAGATCAACGCAGCTTTCAAGGATTGCGAGAATCTGCTGATCAAGGACAAAGCGGATTATGCAGGTGACTTCAAGGCTTTTGTACGCAAGTTTAAGATGTGGTGTGGCAACATGGAAATCGAGCCTGACTTTGAAGCACTTGATATGACGGAAGAGGCCGGCTACACACTGGTGCAGACTAGCCCGGATCATTTTGGCAAGTACAAAGGAACCACCGAGCACAAGGTTGGATACTTTGCATACTATAACAATGATGCATTCAAAAACGGCCCTGCGCCCCTTCTTCTTGGCTTCCATGGAGGCGGGGATTCATCCATGTTCCTGACCTTCGTTTCCGGTTGGTGGGAAGTTTGTCACAAGTATGGCTTTTTGTATGTCGCAATCGAGAATCATCAGGATGTGACGGCTACCGAGGCTATGGAAGTTCTTGCAGATCTTAAGAAGAAGTACAACATCGACGAGCATCGTATTTATGCGTCCGGATTTTCGATGGGCAGCGGTAAGACCTGGGATATGTATCAGGAGTATCCGGAGGTGTTTGCCGGCCTCGCTCCTGCCAGCGCATTATTCCCGGTACGTAACAATCCGTTTGGTAAGGATTTGGGTGACCGCCTTAACACTACGGTTCCCGTTCCCATTTTCTACAGTGGTGGCGAAAAATCACATCTTCCGGAGCTGCCGTTCCAGGCTGAGTCGGGACTTGAGCGTATTAACTATTGCGCTGAGGTCAATAAGCTTAAAAAGAAGTTTGACTTAAACTATGCAGAGAAGGATTCCTGGGAGGATCCGATTTACGGTGTTCCCGGCGATCGCGTTGAGAAGATACTCGATGAATCACGCGGAAGTACATTGACTATCAATTACTACGACAGTGAGGATGGTGTTTGCAGAACTGCGTTTGCAAGTATCAGCGAGCAGGTTCATGAGTGCCGTCATCATACCATCGAGAATGCATGGAAGTTCATCTCCCGGTTTACCCGCTAGACAAGTGGGGACGGGGGTTTCTGTCACATTAAAGCACTAAAGCGTCGTCTGCGTGGCGGGTTCCCGCGTCGGCAGCCTGCGCGGCATGGCTCGAACAATTTCATATAGGGCTCACAACGCCTCCGAGTTGTGATTTTCTAAGATCTTTGGCGCAACCGATGTACCGGCAACGCAATCGGCTCCAAAGCGACATCCATGTCGCTTTGACCCCTCTCCCGACCATCCGGGTCGGGAGCTGCTGTGTTCTGACAAATCTCTAAGAAAATCTACAACTCTCCGCTACTGATTCGCCCTATATGAATTGCTTCTCGCCTGCGCGGCATGGCGAGCCGACGCGGGTTCCCGCCGCATGGCCGGCGCTTTAGCGCTTTAATGTGACAGAAACCCCCGTCCCCACATTTCCAATTTACATAACTCAAAAGATGTGCTATCATACATCTTGTATGATTCCCTATATGACATGGGGGATTACCGATGTGGGGATAGAATAATGAGTACTACGTATGCGATGACGACGGTCTTCCTGCTGATCCTACTGACTATGATCATGATTAATGCAGGACGCAGGTTGAAGGGCAGCAACCATCGGAATATCTCCGGGATGCTGATTCTGACCACAATACTTTATGTTGTCATGGACTACGTTTGGCTGGCCTGCTATGTGGCGGAAGCCTACAACCGTAGTCTTTTTATTGCGGTCAATTTCCTGTTTTGCCTTATCTATATGACCCTCCCGTATTTCTGGTTCTTCTTCTCCCAGCATTTCATCACGAATCTAAAGCAGCATCGCATCTACGGAATCATTTCCCTCTTTCCCTGGATTGCCAACATGCTTTCCCTACTTATGACTCTCTTCGGCGCCGACCTCGTTTTCATTGTCGGCGACACCGGCAATCGTTATCAGCGCGGTCCGCTGTTCCATATGTTCTCGAATATAAATCTTCTGTATTATTTCGTTCCAATCCTGCAGACTATCCTTTTCTTATGCCGTGCCAAAAACAAATCCGGGGAAGACCGCCGTGTTTTCTGGAATATCCTGGGCTTCTCACTGGTTCCCGCCTTGGGCGTATTCTTTTACACCTACGTTATCCCGGAAACGGACATCTATCCCTTCCAGCCCTTCTGCTTCTTCACTGGCGTCGTTTTTGCCTATACGGTAATTGTGAACGACGCGCAGCGCGCGCAGGATGCACTGCGGGCAGAAACAAGGCGTAAGGAGACCCTGGCCAATGAGAAACTGGCTGAAGCCAAAGCGATAGCACGACAGTCAGATATCATCAATTCCCTGGGCGAGGCATTTGTTTTTATCGGTCTTACAGATATTGTGGAAAAAAGAACGGACATCATTCATGCATCCCCACTGGCGGCCCGCACATTCCTGCAGCTTGCCGGCGGCGGTTCCTATTTTCCGGATCTTTGCAAGCAGATTACAGATATTGTGCATCCGGATGACCGCAGGGCTTTCCTCGAGGATTCAGATGAGACGGTTATTCTGGCGGCCCTTCAGCGCGAAGGCGCCTACAAGATTGATACAAGATTCGTTTTAGGCAGGGAAGAAAAATATTATCGTATTAAGTTTACGCTCCTAAATGCCGATGTAAATAAAGTGGTTGTCGGACTTTTGGACATTGATGCGCAGGTTCGGCATGAAATGGAGCTGGGCCGTATGGAGGGTTACCGGAAGGCGCAGCAGTTCGCGGATGCTTTTTTGCATTCCTATGTTTCAGCCTACTATATTGATTTGAACGACTGCACCCAGATTGTATTCCATCGTGACGAGTATTTGAGCGAGCAGTACGGCGACATCACCAATTACCTCACATCCATCACGGAATACATTATGACGGATGTGCACGAGGCGGACCGCGACGAGATGCTTAAGGCAGTGCAACCCGCCTACATCCGTAGCAAGCTGCAATCACAGGAAAAGTACATCGTATACATGCGTGATGTGTCGCAGCCCGACATGCGCTGGTACCGTTTTGAGGTTTCCCGCGGCGCCGATAAGGACCATGCCGGACTTTCTTTCGTTGATGTGACGGAGCGTATCGAGCAGGATGCGGCTATCCAAAAGGAACTGGAGGAAGCGCGTGAGAAGGCCGATGCGGCCAGCGTTGCCAAGTCGAATTTCCTGTTCAACATGTCCCATGATATAAGAACTCCGTTGAATGCGATTACGGGGTTCACCATGATGGCCCAAAAATATGCTGACAACCCGGAACGCATTCGCGATTACCTCAATAAAATCGACACTTCCGGACAGCAATTGCTGGCACTTATCAATGAAGTGCTGGAAATGTCACGCATAGAATCCGGAAAACTTGAACTGAATCTTTCGCCCGTGAATGTTACGGAAAGTTACAGTGCCATGATTGCAGTTTTCACAGCGCAGGCAGAGGCCAAAAACCTGGCTTTTCACCATGAGTTGCGGCATATCAGACACCTGAATGTATGGGCCGATGTCTCCAAGATGAGCCAGATTACCATCAATGTGACCGGGAATGCCATAAAGTATACGCCGGCCGGCGGTTCTATCGAATTCATACTGGAAGAGGAAGCCTGCGGACGAGAAGGTTATGCAAGCTACAAACTGCAAGTTGCGGATACGGGAATCGGCATGAGTTCGGAATTTTTGGAGCATCTGTTTGATCCTTTTTCGCGCGAGCAGAATTCAACGGTCAGTTCCATTCAGGGCACCGGCCTGGGCATGGCCATAGTGAAAGATATTGTAAACTTTCTGGGTGGAAGGATCTGCGTAAGCTCGAAGCCCGGGGAAGGAACGGTCTTTGAAATTACAATTGATTTGAAGATTTGTGATGCACCCGAAATTTTGGAAGAAGATGCCGGTTCTTCCGACTCTGATTTTCTGAAAGGCAAAAAAGTACTTGTCGTAGAGGATAATGAACTGAATCGTGAGATCACCATAGATGTATTGCAGGATTATGGCATGCTGATTGAAGAAGCAACGGATGGTGATATTGCGGTTGAGATGGTTCGGAATTCATTGGAACGTGGAGAATCTTCCTATTATGATTTGATCATCATGGATGTCCAGATGCCGCACATGAACGGATTTGATGCAACGAGGGCTATTCGTGCATTGCCCGGAATGCAGGAGAAACATATCCCTATCATTGCCATGACTGCCAATGCTTTTGCCGAGGATGCACAAAAAGCGTTGGAAGCCGGTATGGATGCACATGTGGCCAAGCCAATCAGCATTCAAAAGCTACTTGCAACCTTGAAAAAACTCATGTGAGCATTAACGAAAAATTAACGGAGATTATTTCGGGAAAAAAGCATATAGCAATTTACATAAATGGTTAATGGTGTTAAACTCTTAATAGTGTTTTTGTAGAATGGAAGGAATATGATGGTAGATATAGTGGTTTGTTTGCATAGTCTACGCTATATTTGGCTATTTTTTCCTGAGGTAACTTTTATTTTTTGTATCTAAGAGTACCGGACACCTTACGGGACTCGTAAGATAAAGACTCTCTATCAAAATAAAGAATGGAGGAAATTTTAAATGAGAGAGAAATTTAAAAAGGGACGTGAACTGAAGCGCGTGCTCAGCTTTGTCCTTGCTCTGGCGATGATTATCACTTTATTGCCTCAGTTTGGACTGAACACTTATGCTGAGTGGAACGCCGAGAACGCAGTTGCTTATGTAACAGAAGGCAACCGTTACTTTGGTTCACTGCAGGAAGCGCTTGATTATGTTACTGATCAGGCAGTGATTCTTCCTGCACAGGTATACTTGTTGAAGGATGCTGAAGGAGCCGAGTATGATTCCGACAAGTCGGTTACTATCTACTTGGAAGGTCATGCTGTAGATGGCGGCCTTTTCTTTGGAACGCATACGGGAAATGCTACCATTCGTAATGGTATTCTCTGTGATCAGGACTTCCTTTTGTTTGCAGACGGCGGTTATGTTGTAGCTGAGGATGTAGTTTTTGACGATGGCTATATAGCTGCAGGAACGGCTTACGGCGCTACGATTGTACTTAATAATTGTTCAGTTGCGGATGGTGGTGTAACGTATTTGGCCGATGAAGATCACTGCGATGGAACAATATCGGTTAAGGGTGGCAGCTATCAACTGAGTTCCGCATTGGCGTGGGGTGAGACTAACTTAATCGTACATGAAGGAACGTTGGTATCTGGTTATATCTACATGGACTTTGTCGCTGAAGGATGTGCCTCGGTTGACGCAGGAGATGGATGGTCGAAGGTAATACCTCATTCTTCCTTTGACCTTCGTGATCACTGGGGATTATATATGTGTACGTATGATGAGCCGGACCAGGAGGATTTGAATCCCAGCGGTAATACATTTGCAACTTTCGCGGGCTGGTCTACCGAAATCGATGATTCATGTCAGATTGTTTCGAAAGGTGCGGACAATGTGTATGATTTGAGTGATTTCACAACGATAGGCGGTGAGTATTATGCAGTTTATACTTACAATGGACAGTTAGTACATACGGAACCGTTATACCTCGAAGATTCCAATCAGGCCGGCACAGGTTATGTATGGGATGCTGCAAGCAGGACCCTTACCCTGAACGGATTCTATTTCCTGAACGGTATGGATCAATCGGACTGGTATGAAGGCTATTGTCCTGCTATAAACATTGATGGCGATGCTAATGTAGTAGTGGAAGGTGAGAACGTTATTATTGGCGCCGGCTCTGAGAACTGTGACGACGCCGGCATTGATGCAAGTGGTGTTCTCAACATTACCGGTACCGGCACTCTGAGCATTGCTGTGGATTCATGGGCATTTTGTGCTGATGATTATGATCCTTCTGATGAAGTTAATGAAAGCGTAATCATTGACGGACCTTCGATTAGCATATGGACAGAAGGAACGAATCGTGATGATTATTATGGCACGACGATTTGGGCTTCTGAAGATTTCATAATGAATTCCGGCTCTGTTTATATTGGAGGATTTGGGGACGAAGCGATTGGAACTGGAAACGCAATCATTATTAACGATGGTGAAATCACTGTTGATGGTTATGAATATGATGAAGATAGCAACGATTATGATAGTTGTATAGATTGTGGATTATATGCAGGTTATGTCGAAATCAATGGTGGTTCTGTAGATTTGGTTACAGAGTACACTGCGATTGAGGCAGGAAGTGTTGCGATTAACGACGGTGAGTTGTCCGTTTATAGTAATGGAGATGATGGTATCTATGCAACATACGAGGTTGAGATTGCCGGCGGTACGGTAGAAATAGAAGCTCGTATGGGCATTGTATCTGATGAATCTGATGTTACCATTACAGATGGCGCAGCGGTGTCGATTTTTGCAGCAGAGGAAGGTATCTATGCCTGTGACACACTTGCAATCAATGGAGCGGCTACAAGAGTAATTGTAAGGGCTCTTGGAGATTCAAATAATTACGGATTCTATGCTGATACGATTGATATCAAGGATGCTGACTATCAGGTATGGGCACAGTACTGGGACGATGAAGAGGAAGAATACTGCCCCGGCGCTGCTTTCTATTATGATACTTTAGCACTTCACAGCCAGAAGGCACGCTTCGGTGAAACACCGGATTACGATGTTTATGTACTCGACGCAGAAGATTATGAAGGACAGCCCTATGCAGCCAAGATGATTCATAATTGGACCTATTCCATTAAGCCCGGTACTACGAATGTAGTTGTAGCTACCTGTACGGATGCGGATTGTGATGCTTCCTATACCTTAAGCCTTACGGATAAGGGTACCCTTAAATCTCACTATGATGATATGCATGAGATGGATGAAGGCTTCTGGAGTCAGGTTAGATCCTATAGCGTATTAGGTGCTTTAGACGATCCTGACACAACAGATGTCAACGAAACGGAAGAAGAGATTGACGCTTGGTATGCCAATGTAGACGGCTTCCATTATGACATTCCGGAAATCATTTTCTATGACAATTTGGATGATTACTTAAGCGGTAATCCGATGACTTATGAACCTGTAAATGCAGGTACTTATGTTGCAGCAATGACCATCGGAACCGTTACAGCTTATACAAGTTTCGTCATTGATAAGGATATTGCAGAAGTAACGACAGCTCCTGTAGGCAATGACGCATTAGTTTATACTGCAACAGAGTTGGAATTACTTGATTCCCTTGGAGTGCCTTCCGACGGAGTTATGGAATACAGCTTTGATGGAACTACTTGGGTTGAAACTGCACCCAAGAAGGTTAATGCCGGAACTTACAATATTTACTACAGAGCATCCGGTGATGCAGAGCACTATGATTCGAATCATCTGAAGACAGCGGATGAATATCCCTACATAACCGTAACGATTGATAAGGCTACGCAGGCTGCACCTGCAGCACCTACAACTTCTTATGGAGAACATAAGAGTCCGTTAAGTGGCAAGGTATTAGCAACACAGATTACCTTGGATTCTATTTCCGGTACAGGTAACGGAGCATTGGAATATGGTATTTGGGATGAAACGACCCAAAGCTATAAATATCAGTCTTCTCCTGTATTTGGCAACCTGAATGAGAATACGACTTACTATTTTGTGGCTCGTTATGCAGGTAATGATAATTATTATTCGGCATTAAGTAGTCCTACTCAAATTACGACATATGCGTATAACTTCTGGTTCAGAGAAAACACTTCTGATCTGGATGGTTATAACGATTATTGGGAGTGGTATTGGGATTACTACTACGATGACGATGATTATACGGATCGTACAACCTACTATAACTGGTATTATACAGATGGCGGTACAACCTCCTATCCAGAACTTTCATCTAACATTTCCTACTCTAACACAGGTATGAAAGTTAATGTAAGCGAGGCATCAAGTCGCTTTGATATTACTTACGACGGCCAGCCTGTAGAAGTAAGTGAGATTATTTCTTCTGCAGCACTTGCACGTACTTGTGGAACTACTGTAGCGCCTGTTTACAAGTATTATACTGCAGTTTATAACGAGACAAACGGACAGTATTATGCGGACTCTACTGCTTTAACCGGAGCACCTACCAATGTAGGTCTCTATGCAGTAACGGTTGAATTAAGTGACCTTTACTTCCATGGAACCAGTGCACCTGTATTCTTTGCAATCACGAAGCAGGATCAGGCAGTACCCGTTGAACTTGAAGGTGTAGCACCCACCACAGCCCGTGTATGGGATGTGAATGAGGATAAATTTGTCGGCGGTACCGATGGTTACATCAAGGGCTTTGCAGCCGGCAAGAACTATGAGATTTGGACTTACAGCTCCACAGTAGGCGAGTGCGTATGGGTTCCTCTTGAATCCATCACTGCGGATGGTAAGTATGTAGGCCTTAAGTCATCCTACGATTTGGATCATGAAGCAATTATTGATCACGAAGATGGTTATTACATCCGTTATGCCGGAGATTCCAATCATAACCCCAGTGAATGCATTGAAGTAATAGTTCCTTATTACAATGGTTCAACCTTCTATGAGTACGATTTTGAAGATGAAACGGACTTTGGTGATCGCATGATTTCCGAAGTAATTGATCCGATGGTATTAATTCCTGAGGTAATGACCAACTACAAAGAAGGCTTAAGAACTGTCGGATATGATGCTACTTTGAATGTAAACACAGGTGTTCTCGACGATTTCATGTTAGACGAGTTCCCGATTGATATTGCTAGATTCAATGAGGAAATGGATTCCTATTTGGCTCCGCTTGAAGCATATTACGCAGTCGATTGGAATCACGCAATCGTATATAATATGATTCAGAATTCCTTTGTGGATCCTTACAATTTTGGTGATTATTATACAGAAATTGATTATGCATTAGACTTCCCGATTGTTTTCAAGATGAAGTATACGGAAGACTACTTTACGAATAAGCTGATTGCAGTAAGAGCTTATATTACGGGAGAGGATGTGGATGATCGTACCTTCGAGTTCGACATTGATGAGTTGACCCGTATCACTACAAAGCCTGAAACCGCAGCAGATTTCGTTGACGGAACCTTCTTTGTAGATGAAGGCAATCAGTATGTATATGTTTACACGAACAAAGCAATGGCATTCTACTGCTTTGTAGCATGCGATGGCTATGAAGTTACCTTTGATACAGCACATCCTGACGGATATGTTGGCAAGTCTGTAGAGGGCGGCATGTTTGATGCAGGTATGAAGCTTGGTGATCTTCCGGTTCCGGAAGCATATCATCAGTACAATTTCCTCGGATGGTTTACCGACGAGGCACGTACTCAGAAGATGAATCCGAGTGCAGTACTTGACGAAGACATTACGCTGTATGCAAAG
This sequence comes from Lachnospiraceae bacterium, assembly GCA_045617725.1. Lineage (GTDB taxonomy): Bacteria > Bacillota > Clostridia > Lachnospirales > Lachnospiraceae > JAZLJD01. The sequence goes on from JAZLJD010000069.1 coordinate 10,023, forward strand.
TGGCAGTATAATTATCCTACCGGATATGATATCCATGATCCCGCTGCAGCACCTGCACCTGCACCCGCACCTGCGCCTGCACCCGCACCCGCACCTGCACCCGCACCTGCGCCTGCACCCGCACCGGCTCCTTCACCTGCTCCTTCAGCAGAACCTGAAGAGGTAGTAGTTACCGTAACGGAAGAGATTACCTATATCGTTAAGAGTGGTGATACCTTAAACAAGATTGCAGCAGCGTATGGCGTAACTGTAGATGAGATTGTAGAGTGGAACAACATTGCCAATAAGAATCTGATTTTCCCGAACCAGAAACTTATTGTTGGCTACAAGACCGTAGAGAAGACAGTAGAAAAGACAGTAGAAAAGAAAGCCGCAGAGGAGCCTAAGGCACCTGTAGCAACAACCGGCGACAAAACTGTTATCGAGTATACTGTAGTAAAAGGCGATTATCTTAACAAGATTGCCAAAGCTTATGGTATGACACTTGAAGAAATCCTGGCACTCAACCCTGAAATCAAGGATATCAACCTGATTCTTGTTGGCCAGATTATCAAAGTCTACGCTATTTAACCAATGGGGACGGGGGTTTCTGTCACATTAAAGCGCTAAAGCGGCGCTGACCGGGGAACCGGCGGCAAGCCGGACCTCGGGACGGAGTTGTGGTTTTAACCAAGAGACCCGGCCCTGTGGACGAATAACACAAACTAAAGAAGCGTCTGACATATAGGATATTTGTTAATACAACGATTCCTATGTCAGACGCTTTTATTATGTTTTAATCACGATTCGTCCACAGAGCCGGGCCCCTTAATTAAAACCACAACTCCGTCCCAAGGTCCGCACTGCAGCACGCTCACATTCAGTCAGCGCCGCTTTAGCGCTTTAATGTGACAGAACCCCCCGCCCCCATTGGTAAAATGTGGTATAATGTCTGTAAAGATAGAAAGGAGATAAAACATGATTGCACAAATACCGCCCAAAGGTTGGAACAGTTGGGACTGCTTCGGCGCAGCAGTAAATGAAGCGCAAGTCAAAGAAAATGCCGATTACATGGCAACCTATATGAAGGACGCAGGTTGGGAATACATCGTTGTTGATATCCAGTGGTATCAGCCGACCGCATCTTCCCATGAATATGAGCCGTTTTCCAGTCTTCTTATGGATGAATATGGCCGTTTGCAACCTGCTGTAAACCGTTTCCCCAGTTCGGGAGGTGGTCGTGGTTTCTTACCGCTGTCTACCTACATACATAATCTGGGACTCAAGTTTGGTATACATATTATGCGTGGTATGCCTCGAATGGCTGCTCACAACAATCTGCCCATCCTGGGCACAAACCGTACTGCAAGTCAGGTGGCCAATCCGAATTCCATTTGTTTTTGGAATCCTGATATGTATGGACTTAAGTGCCGGGAAGAGGGCGCTTACGAATACTATTTAAGTCTGTTTAAACTATATGCAGAATGGGGCGTAGACTTTGTTAAAGTGGATGATATCGCGCGCGAGTACCCACATTGTGCAAAAGAGATAGAATTAATATCAAAAGCTGCACGCAATTGTGGACGCGATATTGTTCTCAGCCTATCCCCCGGTCCTGCTCCGCTTGATCGGGCCGAGCATCTTAAAACTTATGCTAATATGTGGCGTATCACGGATGACTTTTGGGACAAATGGGAACTTCTTCTCGATATGTTTAAGCGTGCCGAAGATTGGTGTACGCACGCCGGCCCCGGCCATTGGCCTGACGCCGATATGCTTCCTGTAGGCGCGCTCAGACAGTGCTATAACCCGGATGATCGTACCCGCTTCACGCAGGATGAGCAGTACACGATGATGACCCTCTGGTGCATGATGCGTTCCCCGCTTATGTGCGGAGCACATTTGCCCTCTAATGACGCCTTCACGCTGAAGCTTCTCACGAACCGTGACGTCCTGGCAATCGAAGAAACCTCCCATTGCGCGCATCAGCTTTCCCGCAGCGAGGAAGAAATCTTCTGGATGGCTCCTCGTCGTGACGGCCACGGTACCTACATTGCATTTTTTAATATTTCGGACGAAGCCCGTGACATGCAGCTGGACCTTGCCACCTGCGATTTGCAGTCTGCATCGACAGCTACGGAATTATGGAGTTCCGATGCCGCAGCTTTAAACGACGGTATCCTGACCCGCAGTGTAAATCCGCATGGCGCCGCTGTTTTCCTGGTTCAATAGCCTGTGCTAAAAACGATCCATAAAATCCCACAATATTACAGGAAATTTGACAAAAAAGGTTTCTTTTTTATGGCAGATTCATTATAATATTTTTGTAATAAAGGTTAGCCGGACCGTAAGTCGCGGCAGGATTTGAGGGAATATAGTTAGGAGATTAGGGATATGAGCATGAGTCCTCTTGCAATCGTCTTGTTTTCGATTGTCGCACTGTGTATTATCACTGTATTTGTAAGTTCCATCATCTGTGTGAAGTCCGAGAAGTCTAATGACAAGGCAATCCTCGTCGTTATCATCGCTGCCGGAATCATCGGTTGCGCCGCCGGCGTTTGGGGACTGATTATCATGTAACAGATTAACACGGGATTCCGAGAGGAAACGTGATGAAGTGACCGGCCCCGCGGGGGAATCCCGCGGGGCCGGTCATTTTCTTATTCAAACTTTTTTTCAATAATTCTTTCGTACAGATCCAGTCCGAAGCTGGTGAGTTCCGGTACGGACTGCTTCATTTTAAAGGTTCGGCTGCCGTCTTCCTTACGCTCGGCACAGAAGAAGGTGACGCCGCTTTCGGTGCCTTGCGCAGTGACTTCCTGCGCCTCGGCATACATCCTTTGGGCGAAGGAGAGAAGATGCGTTACCGTGATAATCTTTACACCGGCTTCTTTAAGTGCCTTGATGATATCGTAGGCGATGACGGAACCATCCTTCTCGGTGGTAGTCGCGAAGGATTCATTTAAGAGAATCAGTGAATCGGGACCGAGGTGGTCGACGATCTGGCTCATTCGGTTCAGCTCTTCATCAAGACGACCGGAGTTCATTTCACTGTCCTCGCGACGGGTAAAGTGCATGAATAGGTGAGTAAAGATGCCGCTTGCGTAGGAGGTGGCCACGACCATGAGACCGCACTGCATCATGACTTGGGCGATGCCCAGGGAACGCAGGAAGGTGGACTTACCACCCTGATTGGCACCGGTGATGATAATGAGCATCTTGGGGTCGATGGCGCAGGTGTTTCCGACGGCATTGACGCGCTGCTCGATACACATAACGAACTCCTTGAGCTCGGAGAATACGAGACGATCCTGACCTGTGACGGTAGGATAGCAGTAGTCGACTCCGAAGCGTTTCATATGGTGCGACAGATTCACCGCTCCGCGGTAAAAAGCAATCTGGTAGTGAAAACGGTCGAAGAAATTCTCAAAATTCTTCATGAAGGGCTCACAGAAGCTCATCATATATTTCACTACATAATATTCAATGTTATTGGCCTGACGTTCGCATTCGGGGGAAGCATCGCAGTCAACGCTGCCGGGGGCATACGAACCGATATATTTGGATACCTTGCTGACCACGCTCTTGGGGTCGCGGTACTTTTTCTGCAGGGTGTTTACTTCCTTCAGATAGAAATCCTCGCACTTGCAACCGCCGCCCACATTGCATTCAAGCACGATACGGGGCTTACCGATCATGGGCGTTTCCCCCTCGGAAGAACCATCGCTCACATAGAAATCCATGCGTGTTATAAGGTCTTTGAGTTCCGCTTCGAGCTCGTCCGGATATTCCGCACACAGCCTGTCACAGAGCCCCTTAAGGCCCTCGGAATTCAAATCCACATAGGTTTCCTTCAGGATTGTTTTGAGCATGGTAAGCGTGTCCGTAAAGAGCCTGAGCTCCTGAATACGGGTAATCAGCTTGCCGATATTGTCCTTGCCGGAATTCTTGCCGTTGATACGGCGACCCAGCATGTCCCATTTTTCAAGCATTTTGCTGACGCAGCGGTACAGTGCCTCGGTCATGTCCTCGTGGGCGATGCAGTCCTTAAGAATCTCCTGGCGGAAAACGATTTCAGCCTCGGTCTTGAGCGGCGTGAGTACGACGCCCTGCATGACATCGCGGATGAATACATCCGAGTCTGTGATGTTCTTGATGGTGCCGTGGTCGTATTCTACCTCCTTGGAGCCGAAGAGAAACAGCGTGTTCAGCCCGAGGTCCTGGGTGATGGAGCGGTAGTCGTAATAGTATTCGGGTGAGGACCAGTCGCGGTCCTTGTACAAAAGGTAAGCGTTCATCTGAGTCTCTCCTTCAAATCTTCGTAGGTGAGGTGATATTTATTCACCTGTCCGGCAGCACAGTTTGTGTATTCCTTGAGCTCACGGTTGATTTTGAAGGACTGGACGCCGTTTTCATCAAGCTGTGCACACAGGCCGACCGCACTGCCCCTGGATTCCAAAAGCTCGGTCAGATGCGTTACGTAAATGCCGTGGCAGCCGGCGCCGATAAAGTGGTCGAGCACCTTGCCACCCATGATGCAGGAATCGTAATTCGCTGCCGTCGTGAAGAGCTCGTTCAGAATGACGAATACATCGCCGCGGCTGTGTTCCATCATGGGAGCCAGTCGTACAAGCTCCTCCATCAGCTTGCCTCGTCCTGTTTCCACGCTTTCCTCCACGGAGAAGTGCGTGCAGATATCGAAGAAGTAGTGGAGATTCGCGCTCTGAGCGGGCACGTGCAGTCCCATTTTGGTAAAGAAAACGAGCTGTCCCAAGGAACGTGCGAAGGTGGTCTTGCCACCCTGGTTCGGTCCCGTCAGGACAAAAAATAACTCGTGGTCGTCGTAGTAGAAATCGTTGCTGATAACGGGCTGGTGCCTAAGCACATTGCTGGCGGCAAGTGCCAGATCGTAAAGCCCGACAGCTTCAATGCGTCGGTCCTCTTTGACCTCCGGCTCACAGAAAGCAAAGCCTTCGGATGCCATGTGTTTCTCAAATCGCAGGAAGGAAAGATAGAAGGAAACCTCCTCTACGAAGAGCAGAATGAAATCACAGGCATAGTCCTCATACTTATTGTAAAAATCCTCAGCCGTATCAAACAGCTTGGGCTTTTTGTGCATGTAAAAGCGCATCATTTCGCGCTCGAGTCCGTCAAGGTCCGGCGTATAGGCAAAAGGACTTATGATGTGCTCACCGTTCTCGGGATAGAGCTTCCGAAGAATGCTTTCGCCGTCCGATTCGCTGTGGCGGGCATTGACCTCGCCGGCCGGGTCGATGGAGGAAAGCGCGAGCCTTCCGTTCTCGTACACCAGGGTGATGCGACTGTCTTGAAGCTCCTCTTTTAAGCGGTAAGCGGTTGCTTCCATATCCTTATATTCGGGCGATACCATGTATTCGCCCACTGCCGCGGTGAAGTCACGCATGCCTTCCGAGACGAAAGGAACGTCCCTGATGGCGTCATACATGTTTTTGAGGGCGCTGCAATACAGTGCAACCTCGGAGATGTGCCAGATTTCACGCTGCAGCTCGTGACGCGCGTCGTTCTTTTTGGCCACCATGGACTTGCGCTCACACATCTTATTGTAGAAGGCACACAGAGCCTCGTAGACGCCGGGCAGGCACAAATCACGGTACACGATGCGGCGGTATTCCTCCGATTCCGCATCCTTGGGGAAGTAATTGTAGTATTTCTCGACGTTTTCGCCCCAACCCTTCGAGATGGCGTCGATGATCTGTCTGAGATTCAGGTCGGTATAGTAATCCGCATTGGGGGAATCCTTCCAGATCACCTCATGCTTGTCCAGTATGCTGACGAATTTCACGTTCGGTACCTCCATATAAATCCCCGCATTTCGCAATCCGGTATATTTAGCCCTTCACTGCATTGCAGCGAAACTGCTACGGATTGCGACACAAAGTGTCGCGTGAAAAATGCCTGCATTTTTCACACTAATTGGGCTGCGCCAAAGACAATGCCGCGCAGGCCTACAGTTCGTATTTTACTAAAAAAACAGGGGTGAAACAATTGAAGAAACATGGATTTTAGTATAAAAAAATGTTAAAATATTTGTGTATATTGCTATCGAAAGGATTAGTACATGAACAAGACAAAATTAGGCAGGTTCACCACTTTGGTGGGGTGGCTTTTTCTTATTTCCCAGACCATACAGCTCATACTGTCTCTGATTTCCATTTTGGGACAGGGGGTATACTCGAGCTGGTTTTTCACGCTGGCCCGGGAGGAGCCCATTTACTACGTACAGTATCTCGTGGATGTACCCGCGACCTCCCTCATGCTGGTGCCGTATATCAAGATCGGAATTCAGTTTCGCAAGAAGGAGACGAAGGGGCTTCGCTCGGCAGCAGTATGGCTTTTGACCCTGAATCTTGCAAGGGCGGTCTGCTACGTGCTGGAGGCGTATCTCATGTCCCTCAACCATGCCCAGAACTTCCTTAAGAACTACATGGATTTCTTCAGGGTCTGCACGGTTCTTTCATTCCTTGTGATTGCCATCATGATGGTCGTTTATATCGCCCGTCCCGATGATTATGAGCGTACCTTCTCCCTGGTACTTTTTGCGGTAGTGGTACTGATGCTTATAAGCGCTGCGGGACAGTGCGTGCATGAGCTCTTTGTACGGGATTTTACCGCTAACGGTCAGGTTGCTTTGGTGGCCTTTGTTCTGCTGGATGCGGCCCTTGAGATTGCTGCATACATGCTTTTTGGCAACTATGCGGTCAAGCCCCGGAAGTTCTATGCACAGGAATAGGCATTTCGCGTTGTGCAAAGGCACGTCGGATGGTAGAATAAATCTAAGCATGTATATAGGGTGAATCTATGAAACATAAGAACAGATTATTGGTTGTCGCAACAGCGGCATGTATGATTATGGCGGTTACCGCCTGCGATAAAGGAGATATTACGATGGACGAACAGAATTTGAATGTTACGGCTACAGAGGCTGCTTCCGAGGCACCCGTAGCACCTTCCGAGGCACCCTCGGCGGTACCTTCCACGGAACCTTCCGTGGCACCTTCGGAAGTACCCGAGGAAGCAGATTACAGCATCAAGGAGCTTTGCCCGCCTTCCGTGGCTCAGACACGCTTCGGTGTGAATTACGGCGAGTTCGTTCATGATACCTATTATTCCAATACCTGCGGCATGGAGCGTGGTTACAACTACCTGCTTCCCGTGGATTATTCCGAGGATCGCGAGTATCCGGTTATGTACATTCTTCACGGTATTTTCGGCGATGAGAATTCCATGCTGGATGCCGGTAACAAGATTAAAGCAATCTTCGGAAATATGGCTGCCGACGGCCTTTCAGAGGAATGGATTCTCGTATTCCCCAACATGTATGCCCGTACGAAAGAGTCGGAGGTTCCCAAGATGGACGATCCCATATCGCTCCTTCCTTACGACAATTTCATCAATGATTTTGCAGACGATTTGATTCCTTACATAAACAGCAAGTTTTCCGTGAAGGAAGGCCGTGAGAATGTAGCGCTTTCCGGCTTCTCCATGGGCGGCCGCGAGACCTTATACATTGCCTGCAAGCGTCCCGACCTCTTTGCTTATGCCTGTGCGATTTCTCCCGCCCCCGGCTTAACACCCGGCCAGGACTGGGCCATGGTACATCCCGGACAGCTTTCCGAGGAGGAACTTGTTTTTGCCACGGACGAGAATAAACTCACCGTATTGATGGACTGCTGCGGTACGAAGGACGGCGTGGTCGGCACCTTCCCGAAGAGCTACCACGAAATCATGGAGCGTAACGGAGTGGAGCATATCTGGTTTGAAATCACCGGAGCGGATCACAATGCAACAGCCATTAAGAGCGGTTATTACAACTTCCTTACACAGATTGCATATTCAAAAACACAACAGTAGAAATAATTAAAGGGGAATGTTACGTTGAAGACGACCAAAAACCAAAATCCAAAGGTAGAATTTTTAATCAATCTGGCTTACCTGGCAGCGATTGTTGCGCTGATTATTTTGGTACTTAAGTATTTCGTCAGTGCAATGCTCCCCATCATTCTTGCTTTTGCACTTGCAAGTATCGCACGTCCGTTATCACGTTTCTTATCTTTGGAGCAACGCACCGTAAAGCGTAAGGGTGAGCGTGTGACCGTGAAGCGTAAGCTTCGTCTTCCCAAGAAGGCCGCTTCCATCATTTCCGTTGTGGTTCTTTTGATTTTGGCAGTGGGCTTTGTAACCTTCTTCGTGATTGAGCTTTCCGATACGGTGAGCGATTTGCTCGAGCAGGTCCCTGTCTTCTATAACGAAACCATCGAGCCCGCCTTTGACAGGGTCTATAAGAACCTGATGGCGTATGCTCTTACACACAAGGGGACGAATGTCGACACGATTTCCGACCTCATTCCCAACATGATTAATTCCATAGGAAGCTTTGTAACGACAGCTTCCGCCAAGGCCGTGACAGAACTGGCTTCCCTTGCAACGTCACTGCCGTCCATTCTTTTAAATGTCATTATCTGTATCATTGCAACCGTTTTCATTGCGATTGATTATGAACGCATCATGGAATTCATCAAGCGGAACCTGCGTTCCAGAGCGTTGATGCTTTCCATGCGTATCTGCGATTCTTTCCTGGATATTGTCTGGCAGTTCATCAAGAGTTATTTCATTATTTTTGTCATAACGGTTACGGAGATCGTAGTCGGACTTCTGATTATCGGGGTGGACCATCCGTTCCTGATTGCCGTTTTAATCGGTTTGTTTGATGCTTTCCCTATCGTAGGTTCCGGTATGATCCTGCTTCCCTGGTCGGTCATCACGATGATCATCGGAGACCTGCCACGCGGTATCGGCCTGTTCGTCGTGTATGCCACGGTCGTAATCGTGCGACAGTTTATTGAACCCAAGATTGTCGGTAAGCGGGTCGGACTCAGGCCCATTGTGACCCTGACCTGTATGTATGCAGGTACCAAGATTATCGGCGGCATCGGCCTTTTTGCACTTCCGATTACAGCAGCGATTCTTGTGGACTTAAACGATACGGGAGTCATTTCCCTGTTCAAAAAGCCCGGAGAACGCAGCCGGAGTGCCGAGGAAGCGGATGCAATCGAGGACTCGGAGCCGGAAGGTTAACGAATAATTAATACTGTGGCTTAAGAGACCACGTATGTAATAAAATCTTACTTAATAATACGGAGGTTATTTACAAATGGCTGTATACGCACAAAACCCTATCATGCCGGGATTCTATCCGGACCCGTCCATCTGCGCTGTCGGAGAGGACTACTATTTATGTAATTCCACGTTTGCTTATTTCCCGGGACTGTCTCTCATGCATTCGAAGGACCTTGCTCACTGGGAGCAGATCGGTAATATTCTCGATCGTCATTCCCAGCTTCCGCTTCCGAATGCACAGCATTCCGCAGGTCTGTTTGCTCCTACCATCCGTTACAACAACGGCAAGTTCTACTGTATCTGCACGAACGTTTCCTGGGGCGGCAATTTCATCGTCACAGCGGACAATCCCGAAGGTCCCTGGTCAGAGCCCTATTATGTCAAGGACGCTGACGGTATCGATCCTTCCCTATTCTTCGATGAGGACGGAACCTGCTACTATGTCGGTACGCATCCCAATCCGGACGGAGAGCAGTACGGCGGTGACTGGTACATCTATATTTCCAAGCTTGACCTTGAGACCATGCAGCTCGTAGGCGAGAAAAAGAACGTTTGGAACGGTGCACTTCGCGGTTGTATCTGGCCCGAAGGCCCGCATATCTATAAAGAGAACGGCTACTACTACATCATGCACGCCGAAGGCGGTACAGGTCCCGAGCATTCCGTTATGATCTGCCGCAGTAAGGATATTTGGGGACCCTATGTCGGCAACCCGAAGAACCCGATTCTGACCCACCGTCATCTGGGCGCCGATTACCCGATTAAGTACGTTGGCCACGGCGATATCATTAAGACCCCGAACAATGAATGGTTTATGACCATTCTGGCAGTTCGCCCCTTAGAACGCTTTACAACCATGGGTCGTGAAACCTTCCTGGCTCGTTTCATCTGGGAAGAGGACTGGCCGGTTGTATGCCCCGGTGTCGGCAAGCTGGAGGATACCGTAGAGATTAATCTTCCTGCCTGGGATCCCGAGAAGGATCCGAATTCCTACACCTGCCGTACGAATCACAAGACCACGATTCCCGGCACGGACAAAGACTATGATTTCACCAAGATGCAGGAGCTCGGCGACGAATTCCTGATGCTTAGAAACTACCCGAACGATATGTTTGCTTTTTCGCCGGAAGGCTTCCGCTTAAAGGCGGGTGCGGACGATATCAAGTCCGTGAAGTCTCCTTCCTACGTATGCATCCGTCAGCAGCATCATCACTTTACTTCCACGGCTACCTTCGATTACAGCAGCCTGAAAGCAGGCGAGTGTGCCGGTATGGTGCTCATGCAGAACAACTACTTCAACCTGCGTGCGGAAGTATGCGACGGTCAGTGCCGTATGGTTCTGTGCCAAAGAGGACAGGACGAGGTCATCGGTTCCTGCGAGCTTTCCGGGGCTGCGCGTGGCAATGAAGTAACACTTTCCATCGTGGTAGACGGATTGAACACCAAGGTTCTGGCAGGCGACATTGTTTTGGGCGAAGCCGGCGTATCGAATCTTTCCACGGAAGTTGCCGGCGGTTTCGTAGGCTGCTGCATCGGTATGTATGCGTATGCAGGTGGCGAGTCCGATACCTATGTAACCTTTAAGAACTTTACTTACAGGAAATAAGTAACAGAGACTGATACGAGAGGATTACCCCATGATTGATCCGATAGTATATTACATACAAACAAATCTGGTTGCTGTTGTAATACTGGCGTACATGTTTTATGTCAATAGCCGTAAATATCAGAATCATGCAACGGAGGACCGTATATTCTCCCTCCTGATTTGGGTTGCTATGGTTTTCTGCATATCTGATATGATTGCCTGGATTGCCGATGGTAAGAACACCTTCTGGGTAAGTCTGGGCAATGCGGTTTACATCGCGGCAACGCCTGTTATGTCCTATTTCTGGGCCGATTTCATGTATTGCAAGAACATGGGCCAAAGAATATGGACATCCAAGGTCGGCAAGGTACTTACCGCCGTGCTTGCGGTTCTGACCCTGCTGATTGCGACTTCGCCCTGGACGAAGTTCTGTTTCTATGTGGATGAGCATCATACTTACCACAGAACGGCAGGTGCGTATATCGCTCCGATTGCGGCCTGGCTGATTATCATTACGGCGACTGCGATTATTGTTGCACGCTCCATGAAGGAGTATGGTGCCCTGAAGAATGAGGCGGTTTCCAATATTGTTTCCTTTATCCTGCCCATTATGGTGTCTTCCATTTTCCAGATGTTGTTCTATGGAGTTACCATTCTGCAGGTCGGATTTACGGTCAGCCTGCTCATTGTCTTTGTCAACAGACAGGGCAACATGATTTCACTGGATGAACTCACGGGTCTTAACAACCGTCATGAACTGAATCGTTACTACGATAAGCTGATGCGCTCGGATGGGGTACAGCGTGTCTGCATCTATGTAACGGATATCAATAAGTTTAAGAGTATTAACGACCTTTATGGTCATATAGAGGGCGACCATGCCTTAAGAATGCTGGCCGAAGCGCTCAGAAAGTCCGTAGCCCAAGCGGATACACCTTGGTTTTTGGCACGGTACGGCGGTGACGAGTTTGTGCTTGTTGGTGTGAATAAGTCTGTCGAGGATATTGACAGCATTAAGGCTCATGTAAACGCCGAGATTGACAAGGCCAATACCATAGGCGGCAAGCCTTACAAAATCAGCTTAAGCTTCGGTTATGTGGAAGGACGTTTTGGCGACGGAGATACCGTTGCTACGCTTATGGAACGTGCGGATGCACAGATGTATGAAGAGAAGTCGCGCTACAAGTCGCAGAAATAGCGGTATTGAGGGGGATTTATGATAAGCATATTATATTCCATAATGTCGCTGGTCTGTGCACTTGCCACATACATTATCTGCGACAGAACGTATGCTACGTTTGACAGAAATAATAAGACCGACAGGTCGTTCATGATGCTGACGACCTTTACGGTCTTTTTCTGTTTGATGGATGCACTTTGGGGTGCATTTGCAGCCGGGTATTTCGTCAATGAAGTGGTATTTTTTATCATTACCACCGGCCGCTACGTGATGCTGGCCTGTGCGCCGTTCCTTTGGCTGTGCTACATCTTGGATTATTCGGGCGGTGCAATCAAGCACCCCATGATTAACCGACTTATATTGGGCATTCCGATTCTGGGCGAGATGGTCCTGATTCTGATTAATCCCGGTCATCCGATCATCTTCATGATTGACGGGGAAGGCTTCCACACGGGAACACTGCACTTTGTATTCTATGCATACCAGATCCTCGTGTTTATTTTTATCATTATTCTGTCCGCCGTGCGCGTGTTCGTACGTCACAAGGAGCAGGAACATAATTACCTGGCGGGAATTGCCTATATCATGGCACCCCTGCTTTTGGGCGTCCTGCAGTACCTATATCCGGACATTCCCTTCAACTCCGCAGGCTACATGCTCGGAATCTGTATTATTTATACCTACGTCGTTTCGCGGATGTTTACGAGCCGTGTTTATAACAAGCTGGAGGCCGAAAACGAAAGACGCCTGCAGCAGTATTACACCATCATCGATGCACTGTCCGCGGACTATCAGAGCGTATTTTTTGTCAACATACCGAGGAACGAACTGGTGGCTTACAAGCTTTCACCCAGAAGTCTTGGAATGTTCGGACAGACCTTTGCCAGAATGAAATCGCCGGATGCGGCGGAAACGTATCTGGAAACCGGCGTTTTCGACAGCGACCGAATCATGATGGAGGAGGTCCTGACACTGGACTATCTGCTGGAGCATTTGGAGAGTAAGGATTCCTTTACCGAGGTCTACCGGAACAACGAAGGCAAGTATACCGAGATGAAGGTCGTACGTGTGAAGGATGCTTCCGATGAACTGATTCTGGGCTTTGGTGTCAAGGATGAGGAAATAAGGAGACAGCGTCGGGAAGCACAGAAGACGCAGCGTGGCCTTGAGATTATCAATGCACTTTCGGAGAGCTACGACTACGTATTCTATGTGGACACCGAGAAAAACGAGATTATCAGGTACTACGCGAGCGAGAATGTGCGACGGATTCTGGACCGTATCGATGCGAGCCTGCCGTCGAATATACGGCTTGACCGGTTTTTAAACAAGATTATTGTCCCGGAGGATTTACCACGCTTCCTAAAGGAGATGGACCGAGACATTGTAATGACGGATTTGCAGACCCTGGGAACCGTCAACGTGGATTTCAGGGCTTTTGTGGGCTATGAGGTGCACAATTACCGCTTAAAGTGTGCCATTGACAAGACGAATTTGAGCGGTGTCGTTATGGGTATGTACTGCGTCGACGAGGAGAAGGCGTACGAGCAGACCCTGCAGGACGCCAAAAAGCAAGCTGAGCAGGCTAACCGTGCCAAGAGCGAGTTCCTTTTTAACATGAGCCACGATATTCGAACGCCCATGAACGCTATCGTCGGCTTTACGGAGATGGCCCAAAAGCACATAGACAATCCGGAGAAGGTAATGGATTACCTTTCCAAGATAGATATTTCCACCCAGCACCTTTTGAAACTGATCAATGATGTCCTTGATATGGCACGCATCGAGAACGGCAAGGTCCATATCGAGAAGGAAGAGGTCGACATCAATGAAGCCGCCGAGAACCTCATCAACATGGTTGGCGCGATTCAGGGCGCCGGGGATTTAAACATCGAGTTCGACAAGAGTCGCGTACAGGATTTCAAGGTCTATGCCGACCGCCTGCACGTGGATCAGGTACTTCTTAACGTCATTTCCAATGCCGTGAAGTACACAAAGCCGGGCGGAAGCGTCCGTATCGAAGTCAGCCAGTACCCTTCTGACAAAAAGAATTACGCCCGATATGCTTTTGTAATCGAGGATACCGGCATAGGTATGAGCCGCGAAATGCTGGACCGCCTGTTTGAAGCTTTTTCGCGCGCGGAGAACGTTACAAAGAGCGGCATCCAGGGCACCGGCCTCGGCATGGCGATTGTAAAGAAACTGGTTACGCAGATGGAAGGAACCATCGACGTTACTTCCGAGCTGAACAAGGGCACCTGTGTCACCATTACCTTTGACTTTATGCTGGCAGAATACGTGAATGAGAAGTACGTACACGAGAAGCTGCCGGATTTGATTTCACTTGAAAGCAAGCGTGTGCTTGTAGTGGAAGATATTGCATTTAACCGCGAGATTGCGGTGGATATTCTGACCGGCGAGGGCATGATTGTAGAGGAAGCGGAGGACGGCTCCGTAGCCGTTAAGAAGGTCATGGAGCACAAGCCGGATTACTATGACTTCGTCCTCATGGATATTCAGATGCCTTACATGGATGGCTACCAGACCACGAAGGCCATCCGTTCCTTGGAGAATGACGATTACTCCGGCCTTACCATCATCGCCATGACCGCCAATGCCTTCGAGGAGGATCGCCGGAAGGCGCTTGAAAGCGGCATGAACGCTCACCTCGCCAAACCCATCCGTGCCAAGAATTTGGTCGAACTGCTGTCGAAGATGAGTTAATGGGGACGGGGGTTTTTAGCACATTGAAGCAGTGAAGCATTGTATTGGGGACGTTCCTTTTGTCACGGGGATGTGTACTTTGTCACGGCCGCAATAAAAAACGCCTCCGCTGAGCCGAAGAAAAGCAATTCCATATAGAGACGAATCACATTCGCTGAAAGGTATGCGTTTGGGAAGGGGATTGTGGAAGCGTAGGTAAGTAAATCGTACGGCTCCAACGGCCGGACGAGAACAATTTCATATAGAGACGAATCACATTCCGAGTTATGGTTTTCTAAGTGTTTTGAGTA
>JAZLJD010000070.1:0-3558 GCA_045617725.1 Lachnospiraceae bacterium
TCTCCCCTGGAAAAGGTAACAACCTCTGTTTCGCTCTCCCCGGTTTTCCGCAGAGTGGTCTCCACGCTGCCATTGATGACATAAAAAGCCTCATCGCAGATTTTATGATAGTGGCCGCCGCGGATGACGCCCTCTCTTGTAAAGAGCACGTTAACCTGGGCAAAGCCTTCATGCACGAGCTGGGTAAGGCAGCCGCGGGCATCTTCAAAGGCGAAGTCTGCCTTTCTCAAATCGTAAAGTGACATCATTTATCCCTTTCGGAGATAACGGAGGCTTCGGCAGGCCATTCGATGCCAAAGCGTTCGTCGTTATATTTATAGGTGAACTGCTTGTATTCGCCGTAATAGGTATCCTGCTTATAGGTATAGACGGCTGTATCGGAAAGAACGTAATATCCGTTGCCGTACATAGGCGGAACATAGAGCTGGTATTTGTTCTCATCGGAGAGAATGAAGCTCTGCCACTTGCCGAAGTCCGGTGATTCCTCGTTGCAGTTGAGAATGACGGCATAGACACTGCCGGATACACACTGGACAAGCTTTGTGGTTCCCGGGTCGCCGTGCATGCCCTTCAGAACGCCCTTGACGGATTTGGATACATCGTCCTGCACGAACTTTGCGGTCAGACCGGCTTCCTTGTATTCCTTTTCGTTATAGGTCTCGTAAAAGTTGCCTCTCGCATCCTCGTGGGCCGAGGGCTTTACAAGATAGACGCCTTCCAGCGTTGTTTTTTCAACATTCAGCATAGGTTTTATTCTCCTTTTGCGATTCTTTCGCGCCAGTCTTCCACGACATCGGCAACGATGTCATCCATTGTGTACTGCGGTTCCCAACCGGTCTGGGCGGTAAGCTTGTCATGATTACAGCGGACAACGGGAGTATCGCTCGGACGCATTCTGGCCGGATCCTGCTTAACAGGGATTTCGCACTTGGCCAGCGCTCTCATCTTGTCCAGAATCTCCTGTGCGGAATAGGGATTGCCGGAACCGACGTTATACACTTCTCCTGCAAGGCCTTTTTCGGCAATCAGGCGGTAGGCTCTGACGGCATCCTTGGCGTGCGTGAAGTCTCTCTTGCTCTCCAGGTTGCCGACAAGAAGGCAGTCTCTCTTGCCCTGCTCCACTTCGGCAATACCCGAAGCGAAGTCCGTCATCATAAAGCCGCGAATTTGGTTCTTGGCTCCGTGGTTAAAGGAACGCACCATGCAGATGTTCATCTTATACGCTCTGTTATAGACAAGGCCGATATTCTCCTGCGCCACCTTGGATACAGCATAGGGTGTCATCGGATTGACGGGCGTATCTTCGGTTACGTTATTGCCGAGCTCCATCAGATTCCCGTATTCATCGGAGGAACCGATAGCGACAATGCGCATCTGCGGATTGAGCTCACGGACAACATCCAGAATGTTGATGAAGCCGACAGCGTTGGTCTCCATTGTCATGACGGGCTGTTTCCAGGAAATAGGAACATTGGACTGCCCTGCCAGGTGGAAGATGACATCCGGGTTCTCTTTTGTAAGAACTTCTCGGACGCGGTCTCTGTTCAGAATGTCCATGGAAATATAACCTTCCAACTCCGGCCAGCTGCACTTTACGACTTCATATCCGTTTGATTCCAGTTCGGGAACAAGATAATGCCCGAGGAAGCCTTCGCTTCCGGTAATAATTGCTTTCATTTCTTTCCCCTTTGTATATTATTATTTTACTAACTTATAACTCTTTGAGTATTTCCCGAATTCTTCTATTCATTCTTTCACCACAATTATTATGTGAGTATACATCCAGAATCGTCTTTTTACCAGCCATGGCTATTTGATTATAGAACTCTTTATCCGATTTAAGCTTACTCATGAAGGAAGCCGCCTGTTCAACATCTGCTTCTGCCCAAAACTGATTGCCGGATAATCTGTAGGGTCCGTCTTCATCAGCAACTTTAACCATACGATAATCTACCATACAGGAATTGTTCTTATTCATAAAGTCCGTATTCCCGGACCAGTTTGTCGCAATCACAGGCTTACCAAAGTACATAGCCTCCATACACAGTAAACCGAGTCCTTCACTGCGGTGTAATGAAATAGCAACATCCACGCCCTTAAGCAATGCATTGACTTGAATTCTCGGAAGCGTTCCAGATATAAAAAAAATGTTTTGATACTCGCCGCAGACTCCTTTCAGTTTTTCAAATTCGTCATCATCTTTTAATGCATTATTTACTTTAATCACCAGACCGACTGTCATGTCATTCGGCGAAAAGGATTTTTTGAATGCATTAATTGCGGCCTGTGGATTCTTTCTCGATGCTGTGCTGTTTTTGTCATACATCATGAAAAACAGGAAAGCGTCTTCAGGAAGATTAAAAAACTTCCTGTCAAACATCTTTGGAGGTTCCTCGGGTTCCGTACTGGTTGGCATATATAGCACCGGGCATTTTGCTTTTCGTTTCATTGCCTCTTCAATGAAATGGGTAGGTGCCCACAGCTCATCGACCAAATTGAACGAATAATCCCATTCTTCCGGGAAATTCTCCAGCTCCCAATACCAGATACCGATTTTATATGTGTTAAAGAACTCTATGGGCAACTTACTGCATTCCATGGGAAACCCATCTGCATTGATATTGATAATTGACACTTTGTATTCTATGCTGTCGCTGAATTTGCTGCTCCACGAGTAATCATTATGACTTGCGAAATCACCAATCCTGATATCGTAAATACTCCAATCTAAATCTTTAATCGTGCTGAGAGCTGCTGCGTTATTTCTGCAAGCCTCACCGAGCCCGATTTCCGACCTGGCATATCCTATCAGGTTTACTCCTTCTTTCAGCTGATTCGATGATTGCTTTGCTTTTTTCTTCAGCATAGGATAGTATTCACTCAATTCCTCTGCAGTCAGTTCAAATCTTTTGCTTCTTCTGCTAAGCCACCATTTTAATGATATAAAAGCTCTTCTCGGCAATAGTGCTAAAAGAATTCTTTTTAGCATTTTTCTAAACATTATCAAATCAGCTCCTAAATTTCAAACTTGATATGTCCCAGCCAAAAAGCCTTCATACCTATCGCAGATTGCCTGCACATCGTCCCCGAATTCAATCTGTCGGCCGTGGTCCAGCCAAAGAATCTTGGTGCAGAGTTCCCGAATCTGCTGAATGGAATGAGAGACCAGAATGGTGGTTGCACCGCTGTTTATGATCTCTCTCATTTTTTTTGCGCTCTTCTCCTGAAAAGCTCCGTCCCCGACCGAAAGGACCTCATCCAGAATCAGAATATCCGGATTCACCATAGAAGCAACCGCAAAGGCCAAACGGCTCTGCATGCCGGAAGAAAGCTGCTTGAAAGGTCTTTCCTCAAACTCACGCAGCTCGGCGTAATCCAGGATTTCATCATATTTCTCATCCATGAAATCGCGCGTATAACCGAGCATCGCTCCGCGGAGATAGGCATTCTCCTTTACCGTCAAATCCGGGTCAAAACCGCTCGCCAGCTCCAGAAGAGCTGAGATGTGACCATTCGTAATGACCTCACCCTCCGTGGGAACCATGACACCGGAAATTG
>JAZLJD010000071.1:0-16899 GCA_045617725.1 Lachnospiraceae bacterium
TTCTGCCGAAACGAAAACGGCTCCACCGGGCCGGAGAGAAGCAATTCATATAGGGCGAATCGATTCATGGAGAGTTATAGGTTTTCTTAGTGTTTTGTAAGCACGCAGCAACGGCCGACCCGGATGGTCGGGCGAGGCCGATACGCGGCACGGATGGCGCGTAGAGGCCGGTTGCGTCACTTACCGAAAAACTACTCAAAACACTTAGAAAGCCATAACTCGGAATGTGATTCGTCTCTATATGAAATTGTTCTCGCCGGCCCGGAGGAGCCGTACGATTTACTTAACTACGCTTCCGCAATTCTGCTCAAACGCATAACTCGGAATGTGATTCGTCCTATATGAAATTGTTCTCGCCCGGCCCGCAGGAGCCGTACGATTTACTTAATTTCGCTTCCGCAATTCTGCTCAAACGCATAACGCGGAGCGTGATTCGTCTCTATATGGAATTGCTCTGGCGGCTCGATGGAGCCGTATTTTTTATTGCGGCCGTGACAAAGTACACATCCTCGTGACAAAGTACACATCCTCGTGACAAAAGGAACGTCCCCGACGTCACTTTTTTGCAAACTGGGCTCTCTTGCGAAGCGTGGGGTCCAGTATTTTTTTGCGGATTCGAAGGTTCTTGGGAGTGATCTCCAAAAGCTCATCCGTGTCGATGAATTCGATGGCCTGCTCCAGAGAAAGGATGCGGGGCGGTACCAGACGAAGCGCTTCGTCGGAGGAAGAAGAACGGGTGTTGGTGAGGTGCTTGGTCTTGCAGACATTGACCTCAATGTCCTCTGCCTTGCCGGTCTGGCCGACAACCATGCCGGCGTAAACCTGCTCGCCGGGAGCGATAAAGAGGATACCACGTTCCTGTGCATTGAACAGACCGTAGGTAATGGCCTCACCTGCCTCAAATGCAATCAGGGAACCCTGCTTTCTATAGGAAAGGTCTCCCTTGTAGGGACCATAGCCGTCGAATACGGAGTTGATGATACCGTTGCCCTTGGTATCGGTCATGAACTCACCACGATAACCAATGAGGCCTCTTGATGGAATCGAGAAGGTCAGTCGGGTGTATCCGCCTGCTCCGGTTCCCATGTTCTGAAGCTCACCCTTACGCTCGGAAAGCTTCTGGATGACAGCGCCCGCAAATTCATCGGGAACATCCACGTAGGTCATTTCCATAGGCTCGAGCAGCTTGCCGTTTTCGTCTTTTCTATAGAGAACTTCCGGCTTGCTGACGGAAAACTCATAGCCCTCACGGCGCATGTTTTCAATCAAAACGGATAAGTGCAGCTCACCACGACCGGAGACCTTGAAGCATTCCGTCGTCTCGGTTTCCTCTACACGAAGGCTGACATCGGTGTTGAGCTCTCTAAACAGACGGTCACGCAGATGACGGCTGGTTACGTACTTGCCTTCCTTGCCGGCAAGCGGGGAATCGTTGACGATGAAGTTCATGGCGATGGTAGGCTCGCTGATTTTCTGGAACGGGATGGGCTCGACGTGATCCATCGCACACAGGGTGTCGCCGATGTGAATATCCGAAATACCGGAAATTGCTACGATGGAGCCGATGCCGGCTTCCGTAACCTCAACCTTGTTAAGCCCGTCGAATACGTAAAGCTTGGAAACCTTTACCTTTTTCATTTTGTCGGGCTCGTGGTGGTTGACGATGACAACCTCCTGGTTCACCTTGACGGTTCCGTTGTCGACCTTACCGATACCGATACGGCCGACATACTCGTTATAATCAATGGTAGAAATCAAAATCTGGGTTCCTGCGTCCGGGTCACCGGTGGGAGCAGGAATGTAATCCAAAATTGTATCGAACAGAGGTACCATGTCGGTACCACGCTCGTCAGCAGAAAGAGAAGCAAAGCCGCTCTTGGCGCTGGCAAAAACGAAAGGACAGTCAAGCTGGGAATCGTCTGCATCGAGATCCATGAAGAGTTCGAGGACTTCATCAACGACTTCGTCGGGACGGGCTTCCGGACGGTCGACCTTGTTGACACAAACGACGACGGGAAGCTTAAGCTCCAGTGCCTTACGCAGAACGAACTTGGTCTGCGGCATGGGACCTTCAAATGCATCGACGACCAGAACAACGCCGTTGACCATCTTAAGAACACGCTCTACCTCGCCACCGAAGTCCGCATGACCCGGGGTATCGATGATGTTGATTTTGGTGCCCTTGTAAGTAACGGCTGTGTTTTTGGCCAAAATGGTGATTCCACGTTCCCGTTCGATGTCACCGCTGTCCATGACACGCTCGGCAACTTCCTGGTTCTCGCGGAATACACCGCTCTGTTTCAAAAGCTCGTCGACCAAGGTGGTTTTGCCGTGATCGACATGGGCGATGATTGCTATGTTACGAATGTCTTCTCTTTTTGTCTGCATATATGCCTCTTTTGCTAAAAACAAATGTGAACAGTTTCTTCTTATTTTTTTACAACGTGAAAGAGTATAGCACCTCGAATTTAATCTTGCAATACTAACTGTTATTTGGGAAATAAGCGATTGACAGAGTGAAAAGGCGGTGTTATTATTTGGTTGATTTGTAGAGGTTGCGTGAAACATCAGTAACCGGTCCGATGCAGAAGGTGCAGGAGACGACCGATGAAAGGGAATCACGCCGAAAGGATAGCCGGCCTTTTCCGGGTATCACTTGGGCATACGTTTAAGAAGCGTATGACTGTCATCCGACGCGGATGGAGAGCGAGAGGATGGAGTGCTATCAATCAAAGTGTCCGACGTATGATTTTAAGCAGCCGACTTTGATTGAGTCGGCTTTTTAATTTTCCATAATAATTCGAAGGAGGAAATTTGCAATGGCAATTTTCAAAGGAGCCGGTGTTGCGATTACAACACCCTTTAAGAAGGACGGAAGCGTAGATTACGACCGCTTCGCAGAACAGATTGAGTACCAGATTCAGGGAGGCACCGACGCAATTATCGTTTGCGGTACGACCGGTGAAGCTTCCTGCCTTTCCCACGAGGAGCATCTTGCGGTAGTTAAGTATTGCGTAGATGTTGTAAATCATCGAATTCCCGTTATTGCAGGTACCGGAAGTAACTGCACCGAAACCGCGATTTATCTTTCCAAGGAGGCCGAAAAGTACGGCGTGGACGGCTTACTTCTTGTCACACCGTATTACAACAAGGCTACGCAGAAGGGTCTTTACGAGCACTTCTCCATGATTGCTGCCGCTGTAAAGGTTCCCATCATCCTTTATAACATTCCCGGACGTACCGGTTGCACCATGAATCCCGAGACGGTTGTTTCCTTATGTAAAGATGTTCCCAACATCGTAGGTGTAAAGGATGCTACCGCTAATTTCACGAATATGGCCAAGATGATGGCTCTTGCAGACGGATGTGTGGATTTGTATTCCGGCAACGACGATCAGATCGTTCCCGTTCTTTCCTTGGGCGGCAAGGGTGTTATCTCCGTACTGTCCGATGTTGCTCCGAAGCAGTGCCATGAAATCTGCCAGGCCTTCTTCGATGGTAACACCGAGCTGGCTACCCGCCTTCAGTTAGAGGCAATCGACCTTGTAAGTGCCCTGTTCTGTGAGGTCAATCCGATTCCCGTTAAGAAGGCATTGGAGCTTCAGGGCCGCGATACCGGCGTGCTTCGTCGTCCTTTGACGGAGATGGAGCCTCAGAACGCAGAGCGCCTTTCCAAAGCAATGAAGGCTTACGGTATTCTGTAAAAAAGGAGATTTCCCATGGTTAATGTAATTATGCATGGCTGTAACGGCCGTATGGGACAGATGATTGCAGGACTTATCAAGGACGACCCGGACATTCAGATTGTTGCGGGTGTCGATCCTTTCGATGACGGACACAACGCTTTTCCCGTATATAAAGATATAGAAGATTGTGATACAGAAGCAGATGTTGTAATTGATTTTGCAGCAGCCAAGGCAGTGGACAAGCTCCTTGATGTCTGCGTTTCCAAAAAGATGGGCTGCGTAGTATGCACCACCGGTTTGTCCGAGGAACAGGTAGCTCATGTTAAAAAAGCTTCCGAGCAGGTTCCGATTCTTCGTTCCGCCAATATGTCTTTGGGAATCAACCTTTTGCTCAAAATGCTGAAGGAAGCCGCTTCCTCTTTGGCTCCGGCAGGCTTTGATATTGAAATTGTAGAGAAACACCATAATCAGAAACTGGATGCACCGAGCGGCACCGCACTTGCACTTGCAGATTCCATCAATGAGGAACTGGGTGGCGAGTATCATTACGTGTATGACAGAAGTCAGGTTCGTCAGAAACGTGATTCCAAGGAAATCGGTATTTCCGCAATTCGCGGCGGTACCATCGTCGGCGATCATGACGTAATCTTTGCAGGAACCGATGAGGTTATTACTTTTTCGCACACTGCATATTCCAGAGCCGTATTCGGCAAGGGCGCAGTGACAGCAGCGAAGTTCTTAAAAGGCAAGGACGCCGGCTTATATACCATGGCTGATGTCATCGGCTAGTGAAGGAGAAGAGGATGCACTTTCGCCCCTGCATTGATATTCATAACGGTAAGGTGAAGCAGATTGTCGGCTCGACGCTTAAGGACGCAGGCAACAGCGCCCAAAACAATTTCGTGTCCGATTATGATGCTTCGTATTACGGACAGCTTTATAAGGAACACGGACTGCACGGCGGGCACGTCATCATTCTGAATAAGCCGGACAGCGAGTATTATGAGGAAACGGTCCGACAGGCCCGGAGCGCGCTTTCCGCATTTCCGGGCGGCTTGCAGTTGGGCGGCGGTATTAACCCTCAAAACGCTGCGTCGTTTTTGGACGCGGGAGCTTCCCATGTGATTGTTACTTCCTATGTGTTCCGTGACGGCGCGGTTGACGAGAAACGACTGTGTGAAATGGTTTCCGAGACGGGCCGGGAACGCCTGGTACTTGACTTAAGCTGCAAGAAGCAGGAGGACGGGTACTATATTACGACCGACCGCTGGCAAAAAATAACCGATGTCAGACTAGATAAGGACAGCCTTACGTACTTTGCCGGATTTTGTGATGAAATTCTGGTGCATGCCGTGGATGTGGAAGGCAAGCGTAGCGGAATTGACCGTGAGCTTTGTGAGATGCTTGGAACGTTTACGAAAGTCCCGATTACCTATGCGGGTGGAATCAGTTGCCATGCGGACATTAAGCTCTTGTGGGAATATGCACAGGGACGCCTCGATTTTACCATAGGGTCGGCACTCGACATCTTTGGCGGACCTCTTAAAATGGAAGAGGTTGAAAGAACACTTATCGAAATTCAATAAATTCATATTGACATTCATGGTTAAAAAAGCTACAATCCAGATGATTGCAGCTTTTTTGTATTTTGCACCATTGTTTTTGGCGCCGGCATGTACGGAAGGAAGGATGAAAAATGAATCAGAAGAGTTTTGCGGGCTGGTTACGCGTGGTAATCGGCGGAATTGCAGTAATCGGAGCTTTACTTTATTTATACATATTGCCGCACTATGGCAGCGAGTATCTTGTGAGCCTTTTGGGCGGGGAAAGCAGGCTGGCTCCCTTCATGATATTCGTATGGGTGTCTGCCGTGCCCTGCTATATCGTACTGTGGTACGGTCGAAAGCTGGCGATTGCCATCGGAAATGACCGGTCCTTCACGGTGGAGAATGCGCACATCCTGACCAAAATCTGTTATATCACGGCCTTTGATACCGCATTCTATTTTGTGGGTGCGTTGGTGTTTATCATTCTGGGAGCTTCCGGCAGCATGATTATGTTTTCCATGCTGATTGTCTTTGTGGGAATTACCGTGGTTGTGGTTTGCTCGACGGCGTCCCATCTGGTTGCCAGGGCGGCCGAAATCCAGGAAGAAAACGATCTGATGATTTAGGAGGGTGAGGATATGTCGATTGTGATTAATGTAGATGTTATGCTCGCCAAAAGGAAGATGAGTGTTACGGAGCTTTCGGAGCGCGTCGGGATTACGATGGCGAACATCTCCATCCTGAAGAATCAGAAAGCCAAGGCGATTCGAATCGATACGCTGGACAAGATATGTAAGGCTCTTAACTGTCAGCCCGGCGACATTTTGGAATATGTAGAAGACTAAACAAATAGGACGGGGGTTTCTGACACTTAACGTGACAGAAACTCCCGTCCCCATCTGTTGCTATTTTTATATAACTATAATGAACATTATACTCTATAAGAAACGGCACAAAAATTGGATTGAGGGAATTAAAGCTTGGTTACGTTTACAGCCTGGGGACCCTTCTCACCCTGGATTACTTCGTACTCAACTGCAGCACCTTCCTCAAGGGACTTGAAGCCTTCCATGTTCAGTCCTGAGTAGTGAACGAATACATCGCCACCCTGCTCGTCACAGATGAATCCGTAACCTTTTTGGTTGTTAAACCACTTAACTGTACCTTTGTTCATTATGATACCTCCAAAAAAAATAAAAAGAATGTTAGTTGTAGCGCTTTAAAGCTCTAATACAACATGGTTAGAATATCACACGCATTTTCAAAAGTAAATGAATATTTTCCACATTAAGTTCATTAATTTTCGTTTGTCTGTCCGGCCATTCCAAATCGGTAGATATTTACAATGTATATTGCATTGTGATAGAATGTATGTCAGTTTGCGGAGGTGACCGTATTGGGCAATAAGAAGAAAAAGAAAAACGTAAACTACACGATTATTACGATTCCGGACCGGCCGGATGTAAAGGTTGTTCAAAAGCGTACAAGCTCGCATGCAATAAAAGCCAAGAAAGTTTTGGGAGGAATTCTTGCTTTTTGCGTAGCGGCAATTGTACTGGGAGCAGGCATGTTTGTTTACCTGACGAATCAGAAATCAGAGGAACAGAACGAGGAGCTTGCACAGCTTAAGGAAACCATTACAGAAGACGAAGCAACCATCAAGACCTTGACGAATAAAGTCGCTGTTTTGAGCGGCACCGTTGATCAAATGACGGAGGCGGAGGCCAAAAGGGTTGTCGAGGAGGCCACGAAATGTGTTCCCACCAGTATTCCTATCGGCGGGGCAAGCGGT
Source organism: Lachnospiraceae bacterium (assembly GCA_045617725.1). Classification (GTDB taxonomy): domain Bacteria; phylum Bacillota; class Clostridia; order Lachnospirales; family Lachnospiraceae; genus JAZLJD01. The sequence continues at coordinate 7,026 of JAZLJD010000071.1, forward strand.
TACAAGGAAGATTTCGATGCATCAACCAGTGCACCGATCATCCTCTTTGAAGCTTCCGAGGGTGTTGACGTTTTGGCGACTGCCCGTGGCACTGTTTCCTATGTTGGCTCGGATGACGAATATCTGAATGTTATTAAGGTCGATCATGGAAACGGATATGTATCCGTGTATCGCAACAATTCCCAACCCAAGGTAATGGAAGGGGCTGAGGTGATCAGCGGTTCCATCCTCTATATCATGGGTCCGGACGCAACTGTATTGGGGTATCAGATCATGCTGGACGGAGAGTACATCGATCCTTCCGATTTGATGCAGGTTTTTGGTTAACTGGAAAGGCAAGGTAAACTTATGGGCAAAAAAGCAGCGAGCGTATTTGATGAAGTGCGTATCGGCACAATTATTGGTACAAACGCAGTAGTGGACGGCAATTTCTCTTCAACGGATGCAATTCGTATTGACGGAGTAGTGAATGGGGATGTTACTTCCGAAGCGATTGTGGTTGTTGACGTAAAAGGAACTGTGAATGGTACCGTTACCGCACAGAGCATCTTAATTGCAGGAACGATTAACGGCGATTCCAAGGCATCCGGCAAGACGGAAGTTACGGGAACCGGCAAGATTTACGGTGACATTACGACCCGTACGCTGGCCATTGACGAGAAGGCCATTTTCGTCGGCAAGTGCAACATGAATCCTTCCGCAGAGGATGAGGAATTCGGCGAGTAAGATAGCGTGTGGCTCTGTGTGGACCCTTGGGGATAGGGCCGGTGGTTCATTTCATAAGAAAAAGAGAGCGGCTCAAATGAGTCGCTCTTATTTTTTCTTATGAAATGAACCACCGGCCCTGTCCCCAAGGGTCCACACAGAGCCTATTTGTTTTCTTCGGCCTGCTTCTGCTCGAGGCGCTTGAAGATTAATTCATAGCCGTCGCAGCCGTAGATGAGGGAACGGTTTACACGGCTGATGGTAGCGGTAGAAGCTCCGGTTTCCTCGGTAATCTTCATGTAGGTGTTCTCCTCACGCAGCATGGTGGCTACGGAAAAACGCTGTGCCAGAGAAAGCAACTCATTGACTGTGCATAAGTCTTCAAAGAAATTGTAGCATTCCTCCTTGGTCTCAAGGCAGAGGATAGCATCCATCAGATGATCTACAGATTTGGTCTTTAATTTATTGTTCATAACGATACCTCCATACTTTAATGTGATAACGTGTAACACTTTCACACTTTACAGTAAGATAATACCACCATAGCGGATACGGTGCAAGTAGAATTACTTTTTGGCACCATTACTTGTTAAGTGGTTTTAAATACTATATAATAATACGCGGTATGTATTAAGTGAAGACGCTGAAAGGTCATATGTGGTATGAATATCGAACTTGATAATCTTTTAAACAGCATACTGAACAGTCTGAACGAGCTGGACTATATTAAGGCGCGAGATATCCCCGGAATTGATCTTTACATGGATCAGGTGCTCACACTCATGGAGGAGAACCTTCGCAATTCCACGCGTTATCCCGAGACGGACAAGCTTCTGACCAAGACCATGATTAATAACTATGCCAAAGAGGATATGTTTCCGCCTCCGGTCAAGAAGAAGTACACCAAGGAGCACGTGCTCTATCTGATTTTTATCTATTATTACAAGGGAATCATGTCTCTTGATGATATTAAAACGCTGTTTGAGCCCATTGCACGGGACTTCTTTGGCAAAGAAGAAGGTACCGGAATGGAGGAAATCTATAACGAAATCTGGAAGATTGAATTCTCTCAGATTGAGCAGTTTAAGAAGGATATCATTCGGAAGTACAATAAAGCAGAGACTTCTTTTGAACATTTGCCCGAGGAAGAACGGGACTACCTTAAGAAATTCGCCTTTATCTGCGAGCTGGGCTTCGATGTGTATGTGAAGAAGCTGATTGCCGAAAAGATGATTGACGAAATCCGTGCGGAGGCTGCCCTAAAGAACGGAGAAACCGAGACCAAGGAAGCCCGCAAGGAGCGCGAAAAGCGTGAGAAGGAAGCAGAGAAGCGGAAAGCAAAGGAATTAAAGCAATAACATGTTGTGGATGTCGCTTGTTTTTTTATATGCCCTGATTAAGGGCGCCCGTGAAATATTGAAGAAGAAAGCCCTCGAGAGGAACACGGTCATCGAGGTGCTTTTTGCGTATACTCTCTTTTCTTTCCTTATGGTAACGCCGGAGGTTACGCATGCGTTTGTAATCGGCCCGAAGGATTATCTTATGATAGCCTTAAAGAGTCTCGTGATTTTTATCGCTTGGATTTGCGGCTTTAACGCAATCAACAGGATGCCTGTGTCTATGTACGGGATATTGGACATGGCGCGTGTTATATTTGCGATGGTACTCGGAATGCTGGTATTTAAGGAAGTGCTGGGTGCCTGGCAGTGGGTCGGCTTCGGCCTCGTTCTTTTTGGCCTCATGATGCTGCGGATTCGCAGCAACAAGGCGGGGGGCAGTGTGGCACAGTCCGAGAAGGTCCCTGTAAAGTATGTGATTATGGCGTTCCTGTCCTGCTTTTTCAACGCGGTGAGCGGAACGATGGACAAGTCTTTGACCAAAACGATTGATGATGGCGTGTTGCAGTTCTGGTACATGCTGTTTTTGGTATTGTATTATGCCATCTATATTCTGGTTACGCGTACGCACATACGTTGGAAGCTTGTTTTCAAGAATTATTGGATTTACATTCTCTCGGTCATTTTTATGATCGGAGACCGTGCCCTGTTTATTGCCAATGCAATACCGGACAGCAAGGTTACGGTGATGACACTGATTAAGCAGTCCTGCTGCATTGTGACGATTCTGATGGGACGCTTTATTTTAAAAGAGAAGGATACACTGTACAGACTGATGTGTGCGCTGGTGGTAATCGGCGGTATCCTGGTTGCAATGCTTTTGTAGTGGAGAATTTTGTGGAGGATTTATGGCTTTACTGAATAACAAACAACAGGAAGCGGTTAATATGGTGAATGGGCCGGTATTGCTTTTGGCGGGAGCCGGAAGCGGCAAGACCAGAGCCCTGACCTACCGTATTGCCCATCTGATAGAGGACTTGGGCGTGAACCCGTGGAATATTATGGCGATTACGTTCACGAACAAGGCGGCACGTGAGATGCGGGAGAGAGTGAACCGCATCGTGGGCTATGGGGCGGATGCCATCTGGGTGGCGACCTTCCATTCGTCCTGCGTGCGTATACTGCGCCGGTACATTGACCGGATTGGTTATGATACGGAATTTACGATTTACGATACGGACGATTCCAAGACAGTTATGAAGGATGTCTGCAAGCGCCTGAATATCGATACGAAGCGGATTCCGGAGAAACGTATTTTAAATAAAATATCGGCGGCCAAAGACGAACTGCTCACCTGGGAGGACCTTGAGAATAAGGCCTTTTCCGCGGATGATAAGCAGATTGCACGGGCCTATAAGGAATATCAGGCTACCTTGAAAAAGAATAACGCGCTGGATTTCGACGATTTGATTATCAAGACGATTACTCTTTTGCAGAGCTGCCCGGATGTGCTGAAAGTGTATCAGGACCGTTTTTACTATGTCATGGTGGATGAGTATCAGGATACCAACAGTGCACAGTTTGAATTAATCCGGCTGCTTTCTTCGGGACGCAGGAATCTGTGCGTGGTCGGCGATGACGACCAGTCTATTTATAAGTTCCGCGGGGCCAATATCTATAACATTCTGAATTTTGAGAAGATATATCCGGATGCGACCGTCATCCGTATGGAACAGAATTACCGTTCCACCGGCAATATTCTGGAAGCTGCCAATGCGGTTATTGCTCATAACAAAGGCCGTAAGGGCAAGAAACTGTGGACGGAGCAACCGGCGGGACATCTTGTGCACCTTCGCAAGGCCGATAACGGCAGTGACGAGGCGGAACAGGTAATTGATGACATTGCAAGCAAGGTGCGTAAGGGCGAGAAATACAGGGATTGCGTAATCCTGTATCGTACGAATGCACAGTCCCGTGTTTTGGAAGAGCGATTCATTCGGGCCGGTATGCCTTATACGATGGTGGGCGGCACGAATTTCTACTCCCGCATGGAGATTAAGGATATTCTGGCATACCTTAAGACGGTGGCCAATGGTACCGATGATGTGGCAACCAAGCGTATCATCAATGTTCCCAAGCGAGGGATTGGTGCTACGAGCATCGCAAGAATTGAAGACTATGCGTATGAGCAGGGCATCAGTTTCTTTAAGGCCTGTGAACTAAGCGACCGGATTCCGGGAATCGGCAAGGCAGCCGGCAAGATACAGGGATTCGCCTCGCAGATTACGGAGTACAGAAACTATCTGGGATGCATGTCCCTTTTGGAACTCGCGGAGGAAATCCTGAATACCAGCGGCTATTTGGAGGAACTTAAGCTCGAAGACAGCGTAGAGTCCCAAAGCCGTATTGAGAATATCGAAGAATTCTTAAACAAGATTGCGGATTTCAGCGAGCAGAATGAGGATGCGGATCTGAACGACTTCCTTGCGGAAGTAGCACTGGTGGCCGATATCGACAATGTCGACGGGGATGATAACCGAGTACTCATGATGACCTGTCATGCCGCCAAAGGACTTGAGTTTAAGAACGTCTATATCGTAGGCCTTGAGGAAGGTCTGTTCCCCGGCGATGCGTCCGCTTCGGACCCCGATGAGCTGGAAGAGGAACGCCGCCTTATGTATGTTGCCATGACTCGTGCCATGGAGGACTTAACGTTATTTTATGCGGAGAGCCGTATGCTGCGTGGCGAGACCAAATACCCCGCACCCAGTCGGTTCTTGAAAGAGATTCCGAAAGAGAATCTGGATGGCCGGTTGCCTGAGAAACATCCTTGGGAACATGAGGATTCCTTTGGCGGGTTCGGAAGCTACGGTGGCAGCAGTTACGGCGGTGGCAGCAGTTATGGCGGCGGCAACAGTTATGGCGGCTACAGCAGTTTTGGCTCGCAGCGAGTCAAGGCTACGCCCAAGAATACCGCGACACCCGATTATGCACGGCCGTATGTGGCACAGGGACTGGGCTCCTTAAAAGCCGGAGCTCCCGAAAAGAATGAGATTGATTACACCGTGGGTGACCGGGTTTCCCATGTGAAATTCGGAACCGGTACGGTTCTGGCAATGGAGGACGGCGGCAAGGACATTAAGGTAACCGTTGATTTTGATGAGAGCGGTCGCCGTGTTATGTTTGCTGCTTTTGCGAAGCTTAAGAAGATTTAGCATAAGAAAATTAGCAGAAACTTAACCGCAAAATTCCTTGTTGGAAAAAGAATGTGCGCGTGTTATACTGTTTTTGGTAGTTTCTAATATGAATTTCAGAGGAGGAATGAATACAATGGATAAATTGAATGAGAAATTTAACGATTTACTTGCCTTTGCCAAGGTTGACGAGCTTTTGGGCCGCAAGCAGGAAGAGGAGAGAAAGGCACGTAAGATTATCATCTGGGTACTTGCCATTATTGGTGCTATCGCAGCCATCGCAGGTATTGCATATGCAGTTTACCGTTACTTTGAGCCGGATTACTTAGACGACTTCGAGGATGAGTTTGATGACTTTGATGACGATGTCTACGAAGAGCAGGACATGGCAGACTAATTAAGTAGGTGAGGGCGGGATGCCGAAGGCATCCCGCTTATTATTTTTTGCCCAATATACATCATAAAGAGGTAGATATGAAAAAAGGACAGATTTTAGAAGGCATAGTGACCCGCGTGGACTTCCCGGGTAAAGCAATTGTAGAGACCGAAGAGGGAATAGTAACCTGCAAGGGTTGTATACCGGGCCAAAAAGTACAGGTCATGGTTACAAAAGCCCGTTCGCAGGGCGTTGAACTTTCTAAAAGAAAAGCGGAAGGCCTGCTGAAGGAAGTAGTACAAAAGTCTCCGATTGAGGTGGATAGTCTTTGTCCACATTTCAATGAGTGCGGCGGCTGCAGCTACCAGACGCTACCATATGACGAGCAGCTCAAGATGAAGGAGAGACAGGTCTTTAGTCTTCTCAAACCGTTTCTGGTGCCGGAAGGCTGTGCCGAGGACTCCGAGGAGGTCTCGAAGGTCTGGCTGGGAATTAAAGGAAGCCCGATTCACGAAGGCTACCGAAATAAGATGGAGTTTTCCTTTGGCGATGAATATAAGGATGGTCCTCTTTCGCTCGGTATGCATAAGAGGGGTAGCTTTTACGATGTTGTTACCACGTCCGGTTGCCGCATCGTGGACGAAGACTATCGTAAGATTCTTGCGTGCGTGCTGGATTACTGTACGGAGCAGAAGCTTACATACTTCCATAAGCAGCGTCATACCGGGTATCTGCGGCATCTTCTGGTCCGTAAAGCCAAGAAGACCGGCGAGATTCTGATTGCTATCGTTACTTCGTCAGAAATCGAGGGCGAAAGTGTTTTGGAGCCCCTGAAGGAGCGCCTGCTGAAGCTGGATATGAAGCTTACGGGCAGTATATGCGGTATCGTGCATACCTACAACGATTCCGTGGCAGATACGGTACAGGCCGATAAAACGGTGCTGCTGTACGGCCAGGATTTCTTTTACGAATCGGTCCTTGGCTTAATATTCAAGGTTACACAGTTTTCTTTTTTCCAAACCAATACATTGGGCTGCGAAGTCCTTTATTCCACAGCGCGTGATTTCCTTAAGGAAATCGATGGCGGCAAGGTGATATTCGACCTGTACTCCGGTACAGGAACCATCGCACAGCTCATGAGCCCTGTGGCCGATCGGGTAATCGGCGTGGAAATCGTTGAGGAGGCTGTAGATGCAGCCCGCATGAACGCTGAACTGAACGGAATCGACAATTGTACTTTCATAGCCGGCGATGTGCTCAAGGTACTTGATACGATTGAGGAGCACCCGGACTACATCATTCTCGACCCGCCCCGTGACGGCATCCATCCCAAGGCACTCACGAAGATCATTGATTACGGCGTGGAGCGCCTCCTTTATATCTCTTGCAAGCCGACCAGCCTCGCCCGCGACCTGCAGACCTTCTACGAGCGTGGCTACCGCATCGAAAAGGCCTGCTGCATAGATCAATTTCCCGGCACGGTACATGTTGAAACCGTCTGCCTTCTGTCACGTAAGGATAACTGAAGAGCTTTGAGGCAGACGGTTTCAACAATGAAATGCGCTTAGCAGCGCATGATATGCAGCTTCGCTGCATGAAATGCGGCATTTCAATTCATGGCACGAAGTGCCATTTCATTCGAGTGGAGGTTTATGAAAGAAAACAAACTGGTTGAAATCTCAAAAGAGTTTGCAGTCAAGATTATCGGTTTAGATAAAGCGATAAAGGCACGTGGCAGTAATAATGCCATCATCAATCAGCTACTTCGCAGTGGTACAAGCATTGGAGCCAATATTCATGAGGCAAATTATGCCGCAAGCAAAGCGGATTTCATTAACAAACTGCAGATTGCGCTTAAAGAGTGCTACGAAACCAGGATGTTGATGGGAATAATATTGTTATTATTAATGATATCAGATTTAAGGGAAAACGTTCTGTAGACTGGAAAGATGTTAGAGAGTATTTAAAAGAGTATGTTGGAGAATTTTATACAATTGCCGCAACTGGAGATATTGTCTATATTGGTTCTGATCTCCCAAAGGAATATAGTGGATCAAAATATACGAATAGCATAAAAGGTACAAATGCAAAGGCAAAAGCAAATGCAACAACGGGACTTCCTGAAATGATAGAGATAGCAGTAGGAAAACATTTTAGAGAGAATCATGAGGATAAGCATAGAAGAGATGCAAAAAATGGATGGTACAGATATGATTCTAGATTTGCACTTCCAGTTTATGACGACAAGGGCGAATTAGAAAGGTACAATGTCTTTCACGCATCTATGCTGGTACGCCATTCAAATGATGGTAAATTGTATTTGTATGATGTTATAGACATAAAAAAAGAAACGAGCAACTCTCTCGGCGAATGATCGCTTACCAGACAAAAAACCCATTTCCTTTATGGAAGTATGATACTACAGGAAATAATGGTTGTCAATCCGAATATTCGAAAAACGTTTGCGCACACAACAGATACCGAAACAGTCATACTTTTTACGGGGTAAAAATGCAAAAATCACTAGAACGTGCGCGAATGTTAATGCGAACTAAGGTTTCAATGCATGTTGAGACAATAGTAATTTTGAACAACAATTTTTCGAAGCCCAAAGAATATGTACAAATAGGCATTGACTGACGTAATCGGGAATCGTATGAAGGAAAAATGAAAGACTTAAAAAGAAATCCTATTATGGTATTTTTGGTACTTGATATTGGAATATGTTCCTTATTGTACTGGCAGTTGTTTTATTCTTTATGATGGAAGATAAACGAATCGAAAAGCATTTTGCGGAAGGATTTTGCGTTATGAAATTCGTGATTGTAAACTTGATTACGGGATTGCGAATAGTAATTGGTCTGATTATGTTATTTTTCCCTGCTCTTTCAACAGAATTTTATATATGCTACTTTTTTGCAGGTTTTACTGATATGATCGATGGGACGATAGCCAGAATTCTTGGAGCAGAAAGTCAATTTGGAGAGAAATTCGATACTTTTGCTGATTCAGTTTTTGTGGCATCTTCACTGTGGAAACTGTTACCGGTGATTGATATCAGTACGGAAATATGGATTTGGATAGGGATTATTGCAGTAATAAAGGTGATAAATATCATTTCGGGCATAGTGGTGAAGAAGAGGATTGTGGCGGTTCATTCCAGGGTCAATAAATTAACCGGTTTTGTACTGTTTGCTTTACCGTTTTCGTTTTCTTTTATTGATGTCATGTATTCTTCGGCAGTGGTATGCTTGCTGGCAACTTTTGCGGCGCTGCATGAAGGTTACCTTATCAGAAAAAGGAATTTTGAGGGAAGTAAAAATGCCGTTAGTTAAAGTGAATTTGATACAAGGAAAGACTGCTGAGTATAAGGGAACGGTTTTGAATTGTATCCATGAAAGTCTGGTGGAGTCAATCGGTATCGAGGACTGGGATAGATTTCAGAGAATCGTTGAGATACCTAAGGATGATTTTGAAACAGCTCCGGAAAAGACGGATAGTTTTATGATTATTGAATTAACTTTGTTTCCCGGAAGAACAAAGGAGCAGAAAGGGGATGCAATAAAAGCCATTACTTCACGATTGAGTAATAGTCTTGGAATTGCTCCTACGGATGTGTTTATTGTTATAAATGAGCCGCCTCTTGAGAACTGGGGAATGGGTGGAGTTCAGAAAGGGTGAGACTACTCTGGATGTTAAAAGGTTTACATACGCGTAGACAGGAAAATCGGAAGAATGGCTGTGTGCAGGACTGTCTATGGGGGATTTATAATATGAATAGGTGTTGTTTATATTGGATTTGGTATCTTGCTTTCGGGAGTATTGATATGGATTACCGGATCGGAGTTGAGCTTAATCGCTATCGTTAATGGCTTAATAGTAGGAACCGGAATGCTGGTCATTGCCGGGATAAAATATATTTGAAACGGTGGACAAAAGTGTTAACAGAAATCAGAAAATTGTTTAATTTGGAAAAATATGAAATGAAGGAAGTCGAGAGTCATGAAGGCGGACGAAACTGGATATTCCTGTGCGAAAACGAGGGTAAGTACCGTTTTGCTATCCGTATTTCATTGACAGGAGACAGGCGTGAGGAAGAGTATCTGGCGGAGACGGAGTTTGTTCATTATCTTGCAGCGAACGGGGGCGCAGTAGCGGATGTATTTCCTTCCGTAAATGGGAAGCTTGTGGAGCAAACAGTTTACGATGGCAGAAAAGCGTTTATAAGCTGTTTCGCATATGCTAAGGGTATGCTGATATCC
>JAZLJD010000072.1:0-6610 GCA_045617725.1 Lachnospiraceae bacterium
CAAAACAGTCGAATTGCACACTTGCATAAATGCAGTGTCCAATTCTTCTGTTTTCTGTCCTCCCCGCACTAAGGCGTGGAGGACAAATTGGGCTCTATGTTTACCTTCCATCTGCTTATGTGCCAAATGTCCTCCTGCGCAAGCGCAGTGTCCACTTGGCTCGTTGCCATAACAAAAAAAGACAGCTCCTCCGAATGCGAATCGGGGGAGCTGTAATAAATGCTTGATATATGTTGGAACTGCCGGAGCCTTCTGAGGTACTGCTGAGGCCTACTTAACTACAATGTTGACAATCTTGCCCTTCACGTAGATTTCTTTCACTATGATCTTGCCTTCCAGGGAGGCCTGAACATTCTGAATATCCTTGGCCTTGGAAATAGCTTCCTCATTGCTGTCCTCTAAGGATACCTCGATGGTACCACGAAGCTTTCCGTTCACCTGAACACCGATTGTTACGGTATCATCCTTGCAGGCTTCCTCATCATACTGAGGCCAAGGCTCGTAAGCAATCGTATCATTGTGTCCGAGTGCTTCCCACATTTCCTCACCGACATGAGGGCAGATGCAGGAGAACATCTTTACAAAGCCTTCTGCGTACTCCTTCGGGCACTTGCCGGCCTTGTAAGCGGCATTCATGAAAATCATCATCTGAGAAATAGCCGTATTGAAACCTAACTGTTCAAAATCAGCGGTAACCTTCTTAACAGTCTGGTTGTAAATCTTCTTAAGAGTATCATCTGCTGCATCCGTGATGCATTCATCATCCGTCATAAAGGTCCATACACGGTTGATGAACTTGCGGGCTCCGACTACACCGTCCTGACTCCAAGGCTTACTTACTTCCAAAGGTCCCATGAACATTTCATAGAGACGAAGTGTATCTGCGCCGAAATCACGAACGATATCGGAAGGATTGACTACGAATTCAGGGAAACGCTTACCCATCTTGATTCCGTTGGCTCCCAAAATCATACCCTGATGAACCAGTTTCTTGAACGGTTCTTTTACAGGGCTTAAGCCCTTGTCATACAGGTAACGGTTCCAGATACGGGAATACATCAAATGTCCTACCGCATGCTCGGGACCACCGATATAAAGGTCAACCGGCATCCAATGCTTTAAGAGTTCCTGACTTGCAAACTCGTTCTCATTGTCCGGATCGATATAACGGAAGAAGTACCAGGAAGAACCTGCGGAGCCGGGCATGGTAGAGGTCTCTCTCTTGCCCTTGACACCGTTTCGGTCATACTGCTTCCATTCGGTTGCATTCTCAAGAGGTGCCTGTCCGTTCTTGCCCTTGTAATCCTCAAGTTCAGGAAGAATCAAAGGAAGTTCGGAATCATCCAGAACATGAATCTCGCCATCCTCGCCGTGAACTACGGGAACCGGCTCGCCCCAATAACGCTGGCGGGCAAAAATCCACTCACGGAAATGATAATTCACAGTACGTTTGGCAACACCCATCTTCTCAAGTTTCGATGTAATTGCCTCTTTGGCCTCCTCTACGGTAAGGCCGGTAAACTCTTCGGAATTAATCAGCTTGCAGCCCTTGCCCAGATAGTCCTGCTTCTCAAAGGCGTGTTCGGAGACATCGGCTCCTTCGATAACCTGAATCATGTCGATATTATGTGCAATTGCATACTCAAAGTCACGCTGGTCATGGGAAGGTACAGCCATAACTGCACCGGTTCCGTAGTTAGCTAATACGAAATCGCCGATAAACATGCGAACTTCCTTGCCGTTCACGGGGTTGATACAGGTAACACCCTTAAGCTCACAGCCTGACTTGGTTTTGTTGAGTTCCGTACGGTCCATATCGTTCTTCTTAAGAGTCTCGTCGATATAAGCCTGTACTTCCTCTTTATTCTGAATACGGGGCATCAAATCCTTAACGATCTGTCCGTCCGGTGCCAATACCATAAAGGTAATACCGTAAATGGTTTCAATACAGGTCGTGTAAATAGAGAACCGGCCGCCGCCTACAATATCAAACTTAACCTCAACACCGGTGGACTTACCAATCCAGTTACGCTGAATGTCCTTGGTGGATTCGGGCCAGTCGATTTCCTCAAGGCCTTCCAGAAGCTTCTCAGCATAAGCAGGCTGATTAATAACCCATTGCTTCATGTTCTTACGAATAACGGGATAACCGCCACGCTCACTCTTGCCGTCGATTACCTCATCATTGGACAATACGGTACCGAGTTCCTCGCACCAGTTCACCGGCATGTCAATGTATTTGGCATAACCGTCAAGGTATAACTGTTTGAAAATCCACTGGGTCCATTTATAGAACTTGGGATCACTCGTTGCGATTACCTTGCTCCAGTCATAATCAAAGCCCAGTTCCTTTAACTGCTTTGAGAAAGTCTCAATATTCTTCTGTGTAAATCCGTTCGGATGATTTCCTGTAGATACTGCATACTGCTCAGCAGGAAGTCCGAAGGAATCATATCCCATGGGATGCAACACATTAAAGCCCTGCATACGTTTCATACGGGACATAATATCCGTTGCCGTATAGCCTTCGGGATGTCCTGCATGCAGGCCTACTCCGGAAGGATAAGGAAACATATCCAATGCATAATATTTCGGTTTTGAAAAATCCCAGACATCCGTCTTAAAGGTCTCGTGTTGAGCCCAGTATGCCTGCCATTTCGGTTCAATTGCTTTCGGGTTATATGCCCTCTCACCGTTCTTCATAATAATCCCCGCATTTCGCAATCCGGTATATTTAGCCCTTCACTGCATTGCAGCGAAATGCTACGGATTACGACACAAGGTGACGCGTATCTTCTACTACGCCACATGCATAATACTCTACCTTTTTTGAAGGCAAAAAACAAGAAGAAATCGTCTTTTCATTCTGTTCCGGAGCGTAAACGCTTCGATTTACAGACCAATCACTGATTCATGAACTCTACCGCATGCTTTCTGGACCAAAGCGGCATCAGATTCCTCTGGCACCTGTAATTCTCGCGTTGCTTAATGGCAATGCTCTCAAAGAATACCTTCCATAAATCCGTATATTCATCGTTCATCTGCTCCGTCTTCAATAGCTCCTCAAATTCCGCAGGATCCAGCGTGCGGTAGTAAAAATGTTCATCCCGCATATGGATGACGGCATCCCGGTGAATGTCATCAACAATCATAAAGTGTTCGGAAGGCATACGGTCCTCAAAGATTCCTCCCAGCGCCTGTACGATTGCATGACGCGGCTCAATATGCGCTATATAAACGCCCTTTCTGACTTCATGGAACCGCGCAAATTCCTGAAAACGGTAAACCTCCTTCGATACACGCTCACGAACCCCCAGGAAATCACAAACCTCCCTGTACTGCCGCATGGAGAGTACCGAAGGTCCGTGGTGAAACCCCAAAAGCAGCATCCTGTACATAAGGTCAAGCGCTGCATCCTCATAGGAAAGTGCCGCAAGTGCAAAGTATTCGTAAAAATCAGATGAAATCCTCGTATGTATCAAATCCATCAGTTTCGCAGCAAGTTCCGGATCCGGATCGACATGGGTATATTCGTCAAACAGATTCATCTGTTCTATGGGCTCGTAGCAAAGGTACACTTCCTTATTGGGCAAGTGTGATGCACAGGCCCTGTACAGGCAGGTCATAATGGAATTGAATTCATGCGTACAACTGAAAATGTGCATATCCTACCCCCACCAAATGAAAAAGTACCTTAATCATAAAATTTTCTCCTTCATAATTTGATAAATACCTCGATTTTTATGATAGCCTGAAGGATATTGATTTAGTCCCATAAAGAAGAAAAATACTTGTAGTAAAACTCCTTCTGTTCTGCCGAATACTTATCCATATGCTCTTTAATATAATTCGCATGCATTTTTTGTTCTGCCGGATCAATCTCTGAATATCTATGGATTACAACATTCCCGAGTTTTTCCTCTTCCAGAATGGCTTGAAACAAATCGTCAACACGTTCGCAACGATCATAATAGACATCTTCACTGCTTTCCCAAGAATGATCTCTAAGATTTTCCATTCCTTCGCTTGAATCCAAAATATACAAGTACCCTGTCAGCCCTCTATAAAGCAATTCAAGCTGGTTCGGAAATCGTTCAAAATAATGTTGTTTTCCATCATCATTACGATACCCCATAGTAACAAATCTATTTTGCTTGTGGCGGCTACATACTAATGCGTAAACCCTGTCACTTGTGAAATAGGCTACCTCTTTGCCTGTGGTATGTGATTTCGCATTTGCCTTTATATGGCAAGTCTGCATGTTCAGAACCGTGAAAAAGCATATCATCCATAACCCCTTTCTTCATTACATATTCCGATAATCAGCCCAACAAAGTTGAAATATTTCTCCATTTTTCCAGATAGTTTTCATCCTCATTGAGCCTTGCCAATTCGGTCAGATGAAGCTCAAGCGCCCACAGTAGCGGCTTAATGGCAGCTTCCGCTGTCGCTTTTTTCTCCTCGCCGTCCGGAAGAATTCTTACAAGAGCATTTTCCCTAGCTTTGTAAAGATTCGGCAACTTATATGCGTACTCCAACGCCTTGTCCGTATCGCCATATCTGTAATAAGCATCGGACAGATTGAAAATAGTCGCGCCTCTTACTTCAGAATCTTCGCAATATTTCAATATGCGTTCCTGCACTTGTATTGATTCCCAAAGATTTTCCCTTCGCTGTTCATCGGTTCCGGTCAGCCTTTCCAAAGAGGCGGATAACTGTACCAGCAACAGTGCATTATTAGGGTAAACCTTCAGAGCATTTTTCATAAGTTCGACATTCTCAATATGTCTGCCGCATTCTCTGTTGACTTTCCACTCCTCGTTGATTTTCTCAAAACTGCTGACTGAAGCAATCTCGTCCATTCCAAGCAGCTCATCCACCGTCACAGAGAAGTAGCCGGCAATCGCCGGAAGCATCGTTATATCCGGGTAGCCGTCGCCGCGCTCCCACTTGCTGACCGCCTGAAATGATATTCCCAAATGCTTTGCTACCTCTTCCTGCGTTAAATTCCTTGATATCCGTAAATTCCTGATTCTCTCTCCTATGATTAATTCCATTTACAACATCCTCCAAATTGAAATTGACCGGTCTTTTTAGATTCTAAGGAAAGTCATGCGTATAGTAAATAACCGCATCATAGATGTTATTCCACGAAGAGATGAATAACCGTTCCGGGCATGATAATACCTCCTCGGGTAATCAAGACAAATTATTCAAGCATTCCAATATACGTTCAAATGCCACAGACGCCTTTATTCTCAGCCAATTGTCTTTTCCGCTGTTTTCTACTGATTTAGCAAAATCCCTATCGTTAAAGACTTTTTTAACTCGTCTCCGGATGTCATCTATATCAATTTCAAACATCCCCGGATCATCAAGAATATACGTATGTATACATTTAAGCAGTCTTTCAGTATCTACAAATTCCGATAGATAGCAAAGATCGAACACATCCTTAACTCTTCCGGAAAAGGTTCCGAATTTAACAAGTGCCCGAAGTTTTTCCGCAAATATCTGCTCCTTTGAATTCATAAGCAAACTCACGCCCTCATCATCATGGCAAACATCAAAGCAGAATTCGTCCTGTTCTATTTGTATATTCTTATGAACACCAAGATCCATCTTCGTTTTCAGAGAATGGCCTATATCGTCTTTTATCACAACCCAAATACGCTTTCCTCGATATTCTTGTTGGGACAGTTCCTCTATTTCTCCCACTATCTGCAAAGTTATACCCTCAAGCACGTTTAGTTTCTTAATAAACTCACGAATAGCAGTTTCATCTATAGAGTACTTGATAAAATCAAAGTCTATATCTCTCGTGGCGCGTCTCACATCACCTGTAATACTGCGCATAACAACTCCACCTTTGATTGTCACATTCCGATTCATTGTGCTTTCAGAAATCGCTTTTAATACAATATCCTGACACACTCTTGCTTCCGCCAAGAGTTCCGAGTAACCTTCATCGACATATTGTGCCGTCATTTTTCCCAAATCAGCCATTAATATACCTCTGTTCGCAGTATTCTGATTACCATATCGCTCTTAGGTACAGACTCTGCATAATTCCGTATTTTTTCAGTATTAAGCTGCGGGAGTATTCTTCTGTAATTTCCCAAGATTTCTTTGTAGTAATTGAAGGATATTTTGCTCTTATATCTAACCAGTTCGATAAGCATCCGTTCCCGGTCAAATATCTGAATATCATACCCTTTATAATCCATGGTTTCCGCCCCTAATCCGAGTAATTCTTTGGGCATGAAGAGCTGTTTAACGCGAGAATCCACTATAGGCGCAGCTTCTCTTTTGGTGGCCATAGTACATACATCCGGCACCTCGTCAGTAAAACCATATAAATAAAACGCTGTCTCCATCGTAATAATCGCTTTTGGGTACTTGTACGAAAGCAACGCCAGTTCAGGGACATATTCTTTTTCCGAAAATATACCCTTATCTACTCGAAAAAGCTTTCCTTCCGCAACCATCTGATTAATATAATAATCCGATCCATATTCTTTTAGACATTCAGCCCGTGTCTTCAACAAAAATCACCGCCTTTATACAAATATCTGCATTTTTATATGTTTTGCATAGGTCTGTATAAATT
>JAZLJD010000073.1:0-16888 GCA_045617725.1 Lachnospiraceae bacterium
GAAAACACGATCCGCATCATTTACGGCAAACAGTTCCGAAGCACAATACGATATCTCAACTTTGTCCTCTATATTCGTTTCTTTAAAAAAATGCTTAAAAATCAGCTTCCTTCGAAGCAAAAGAATCAACGTTGGTAAAACAATGGGGCCCATAAACAGTGTAATGTCCCATACAAGTGGCAGTTCGCAACAAACAGAGATAATCGGTACTCCGATTAATGAAAAGAACAACCCAACACACCACGGTAGTATCAGCAAAACTTTTTTTGTATTGTGACGAGTGTTATATATAGAAAAAACACTTGATGCTTCATTGGAGGATAATTTTACCATCTGTTGTTCCTTTCTGCCTCAAAACTTAGTTATTTAAGAATTTGATACACCTTAATAGAGCATCATGCTTATGCTTATCACTAATTATTATACAGTACGCGTCCCTTCTATCGGTCTTGGAAAGAGATTACATCATCAACTTTTGTGTTTAATACTTTGCATATTTTTTCGATGCTCTCCAAGCTCACATACTCGTTCCTGCGGATCCGCGTCATAATATTTCCGCTGAACCCGGCTGCTTTCTGAAGCTCTATATCTTTCATATTACGCTTTTTCAAAATCACAAAAAGCTTATCGTAATTTATTGCCATTCTGTACTCCTATACGTATCTGTAAACCTTACAAATCATCCCTTCCATTTTATCACGAAAAAGTGAGCGATTCAACGAGTCTGAAGATAAACCACTCCGCGATATTAGGAACCATGAAAACCACAAACGATGCTATCAGACTCTTCCGGAACTCTGCTCCGTGCAAATCTCCCATACAGTCTCCGATAACGCTGTATGCAAACAGCAAAAACGCCAGCAGGTTGAAAAACCATGCAGACATACTTGTGAAGAATACAGCTATCCATGTAGCTGCAATGAGTGCCAAGATAATCGGAAGGGCCGCTATTTTCAGCGGAAGAAGAACTATAAACCTGATTACTTTCAACATAAAAATTTCCTCCATCTCTTTAGTGTCCTTCTAAAGCTGCAGAGGAAATTCTTACGTTCGGATTGTGCTTTTCCTTTCGAAATTGTTACAACTAATTGGGAGTAAATTGACTCGTGATAATTTACCTTATGAGAACCCAGAGAATTCAGAAAGTTTATCCGCAACTGTAAAGAGCGGTGACGGTCAGAGGCCGCCACCGCCCTAAGTTCTGCATAGATTTTACAGATGCTTACTTAGCATTGTATTTTTTCTTTCTGCTATATACCGTGATTCCTACAAGAGCGCCGCAGCTGACAAGCAGGAGGGCAATCCACAGGAACATATGGCTGTTGTCGCCGGTTTGCGGATCGGTGGGATTCGTCGGATCGGTGGGATTCGTCGGATCAGCGTGTGTTTCCGCTTTTACGGTAAAGCTCGTGGAAGCCGTGCCGTCGTTGGACACCACATCAATGGAGTGGCTGCCAACGCTCAGGGTTTCGAGATAAGCTGCGTTCAGAGTAACTTTTGTGGAGCCTGAAACAGCAGTATAATTAGTTTCTGCGATTTCAGCGCCGTCAACTTTAACACAGACAAACTTTGCAAAGTCGGCATCAGAGGTGAAGGCAAGACCATCGCTGCTGTTCTTCGTCCATTCACCGTTTGCACCGGAAATGATGGAGTAGGTTACCGGAGTCAGAACAGGAAGTTCCTCTGTTTGCTTATCACCGCAAGCAGTGCAGGAGCGTTCCTTCAAACCCTTTTCGGCCAGGGTGGGCTCTTTAGTGGTTGCCCATTCGCCGTAGGTGTGAGCTTTTACATCAATTGCGGTGCCGTCAGTAATCTTATCACCGCAGATCTTGCAGTAAGTATCACCGGTGAAGCCCGCCTCGGTGCAAGTAGCTTCTTTTGCGTCCCTGATTTCGGTTTCGCCGTGACCCTTGGCCGGGATTGTTTTACCGGAAGCAAGTCTGACGCCGCAGTCCTTACAGTAGGTATCGCCGGTGTAGCCGTCTTCGGTGCAGGTTGCGGCTTTCGCGTTTCTGATTTCGTTTTCGCCGTGGCCGCTGAAAGAGCCGGTATCCGCTATGGTATCGGTGGCATCACAGTAGTCGCATTTTGCCGTCTTGGTGCCGTCCTCGGTGCAGGTCGCGTTGCCGTCGGATACGTAATTTGTGAAGCTGTGCCCGGTGGCAGAACCGATGTCCGGCAAAGTGTCGGTGGCATTGCAGCAGTCGCACTTAGCCGTTTTGGTACCGTCTTTGGTGCAGGTCGCGTTGCCGTCGGATACGTAATTTGTGAAGCTGTGAGCTTCAAATGCGGCCTTTACCGTCACTTCTTTATTCGGCATGGTGAAGGTATTATTGCTCACCGTTACATCAGAGGACTGCCATTTCTTGAAGTGGTAACCATTATTCGGCGTCGCGGTCAGGGTAACCGTATCACCTTTTACGGCAACAGCCGGATTCGCACTTGCCGTGCCGTTGCCGTCATTCTGAACATTGACAGTGTACATGGCAAGCAGGGTTACCGTATCGGTCACAGCCTTAAGCTCATCGGCAGTCGAATAAGTATCGGTGCTTCCTTGCTTCTGCCATGGAGAGCGGATCGCAATAATGCCATCCGCGTTTTTGTACAGAATAACAGGCCCTATTCCCAGAGAAGTAAGAGCGCTGCATCCACGGAACATTTCTTCCATGTACAGCAGTTTGTCGGTTTTAAAGCCACTTACATCAAGAGAAGTGAGGCTACTGCATCCCGAGAACATACTACTCATGCCTTCAACGCTACTTGTATCAAAGCTGCTTAAATTCAGAGAAGTAAGACCGCTACAATTACAGAACATACCTCCCATGTTCGTCACTTTGTCGGTAATAAACTCGCCTAAATCAAGAGAAGTGAGGCTACTGCATTCCAAGAACATACTACTCATGCTTTTAACGCTACTTGTATCAAAGCTACTTAAATTCAGAGAAGTAAGGCTGCTGCAATTTGTGAACATACCGACCATGGAGGTAACACTGCTGGTCCTAAAGCCACTTACATCAAGAGAAGTGAGGCTACTGCATCCCGAGAACATACCGTCCATAGTCGTCACACTGCTTGTATTAAAGTTGCTTGTATTAAAGTTGCTTAAATTAAGAGAAGTAAGGCTGCTGCATCCATAGAACATATAACTCATGTCCGTCACACCGGTTGTGTTAAGAAGGCTTAAATCGGCTGAAGTCATATTCTCAAATCCGTTGAACAAAAACTTTCCGCTTGAAATCGATGCACCGGACTCAGCAACTGCGGACTTGACCTGCTGTTTTTGCTCATCCAACAGATTGAATCCACTTTCGTCTATATGACCGGTAATGTGCAAAACGCCGTCCGCATCCAGATTCCAGCCTTCGCCGCTTGCAATGTCGTCGGCTGCAAACGCCCTGGTAGGAAACAGGCTGCCGATCAGCAGGACACACAATAATGCGGCAACCCAACGTTTTTTCTTCATTTCTGTATCATCTCCTTTTCTTTTCTCCCTCAATTGCCAATTTCAAAAGTATACCTGTCTTCCCATTGGCGCCTCAGCGTGATTTCCGCTGTGCCATTGGTGTTATCAAACAAAATCGACCATTGTGTGTTGCTGGTAATATCTTCAGGGTTTGGTTCCTGAGCTGACCATTTTCCATACATCTTTCATATTGCGTTCTTTCAAGACCGCAAATAACTTTGGAGTCTTCGTTCTGATAATCCCCACTTTTCTGCTGCCTGCTTTACTGTCATAAATTCCATAGTTTTAATCTCCAAATATTCACTATAAACGACAAAATTTCCCACTTTTATTATACAGCGGGATACCGCCGAATACCAATATAAAATAGCCAGACATACACGAAATATATCTGGCTATAAAAAGACCCAACGTGGTCCGCATCGTGGAGAGGCGTGTTGGGTTCTGTTGATGTTATATATGCTAATCCCGGTGAAATCGAACGGTATATTGCTAGCCGCGTTTTGCCGCAGTTTGCCCCGTTTTAGCCCCAAAAAGCCGCTCAAGCACTGATGCCATACGTCCTGCCGTGGCAACTAAAGAGCTCCCAATGAACCTCGGGGACGGGGGCTCAAGGTGCAACGTAAAACAAGCCGTCGCGGTTGCAGAAGCAATATATCCTTTTTACACCTCTTATTTTGAACCTGCAATCCGCCTTACCTTCCGGATACAATTTTACGATTTGCATTCCGTCCGATGACAATGCAGCAAAAAAGGAAATATAATGCGATTTAGTCATTTCATGGCTGATTTGTACATAATACTCATCTTCTATTCTTTCTACAAGTATCATATGATTCTCATCGGCAAGTTCTGCCTGTTCCGGCAGCAACTGTACTCCATGACAGCTTATCGCCATTTCGCCCATGCTGTGAATCACATTTCCGCATACCGGGCACACATAAAATTTGGACCGCAGCATATTTGCGGACACATTCATGTTAGTGATTGCATTGCCTGATAAAAGTTCCGTGACAGAAATCCCAAACGCTTCTGCAATCGGTTCCAGCAGGGATATATCCGGATACCCTTTCGCCGTCTCCCACTTAGAAACAGCCTTATCGGAAACATTCAAGATTCTTGCCAGCTCGCTTTGTGTCAGATTGTTTTTTTCTCGCAGTTCTTTTATGACTGCACCTGTAACATATTGATTCATATTTTTTACCTCCATGCAGTCATTCTATTCCGGAGCCAAAAACAAAGGTACCTACGCTGCGTAGAGTCAACAGGAGGCTTCAAAATGAACCACTAGCTCCGTCCCCCCAGGGTTCAAATCGATAGGGCTTCTTTGGGTCGTACTTGATCTGCATCGTTGTGCCCTGAATCTCCTCGACTTCGGGGTCCGGCAACGGATAAAAAGAATAGTATCCTCTCTGCGTTTTATCGCCCACCAAATATGTTATTTCATATTCATAGTATTCCTTCTCAAAATATCCGGTTTTCGTCCGGCTCGCAGCCTTATTCCTTTTTCCGGTAAAGGTAGCCGTTGTTTCAATCCAGTTTTTGGTGGTATTACTATGCAATTTTGAAAAGAACTCAAACAGATTCATAATTTTTCTCCTGTAAAAAAAATCCCTTAAGTCAACATATCATATTCCTATGATATTGCCAACTCAAAGGATTTTTCTTTCAGTGCTAAGCCTGCAATGAATGCCGGATTAGTATACCTGAATATTGCACAGGAACGTATTCTCGTCAGAGCCTGCAGAGCTTAAGGTTACGTATATTACCTTGCCGGCGGTTCTGTAAATGAACTGCACCATATTGATTGCATAGGAATCATCGATGTCAAAAGAAGTCATGGGTTCCTCAGAGAATTCGGATTCATAAATGTTTCCATCCTTGGAAGCATTTCTGCAGCTTTCGCCAATGGCCTCTACCCATTCCGCGAAGGAATCCACGGAATCATATGCTACAGAAACGTAATACTGGGACTCGGACTCGGTAGTAGCGCCAAGAGCAAATCCAAGGGAGGTCATAATATCCGCTTCCGTTAAGCCTATGGAAGCCAAAACTGCACTTTCTGCCCGCGGAGTAAAGGAAAGGGAATCTGCATCATCTTTCTCATGCTTCTCGGTTGTTACTGTGCAGCAACTGGACATGGACTCCTCTCCATTCGCCCAGCTGTCGGAAATCTTCACGGTCTCATCCTCATTTACGATACAGCCGTCATCTGCCATGTGCCAGCCGTTCCAGTTGAAGGGCTGGTTAAGCCAGCTTTCCATCGTTCCGTTCCAACCTTCCATACCGGAAATCCAGTAATAGCTGTATTCGGTTCCATTCACCTCGATATAGAAGGGGCAGAGATTCTCACCGGGATACAGTGCTTCCCAATACTCACGGCTGTATTCAACCGGGTCGCCCTCCGGGAACGTATCATCCTCAGTGGCCAAAGAGGAATCCTCTATACCATATTTGCTGTTAAGGGCAGGGCACTTAGCGTTGGAGAAATCCAGCTTCCAGTCTGTAGGGCCTTTCTTTTCTGCCTCAAACTGAATCTCAACATAACCTCCGAGGCCTAAGTCGTTCCTTCCGTCCCTGGCAAGTACCATTGTGTATTTGCCGGGATCAATTCCGTACTGTTCAAATGCAAAACGGTAAGGGCACGTAGCAGGTCTGCCACCATAACTGCACTCTGTTAAATCGACAGCGTCGGCTTCCTCGTATGTGGCATAGTCACCCTCAGGGCAAACCATCAGATAGTAGTGGTCATATCCATAAGGATCAATCTGCTCCAGATAATATCCGTTAAAATAGAACGTAGCCCATTCATCATCGCTTTCTTCGGAGTTGAAGGTGAACCACGATGCAACCTCATCCTCCAGGCTATCAAATTCCTTGACCTTTCTGTCCTCGCCTGCACCGTAAAGCCACGAATCGCTGTATTCAAAGTGATACTTCCCTCCGCCCTCAAGAACAATGAGCCACTGTCCGAGTACAAGGCTTGTATCTGAGTTATACAAAAGCACAGACCATGTGCCCGGTGCCCATTCCGATTCATCTGACGCAAGGCCGTCAATCACATTGCTATCAACCCAAAATACATAATATCCGTCATAGTATTCTTTATCAAACTTTTCAGCAAAACAGAGATAGTTATCATATATCGACCGATTGATAAACTCGGAATCACGTGTCAGATAGATACCGGGATTTACAATGTCAATACTATACTTATGGGCATCAATCTCGGCTGAAGTTTTAACCTTAAAATATAAGTAATCCCCATCAACCCAGTAAGTAATTGCTTCGCCAAGCTGTGTGGGATCCGTTACCTTGCCGTCCGAGGTATCAAGGGTTACTCCGTTCGTATCATCGCCTGCATTGTTGCCCGCATCACCCGTGGTATTCGTAGCCGGAGCCACCGTCGGTTTGTTTTCTGCTCCACCATCATCCACAGCCGGCTTACTGCCGCATGCAACCATGGAAAGAACCATGGCCATCGTTAAAATAATTCCTAAAAACTTTTTCATTTTATAGATACTCCTTCTAATACTATACTTCATTGAAACTTTTGGTTGTGCCCAATGCAATACACATTATATCCAAATCGTTGAATGCTTCCGTAGAACTGAAGCCAAGATATTCCCCACCGACTTCCTTATAAAGGACATTGTCCGAACCTGCATATTTCTGAACAAAACCTTCTTTTTTGAGAAGCTGCGCATAGGCATTCAATTCCTCGATTGTGGCGCCCTCTGCTCGGAACTCATAGAACAATGAACCGGTCGGTTCATCCGCATAACGAACCTCTATTTCGAAATTCTTTCCACCATAAGGCCAGATGGGAAATCCCGGAAGCAATTCGTTCCACTTGTCCGGCGTACCGGCCACACTATTGGCATATTCATCTACCTTGGGTTCAACGATTCGCTCGGTCGCAGAGCTTACGGCATTGTTGATTCCGTTACTGATACCATTGCTAATACCTCTGCTAATGCCGTTGATTCCATTACTGATTCCGTTTCCCACGGCATTTTTGATAATGTTACCTAAAAGTCCCATACTTTCCTCCGTTCATCATCCCGGTACCGAAACCGAGTTGCCTCAGTTCCTTTTGTTTGCTTTTTTCACAAGGGGAACATACTACACACTCCAGCTTATCCGGGTTATACATCGCATCACATACCCACTTTCCACACGTCGGGCAAAAATTAAATTGCTTTTTTCCTTCGTTGTTCCACGCCAGCCATAATTCCAGTTCCAAAGTATCTGCTCGGACAGGCTGGGTGGTACAAACCACACTACCCGAACGTTCGCAGAAAAAGCAATATCGGTTTCCGCCTGCATCAAAAAGAATCTTGTAACTGGCCGTTTTGTTTTCCGCTCCAATCATTCTTCTCCCTCTCTTTCCCATTGATTTATCATGCATATATGATAAACTGAAAAAAATTCTGAATTTCTTTTTTTCAACAGTATATAAATTAAGAGAAATTACGCATTTACGCCCCACCCCCAAAGCCCAAAAGGGTGGGAAAAACGAAAAAAAGTGTAAAAAAGTGTGGAAAATCACTTAGGGAGGCCTTCATTATGAAAAAAATAATCGGATTCGTACTTACCCTCGTGCTGGCGGCGAGCTGTCTTGCAGGGTGCGACAGTACGACGAAACTCGACCCGAAAAATCCGGTGACTCTGACCATGTGGCACAACTACGGCGGCGATATGCAGGAGGCCATGGACTATCTGATTGACCAGTTCAACGCGACCGTTGGGAAGGATAAGGGCATCATCATTAATGTAACTGCCATCTCCGGAAGTGCCGACCTGAACAAAAGCCTTGCCATGATTGTGAACGGGGATCCCGGTGCTCCGGATATGCCGGACATCTTTACCGGCTACCCCAAGATTGCCGTGCAGTTTGAAGAAAAGGGGATGCTCGCGAACCTTAATGATTATTTCACCGCGGACGAATTATCTGCTTATGTAGATGCCTTCATCGAGGAAGGTCGCCTTAAGAGCGGCGGTTTGTACGTTTTCCCGATTGCCAAATCCACGGAAATCCTGTACCTGAACAAGACACTCTTTGACCGTTTTGCTGCCGAGACCGGCGCCGGCATGGATAAGCTGTCTACTCTCGAGGGAATTGCCGAGCTTTCTTCCATGTATTACAAATGGACAGACGACCAAACCCCGGATATCGCAAATGACGGAAAGCAGTTCTTCGCATCGGATGCCTGGTTCAACATTGCCGAAGTCGGCATGGCACAGCTTAATGGCAATATATTCAATACGGAAGAACAACTCAATCTCATGAGTGACAGCTATAAGCACATATTTGAAACAATCTATACCCCTGCGGTCGAGGGTGGCTTTGCCATCTATGACGGCTACTCCTCCGATTTGTCCAAAACGGGTGATTTGGTATGCTCTACCGGTTCCTCCGCCGGAATCCTTTTTTACGGAGACACGATTACGTACGCCGACGGCACGATAGAGAATGTGGAATACAGCATCCTGCCCTATCCCGTATTGGAGGGTGGACAAAAGATGGCCCTGCAGCGTGGTGGCGGTCTGATGGTAGCCAAATCCGATGCCAAAAAGGAATATGCCGCAGCCGAGTTTATCAAATGGCTCACAGCTTCCGAACAGAACATGCGATTCATATCAAAAACCGGCTACCTGCCTGTAACCAAACAGGCCTTCGAGCAGGATATGAATGCCTACCTTGAAACCGTGGAAGATGCCCGCATCGCCAAAATGCTGACTACCGTCCTTTCCATGTATGATGAATATGAGCTTTTTACCGCGCCCAATCTGAGCGATTTCGATGCAATCAGTCAGGCCTATGAGAAGGACTTCAAGGCGCTTTTGACCACAGGGCGGAAAGAGTATCTTGCCGGAGGAAACGTTTCCGTGCAGGATGCACTCAATGAAATGATGAATTAGGAATTAAGAATTAGGAATAATAAATATGGAATAAACCGGAAGGAGGGAATCAGTTTTGAAGAGGCATCATAAAGAAACAACCTTGCAACGAAGGCTGATTCTCTTTTTCGTGAGCATCGCCGTCACCGTCGTGCTGATTTTTGTCTTTCTGTTACTTCTTTTTGGCATCAACGGGAAGGACGAAAAGGCCGTAAACAACTACTTTGACAGCGAGCTCGCTCATATTTCCGACACGCTTTATAAGGACTGCGGTCAGTTGTCTTTGGCAGGTATTGATATGGCAGAAAGCATTTCCAAGGCCTGCGACGATTTTTTTGAGGCGCAGCAGACTCCTGCGGCGCAGCTTAAGGACCATCCCGAGCTGATTGAGCCGCTGCTTTCAAAGCAGATACAGACACTGCTTAATACCATGAATTCACATTCCTGCGGCGGCACCTATATTCTCCTTGACGCTGCGGTGAATCAGGACGCCCCGAATGCAAGATCCGGTATCTTTCTTAAAAAAACACAGCCCGCTTATACGCAGGCTGTTAATGTAAAAAGTTATTATTTGCGTGGTCCGGCTCAGATTGCCCGGGATAACGGGATTGAGCTTATGGGCCAATGGGCAATGGAATACGACATTACCGATGAACAGTTCTTTTCGGATGTAATGGATACTGCCAAAGAGAATGCCCATCTTCCCCTGTCGCGCCTGTATTACTGGTCCGGCCGCGTGCTTCTTAAGGGCAACAGCGAAGCGGGCTTCCTGTTGTGCGTTCCCTTACGCAGCAGTGACGGAACCGTGTTCGGCGTATGCGGTATTGAGATTAGTGACCGTCTTTTTAAGCAGTTCTATTCTCCCAGCGAAAGCAACTATCAGAACCTCTTTACGGTGGTATCCCCTTCCGATTCCGATACGCTATTCACCTCGAAGGGCATGCTTGCCGGCAACTTTTTCCTGACGGACAACCGTATGACGGATGACCTTTCGTTGCAATACGATAAGGCAGGCTTTTTCGGATTCCGTGGACCCGAAGAAGTATTTTTTGGCAAATATACGGCTCTCAAGCTGTATCCTACGGATTCCCCGTACGAAGAGGACACCTGGTCCGTTGCCGTAATGATGCCGAAATCGCTTTTTGCCGAGGCTATCAAAGGGAATTCCGGGCTTCTGTTTTATATCATTTTGACCGTACTGCTGGCCGGCATTGTTATTTCGGTGCTTAACAGCCGGCGATACCTGCGTCCTGTGAACAATGCGCTCAATTCGATTAAGGAAAAAAGCTACCAGCAGGACCGGGGAACGACCTATACCGAAATCGCCGACCTCTTTGATTTTCTTTCACAGAAGGACAAAGAGTATGAAGATGCGATGACGGAGCTTTCCCGCCTTACGGACAAAAAACGCAAGGAGGTCGATCCCGATGACTATGAGCAGTTCTGCAAAAATCTCAAGACGCTTACAGTCAAGGAACGGGAAATATTCGACTTGTATCTTGCCGGGAAATCGGCCAAGGACATTTTGGAGCTTCTGTGTATAAGCGAAAACACGCTGAAATATCACAATCGCAACATCTATGGCAAGCTGGGCGTTTCGTCCCGCAAGGAACTGCTGCTGTATGCTACGCTTTTAACTCAGGAGTAACCTTACTAAACTGAACCACTATCTACGCTCCGTTTCGGTCCACGTAAAGCCGACATCCCCCGGATGTCGTGTGCGCCCCGTCCCTAAGGGTTCAATCTTGCATAGAGTTTTTGATTTACTACTCTTCCGTCTTCCATATCGGATAAGCGTATACTGGTGAACGTCTCGCTCTTATAGTTTTCTAAGGCTTCCGCCGGAATGGTAAGGTCAGCCTCACGTATGGCAAGATATGCACGAACAGGATTTCCATAGACTACCTTATACATTTTGAGCTTGCCGTCTCCGACTGCATGCAGGCTGCAAAACCAGTTATACAGAACCACTTTCATATACTCTGAATATGCAAACATGAAAATCTCGCTACCGGTCATGGCTTCCAATTCCGAAGGTGCAATCTCCGCCACTTCCGTAAGGTCGCTTACATCCTTGACCTTGACGAAATTGCTCCTAATTACTTCCTTACGAATCGTATAAAAAAGTACCACCACGGCAAGGGGGCCAATAATCAGCCCAATAATCCACCATGCGGATAAATCGAGCAGCACTCCCAAAATCGGGGCTCCGATGATTGCGAAAAAGATTCCAATAATCGCCGGAAGCGCCAGGGCAATTTCATTGACCTTGTGTCTTTTGTTATGGATTGCAAAAATAAATGATTCTTCAGTACGTGTGTTAGTCTTCATGGTTTAGCTCTCTTTTATATATCGTCACTTAACAGTTTCTCAACTGTTGTGTGCAATGCTTGTGCTAAGTGAAACACAGTTCCGGCTTCAGCTTGCCGAAGGTCGTAGATTCCTTGCTCATACATCTGTATGGAACGCAACTTAACCGAAGAAGTCTGTGCAAGTTTGGATTGTGACATTCCTGCATACGCACGAAGGCGTTTCAAAACATGCTCTTTTGAAATATTTGTTTTTTCCAACAACAGCATCCTACGTTCCATTTCCTCATCAAAGGCCTTTGTATCCATCTCATGGTACACGTAATACATATCCACTATTTCGGAAAAAGGTACCGCTTTACATATCTTTTTGAAGGATTTACCGCTCTTCCACTGGTAGCCTGCCAAACTATACCCTGCCCAATACTGCGGGCTTCGGTCCAAGGACGGAGTATATGGTATCGACAGCTCCTCACGATGGGTATCATAATAGATGTGTCTGGCTAATTCAACTCCCGACATTCCTGCTATGTAGCCCGGATGGCCACTGCCAAACAAGGCAGCTATGCCGGATTCTACAAAAAGCGACATCGCTTTATCTTCTTCAAATTCACAGGTATTGATAAGATAGTCAAAACAAGACCCCATATGAAGGCGCGCATCATATAAATAGACTTCATTGTATGAAGTTCCGGATTCACTCATTGTTCAGCCTCCACATAATGTCCAAAATAAAGATGTCATCTGAAGAATGTAGAATGTATTTCTTATTTCCAGTCAACCATATTTTCAAAAGCTTCCACACAGAAGCCCCCACTTCGCAAGCTTAATGTCAACTTGACTCGTTGCCATAGCATGAAAAAGACAGGCATATGTCGTGCGCCCCCCGTCCCCAGAGCTCAAAATACTCTGTAAATGATTGCGTATGCAACCTGTCTTACGGGGGTGTCGCCACCGCTTGCAAGATCGATGCCGTTGGAAACGCTGTTGTAAACGCTTGAGAGGCCGGGTAAGGTATGCACTGCTTCGGGCATTGCCTCAAATAAATAGTAGAAAAATGCATGTGTATAGATTTCAGCGGACAGTTCATTCACGGTCATGTCCTCGATGAGGCCTTCGTCAAGCAGGTCCTGTGCAAGGTCGCGGCAGTTGTCTTTATTTGCGTACATCTCTTTCATGTAAAGCTTGATGGACTGAGCATTCATCTCAGCAAAGGCACCGCACTTCTCGGTTACAAGCTGCATCACGAGGTCCATTGCAATCTCTTCTGTTGTCTTAACTGCTTCAACGCAACGGATTCCTTCGGTGAACATGTTTCTGACTTCCTGTGTGTCGACCTGAGCGATGGCGCCGCGAATCATTATGTAGATAAACATCATTGCTGCAACTGCTATGATTGAAAAGATCTGTCCGATTGATAATGAATGAATTC
This sequence comes from Lachnospiraceae bacterium, assembly GCA_045617725.1. Classification (GTDB taxonomy): domain Bacteria; phylum Bacillota; class Clostridia; order Lachnospirales; family Lachnospiraceae; genus JAZLJD01. Next base: position 13,109 of record JAZLJD010000073.1, read on the forward strand.
TCATTTTGTGTTCCTCGCATTTCGTTTTGTTCTTTATGAACTCATTCTAATGCGAGACCACGAAATGTCCCATCGAACCGCCTTACAGCTACCTTACAATTTTGAAATGTTTACGCCGGTACTAGCTACGTGCTGTATCCCACTGGGACTTGTAGAGCGTGTAGTAGAAGCCCTTTGCGTCCATGAGGGATGCATGCGTACCCATCTCGATTACATCGCCGTCTTTGAGTACCATGATGTTGTCCGCGTTGCGGATGGTCGACAGACGGTGTGCGATGACAAAGCAGGTCTTGCCCTTCATCAGATTACGCATGGCCTCCTGAACCTTTTTCTCGGTGCCGGTATCAACATTGGAGGTTGCTTCGTCCAAAATAAGCATCTTGGAGTCATAGAGCATGGCCCTTGCAATCGTAAGAAGCTGCTTCTGTCCCTTCGAAATGTTTCCTCCGTCCTCACTGATTACGGTATCGTAGCCATTCGGGAGTTGCATGATAAATGAATGGATGTGGGCGGCCTTGGCGGCCTCGATTACCTCATCCATGGTTGCATTTTCCTTACCGTATGCAATATTTTCAAATATGGTGCCCTCAAAGACCCAGGTGTCCTGAAGAACCATAGAGTAAGCCTTTCGTAAGGACCTTCTTGTATAGTCACGGATGTCCCTGCCATCCACCAGGATGGAACCGTCATTCACATCGTAAAAACGCATAAGGAGATTAATGATGGTAGTCTTGCCGGCGCCCGTAGGGCCAACAATGGCAACCAGACTTCCGGCTCCTACCTCAAGGTTCAGCTTGTGTATAATCGTTTTGTCCTCGGTGTAGCCAAAACGAACATCTCGCATAAGGACCTCGCCACGGATATCAGCAAGCTCGCAGGCATCCTCTTTATCCATCGTTTCTTCCTGCTCATCAAGAAGTCTGAATACACGCTCGGACGCCGAAAGAGCCGAATATATCTCACTGACGATATTGGCAATCTCGTTGATGGGTCCGGAGAATTTTCTGGAATACAATACGAAGGACGAAACCTGTCCAAGGCCGATATAGCCTTTCATATAAAGGCAGGCTCCAAACATGCCAATCATTCCGAGACCTATGTTGTTGAACAGATTGACGGTGGGACCCATGGTACATGCCTCGCCCTCGGAACGATGGAAGGCATCTCCCGCCTCCGCATTCTTTTCCGCGAACTGGTCCGCCACATCATTCTCATAGGCGTAGGCCTGGATTGTTTTTTGCCCGGTAAACATCTCTTCCACAAAACCGTTCATAGCGCCGTATGCTGCACTTCGGCGCCTAAAAAGAGGGTGCGTAACCTTTCGGATGTGCACCGAATATACTACGGCAGTCGGAATAACGAGGACCTCTACGAGGGCCAGTACCGGCGATATACGAAGCATCATGATGAAGGAACCGAGGACCGTGACGATACTCGTCATGATCGAGGTAAGGTCGGTTGCAATACAGGTCGTCACTACATCGATATCGTAGGAAACGCGGCTGATAATATCACCGGTTGCATTACGGTCAAAATATCCGACCGGCAGTCGCATCAGCTTCTCAAAGACATCGTTTCGCATCTTTTTGGCCGTCAGGCGGCTTACTTTCGTCATCAGAATATTGATAACGATGGTGATTACGGACGACGCGATGTAAGTAAGGAGCATCCGATTCACATAGTAGATTACCCGTTCGAAATTGACCTGTCCGATGCCGGCTGCGGCTTCATTGATGGCATTGCCGGCCATTCCGGGTCCGATCAGGGCCAGTATGTTGCCTGTGATACATAAAAGAAGAATTAAGGCAATCAGTAATTTATATGCCCCCAGATAATTCAGGATGCGTCTTAAAGCGCCCTTTGTATCCTTGGGTTTTTCAGTTGTTAATTTAAGTCCCGGCATACTCACTCTCCCATCTGGTTGTCATAGATTTCCCTGTACGCATCACAGGTCTTCATCAGCTCCTCGTGAGAGCCGCGTCCGACTATACAACCGTCATCCATCATGAGTATTTCATCGCAGCTCATAAGAGCGCTCACTCTCTGTGCGACAACAAGCATCGTCACATTCGGATAGAACTTTCTTACGGCACTGCGGATTTCCGAATCCGTCTTGTAGTCAAGTGCGCTGGAGGAATCGTCAAATAAAAGGATTTCCGGATCTCCGTACAACGCACGGGCAATCAGGATACGTTGCTTCTGTCCGCCCGAAAGATTCGAGCCCAGCTTCGTAACCTCATGGTCAAAACTGTCTTCGTACTTCGATATAAATTCCCAGGCTCCGGCGTGCACGGCCGCCTCGCGGAGCTTGCTTTCGTCATATTCCCGCCCGAATACGATATTGTCCTTAATCGTACCCGTAAGGAGCACATCGTTTTGGAACACGACGCCAAACCTTGCATGCAGGTCGTCTTTTTCAAAGGTCCGCACGTCCCGACCGTCAATAAATACTCCGCCGTCGTCCACATCGTAGAATCTGGTGAGGAGATTGAAAACGGTGGTCTTTCCGCTTCCGGTCGCACCGATGATTCCCAGCGAACCGCCTTTTTGCATGGTAAAATCGATGTCGGTAACAGCCTTCCGCCGCTTTCCGCCTGCGATTAATTCATTATCATCCTTAACCTTGGAGTAACCGAAGGTCACATGATCAAATACGATAAAGCCGTCCCTCTTGCACTCTCGGGCTTCCGAAGGATCCAAGACATTTAGTGTCTCTACGGCATCAATGGCCGCACCGATTCGGTTGGCCGATGCATTGGCCTTGGACATCATCATAAACAATCGGTTTATTCCCATAACGCCCATGAGTACCATATTGAAATAGGTAAGAAACGCTAAAATAACACCCGGTTTTGTTACGCCGTCATTCACGCGAATGGCGCCCCAGTATACAACCAGGGTCAGGCCGCAGTTTAAAAAGAGCTGCATGCACGGGCCGGGGAGTGACATAACAATGCTCGCCTTCATATCGGCCGATGTCATTGCATCGTTCGCCTCATGGAAGCGCTTCGTCTCATGTTCCTCCTTGGAAAGTGCCTTGACGACACGTACACCGTTAATATTCTCACGCATGACACGTACGATATCATCCACCTTCTGCTGTACCTTTTCGTAGAGTGGAATACCCTTATAGGATATGAGGACAACAAGTACAATCATGACGGGCGCCAAAATGCACAGAATCGAGGCCAGGCCCGCATCCATCGTGAGGGTAACGACGATACCGCCGATAAGCAGAATGGGAGCCCTAATGCCCAGAGTCTGGAAGGACCGAATAAAGTTCTGAATATTGTACGAATCCGAAGTCATTCGTGAGGTCAGGGACGGAAGTCCGAAGCTGTCAAAAAGACCTCCCGACAGGTTCATGGTCTTGTCAAACAGGTCCCTTCGGATGACTAAGATGCTTTCGGTCGCATTCGCCACCGCTTTCCGATTCGCATAGACATTGATTGCCCGAACGAGCAGGGCAAGCAGTATCATAAGAGCCCCCCAGAGAAGAATCTTCGGAATGGAATTCTCGTAAGCAACTTCGTCGATTATGTACTCAAGAACATACGGTATCAGCAGTTCGACAAAGGTACCCAGCGTCTTTAAAAATAGAACCGTAATAATGCTCCCGAGCATCGGTTTTGCGTATCTGTAAATAAATTTCATACTAATCCCCGCATTTCGCAATCCGGTATATTTAGCCCTTCACTGTATTACAGCGAAACTGCTACGGATTGCGACACAAAGTGTCGCATGAAAAATGCTTTGCATTTTTCATACTAATCCCCGCAT
>JAZLJD010000074.1:0-61819 GCA_045617725.1 Lachnospiraceae bacterium
GCGACACTTTGTGTCGCAATCCGTAGCAGTTTCGCTGTAATACAGTGAAGGGCTAAATATACCGGATTGCGAAATGCGGGGATTAGTGTGAAAAATGCAAAGCATTTTTCACGCGACACTTTGTGTCGCAATCCGTAGCAGCTTCGCTGCAATGCAGTGAAGGGCTAAATATACCGGATTGCGAAATGCGGGGATTAGTATGGCCAATAAACAACGCGTATTGATTGTGGATGATGATGCCAATATTGCAGAACTCATCAGTCTCTATCTGAATAAGGAATGTTTTGATACCATGATTGCCGAGGATGGCGAGTCTGCTCTGACTGCATTCAAAACCTTCACTCCGAACATCATTCTTCTGGATATCATGCTTCCCGGAATTGACGGATATCAGGTATGCCGTGAGATTCGTTCAACCAGCAATGTCCCGATTATCTTTCTTTCTGCCAAGGGTGAAGTCTTTGACAAGGTGCTGGGCCTTGAGATGGGCGCCGATGACTACATCGAGAAGCCCTTTGATTCCAAGGAACTGGTAGCCCGCGTCAAAGCGGTTCTCCGACGCTTCAAACCGATTGAGAAGGAAAGTCCCGACAGCTCCGTGCAGCAGGTCGAATATCCCGACCTCATCATCAACCTTACCAATTATTCGGTTACTTACTTCGGCAAGACCCTCTCGATGCCGCCCAAGGAGCTTGAGCTTCTTTACTTTTTGGCGTCCTCGCCCAATCAGGTCTTCACAAGAGAGCAGCTCCTCGATCGTATCTGGGGCTATGAATATGTCGGCGACACCAGAACCGTCGATGTGCACATCAAGCGACTTCGTGAGAAACTGAGCGACAATGTTCACTGGCGCATTACAACCATCTGGTCCATCGGATACAAATTTGAAACCCTGTAACAGCACTCGGGAATACACGCATGAAACGGACTTTGTACCTCAAATTCCTAATTGCATATCTGATCTTCGGCTTCTTTGGATTCATCATCATTTCGACCTTCACATATAACATGATTGAAGACCGGTTTGTCGATGAAATCGCGCAACAGCTGTGTGACGAGACAGCCAGCGTAGCCAATAGTTACGCAGCCGAGCTGTACAATAACGAAACTTCCATCGAAATGGTGAAGAAACAGCTGAACGCCCTGTCTTCCTACAACGGCGCCACCATCTGGATCATCAATCCTTCCGGACTGCTCATTATTTCGACGGACGACCAGCTCGATCACAACTACAACGTGGCCATAGAGGATTTCGACCCCAGTACGCTGGGGGATTCGTACTACTCGATCGGTACTTTTTTCAACAGCTTCACGGAGGATTACATCAGCACCTTCCAGCCCATCGTTACGGATTTCCGTATACAGGGATATGTAATTATGCATCTTCCATATACTTACATAACCGACCGCGTTGATACGATTACCACCATCCTGTACCTGACACTGGTCATCCTGTTGTTTTTGTCCATGATTATTCTCTACTTCTTCACGGAGATCGTTTACAGGCCGCTTCGCAAAATAACAAATGCCACGGTGCAATATGCAAGCGGTAACTATCACTACCCGTTGCAGGTCGACAGTAACGACGAGATGGGCTTTTTGGCCGCATCCCTGTCCTACATGGCCGATGAGATTTCCAAAAACGAAGATAATCAAAAGCGTCTGGTTGCCAATGTTTCCCACGACTTCCGTTCTCCGCTTACTTCGATTAAGGGATATCTGGAAGCAATGCTGGATGGTACCATTCCCCCGGAGAATTACGAAAAATACCTAACCATCGTGCTCAACGAAACAGAACGTCTTACTAAGCTTACCAACTCGCTTCTGACGCTCAACAACCTGAACACCGCAGGTACCGTTTTGGAGATTACTTCCTTTGACATCAATCAGGTAATCCGAAATTCCGTAGCTGCTTTCGAATCGGTATGCAGGCCCAAAAACATTTCCATTAAGCTTGTTCTTACCGGCGATGTCATGAATGTAAGTGCCGATGTTTCCAAAATCCAGCAGGTTCTTTACAATCTTCTGGATAATGCAATTAAGTTTTCTCCCAAGGATTCCGTAATCAAGGTTGAGACTACCGAGAAGGGCTCCAAGGTCTTTGTTTCCGTCAAGGACAACGGTTGCGGTATTCCGAAAGAATCCTTACCGCTTATTTGGAACCGGTTCTACAAGACGGATACCTCCCGTGGTCGTGACAAAAAGGGAACCGGTCTCGGTCTCTCCATCACAAAGGAAATCATCCGTTCTCACAATGAAAACATCAACGTCATCAGTACCGAGGGCGTTGGAACCGAATTCATTTTTACCCTTCAAAAATCTATAATAGAAGATTAACAAAGCCCGCCATCGGAATGAACCTGGCGGGCTTCTTATTTATTCTCTGTTTAGTTACTGTTTATTCAGTAGTTATTCCACTGCAGTCTGTGCAACTCGCCTGTACATTCCAAGCCTTGGAATTCGTTTTGGCGCAGCGCCTCATACAGTACGATGGCTACCGAATTCGACAGATTCAACGATCTCTCATTCGAAAGCATCGGGATGCGAATGCAATCCTCTTCATGATCCACAAGAAGCTCCTCCGGAATTCCGGCACTCTCCTTACCGAACATGATAAAGTCATTCTCTTTGTACTGCACATCCGTATATACATGATGTGCTTTGGTCGTCGCCATGTAGATGTGCGCACCGGGATTCTGATTCAGGAAATCCTGAAAATCAATATAACGTCTTACATCCAGTCGCTCCCAGTAATCCATTCCGGCCCGACGGATTGCCTGCTCATCCAGGCGAAATCCCAGCGGCTCTATCAAATGCAATACGGTTCCTGTTGCAACGCAGGTACGACCGATATTTCCGGTATTGGCCGGTATCTCCGGCTCAAGCAATACTATGTTCATCTACTTACGCTCCGCTCTCAAGGAAGCAACAAACACCTTCAAGCGATCGATTGCCACCTTCAAATTGTCTATGGAATATGCATAGGAAATACGCAGGAAGCCTTCTCCGCTGTCGCCAAAGGCAGTTCCGGGAACAACGGCAACCTTCTGCTCATGCAGAAATCGGGTTGCAAATTCATCACTCGTCATGCCGAATTCCTTAATGCAGGGGAACAGATAGAATGCACCCTTGGCTTCGAAGCACTCCAGTCCCATCTCTGCAAACTCATGCAAAAGATAACGTCTTCTCTGGTCATATGCATCACGCATTGCAGCGACATCCTCATCGCCCTTTTTCAAAGCTTCCACTGCAGCATACTGGCTGGTTGTGGGAGCACACATGATGCAGAACTGATGAATCTTGATCATCTGCTTAATAATATCTGCAGGTCCGCATGCGTAACCAAGTCTCCATCCCGTCATCGCAAAGGATTTGGAGAAACCGTTAATCAGAATGGTTCTCTCCTGCATACCCGGAATATTTACGATGGATACATGATCCTGTCCATAGGTAAGCTCTGAATAAATCTCGTCAGAAATGACAAAGATGTCATGTTTCTCGATTACCCGGGCAATTGCCTCAAGATCCTTTTTCTCCATGATGGCACCGGTCGGATTATTCGGGAACGGAAGTACCAGCACCTTGGTCTTCGGTGTGATGGCTGCTTCCAGTTCCTCCGCCGTTAAACGGAATTCGTTTTCGGCCTTCAGATTAATGATGACCGGAACACCACCCGTAAGAATGGTGCAGGGCTCGTAAGATACGTAGGAGGGTTGCGGAATCAGTACTTCCTCGCCCGGATTCAGCATCGCTCTGAGCGCAAGATCAATTGCCTCCGAACCGCCGACGGTAACAAGCACTTCGCTTGCGTAGTCATAGGTCATGTTGTACCTGCGATTTAAATATGTGCAAATCTCCTGCTTCAATTCCTTGAGGCCTGCATTGGAAGTATAGAAAGTACGTCCCTTCTCAAGCGAATAAATAGCCTCGTCACGAATAAACCAGGGTGTATCAAAGTCGGGCTCGCCAACGCCTAATGAAATAGCATCCTTCATCTCGCTGACAATATCAAAGAATTTACGGATACCCGACGGCTTCAGCTCAACAACTCGATCAGCTAACGGGTTTCTCATAATGTTACCTTAATCCTTTCATCCGAAACTTTCTGTCCCAAAATGACACCGTGATCCTTGTACTTCTTTAAAATGAAGTGTGTAGCGGTGCTCAGGACGGATTCCTGCGTGGACAACTTGTCGGATACGAAATTCGCAACCTCGCGAAGTGACTTGCCTTCGATAATCAGAAGCAGGTCATATCCGCCAGACAAAAGGTAGCAGCTCGTTACCTCGGGATACTGATAAATCCTTTCGGCGATCGCATCAAAACCGCGGTTACGCTGCGGAGTAACCTTTACTTCAATCAGAGCGGTTACCTTCTCAATGGTCGTTTTCTCCCAATCAATCAGGGTGATGAAACCACCGATAACGCCCTCTTCTTCCATAGCCTTCATTTCATTTACAATATCAATCTCGGGTACTCCGAGCATAATAGCAAGCTGATTGGTATCAACTCGTCCGTCTTTCTCTATTAACTGTAAGATTTTCTCTCTCATTATTACATTCTGCCTTTCTGCCAAAAACAATCCTGCTACTTCATAACCTTATAAAGCTCGTCTGTTTTGGGCGGCTCCAAGAATCGTTTCTCGCCGTCGTTCAAAAGAATTCTGTCATTCGTAGCAGTTGTATGTCCAATACATGCTGCATGAATTCCCTGCTCCGTAAGTCTCTCAACCAGCTCCGGTCCATCCTCCGCTATCATAAGAAGCGAACCGCTGGAAATGAGTTCGTAAGGATTTATATCAAAGAATTCACAGATTTCAACCGATTCCTGCTTAATGGGAATGGCCTTTAAATCTATGGTCAGTCCAACGCCTGCGCTTTCTGCAATCTCCCAAAGGGCTCCGAAGATACCGCCCTCCGTAACATCATGCATCGCGACAACGCCGGACTTAACGGCGGTTGCTGCCTCAGGAAGAATGGACAGGTAACGATCGAAATCCTGCGCTTCTTTTATAAAAGGCGCCGCGAACTTCGTGAGCAGTTCCTCTTCCTTCTCTTTTGCAATAATAGAAGTTCCTTCCAGTGCAATCCACTTGGAAATAACTACATCCTGACCCGGTTTGGCCGCGCCGGTCTTGAGTACCGCGTCCTTTTTGGCCTTGCCGATTCCGGTTACGGTAATAATCGGTCTCGTAACGGCATCCGTAATTTCGGTATGACCACCGACCGTCTGAACATTCAGCTCGCGACAGGTTTCCTCAACCTGCTGCATCATTCCGCGGATTTCCTCCTCATTTACGGAAGGCGGAAGCAACACGGAAAGAAGGACACCCACCGGCTCAGCTCCGCTGGTCGCGATATCATTCATGGTAACGTGAATCGCCAGCGCGCCGATGTCACAGGTAGTGCCCGTAATCGGATCAGTCGAGAAAACAAATACTTCATCTTCTTTTAATTGCAAAACGGCGCAGTCTTCTCCTACGCCTGCGCCCACAAGTACTTCTTCTCTCTTTGTCTTCAGTTGTTTCAAAATGGAACGCTTTAATACGTTCTCAGGTACCTTGCCGATATTCATGATGCGGCTCCGTAAATGTAGTGTACTCTATAAATAAAGGAAATATTATGATAAAATACCTTAGTAGCCGGCAATAATGGATACTACCAGCGGTACGATCATCGCCAATACTAAAATGATAACAACGACTCTGGTAAAGATGCGATTCTTTCGACTTCTCATAACGTTTCTCCTTAATATTACTGAAAGGATATTATAGATGATGTTCCTTATTTTTGCAAGTTTCGTAGTATTTTGCATATGGTTCGCTCTGAAGCGAAAAAGTGTCGACCGCAAGGAGCAATCGGCGGAAGACAGCTACTGGGAGCGCGAGCACAAAGCCAATTCCGTTCGCAAGCGTTCCCTTGCCGGACTTGATTACATCACCATCCCGGATGACCTTGAGTATGCGGGGCTTCTTCCCGACGATCCGACCTATACCGGCCTGTGTTCCGAAATCGATGAATTGAAGAATTGCAAGATTGTGAATTTCTCCGGTTACACCAACACCGACCTGAAACTGGAATACGGTACTGCCAATATCACCGTCCTGACGGAATATGACACGAACTATACAACTCTCGTGTCCCGTTTACAAGCTATGGGCAGGATTCTGTATGATGCAGGCAAGATTCCGGAAGCTACCGCCATCTTGGAATATGCCGTCCGAATCGGTACCGATGTGAGCCAGACCTACTATCTCCTGGCCGATATCTACTATCAAAACGGAACTCCGGAGCGTGTCAACGAACTTATTTCCGCGGCACAAAACATCCGGACTCTCATGAAGGACTCCATCATCAAACGTTTGTCGGAGGACCCTCTGTTTCAACCGATACTTATTCCTTAACTCTTCCGTATTTGGCTACCAGAGCATCACTCATTCTGGAAGCCTCACTACGTGAAAGACTGTTGATATCTACTTTTAGTTCTTCGCCATAAATCTCACAAAGGTGCAAAAGGCGTGTTTTTTGTCCTTCTGTTGCCGGCTGAGATTTTTTTGGTTTAAAGACGATGGTCTGCGGCTCAAACACTTCGGGATGTCCTTTCGGCTCCCCGTACTCCGCAATCAGCTTCTCATAAAGAAGGGCCGTCACCGTAGCATCCGCAAGAGCCCTATGGGCATGATGTTCAAAGCCGTAATACTTCGCAAGGGCAGGCAGCTTCTTGGTCTGCTCGGGCGGAAGCACCAGTCTTGCAATCTTCAACGTATCCAGTGCCTTATTCTCAAAGGTCCTTCCCATATTCACTGCTGCCACCTTGATAAAGGCATAATCAAAATTCACATTGTGGCCAAGAACCACATCGTCCCCCGCAAAATCCAAAAATGCACGGACGGCCTCCTCCTGCGAAGGAGCACCGGCCACCTCCTCCGGCTTAATTCCGGTCAGGGTCTGCACATACTCTGGGATCTCACAACGCGGGTCTACCATGGTATGAAAGGTATCCACGATTTCACCGTTCCGCACACGACATGCTCCGATTTCCAATATTCTGTCTGTCTTGACCTGTGTACCCGTCATCTCCAAATCGACGGCTACATATTCTTTCATCATTTATTTGTGACCTCCGGAAGAAGGACAAATGTCCTTCATAAAGCATTCCGCACACTGTGGATTCTGTGCCCTGCAAAAGGACCTTCCCAGCGCAATCAAATGAAAATTAACCAATATCCAATGATCCCGGGGGACCTTTTTCATAAGGTCAAACTCCACCTTTACGGGATCCGTTTCTTTCGTCATACCAAGTCTGAACGCCACACGCTTTACATGGGTATCCACCACGATGCTGGGTTCGTGGAAGATATGTCCACGAATCACATTGGCCGTTTTGCGACCCACGCCGGGCAGCCCGGTAAGCTCATCAATATCGGATGGTACCACGCCTGCATAGTTTTTGGCAAGCATATCACAGCAGGCTTTGATGTTTACTGCCTTGTTGTGATAGAACCCGGTTGAATGAATATCCTGCTCAAGCTCCGAAAGCTTCGCCCCTGCCAATGCCTCGACGGAAGGATACTTTCGAAACAAATCCTTCGTCACAAGATTCACCCGGGCATCCGTGCATTGTGCGCTCAAAATCGTCGCTACCAGCAGTTGCCAGGGTTCCTCATAATCAAGGTAACACTTCTGCTCTGTGCCGTATTCCGCGTCCAGTCGCTCTAAAATTGCTGCAATATTTTTTCTCAAAGGCCTTCCTCCTCTGCTTTAAGCTCCCCCTTTCGGAGCCAAAGAGTATGAACCTCCGCATCCTGCGAAAGAGGATTCCGGCAACTGTAATCAAACAGATAATAACAACCTTCCTCGAAAGCCTTCTCAATGTGTGTCTGACGTGCCAGCTGTTTCGAAGTCATGCCGCTGTATCCCGAAAGAAGCTTCGGCTCTGCCGCCTCACGCTCGTAAAAGGCCCGAATCTCCGTCTCATGGCCCACGGGCTGAGCCCAATCCGGCCTGCTCTTCAGATTCTCACGTGCATACATATCGTACAAGGCAAGCAGCACAAGCTCCTGCCTGTGTGCTTCCATTCCTTCAAGGCCAAGTGCCCACTCCAAAAATACTTCGTATCGCCTGCTGCGGGCCGGCGTATTGATTTCGTAACCCCGGTCCCTGTAAAACTCCGCCAGGTCCTTAAAAAGCAGGAACGGCGAAAAAGAATATTTATAACGCAACATTGCTTCCACCAGCTTTTTGAACTGTCCGGAATTGTAGAAAATTTCTACCATATCACTGACCCGTTTCAAAAGTCGCAAGTCCTCATAGGACATATAGGCGGTTTTCAAGACCTCATAAGGCGGTTTGGCTTCGTAAACGATACCGTGTTTTTCTGCCATATCATACATGGGAGTTCCCTTCAGCACCTTTAAAAAGCCCAACTGCAACTGATCCGGCTGCATCGCAAATACCTCATTAAAGGACACAATGAAACGCTCCAAATTCTCGTAGGGCAGACCGGCGATTAAGTCAAGATGGATATGCACCGTTCTGTAGCTGTGAATTTTGATGCTGGCATCGCGAATCGCGTCTATGCTGTTATTCCGATGTATTTCTTTCAGCGTCTCCGGATTCGTGCTTTGGACGCCTATCTCAAGCTGTATCAGTCCGGGACGCATGGTCTTTAGGATTGCCAGCTGCTCTTCATCAATCAAATCGGCTGCCACCTCAAAGTGGAAACAAGTGACACCATTGTCATTTTCTTTCAGAAACTTCCAGATTTCCGTGGCATACTGCTTGAAACAGTTGAAGGTACGATCCACAAACTTAACAAGTGCCGGCTTTTGATCCAAAATCGCGGACAGTTCCTCAAATACCTGTTGTAGCTCTTTTGCCGTGGTCACACAATCCTCGGCAGACAGACAGTACGCACAGTGGTACGGGCATCCGCGTATGGACTCATAGTATAGGATTCTCCCGTTAAACGTTTCCACATTCTCATAAAGAAAAGGAAGCCGTGCCAGCGCTATTTTGGGCCGCTCGCCGGTAAAGACACCGCCCGGAAGTGCAAGCCCCCGGATGTCAGGAAGCGGCTTCTCGCCCTCCAAAAGCTCGCGAAACGTCTCCTCGCCCTCTCCCACCATAATCAGTTCGACAAAGGGCAGCTCCTCATAAATCGTTTCCGGATAGTAAGACACCTCCGGGCCGCCCATCCAGATTCGTATATCCGGATTCACCGCATGCAGATTCCGGGCAACTTCCCTGACAAACTCTATGTTCCAGATATAGCAGGAGAAAGCAACGACCTCCGCCTTTTGCAAAAGAATATCTTCAAGAACAAACGACGGGTCCTGATTAATGGTGTACTCACAAATGCTTACATCAAAACAAGCGGCATAAGCCTTTAAGGAATATACCGCCGGATTTGAATGAATATATTTTGAATTAATTGCTACTAATAATGTCTTCATGTAACTACTCTACTAAAGCAGCTGCACCAATCAGTCCCGCATTGTAGCCCAGGGTTGCACAGGATACTTCCGGAATGGCAACTCGACGGCCCGCATAGGAATGTTCCTGAACGTACGCATTGAGGGGATCCGTCAATCTCTTTCCCTGCTTACAAATGCCACCGGAAAGAAGAATGACTTCCGGCCTGAAGGTATTCACTGCATTTACAAGACCTTCTCCCAAATATTCATAATACTGATTCAAAACTTCGATTGCGGTCGGGTCACCTGCATCTGCCGCATCAAACGGTGTCTTGCCATCTACCTTTGACAGGTCTCCGCCGACCAGTTCATTAATCTTTGATTCCGGATGTGCAGCTGCCGCCTTTTTGGTATCACGGATTAAGGCCGTTGCCGAAGAATACGCTTCGAAGCAACCCTTTCTGCCGCAGGAGCACTGCTCGCCATTATGAACGATAACGGTATGTCCGTACTCGGCACCTCCGGGACCACCGCCTTCGAAGATCTTGCCTTCCACTACAAAGCCACCGCCGACACCGGTGCCCAAAGTAATCATGACCGCATCCTTTTTACCCAAAGCAGCACCCGCCTTCACTTCACCAAGTGCGGCACAATTGGCGTCATTGCTTGCGTAAATCGGAAGATTCACATATTTATGCATCTCATCTGCCAAAGCAACATTCTCCCAATTCAGGTTATTGGAATAAACAACCAAGCCGGTTTTGGCATCCACGATTCCGGGGCAACCGATTCCGATTCCCTTCACATCATTGCTTGCAATATTGCTTTCTTCTATTAAGTCCAGCACCGCCTGCGCCATATCACGGATAATCTCGCCGGCAGGACGCTCCGCCATGGTGGGTACCGACTTCTGATGAATGATGGAAAAATTCTCATCCGTCAATACGGCCTTAATATTCGTACCACCTAAATCAATTCCTACTCTATACATAGTAATCCCCGCATTTCGCAATCCGGTATATTTAGCCCTTCACTGCATTGCAGCGAAGCTGCTACGGATTGCGACACAAAGTGTCGCGTGAAAAATGCCTGCATTTTTCACACTAACCTCCACGTTCTCCTGCATTCGAAAACAGCTCTTTACATTATACCATCACGGCCTCTTCTTTTCTATGCAAACCCGTCATTTTTATGTTATGATACTGATGATTAAAAGGAGTACACAATGAATATTTTTAAAGGCTATTCAATTTCAGAAGGTGTTGCTACGGGACCTGTTCGTGTTCGAAAGGATTCTTTTTCCGTACATACAAAATCCATTCCCCTTTCCCCGGAACAGGAAATCCGCAATTACAATTCTGCTTATCAGCATGTAGAATCTGCACTCAGCCGTTCCCTCCAAAAGGCCCAAAACCAAATCGGGGAGGACGCCGGTGCGATTTTTTCCGCCCAGCTCATTCTGCTACAGGACCCCGAATTAAAGGAATTTATTTTTTCCAAAATTCAGCAGGACGGTCTGTCCGCCGCAGCCGCTGTGGAAGCTGCCCTGGATTACTACCGCCAGCAATTTTCGGAGCTTACTTCTCCCGAATTGCGTGCCCGTTTCGATGACCTTGCCGATATTCTGACCTCGCTGCTCCACTTTCTTTCCAATCACGACAGCACTTTTGAACGCATCACGGAACCTGTCATTCTGTGCGCAACTTCCATCCTACCGGGCGAATTACTCGCAATCCCCCGTAAGTATCTGCTGGGCCTCGTACTGGAACAGGGTTCCGTCGGAAGTCACGTTGCCATCCTCGCCCGCAGCATGCATCTGCCTGTGCTTATGGATATCACTCCGCAGACCGGCTGGGACGGTCGTGAAGCGCTTTTGGATGCAGGAAACAGCACTCTGATCATAGACCCGGATGAAGAAACAAAACTTTCTTCCCTCGCACGCGAAGAACAACGTCTCGCCGAGCAGAAAGCTCTCAGCATATACAAAAATGAACCCAGTATCACTCCCTACGGCCAAAAGTGCCTCGTTTACGCCAATGCAGGAAGTCTGTCGGACCTCGACGGCGTCCTGGACAGCGGCAGCGAAGGTATTGGTCTTTTGCGTACGGAATTCCTCTTTATGGAGGCGAGTTCCGTTCCTTCGCAGGAGGAGCAGTACGAAACCTATACACATATCGCCAGTGCCATACTTCCCCGGCCGCTTATCATACGAACCGTTGATATCGGCAGTGATAAGCAACCTGTGTACCTGGACCTTCCGAAAGAGGCCAATCCGGCGCTCGGCATACGTGGCGTTCGCCTTAACAAGCTGTATCCCTCGCTCCTCTATGAACAGATTTCGGCCATCCTGCGAGCCAATCGAACCGGAAACATCTCCATCATGTTCCCCATGATTATCTCCGAGGACGAAATCCTCACCATGACCGCAATAATCCGGGATGTAGCCCGTACATTGGCTGCCGAAAAGCATCCCTTTACCCTTCCGAAACTGGGCGCCATGATAGAAACGCCTGCTGCCGCTCTGATGTGTTCCACCCTTTGCAGGCATCTTGACTTCGTCAGCATCGGTACGAATGACTTAATTCAATACACCCTGGCTTGCGACCGCGAAAGCGAATACCTGCGCGATTACGCCCCTTCTCACCACCCGGCGATTTTGAAACTTATTTCTTCCATTTGTTCCGATGCACACGAAGCCGGTTGCAAGGTTGAGATTTGCGGCGAAATGGCCGGTGACCTCTCGCTCCTCGATTTCTACCTGGACGCAGGCATCGACATCCTTTCGGTATCCCCTGACAAGGTTCTGAAAGTAAGAAAAGCCATTCGTGAACATAAGCTTCCAAACGCATAAGGACTCCGAGTCGGTTCAAATCCGGCCCGCACCTCTAAGAAATGCCCGAAACTTCAAGGTTTCGGGTTTTTTATTGGTATCACCACGTTTGGGGGGCGCCTGCCATATGCCTGATCGATAAAATTGTAGAATTCTACAAAAAAAGCAAATAAAAATTGAAACTGTAGTGAAGTATGGTATAATGTAATCGATAAAAATGTAGAATTCTACAAAAAAGAGGATTACATGATTAAAAGAGATAAGTATTTAAGTCAGCTTATTGCGAATAAAGACAATGGATTTCCTAAAGTAATAACAGGTATTAGAAGATGTGGAAAGTCATATCTTTTAAAAGAAATATATAAAAATTATTTGGTGGAACAAGGAATTCCCGAACAGAATATATTGAGTATTGAGTTGGATGATGACACAAGCAGCCAATATAGGGATCCCATAGAATTAGGAAGACATGTACGCGATTTTTGTGAAGGAAAAGAAAAATGCTATGTTTTCCTGGATGAAATTCAAAAGGTATATTCCATCGTAAATCCAATGCTTACAGATGGGAAACATGTTTTGGCAAGAAAAAATGATGAAGAGGTGATTACCTTTGTTGATGTTGTGTTGGGGCTTGCCAGGGAAAAGAATATTGACTTGTATATAACTGGTTCAAACTCTAGAATGCTTTCATCTGATATTATTACAGAGTTTAGGGATAAAGCAGTTAATATTCATCTGGCGCCGCTTTCATATGAAGAATTTTACGAGTATGCCGGAGGCTCTAAAACCGAGGCTATATATGAATATATGCAATATGGCGGAATGCCACTTGCTGTACTGAAAGGAGAATCCGAAAAAAAGGATTACTTGAAAGGTCTTTTTGAAACGACATATTTCAGGGATATTATTGAAAGAAATACTATAAAAAAAGGTTCATCCCTGGATGAATTATGTAATATCATAAGTTCTGCAACAGGTGAACTGATAAACGCGGAGAAAATAGCGAATACATATAAGAGTGTTAAGCATAAGACAATAGATGCAGCCACCATTGATAAATATATTGGCTTTTTCACAGATGCATTTCTTGTAAAAGAAGCAAAACGATATGATATAAAGGGCCGATCTGAAATAGGAGCTCTTCGAAAATATTATTTCGGAGATACGGGATTAAGAAATGCAAGACTTAACTTTGCATATACAGATGAGGGCCAACTTCTGGAAACAGTGGTATATAATGAGCTTCTTTACAACAATTATTCTGTTAATGTTGGAACGTTTGATACCGTAGAGAAGAATAAAGAGGGAAAATCTGTTAGAAAAACGAATGAAGTTGATTTCTTTGCAAGAAGAGGAAATAAACAGTTTTATGTTCAGGTTTCTGCGGACATTTCACATGCTGAAACAAGAGCGAGAGAATATAGACCTTTTTCAATGCTTAATAATCAGATAACGAAGATTATCGTAATTAATAAACCGATTAATGAGACAATTGATGAAAATGGTTTTGTTGTCATTGGGATAAATGATTTTCTCTTAAGATATATAAAATAGGTGTTACTGCAGGTGTTACCATGGTGTTACCACATTCCTGGGGCCTCTGTTCAACGCTTTTTCAAGCACATCTAATTTACTTTTTCTTGGACTGTCATAGCACATGGCATTAACATCAGGGGTATGTCCCATGTTAATACTCTTTCGAATATTTCTATTCCTGCTTCTGCCATGCGGTTATTAACGTCTCTTCTGAAGGTGTAAGTTCCCTTTGAATCAATTCCTAATGATTTACAGATAGAGAGAAGAGCTCTTTCATAACTCTTTGCAACTATCCAATTTCCTTTAATATCACAGAATACAAACTCGGATTCAATTCCTAAGTCTACCTGAAGTTTCTTAAGATTATCGAATATCTGTTGAAGCTACGGAATGATTTGGATTGCACGCTCAAAC
Organism: Lachnospiraceae bacterium; assembly: GCA_045617725.1. GTDB lineage: Bacteria > Bacillota > Clostridia > Lachnospirales > Lachnospiraceae > JAZLJD01. Next base: position 14,196 of record JAZLJD010000074.1, read on the forward strand.
CTTGAAACACCCTTTTCATTTTTTATATAGTCAACATACGGAGCATAGCGAAGCACGCCGAAAGATCTAAAGATTGTTCTTCAGGTCTTTTTGTTTTTCTATAATATTATCTTCTGTGAAAATATATTAATTCCATGGGTGGAAATAACAAATGAAGAGACAAAAAGGAGACTTTGCTCAATATATAGCGTTCATACTAAATATGGACACAATATATTGAAGATAGCAAGACAATGTAGACTGAAATAACAATTTTACAAAAACAAGAAATGATATATTAATCAAATAAAAACATCGTTAAAACCAAATAAGCTGACTTTTGGTTTTAACGATGATATATTTATCATGGAGGTGAAAGGATGCAGGGGAAATCATATGAGGCAGGTTATTTGCCATTAAATAATACTGTAATAGATTATAACTTTTTTTCTGTGCATTAACGATGAATTGTTTGAAGGTATTATAGTAGAAATATTTGATTGCAACTGAGGCCGTTGACACAAGTTGGTGGTTCGCAACCATGGTTGCGGGCTACATTTTACCTATGAAAAGAAGGAGGATAATAGTATGACGACTGGTGAAATAATTAAGCAAGCTCGAGTTGCTAAAAATATGTCTCAGGAAGAACTGGCTAATATGCTGGGTGTATCCAGACAGGCGGTTTCAAAATGGGAAAGTGGTAAATCCATTCCTATTGGAGTAAACAGAGAGTGTATAAATAGTATTTTGGAAATATCCCTTGAAATTGAAGAAAAAGAAGGCGAGGAAAAAACTGACAAATACAAACATGTACTGATAGCATGCGGTACGGTAGTGGTTATCCTTATCATTTTATTAGTTATTCTTTCTGTTAATCTGATTAAAGCTGAGAGAAAAATTAAGTATGAGAGCAGTAAGGCTTCGGAAATATCAGATATTCCAGAAAAAACTTATTTTCCGGATGAATCCTCTACAGACTATGAAACTGAAAACATAAGTATTCCGGGAACAGATTCAAATACTGAATCAACATATGTTTATACTGTTTCGGAAGAAACACCGATTATAACTAAAATTACTTTCTTTGACTGTAACAAAGAAACTGTATTGGATGATGCGCTTTGGTATGATGCGGCCCGGATAGAAGGCATTATGATTCAGTGGAAAGGTGGATGCCCGGATACAATAAAGATGTTTGCGGTTCCTTCCGGCTCAAATACTATTGAAGAAACCAAGTTATTGCTGACCAAAGAAGTAACTGACGGGGATAATGTAGAATTGTTAGATGCAGATTTACTGCGAGAAGAATATATGTCTCATGTCTATTTTCAATTGGATTTTCAAGGGAAAATAGTATCCTCTGACGATTATAATGTTTTCTGCGAGGAGTAGATAAATGTCATTTGATAGGTGTTACTAAAGGTGTTACCAATAAACCTCCTTATTTTACAGTATTTTTTACGGTGCCCTATTCTTCAAATCCAGCTTGTGATATAATATCGGCAGATTATTATGAGGAAGAAATGCAAGATGATTGAAAGGATAGTATGTATTTGTGAGTGAATACATTGGATTAATAGAATGGAAAGTAAAGAAAATACAATACAAAAATTGAATGAATTGAATTATGGGCGGATAGAAGTACCATATGCAGAAAAGCCCGATTTTGCTGGTCAGTTGGAAACTTATGACGCATCAACCGAGATTGAAACCGATGTTAAGAAAATGAAAGATGTGCTGGAAAAGCAAGGATTATATTTGGGCGTCATATCGGTAGGTGCACATTCTGCAGACTATTTTAAGATCTATGGTATAACTAAGGAGAATGATTGGAACAAAACACCGGTTATGTTTGTTTTTGAATGCCCGGGAGATAATAAGAGTAGTTGCCTAAATAAGGCCGAGGAGGATCAGGCTGGTGTCGATTGGCATGGGCATATGTCAGATAGTGTTTGGCATGCAGATCGTGGGGATGCAAGCGCGGGAAAAAAATATTTCGGTAAGCAGAGAGTATACACAGATTTGATGTTGGCAATAATTAAGACATTCAAATTGTCAAATTTCTATACGACCAATTATTTCAGATATGAAATTTATGAAAAAAATAATGGAAAAGAAATAGCACTAAACTTGAATACCATAACAAAAAAAATCGGAGAAATTGTGGATGACACGATTTTCTGGAAAGAGTACGAAACATTTAAACCCAAAGTAATATTCGCTACCAGTGAACCATATTGGCATATTGTTAGTAAACTTTCAGATACCGAACAAAATGAAGAAGTGATTGTAGTAAAAGTTCCTCATCCAGCCTCTGCTCGTAGCGGTTTGAACGAAGATTTCCGCTATTTAATAAATACAATGCAGATAGCGACCGGACTATTGAAGGGTGGAGTAATAAGCAATGAAGCGTTCGATGGGTATATTAAAGAATTGACGGCATTCTATGCTCAAGAAGGGGGAGAGAAAACTATAACAGTGTTTCCCCAAAAAGGGACAAAAAGTAGTAATGATTAATCGCGTGAGAGGTTTTCTGTGTTGATGAATAATAATACATTCAATATTGATGAAGTGATGAAAGAGATAACTAAACGAGTATTTACCTCGGAAGTTGATTTTCAGTTAGAAATGGCTCTAGCCATCAAAAGAATATATACCGAAGCTACTGTAATATGCGAATATCCGATTTGTACAGATGGGAAAGAGTTGGAAGTAGAGTATTCTCCTAAGGAGGATAAAGATGCTGCATACAATGCCGAAAAAGTGAAATCGAGGAGAATTCATATAGACATAGTAGTACTTCTTGGCGGCAAATACTATCCCATAGAATTAAAATATAGAACTGCCAAAATAGAAAAGTGTAAGTTAGCTGAAGACGAACAAGCAAGCTTTTCGTTAGTTTCACAAGGGGCACATGATGCAGGATGCTATGGGTTTGTCAGGGATATTTGTCGAATTGCTGAAATGAAAAAGGTGTTTGGTGAGAATTTTGGCGAGGGTTATGCCGTGTTTTTAACCAATGATGGTAAATATTGGGAGACGATACCTAACGATCGTGACTATCGTGAAATTTGGTTAGTAGATAGAAACAGTAGGCCTACTATTGTGAAAAATGATGAAAAAGGTTGTGTTGTAGCGAAAGTAAATGGTATGTTCAGAAAGCTAGTGGTACCGGAGTATGACGTTTCGGATATTAAGACGTCGGATCATATGACGTTTAAATACATCGTCGCTACAATCGCATAAGAGGCATAGAAAGCAAACATAAATATATGCGACGAGTATTATTTCGATTCTTCAAATCCGGCCCACACCTCTAAACCTCAGAACGCTAAGACTCAAAACAGCCAACAAGTAGGAGAGGTAGCCGTCCCCAGGGTCCAATGGGACGGGAGACAGCAAAAGAGCCACTTCGGTGCTACCAACACCAAGTGGCTCTCTTAATTTACTCTTGGGAATTCTTCTTTTTCTGCTTTGACTCGTACATACGATTATCTGCCATCTGTACAAAATCATAAAGCGGCAGCTCGCTGTCGGGAGCGGCAATAACGTATCCCATGCTGGCATTGATCTCAAACGGGAATACCGCGTTCTGCTTGTTGGTATGGAAATCGCTTTCAATCTGAGCCATCAGGCTGTTCGCAAAAGCTGCATCTCCGCACGTTCCTACAATTAGGAACTCATCTCCGCCGTAACGAATCTTAATAAAGTCATTCGGACAAATCCTCTTAATCGTTCCTGCTACTGAAATAATAGCGATATCACCGTATTCATGACCGTAGGTATCGTTAATATGCTTCAGCCCATCCAAATCCGCAAAGATAATCATGGTCTCCTTACCTTCGCGTTTATTTTTTTCATAGAGCGTAATGGCTTCCTGCGCATATCCGAAACGATTGTAAAGACCGGTCAGGGAATCCTTGATATACAGGGAATTCAGTTTCTCATTGGCCTCAAACAGCTTTTGTTTTTGGCTTAAATTCTCCATCGTATTATTAATGGAGCGAAGCCAGGCGGGAAGGAAATTGTATTGAATCAGATAACTGCAATTCTTAAATACGCAATATCCCTTGCTCTTGTCCTGGAAATGCAGCGGGGCAAAAAGGAACATGTCACCCTGCGATTCATCCGAATTATTCAATACGGCCATGATATTGCTGAAGCTGCGCTTCTCGCCAACATGTCCGTTCTTCCAATCAACGCGAAGTCTCATGGTAGAGGAATAACCGCGGGCCAGGCTCGGTCTTTGAATGGAATATGCATTCTCCTCGGCTCTGGTATTCTCTTTCGTGGCCATGTAGAAGCCTTCCGTATGGAAATACTGCATGTATTTTGCAAGTACGGCATCGTATTCCGCATCCGTCATACTTGCTATCAGCTCTTCTTCCATGGAGCGAAGATACTGTTCAAAAGCACTCTTCTCATTGGCTTCATGGAATATCAGGCGACGATATTCATTGTCATCCCGAACTTCGTGCTTACAGCAACCGCAGGTTTCTCCGTAGATAATGTTCGTGCTCAAAATTTCCGAAGAAGGAATATCCTCTCCTTTAATCTTGCGAATCATATGGTCACAAGCCTGGTAACCAATCTGCTCCTTGGGTCTGTCAATCGTGGTTAAGCGAGGAGCAAACTGGGCGGAACGTTCGTAATTGTCAAAACCGGTTACAATTACATCCTCCGGTACACGGATGCGATTCTGTCCGAGAACCTCCACTACACCCATGGCCATTTCGTCATTGGCACAAATAATGGCACGCGGCATGGACTTAATGGTGGGATACTTCTCACATAATTCCTGCGCAACTTCCACACCACTCGTGTAACGATAATCCTTTACATAGCATAAATCGCGCTGGAACTCGATGTTATGTGCTGCCAGTGCATCCAGAAATGCACGATAACGCTGCTCACTCTCAAAGCCCTTGGAAGGACCACCGATATAGCAGAACTGGTTCACACCATGAACCGTAATAACATGCTCTACCAATTCTCGCATGGACTTGTAGTTGTCAACGCCCAGAAAATCCATCTCGTCCGCAGAGTCTTCGATACTGAGGCACGGCTTGCCGGAAAGCAAAGCCCGACGCTGTATCTCTTCGCGGACATTTTTGGAAATAAGCATATTGGAAACGATAATAATACCGTCAAACTGCGACATATCCGGCAGATTGAAGATATTGTATTCACCCTTACTGTACGGAGCTTCTTCGTTATATTCTCCATAGCAGTTAAAAACATATGTATCGGCACTGTCAAGTACAGCACGATCGGCAATTCCATTAATGATATAACGAAGTACTTCACGATGCCAGCCTGTCGTAAAAACCGCAATCCTCATCCTATACATACCTCCTTAGAAGGTTTGTTTGTAAATAAACTACAACGAATTATTACACCGATTATAAATCAACTCAGCACATAAGTAAATAGTTCCGGCCTTGTTTTTGGTACTTTGGTACTATATGTATCCGTCTTCATGAAGAAAGACCTGCTACTCGGCAAGTCTTTCAAAATCTTCTCTACGTTCTTTAAAACATTCCAAAATATCCGGATTGAATATTCCGCATTCACCGTTCACAATCATCTCATAGGCTTCTTCTTTGGAAAACGCCTCCTTGTAGCAGCGCTCATGCACAAGAGCATCATAGGCATCGGCGATGGAAACGATCTGCGCCGAAATCGGTATCTCCGCTCCGCTCAAGCCCTCCGGATAGCCATGTCCGTCGTACTTTTCATGATGATAACGGGCGATTTCATAACCAACCTTGCCATAGTCATCATCCCAAAGGTCCTGTGCATTCTTAAGGAAATCCGAACCCTTGATTGTGTGCAGTTTCATTACCTCGAACTCATCCTCCGTAAGCTTTCCGGGCTTTAGAAGAATTGAGTCCGGAATCGAAATCTTGCCTACATCGTGAAGTGCACTCGCTGCAACAATCACTTCTATCTTATGCTCGGTAAGTCCATACTTAGGGAATACTCTCCGCAGCTGTTCCGCAAGTACCTTGGTATAGTCTTTAACCCTTTGAACATGCGTACCGCTCTCAAGATCACGGGACTCCACCACGCTCGCAAGAAGATCCAGCATTCGTCCGTTTCTCTTCTTTATGATACCCGTCTGTTCCTCCACGGTTTTCTCCAATTGCCGTTTATATTGGTACAGACTGACTATATTATTGACTCTGGTCCTTACCAGGCCGCGGTCAAAGGGCTTATGAATATAATCGGAAATACCCATGCTAAAGCATTCCTGCTCCGTCATAGACGAGTCCTCCGAACTGATAATAAGTACCGGTATCGTACTGAGCAACGCCTGCGACCGAAGACTTCGCAAAACCTCGTATCCGTCAATTCCGGGCATAACCAAATCGAGCAAAATGGCAACAATATTGTCCTGTTCCACCGCAATTGTATCCAATGCCTGCAATCCGTTGCACACAGACAGTACACGATAATCGTCTTCCAGGATATCTGAAAGTATCATCCGATTAATTTCCATATCATCTACAATCAGTACTGTATCCTTTTCCATTTCGTATCCTCTTTGCTTCAAAATCAGGATGCCCCCACATCCCCTTATAGTTATTATCCGCCCATTTTTTGAGAGTAATACTATGATATCAGACTTTGGCGCCAAAAAGAATGCCGAGTATTACGCAATACCCGGCATTTTTTACGCGCTATATATACAATTCAATACGACAATTCAACTTACCCTTTCGACTGTTTCCAAGCTCCTCTGCAAACCGAAACCTGCCCTTGCCGCGTACGCTGACTATGTCGCCCGCTTTTAGAAGTTTGGCATTCTCCGTGCACAGCCTCCCGTTGATAAAAACAAGCTTCGAAGTAAACAGTTCGAGCGCCGCATTTCTCGAAAGACTGTACGCCCGGCTGATTACTGCATCAATTCGTGGATTCATAACCTGAATCACCTGTTCACTAAGCTTCGGCGCAGGAAGATCCGTCACATCTTCAAGCTTTCGAACCGACACCTGCGTGTGCTTCACCGAAGTAAGATTCTCACAGATGTAAGCGGTCATGGATTCCCTGCAGAAAAGAAATGCTTTTTTGCCTTCCGTAAAGATATCTCCCAGCATATCCCGGTTGATTCCGAGATTCATAAGCGCCCCCAGGAAGTCCCTGTGTGTCAGGTCGTCCGCCCACTTCTGCGACAAAGGCTCAATCAGCAGAAGGTCTATCGGAAATGCCTCGTCGTAGCCCAGCACCTCCGGGTCCCCAAATCGTACCATCTTCCGTTCACAAATATCGGCTCCGCCAAAAACAAACGGAGCTGCGTACGAAAGCTCCTTCTCGAGGTCGTAAAAATCCGAAAGCTCCTGCAACGTCAGAAAATTCGTAAAGGTAAATATACTGTTTTTATAGCTTCTTTCAGCCAGTTCCGAAATTCTTGTCTCCATAATTTAGTCGTTGGTTACATTACCATCCCCGTGAATATCGATTTTCTCGCCCAGGTAAGTCGGCTTCACCTTAAATAACGTAGTAAAAATATCCTTGTCCCTTGCAAGCCATTCCCGCATATTGCGGTAGTTCTGCCCTGCGTATTCTATCTTGTCCGCTTTGGCTCCGAGGGCTTCAAGGCCCAGCCCGCGGCAGATGTAAAGTGCACGATGCAGGTGATACTGCTGCGTAACTACCACCAGCTTCTTCACTCCGAAAATATAATTCGCTCGATACATACTCTCATACGTGGAAAACCCGGCGTGATCCATGAATATATCCTCGGAAGGCACACCGGCATCCATGAGATACTTCTTCATAACGTTTACTTCATCGTAATCCGCCTGTCCGTGGTCGCCGCTTACCAGAATCTTCGGTGCAACGCCCTCTTCATAAAGCCGCAGTCCCTCATCCAGCCGGTCCCTAAGCAGCGGGCTGGGCTGCTTATTTCTCCACACCCCCGCGCCAAGAACCAGAATGCACTCCGCATCAAGTTCCTTCAGTTCTGCATCGCTTGCAATTTGTTTTTGGCCTGCCCGAACAATCAGAACATTGCTGATTATAAGAAACAGCATTCCGCTCAGTGCCAAAAAGAACACTGCCCGGGCAAATCGCTTCAAATGCTTATGATTCTTTCTCTTCTTCCTACCGGCCATGCCTACTCCTTCATAAAAATCTGCCACCTGCGCAAGCGCGGTGGCCATCTGTCAGGCTCCGCCCGACAGATGATTAGCAGTCGCCAAATGTCCAATCGCGCAAGCGCGATGGCCACTTGGCTCGTTGCCATAACAAAAAACCCCAAGCGATAGGCTTGAGGTTTGAGAGCAGGTGATGGGAATCGAACCCACGTATTCAGCTTGGAAGGCTGATGTTCTACCATTGAACCACACCTGCAACGATGCTATTCTACAATGCCGCCTACCGAATGTCAATAGAAGTATTTCATTGGTTTATTTATCCTGCGGCACCAGTCGCATATGCAGTTTCTGCCTAAAGGTACGTTCTATCTTGAAATCAATATAGTCCATATTGAACTTGTTAAGCGTATTGCCAAAGAAAGGCTTACGTCCGTAGTCCTCTTTCATTCCATACAGAAAATCACTTACAAACGTCGCACCCGGCATCTCATCCTGAACAAAATCCAGCTCGTCCGCATCAAGGAAATAGAACTTAAGCAGTCTCGTAAACGGTGTTTCCACAAAGGACAGCTGCACGCGAAGCATCGGACAGCCTTCCTCGCTCAGCAGGAACCTTCCGGTAACCGCTACGTGGAAAGGTTCTCCATTGAATGAAACATCCGAGCACATCACCTGCGAAAAACCAATCGGAAACTCATACGTTACATCCGTTTCCGTATAAACCAAAACAAGATTGCCATCCTTCTTCTTGAAGCCGACCGAAACAAAGCCCTTGGTGTAATTATTCTGCAGTACCTGTATGCATAGAGGGAGAACGCCCATGGAATTCGTAATGTCCGAATTGGCAAACCAGGTTCTGTCCGTGATTGCCTCCGCTTCCTTCGGGAAGTTCCCTGACATCTTGGCCGTAAGCTGATTCCAGAAGCGCATCATAGGTCTCTGAATATCACCCGAATCCAGCTGTGCCAGGAAATCCTTTAACTTAAGATAAGCAAGCGGATTCTCCGGGAGTGACTTACCGGAAAATGCTTTCGAATCGCCAAAGTATTTTAAAGCAATCTTAAAATAATTACTCTGCTGGAAGCTTTCATCATTGCCCGCGTTACTTACAATGAGTATGTTGCTGTCCCAAAAGCCCAGAACATTCTGGCCCAACATGCCGTTAAACAGGAAGCTTCGATGCTTGCGGCCGCACCACATCTGATACGCATAGTTGAATGCCCCATATTCCTTCGGTGCCACCTGCTTCTGAGAGGTAGCCAGCTTAATATATTCCTCACTGATAATCCGCTGACCGTCATAAACACCATGATTCATGACAAGAAGCCCGATTTTGGCAAAATCATAAGGGCGGATATAAAGACCCCAGCCGCCTTTCGAGATGCCACGCGGACACCTTTCCCAGTACACGTCCGTTATTCCAAGCGGTGTAAACAACCGTTCCATCAGAAAATCAAACATATCGCGGCCGGTAATCTTGGAAATAATGGCCGACAGCATATATGTGTTCAGGGAATTATAGTTAAATGCCTTGCCGGGATCGGTGACCATTATGGAATTCAGAAAAGCCTGCACCCAGTTGTCCACCGTCATACTCTCGGCTTCATTAAAATATACACCGCTCGTCATGGTCAGCAGGTGCTCAACTGTCAGGTCCTTCAGCTTCAGCTTGATGACGGGTGTTGCATATTCTTCGAAAAAAGAAATTACTTTATCTTCCGGCTTTAACAAGCCGTCGTCCATGAGAAGTCCCACCGCGAGGCTGGTTACGCTTTTGCAGGCGCTAAAAGTATACTTCCAGATTCCCAAATCCTGCTCGCCAAACGCAGTCTGACAAATAATCTTCCCATTACGAAGAATGACAATATCATGCATATTCAGGGTTTTGTCCGCATTTAACTCCTGCACAAAGCTAAGGAGTACTTGGGAGTCTATCCCCTGCGATTCCGGCGTCGCCGTTTCCAAGCCACACAAATCCGAATTCTCTTTTACCACCGGCTTGTCATAAAGCGGCGTAATAAATGCCTCTGTCGACTGCCTGGTATTCGAAACTCGGCTAAGCAACGTAAGTGTATTGTTAAAACTGTTTATATTCATACTAATCCCCGCATTTCGCAATCCGGTATATTTAGCCCTTCACTGCATTGCAGCGAAGCTGCTACGGATTGCGACACAAAGTGTCGCGTGAAAAATGCTTTGCATTTTTCACACTAATCCCTTATCAATCCATATCCAAATAATCGTAACCGCGCATAATCATTTCATAGTCACCGCTTGAGTTCATAATCTCAACCTCCGGCTCCTCATTCTCAAAGAGAAGCCCCATTTCCTCCAAACGATGCCTGGTATGCCGAGCCGTTCCTTCCGCGCCGTCATAAATCGCAACATCCGGCCCGCACACCTGCTGTATTGCTTTTCGCGCAAAAGAATAATGTGTACAGCCCAAAACCACGGCCTTCAGTTCCTCGCCCAAAAACGGCTTCAGTTGCCCGGTCAGATACTTAAGAAGCTCCGGAGAATCAAGTTCCCCCCGCTCCACAAACTCAACCAGCTCAGCACAGGGACAGGGTATAATCTGTGCCTGTGTTTCATACTGTGCCACCAGCTTTCTGAACTTCTCCTCATTCAGGGTAATCGGTGTTGCCATTACAAGAATCCGACCACCGGGATGATTAAGGGCCGCCGGCTTAACCGCCGGTTCGATGCCGATCACCGGAATCTCCGTGTACAAATCCCGCAAATCATTGATGGCAGCGCTGGTCGCCGTGTTACAGGCAATCACCAGAGCCTTGGCCCCCTTACGCACCAGGAAGTCCGCATTCTCCATCGTAAGATCATGCACCTCCTGCGTCGTATGCAGTCCGTAAGGAGCATTCCGGGAATCCCCGTAAAATATATAATTCTCCTCCGGCATCACCTTGAGCAATTCTCTAAGTACACTGATGCCACCCAGCCCCGAATCAAATACCGCAATCGGTCCCTGCGGCTTCGGTGCTTTTTGTCCTTCACTCACAATAATCCCTCGCTTTACAGCTTTATAACAGCTTGACCAATGTATCCCGAACTCCGTCCAGACGTTCGTCGCTCAAGCCAAAATTCATCCTGCGATAGCTCCATGCAGCCCTTCCGATTCCGTAAAACTCGAACGCTTCATGAATGGCACCGTACCACTTAAGCATGTCATCGTTCGGTACATAATCGATTACGCCGTACTCACCGCAGTACAAGCTGACATTTCTCTCTTCTGCAATTGCTACCGCTTGCGCAAAAAAGAATTTAAAGTATGCAGCTCCAAATGCCTCGTCGGGCGTTCCGATATCCTTAAGACTGTCTCCCTGCTCGGCAAAAATCTTCTTGGTTGCATCATAGTATTCCCGATAGGTATGATCGAACGCAAAGCGGAAATCGTGCGGCATTACCGGAATCCAGCCCGCACCCTGATGCGTAAACATAAGCGGTTCATAGCAATGGAAATTATATACAATATGTTCATCATGCGGCTTCCAAAGATCCTTAACCGCTTCAATCGAATTATTCCAATAGCTTCCTACCAAAATTGTGATGGTAGGTGCAATGGCACGAATTCGTTCAATACACCGGTTCGCAATCTCGTTCCACTTATCGGAATAACTGCGATCGGTAATCTCATTCAAAAGTTCAAACGCCAGACGATTCTCGAACTTTGAAAAGCGTCGGGCAAATTCCTCCCACAAACGGTAGAAACGTTCCTGGCAGGCTTCATTATCAAACAATCCAACCTCGCCCTCGCCGGAATAGAAGGAATACCCTGCGGTCTTGTGCAGATCCAGAATCATATTGAGTCCATACTCTCCGCAATAGTCGATGGCCTTTTGGATATAGGCAAATCCTTCTTCCATGTAATTACCCTGCTCGTCCTCTACGAGATTGTAATCCACAGGAACGCGAACATGATCAAGCCCCCAGGACTTAATCACTGCAAAATCCTCTTTTTCAATGAAGTGATCGTACGTCTCTTTCTTATAATTACACTGACTGTACCAACCACCCAGGTTAACTCCTCTTTTATAACCTTCCCAAGCTTTCATACTAATCCTCCAAATGCACTTTCTTCTCAAATCAAGCCATAAGCTTTTTTCAATCTCGATTATATCAAGATTAATTTGTACAAACAATCTTACATTTCTTAAGTTCCTGTGATATTTTTCCGTTTACAACTCCCTTTTGCGGTATTATAATATTTGGTAAATACACGGGATTCTGTTATAATCTGGCGGAATACCTTGTAATAATCTTAAAAGGAGTACAACGCTATGGAAAAAGCAAATATCGATTGGTCAAACCTCGGCTTCGGATATGTAAAAACTGAGGCAAGATATGTAACAAATTTTAAAGATGGCGCCTGGGATGCCGGTGGCCTGACCAAGGATGATCAGGTCGTTATCAGCGAATGCGCCGGTGTTCTTCAGTACGCTCAGACCTGTTTTGAAGGACTGAAAGCATATACAACCGCAGACGGACGCATTGTTACCTTCCGCCCTGACCTCAACGCAGAGCGTATGATGGATTCCTGCAAGCGTTTACAGATGCCCGTTTTACCGAAGGAGCGTTTCCTTGAAGCTGTTGATATGACCGTTGCAGCCAATGCAGCTTTTGTTCCCCCTTACGGTTCCGGCGCAACATTATATATCCGTCCTTACATGTTCGGAAGCAGCCCTGTTATCGGCGTTAAGCCCGCACAGGAATATCAGTTCAGAATGTTTACTACACCGGTTGGCCCTTACTTCAAGGGTGGTGTTAAACCTCTTACCCTGCGTGTCTGCGATTACGACAGAGCCGCACCGCACGGTACCGGACACATCAAGGCAGGCCTTAACTATGCTATGAGCCTTTACGCAATTGTTGATGCTCATAATGAAGGCTATGACGAGAATATGTACCTCGATGCCGCAACAAGAACCAAAGTTGAGGAGACCGGTGGTGCGAATTTCATCTTCGTTACCAAAGACGGCAAGGTAGTTACCCCGAAGTCAAACAGTATCCTTCCTTCCATCACCCGCCGTAGCCTTATGCAGGTTGCCCGCGATTACTTAGGACTGGAAGCTGAAGAAAGAGAAATCTATAAGGATGAGCTGAAAGACATGGCTGAATGCGGATTATGCGGTACAGCAGCTGTCATCTCTCCAGTAGGCAAGATTGTGGATCACGGAACCGAAATCTGCTTCCCCAGCGGAATGAACGACATGGGTCCCGTTACCAAGAAGCTGTATGATACCTTAACCGGTATCCAGATGGGTCGTTTGGATGCACCCGAAGGCTGGATTCACGAAATCAAAGTAGACTAATTCCCATAACCGACTCCCTATAAGCAAGGCGCTGCACCTGACAGAGGTACAGCGCCTTTCCTTTGCATTATATTATGTTCGTAATTATCTATTCCATTTTTTCTTATCCCGTCTCCAAAGTCCGGTAATACGGTATATTTCTTCCTCCTGCACCTTGTATTCCTTCGACAGATAGAATGCATATACTCTCTTTCTCTCCGTAGGATCCGGGAATTTGAGTATCTCATAATAGAACCATGAACGATTCAGGTATACCGGATTTCTATGTTCCGCATCGTATATGGGAATCATCATAATATGTTTCTTCCTGGTAGCATTCCGGTACAGTGCCGTCCTGTAAGGAGTCGTAATAAGCCACCATTTCTCTTTGGCACAGATTTCGGGGTAGTACTTCGTACGTCGATCCGCATATACGGGAAGTGCCAATACAATCTCCTCACCGATATATTCGCGAAGCTTTAAGGGCAATTTGTCCGAAACCATGGGCTGCGGTTCTTTGCATTTTCCGAAAAGTTTTTTGAAAAACGGCTTCAAATATATATTTTTATAGTAAACAAGCACTCTGTAAGCAACCTTTATGCAAAGCAGACAGATGATGAACAGTAAAGCCGCAAGAACAAGATAAACACCGGGAGCCACCACAGCAAGCACAAAGCTGCCCATGACCGCCAAGATTTTAATAAAGGTACAGGTTGCCGAACTGAGTGGGACGAACAGGTTAATCGGTATCAGGGCTATATCCACCGCAAAAAGTACAAAGCGGATGATTGCATAGTAAACAAGCAAAAGTATGCTGCCTACAATAAATATCACAATCTTCCATCCGTTCGGAATGTCCGAAGACACCGTTACCATTCCATCGGTTGCAGCATACGCAACATTTCCTGCTGCTGCCGACGGATCAACCAGCACGGAAGAAACCATAATAATGACAATGGCGATCGGGCCGACATATTTCGAGTTGATGTACTCAAGGGTATCGCCGATTGTGGCTGTCGCCTGAAAACATTTCGACAAAATACTTACAAGTGCCCAGACAATAACCACGATTCTGGCCCACCAGAAATTCAGGAGCCCGAATTCCGGAACCGCAAGCCCGGCCGGCCAGATTCCGTGCTCCGCCAGGATCGAAAGGATGGTCACAAAAAGCAGTGTTATGGACGGTTCAATGGCGATTCCGTTCACCGTAGCAAAGGTTTGTATGGACAATACCAGTGTTCCGCCGAATGCCGTCAGCTGTTTATTTCCAAGTCCTGCTGCCAGTGCACTTCCATCTCCGCTACCGCCAAAAAGAAACATGCCTGCCATAATACAAAATCCCAAAAGAATTTTGATATACAGTTTATTGTTTCGATAAATGCTTCCCATTATTTGCCTCTCCCTGATTCATTTAGTCCTGAACCCACTGCTATATTATGTAATATCATAAAAAAAACGGTGCGACAAGTCGCACCGTTTCGAAAACTCTATTAACCCTTTACGCTACCTTCCGTAACACCACGAATGATAAATTTGGATAATGCAAGATAAACGGCAATAACAGGCAAGATTGCCAACAAGATAAACATGTAAACCTTACCCATATCCTGCTTACTGTAGTCCGCACCACGAAGGTTCGCAATCATAATGGGAACCGTTCTTAATTCCGGTTTGTCAATTACCATGGCAGGAATAAAGAAGTTATTCCAGCTTCCTACGAAGGAAAAGATCATTTGAACCGAAACAGCCGGCATCATAATCGGCATGACGATTCGATTGAAGGTATAGAACTCCGGAGAACCATCCACTCTGGCTGCTTCAACCAGCTCAACCGATAAGGTACTCTCCATATACTGCTTCATATAGAAGAATACGACCGGGGATGCAATGGCAGGTGCAATCAGCGGAATGTAGTTATTTGTAAGGCCAAGTCTGTTAATAATAGCGATGAATCCGACTGCACATACCTGAGAAGGAATCATCATAACAGCCATGATAAATGTAAAGGCAGCCTTTTTCAGTCTGAACTCATAGCAATGAATGCCGTATGCAGTCAGTGCCGAAAAATAAGTCGTCAATATTGCATTACTTGCAGCAATAATGAAGGAGTTCAACATACCACGGGGAATATCAATCGATGCATCCGTCCAGGCATTAATAAAGTTGTCAAGGAAAGCCTTCTTGGGAATCATGGTAAATCCGGCCTGATTCTCGAAGTGTGTACGTGTTGAGTTGATAATCAACATGTAGAAAGAGAATAAGCACAAAATGGTTAAGAATATCAAAATCGCATAAACGAAGATTCGGCTGGTTAATAACCACGCACGTGCTTTACGGCTCATTTTGTCTTTTGCTTTGACTTTTACGTATTTTTCTTTGGCCATCTTTACTTACCTCCTCTCTTCTTTTTGCTAACCTGTCCGGGAATCTTATCCGTATACTGGCTTACAAGGAACTTGTAAACGGAGATACTCAGAATTCCGGCAAAAAGGAAGATAACAACGGAGATTGCACCGCCCATACCATAGTTCTTGTTCTTCATGTAATCCTGTAAGTACATAATTACGGTAAAGGAAGTACGGTTCGGCGTACCATGCTTATTGGTTAAGACATAAGGTACATCGTACATATTGATACCACCGATTAATGCGGTAATAACTGCATAGTTTAAGATGGGCATCAAAAGCGGAAGCGTAACTTTGAAGAATACCTTCCAGGAATTGGCTCCGTCAATCGCCGCAGCTTCAAAGAGTGATTGATCGATACCCATGATACCGGCCATCAATACAATCGTTGTATTACCAAACCACATTAGGAAGTTCATTAAGGCAACCAACGATCGAACAGTCCAGGCATTATTAAAGAAATCGAATTTCTCTTCCAAAATACCGGAAGAAACCAACAACTGGTTTACAGGACCGACATTGGAAAACAATACGAAAAACAACATGGAAAGCGCGGAAGCCATAATCAGGTTGGGCATATAAATAACCGTTTTGAAAAAGCCCTGTCCCTTGACATTTAAGCGGTAACTGGTAAACCATACTGCCAAAATGATAGCTACAACGAACTGCGGTACTGCACCCATAATCCACATGATTAAGGTGTTAAATCCGTATTTCAGAATACCTAAATCACCATTATTATCTCTTGTAAAAATGGTTATATAGTTCTCAAAATTGTTCCAAATGGGACCTATCTCATCGAGACCCAGATTATATCTTTCAAAAAAGCTATAGAAAATGGTAAGTAACAACGGAATAAGTGACCAAATAAAGTAAGTAATAAAGAAAGGAAGAATAAATATATATCCCCACTTTGCATAACTGACTGATTTCAGTTTCTGAACTCCCGTATTCTGTACTGCCTGGTTTTCACTATTTTTATTCTTTTTACTCATGAAAGCCTCCATACAATACCTACTTTTTAAAAATGCTACGCCAGCACGCGCTGGCGTAGCACCCCTTTTGTAGATATGAACTATCTTAATTTCAATTATTTAGCAATTTTGATGTTAGGATAGGTCTCATTTACGTAGTTGTAGAAGTTACCCATAGCAGTGTCATAATCAGTAACACCGGTGAAGTAATCCTTAATGTAGGTCTGAAGGCCTTCATTAAGCATCTGATCGTAATTGGTGTGATACTGCCATACGATATTATTGGTCATGCCTGCGAACAATGCGATATCGTTCTGGCCACCAAGGAATGCATTACCATAGGAATCATCAGCTGCATACTTAGCAATGATATCAGTGTTGTTAACGAACTGGCTGTTCACAGATACAAGCTGGTCAACGATTTCAGTGTTATTGGTGAATGCGTTCATGATATCAACTACCATAGAGCTGTTATCAGTACCAGCTGCTGCAAGGAGCCAAGTACCGCCCCAGAAGTGAGCCTGAGGTCCCTGGCAGATAGCCCAATCACCGAAGGTACCATGATCGGGATCCTGTGCATTACCCATACTGAAGTTGAAGTACCAAGCGGGTCCGAATACGCACATGGTCTTGCCTTCTTCGAAGAACTGATCATTCTTCTCAGCATCCCAAACACCTGCGGAAGCGATGGTGTAACCATTGTCACAGAAATTCTTGGTATCATCAATCCACTGCTTGATTTCCTTAGGCATGGTTAAGTTGTTCTTCTCATCAACCCAAGCCTGAGTGCAGTTGTTGGAGTATACACGGAATACTTCTGCGAAGGAAGGAGTCATGTAGTAACCCTTAGCCTTAGCCTGAGCAGCTACTGCATTGAACTTGTCCCAAGAACCAACAAGAGCCTGAACCTCTGCAGGATCATCGGTACCAAGAACGTCCTTAGCGATAGAACGACGATAGATAAGTGCGGAAGGGCAGCACTGGAAGGATACACCCTTTACAACACCGTTAGCATCGGTACAAGCACCGATTGTGTACTGATACTGCTTGCTGAAATCGCTGTAGCCAAGAGCCTTGATATCAGCGGTAGTGTTGGACTCAACATACTTGCCGATGTAGTCAGCCTCTGCAAGGAACATATCAACTCTGTCGTTAGCACTTGCCTTGCCCTGAGCCTTTAATGCTGCATCCAGTTTCTCCTGGTAAACACCACCATCGGAAGGATTAATAATCCAGTTTACAGTTACGCCTGCAGGAACCTGATAGTAAGCTTCGAAGAAGCCCTTGAACTCTTCGTTCCATGCGTAGATGTTGAAGACGGTACCACCGTCGGTGCACTCCAGGGTCTTCTCAGCGCCACATCCGGCGAACATAGAAGCAACCATGGTAAGTACAAGTACAATACTTAATACTCTCTTTTTCATAACTTTCCTCCTCTGTATGAAAAACGTAGTTATTTATTATATCAACGCTTATGCGTTAATACCTATTTAAAATGGCGGGTAATTTTACTTAACAGCTTACGAAAACGATTTCGTTATGTTCGAAAAAAAATAATCTTTCCTGCCCTTGTGTTGTAAATTTTACCTAAGAAAGACAATTTTGTCAATCATTCTTTATGCGATTTGGTCAACAATTACAAAAACTCGCTCGCTGTTTGTAGCACATTTTTGGTTTTCTTAACACTTAAGAAAACGATTTAGTGTCAAACCGGTTGCGCCACACAAGATATAGAAAAAGCGGCCGACCTTGAAATATAAGCACAATTTCAAGATTCGACCGCATAATCTTGCTATTTTTAGTTCAAAGAAGCAATAAACCGCATAAATGCGTGCATTCCGGCTTCATTTCTCTTATATACTCCGGCATCTTCGAGTACCTTACTAAATACTAAACCGATTTCTGAATGCAGAATTTCATCGATATTCGACTCTGAAACCTCCGAATATTGTGGCAAAAAGCCATCAACCCAGTCCGCATGCTTCGAAAGTACCTCATCCGACCGTATATCTGCGCCTGTCAGGATTGCTTTTTTCAATTTATCCATCTCTGAACGCAGGCGGCTGGGCAAAACTGCCAGTCCCATTACCTCAATCAGGCCGATATTTTCCTTTTTAATGTGATGGAGTTCCGCATGCGGATGATATACGCCGAGCGGATGTTCCGGTGTCGTGATGTTATTGCGAAGCACCAGGTCCATCTCGTAGAGATCCCCGCGCTTCCGGGTAATCGGAGTAATCGTGTTGTGCGGCTCTCCATCCGAATAGGCATAGATAAATGCTTCTTCGTCCGTATACTCACGCCATGTTTTCAAAATATGATCACACAAAGCGATGATGCGTTCCGTATCCGTTCCCGAAACGCGCAATACGCTCATGGGCCACTTAACAATACCAACCTTCACATCCTCGTAGCCTTTTACGGATACGGCCTTCTCAACCGGTGCCTTGGCCATCGCGAAATCATAACAGCCGCCCTGGAAATGGTCGTGACTCAGTATGGAACCGCCCACAATCGGAAGATCGGCATTCGAGCCCACGAAATAGTGGGGGAACTGCTTTACAAAATCAAACAGCTTACAAAATGTCGCATGTTCAATCTTCATGGGAACATGCTTCTGATTGAACACGATGCAATGTTCGTTGTAATACACGTAGGGACTGTATTGGAAACCCCACTCGGTTTCATTGATTGTAACCGGTATGATGCGGTGGTTCTGCCTTGCGGGGTGATTCGTTCTGCCCGCATATCCGACATTCTCCTTGCACAAAAGACACTTTGGATACCCGGACTGAACCGCGTTTCTTGCAGCAGCGATTGCCTTGGGATCCTTTTCGGGCTTCGAAAGGTTAATGGTAATGTCAAGGTCGCCATACTCTGTTTTGGTAACCCACTTTACATCCCGGGCAATTCGGTAACGCCTGATATAGTCGGTATCCTGCGAAAACTTATAATACCAGTCAGTCGCCTCCTTCGGGCTGTTCCGGTACCGGGAACGGAATTCTTCTATTATATAGTGTGGCGGAGCTACCATGGTTGCCATCAGCTTCGTATCAAATAAATCGCGGTACACGATACTGTCTTCAATGAGCCCCTTCGATACCGCATAATCCAGAAGTTCCTTCAGGATCAGCTCAAGGGAGGGCTGCTCTTCCACTTCGCCAATCTCCTCATAGGAATCCAGATTCAAGACTTCCAGGATGCGATTCGTCACATAGTCGCTATCCGCTTTTGCAAACAAACCGTTTGTAAGTCCATAATTCACAAGCTGCTTAATGGCTTTCTCTATCATGATATATTGCCTTTCCTAAAAAAATGCTCTGCTTTAAGGAACGTCCGATCCGGCACCCTCGCGGCACATACAGAGTCCCTCTTAGTGCTGCTTCGTTCCCGACCTGACACGGTTCGTGGGTCTGCATTGCGCAAGACCTGATCGGACATCCCTTAAAACAGAGCAATATTAACGTTTGAAGACTATCACTTTTTGGGGAAAATGTCAATCCGCCGGTGTCTCTTTCTCCGTCTTCAGGCGCGCACGCAGCTCCTTGAAAAACCGGGTAAGCATTTCCGAACAGTCTTCCTCCATGACACCGTATACTGTCGTTACCTGATGATTGAATTCTTCCATATTAAACAGATTCAGTATGGATCCTGCGCAACCGGCCTTTGGATTCATGCAGCCGATAACCACTTCATCCATTCTGGCCTGCACAATCGCTCCGGCACACATCTGGCACGGTTCCAGCGTCACATACAAGCGGCAACCTTCCAGTCTCCAGTCCCCAACCACCTTGGAAGCCTTCTTAATAGCAACGATTTCCGCATGTGCCAGCGTGCTTTTGTCGGTCTTTCTGCGATTATAACCGCGGCCGATAATCCTGCCTTCATATACTATAACGCAACCAATCGGAACCTCGCCCAGGGCATAAGCCTTACGAGCCTCCCGAAGAGCTGCTCTCATATATTTCTGATCTTCTTTCTCTCTTTCAGTCATCACTTTCGACTTTCTTTCATTAACTTTCTCAAGAAACTGTTCTATAATATGATACAGGAGCCAAAAAGCAGTTTTGATGAAGCAAGCAATGCGTGTATCATATACAGAGAATAACTTTTGGAGCGGAACTTTATGATTATAAACGGCTTAATGAAAACTACACTTCTTGATTACCCGGGGCATGTGGCCGCAACCGTATTCCTGGGAGGCTGCAACTTTCGCTGTCCTTTTTGTCACAACAGGGACATGGTAGTCGACCTTCAGAACACGGAGCGGATCGATGAAGAAGAATTCTTCCGCTTTCTTTCCAAGCGTACCGGCGTTCTGACCGGCGTATGCGTAACCGGCGGCGAGCCGACACTTCGACCGGACCTTGAAGACTTCCTGCGCCGTATCAAGGATCTGGGCTTCCTCGTGAAGCTGGACACCAACGGCTCCCACCCTTCCGTGATTCGTCGCCTGAATGAAGAAGGACTCCTTGATTATGTCGCCATGGACATCAAGTCGTCCTTGAATCATTACTCAAAATGTATAGACGTTCCGGCATTTGAAGCAGGCTTAATAAAGGAAAGCGTGGATTATATCAAGTCCTCGCTCAAGCAATACGAATTCCGCACAACAGTCGTCCGCGAGCTGCATACCGCCGGCGATTTCGAGGAGATTGCCCACCTGCTTAAGGGTGCCCAAAACTACTTCCTCCAGTACTACCGCGACAGCGACAACATCATCTGTCCCAACACGTTTCACTGCTGTTCCGAAGAAGAAATGAACCGGTTCGCAGGAATCTGTCGTCCCTACATGGAACAGGTTTCCGTCCGCGGGGAGATGCCGGATTAATCCTGCGTCTTCAGATAATTCATATAGTTAACAACCATCAAGGCGATTTTGAACACGAGCGCATCATCAAAGATACGAATGTCGAGTCCGGTCGCCTTTTGTAATTTCTCAATACGATATACCAGTGTATTACGTGCCAAAAACAACTGTCTCGAGGTTTCGGATACATTCAGATTGTTCTCAAAGAACTTCTCTACCGTATTCATAATCTCTTCATCCAGTTCTTCCGGTATATTGTCGCCAAAAATCTCCTGTACGAAAATACGACACAGATTCTCGGGAAGCTGATAAATCAAACGGCCTACGCCCAAGGTGTTGTAAGCATTCACTTTGTTCTGCACATAGAAGATTTTGCCGACTTCCATCGCCATTCCGGCTTCTTTGTAGGACTTGGACACATCCTTCAGTTCATGAACGATGGTACCGTAAGAAACCTTTACATCCAGCATGGCTTCCGTATTCATAATATCCACAATGCTTTCTGCGATACTGTTTACTTCCTCATAGGAATCGCCCTTCTCAAGTGATTTCACAAGAATCAGCGTAGACTGTTTCACGCTTGTAACATAATCCTCATTCGTCTCCGCAAATGCCTGCTTTAATACCTCAAGAGCAATTTCATCCGCATCCCGTACCGTTTCAATCAGGTAGACTACTCTGGGTTGCTGCAACTTGATTTTATATTTTTTGGCACGGCCGTTGATATCTACCAAAAGAAGGTTATCAAGTAGCAGATTCTGCCAATAACTGTCAGAATCATATTTCTCTTTATATGCCGTTGCGAATTCCTGCAGCTGACAACAGGTTATCTTGCCCACGAGCTGTGTTTCGGAGCCGACCGGCGAAAGAACAAGTACTCCATCGTCCAGGTTCTCTCCCACGCGAAAGAGTTGCATATCCTTGACAACCATGCTCTGTGCAGGGCCATTGATAAAGCTGGCCATAACATCGCCCGGTACACTCATCTCAGCGGTTTCCGCTATCATGATACCTTCACCGTCGTAGACGCCCAGTTCAAGGCCGGTTATTTCGTGTATTTTATTAATATGATTGAGTACAACATCGCTGGATATCATATTTGTCTCCTTAGCATTGATAACTAATGATAACACATAATTTCCATAAATACAAAAGTCCTTCTGATATACACCAGAAGGACTTTCTTTGACTTATTGATTTCAGACTAGTTGGTAATGGTCTGCTCGGTCTCTTTGTCGAATACATGAATCTTCTCAACATCA
Source organism: Lachnospiraceae bacterium (assembly GCA_045617725.1). Lineage (GTDB taxonomy): Bacteria > Bacillota > Clostridia > Lachnospirales > Lachnospiraceae > JAZLJD01. Next base: position 37,028 of record JAZLJD010000074.1, read on the forward strand.
AGAGCAAACTTAACAACGTCACCGGTCTTAGCGGTAGAACGAGGATCAACACGAGCGGTGATAGGATAATCACACCAATCGAAGTATAAGAATACTTCAGCACCAAGTAACTCGTATACACGGATGGTAGCTTCGAAAGCACTTGCAGGATACTGCTCAACCATCATCTGAGAATCATATACATCCTCAGGACGAATACCGAAGGTTACAACCTTTCCGTCATAACCACCCTCGATAAGTTTCTTAGATTTATTAGCAGGAAGAGGAATGGAGTTGTTACCAAGGTTAAGGTAAGCAACATCACCTTTAACTTCTACAGTAGCATCGATGAAGTTCATCTGAGGAGATCCCATGAATCCGGCTACGAAGAGGTTAGCGGGCTTCTGATACAGATTCTGAGGAGTATCAACCTGCATGATGCAACCATCTTTCATAACTACGATTCTGGTACCAAGGGTCATAGCCTCGGTCTGGTCATGGGTAACGTAAATCATGGTAGTACCCAGTCTCTGATGAAGTTTGTTGATCTCGATACGCATCTGTACACGTAACTTAGCATCCAAGTTGGAAAGAGGCTCATCCATAAGGAATACCTTAGGATTACGAACGATTGCACGACCCATGGCAACACGCTGTCTCTGACCACCGGAAAGAGCCTTCGGCTTACGATCAAGGAGATTGGTAAGGTCAAGGATCTTAGCTGCTTCCTTAACCATTCTGTCGATATCGTTCTTAGGAACCTTACGAAGCTTAAGACCGAATGCCATGTTATCATAAACAGACATATGAGGATACAGAGCGTAGTTCTGGAATACCATTGCGATATCTCTGTCCTTAGGTTCTACATCGTTAACGATGGTATCACCGATACGTAACTCACCGGAAGTAATGTCCTCAAGACCTGCGATCATACGAAGGGTGGTGGACTTACCACATCCGGAAGGACCTACGAAGATGATGAACTCGCGATCATCTACTTCAAGGTTGAAGTTCTTAACAGCTTCGAAGCCGTTAGGGTAAACTTTTGTGATGTTCTTTAATGAAAGTTTTGCCATTACTAATTTCCTCCTATAGATATGTAGCAAATAAAAAACACATTACTGATAGTATAGTCTAATAGACCCCAAAATGCCATATTGCAAAGTGACAAAGAAACAGCAAAATAATCTATAATAAGAGAAAAAGGAAGTGGCAGGCTTTGTCGTTTTTAACAAAATCCGTCACTCCCGTTTGTGCAAAATGTCATGTGCCTAAGTTAATTTATTTCCGGCCTGTACCTGCTCCTCCAAACGGCTCTTTAGGGCCAGATATGTCTCGCGGATTTTGTCCATCTCCGGCTTAATCCGCTTCATCATCTGATCAAAATAGACTACCGTTGTATCTACAACCATCTTGTTGAGCTTCTGATTATCCGCATCCTCCAAAAGGATTGTACAGATTTCCTCATTGGTCAGACTGCCGGCATACGTTCTTGCATTAATCAGCGCAGCTACCGTATCAGCCACCTGAAGAATCGCCTGCAAATCGTTCATCTTACCGCCTTTTAATCCAAGCGGATAACCGCTTCCGTCAAATCGCTCATGATGTGCACAGGCGATATCCGCAACCCTGGCCGGTACGTACGGAGTGATTAACTCTCTCGTTACATCCACGTGCGTCCGAACGATGGCACGCTCCTCCTTCGTCAACTGTCGCGGAGCGGAAATAATGCTGCTAGGAATGGAAAGCATTCCGATATCGTGGAGAATGGCCGCACAATCCAGTGCTTCTCTGTCTTCTTCCGTCAGCTTCATGTGAGAACCGATTTCACGGCATGCATAAACGGACGCGATGGCCTTCATAACCGAAACTTCATCACGGAATCCGATACTGAACATAAGGATATCACTGAGCTTGGATTTCTCCGTATCCGAAAGCAGAGCGTAATCCCAAACCTTTTTCATTTTCTCCTCGTAATCACCGTTCAGCAAATCAACGGTAATCTGACCGTTCATCATGACTTTTTGGAACAGCTTCACGACTTCCGGCATATATTTATCACTTCTTGTTTCAATCATCTTGGTAAGGCTGAACCGCTTGCCTACCCTCGCAATAATGCTGGCTGCATCGGAGGAAATATGCAGAAACTGCGCCAGATCCTTGTGCGCATAATTCACTCCCTGTAAACGGTCCCAGTGCACATGATGGTAAAGAAGCATCTTGGCGTAATCCGGATAAGGCGAGAGATACCGGAACATCAAATAGCCATAAACCGAGTGCTTCGAGATATCTGCGGTCTCGTAATCCCCTTTTATATTCAGATACTCGGTCTTGTAAATTCCGACATCCTGCAAAAGCGCAACAAAACAAATATCTACGATCTCATACTCTTCGTAACCGCCCCTTGCTTTCAGCAAATTGTAAAGAATATATGCTGACTGCATGCCATGATTCATCGGGCGTTCATCATACAAAGAAAGAGTATCCTTGATAAGCAAAAAAATATCTTTCGAAGATATAAGTTCGTCCATTAATATCTCAGACATTTGATTTCCCCTTTTTATTGTGCTTATTCTTTATGACCTACGCCAAATCATGGGCGTATATCGAATTCCATCCTGTAACTGTTCCGTATCCGTGTCCGTAAATCCCTGTTTGTGATAAAACTCAACCGCATACGGCGCTGCATTTACCGTCAGTCTGTCCAGCTTCTCATCCATGGAGTACTGTTTCATGGCCTCCATCAGCCGTCTTCCGATTCCCTGCTTGTGATATTGTGCATCCACAAACAGAAGGGAAATATGAGACCGCGATCTCGCCGAAATCACTCCGACTATTCTGCCGTCACATTCTGCCACTTTAAGAATGTACAGCCCTTCATGAAACATAATCTCCAAACGCTCATCGGTAACAAAATTGTAGAAATTCTGTATTCCTTCCTGGGAATAAACCGGAGCCTCAAACTTCATAAATACCTTGAACGCCAGATTCATCGCCGGCTTCCAATCCTCATAGGAAGCATCACGTATCCTGATTTCATCTTTCAATTGTTCGTCCATAATCTATTGCTTCGTCCCGTGCAAAAAATAATAGAAATCTTCATACACCTGCTGCCGGCACTCCTCGTTAAAGATTTCATGCCGCAACCCGTCATAAACCACACAGGTAACATTCTGCATACCGGCCTGCTCATAACGACGTGCCACTTCTTTCGGAGCAGCTCCGTAAGCACCAACCGGGTCCTCCGCTCCGGCCGTCACCAATATGGGAAGTTGTTTATTGGAAAGTGCGAAGGCTTCCGGCTTCTGGCATCCTTCAATCAGCTTAAACATCGTCTGAAAACCATTGCCGGTAAATACAAATCCGCACAAATCATCCGCCATATATTTCTTGACGCTCGCTTCATTGGAACTGAGCCATTCAAAGCCTGTCGAAGCGCCCGGGATTCTCTTGCAGTAGGAACCGAAGGCGATTACATTAATCAGGCCGGCTTTTCTTTTGGCTCCGCCAAAAAATACCTTCATTCCGGCAAGGAACTGTCCCATTTTTAATACAAACGGTGCCTGCCATCCCGTGCCGCAGACAATCGCGCCGGCGAGTTCGTCCGAATAAAGTGCCAAATAATTGCGAAGTACAAACGAGCCCATCGAATGGCCCAGCACATAGTAGGGCACATCCGGGAATTCGGCTTTCGTGCGTTCGGTGAGTGTGTGCACATCCGAAACGACTGCCTCAGCGGCGTGTTCCTTTGTAAAGTACCCGCGCTCCTCTACTGCTGCCAGAGGGCCGTGGCCCAGGTGATCGTTGCCGGTTACTACGAATCCTTTTTCGCAGAAAAAGGTTGCCAGTTCTTCATAGCGGTTCATATACTCGGCCATTCCGTGTACAATCTGCAGTACGCCGACCGGAGTGCCCTCGGGTTGCCAGCGAAGTGCCCGAATTTCGTGAATGCCATCGGATGAAGGATAAAAGAATTCTTTTTTAGTCATTAAGAATACCCCCTTAAATCACCTACCATTATTCAGCACTTTAATTATACCGAAAAAGAGCCCGAATGGCAATCATTCGGGCTCTGTGTAACTATTGGTTAACCGATTTCAGATCCGGAAGGTACATCCTTCTCGGGTTTCATCAGTGCGAGCGTTCCGTCGGGTCCCTCTGCACAAAGCAGCATTCCCTCGCTCTTTAATCCGGCAATCTCTCTGGGCTGCAGGTTAAGCAGTACCATTACTTTTTTGCCAACCATTTCTTCTGCACTGTAGTGCTGCTTGATTCCGGAAAGAATCTGCTTCACTTCACTGCCGATTTTGACCTGTGAGCACAGAAGCTTTTTGGACTTCGGTACCTCCTCGCATTTCAGAATTTCACCGACTACGAACTGCATAGCGGCAAAATCATCATATGTAATAAGGTCCTTTAACGAAACCTGTATCTCGTCTTCCACAGCGGCCTCCTGCTCCTCTGCAGGTGCTGCTACCTCCGCCTTCTGGATAGCGGCGATTCTATCTGCCTCAGCCTGTACATCCTTCGGATCGAGACGTGCAAACAGAATCTCCGGGGTCTCCGTTACCTTATTGCCGCTCTTGTAAAGACCAAACTGCTCCAGTGTATCAAAGTCTCTGAGCTCTGTGTTTAACTGTGCGGCAATCTTCTCAGCCGTTTCGGGAAGGTAAGGCCAAAGAAGACTTGCGCCGATTACAATGCTTTCGGTCAGATTGTAAAGAACGGTTGCAAGACGATCCTTCTTGGTTTCATCTTTGGCAAGCACCCAGGGCTGTGTCTCATCAATATATTTGTTGCAGCGTTTGAACAAAGCGAAAATCTCGGTAATGGCATCAGCCACACGAAGCTCGTTCATCTTGCTTTCAACGCGTGCATAGGTTTCGGTTGCTACGGATTTAAGATCAGCATCCACATCCTCGCATACGCCACCGTCACGAACAACGCCGTCAAAGTACTTGTTGCTCATCGAAATCGTACGGTTCACAAGGTTTCCGAGTACATTGGCAAGGTCCGTGTTGATACGCTCGGTCAGAAGACTCCAGGAAATGGAACCGTCATTCTCGAACGGCATCTCATGAATCATAAAGTAACGAACCGCATCCACGCCCAGGAACGCAGCAAGGTCATCCGCATAAAGAACATTGCCGCGGGACTTACTCATCTTGCCATCTCCGGACAAAAGCCAGGGATGACCGAATACCTGCTTCGGAAGCTCCTCACCCAGTGCCATCAGGAAGATGGGCCAGTAAATGGTATGGAAACGAACAATATCCTTGCCAATCAGATGAAGATCTGCGGGCCAGTATTTCTTATAATTCTCACCGGAATTGCCGTCAACATCATAGCCAAGGCCGGTGATGTAGTTTGAAAGTGCATCCAGCCATACATAAACTACGTGCTTCTCATCAAAATCTACCGGGATACCCCAGCTGAAGCTGGTTCTGGATACACACAGATCCTGAAGTCCGGGAAGAAGGAAGTTGTTCATCATCTCGTTCTTACGGGATACCGGCTGAATAAACTCGGGATGTGTATTGATATGCTCGATCAGGCGATCTGCATACTTGCTCATTCTGAAGAAATAAGCTTCCTCTTTGGCAGGCTTAACCTCACGACCACAGTCGGGGCACTTGCCATCAACCAGCTGGGATTCTGTCCAGAAGGACTCGCAGGGAGTACAGTAAAGTCCTTCATAGGAACTCTTGTAAATATCGCCCTGCTCATAGAACTTTCTGAACATCTTCTGAATCTGCTTCTCATGGTCCGCATCCGTGGTACGTATAAACTTGTCGTAGGAGGTATTCAGGCAATCACAAATGCCCTTAATCTCTCCGGCTACCTTGTCAACAAATTCCTTCGGGCTTATTCCGGCTTCCTGAGCCTTTAACTCAATCTTCTGGCCGTGCTCGTCCGTGCCGGTCTGGAAGAATACATCATAGCCGTCTTTTCTCTTGAATCTGGCAATACTGTCGGCAAGAACAATTTCGTAGCTGTTGCCGATATGAGGCTTGCCGGAAGTATATGCAATTGCTGTTGTTATATAATATGGTCCTTTATTAGTCATAATATCTCACCTTTCTCGTGTTCTTAACGAATTACTATTCTATCAATCCTTGATGGATAACGCAACGGGACAATGATCGGAACCCGTAACTTCTTTCATGATATAAGCGTCTTCAAGACGCTCACGCATTCGATCGGATACCACGAAATAATCGATACGCCAGCCGATATTTTTCTCTCTCGCATGAAAACGGTAGGACCACCAGGAGTAGCAATCTGCCGCATCCGGATAAAAATAACGGAAGCTGTCGGTAAATCCTGCTGCTAAAAGATCCGTGAACTTACCCCTCTCCTCATCAGAAAATCCCGGATTCCCATGATTGGTTTTTGGATTCTTAAGATCAATCTCTTCATGCGCCACATTCAGATCACCGCAGAAGATAACCGGTTTCTTTTGATCCAGCTCTTTAATATAGGAAAGGAAAGCATCCTCCCAGGCCATTCGGAAATCAAGTCTCTTAAGTTCTTCCTGGGCGTTGGGCACATAAACGCATATCAGGAAAAACTCGGGATACTCCAGCGTAATCATACGACCCTCGTGATCAAACTCGTCAATTCCGAGTCCGTATGTAACCCGGAGCGGTTTGTGCTTTGTAAATACTGCCGTTCCGGAGTAGCCCTTTTTGTCAGCGTAGCTGTAGTACTGCTCATAACCCGGAAGGTCCAGTGTAAACTGCCCCTCGGAAATCTTGGTCTCCTGCAGGCAGAAAAAATCAGCATCAAGGGAAAGCAGCGTCGCAAGTGCTCCCTTGTCATAAACCGCACGTATTCCGTTTACATTCCAAGAAATAAATTTCATACCCTATCCTCTGTACTTACTGTTGAAAAGCATGAGCGAAATAACCGGATGAGGAAATCTCTGCTCCGTTTCTTGTAAGATGCGTGGCATCACCCATAAACTGACACCGAAACGCCGCCGTTCCTGCTTCTCTTTCCTCTGTCTGCAGAACGGTTACCGCCGTCGGGGCCACGAAAAAGCCCTGCCACAAAACCACCGGAGAGATGCCCAGCAGATGACCCATCATCATAAAGCTGACACCCAGATGGCAAAAAACAACGATTGTATCGTCGGAAGACCTGTCAAAATGATAAACCATACCATCTCTGTGATAACCGTACCGACTCAATACGGAATCGATTCCGGAACATACCATTTCGTATTTCTCACGCATGTTACCGGACTGATAGAGCGGCGTATCACACCATTTGTCTTTGTCGTACAAATCGGGATACTTCGTCCAAAACTCCGGATACCAGTCCCAGGGAAGTCTGTCCGCGCCGGTTTCCGGATCCTTCACGGGATAGGAGCATTCCCGAAGCCAGTCATAAACCGTCGCTTCACGATGCACCTTCTCAAGTGTATACGCTGCAGTCGCTTGTGCCCTGCCGAGCGGAGAACAGAGGAACTCCGTAACATCCCAGTCCTTCACACGTTCCGAAAGGATTTCAGCTTCTTTTTGGCCACGCTCCGTTAATGTATCATGCACATAATCCGGATCGCCATGGCGAATGAATATCAATCGCATACGGTCACCATCCTCGTCTGTCAGGCTCCGCCCGACAGATGATTAGCAGTCGCCAAATGTCCACTCGCGCAAGCGCGGTGTCCACTTGGCTCGTTGCCATAACAAAAGAGAACGGGCCTTCCGATATGGAAAGCCCGACAAATTACTTCATGTAGAAAAGAACACCCAGGGTTCCCCAACCGCAATGGCATGCAATAACTCCGCCTGCATCGGTCTCCACAATCTCCTTAAATACTCCGAGACTCTCAAGGTATTCCCGAACTGCTGCCACAATCTCCGGTTCTGTACCGGAGTGTGTAATGAACACAATGTCATGGCGACAATTCAACAAAGATTCTTCCATATCTTTAACATATTTTAATGTAACTGCTTTCAAATTACCACGGTACTTTGTGGAAACGCCCATCTTGCCATCCTTCACTTCAATGCGGGGATGAATCTTGAGTGTATTGCCAAGCAAAGCGGTCGTTGCGGTACAACGGCCTCCACGAGCCAGGTAAGTAAGTGTATCTACTACAAAGCTGGCACGAACTTCCGAACGAAGTGCGCTGATGTTCTCAACAATCTCCGTAACCGACATACCTTCTTCTACCATCTGAGCTGCCCGGATAAGCTGTAATCCGACTCCGGTAGAAAGGTTCATGGAATCTACAACGTGAATATGATCCGTCTCAAGCTCTCCGGCTACAAGGCGAATAACATTGCAGGTCGTACTCATTGCTTCGGAAATACCGATGTAAATGATGTCGTCTCCCGCCTCAATATAAGGACGCATTCGATCACATACCATATCAATGGCCGGAGCAGCCGTCTTGGGAATGGTCTTATTTCGGTCAGCCCACTCGTAAATCTCATCGCGGGTAATCTCTTCCTTATCAAAATAGCTTCGGTCATCTAATACTATATTTAAAGGAATAACATGAATATTATACTTCTCAATCTGCTCTGCAGAAAGATCACAGGTACTGTCTGTAAAAATCTGTATTGTACTCATCACAGTCTCCTTTCAATAATCTGAAGTTGATACTTTGAGCATTATAACACAAATGGGGAGAAAAAGAAAAGTACTTTGCGGATATATACATTTGTGCTCAATTTGTGATATAATATCGTACAAGTATACGGGGAGCCCATCCCTGACGCTCAAAGGAGGAATAGTAAATGGGATTACTTAGAACAGCCGTTAATGCTGTTAAAAACGTAGCCAATAACGTAACAAATGTAGCCGGAAGCGCTATCGGTAGCGTAGTAAGCGATCAGTATCGTGAGTACTTCTACTGTGACGCATTCAACGACAATGTACTTATGGCCAAAGGTAAAAAGCGCGAAACAAAGCGCGGCAATAACAATGGTGTGGATAACATCATTACCAACGGTTCCATCATTGCAGTTAACGAAGGTCAGTTCATGATGATTGTTGATCAGGGACAGATTGTTGAGTTCTGTGGTGAAGCCGGAGAATTCATTTGGGACGCTTCTTCCGAGCCTTCCTTCTTCTATGGAAGTTTCAAGGACAATATCGGCAAGACTGCCGGTGAGATTTGGAAACGTTTCACTTTCGGTGGTGAAATTCCTAAGGATCAGCGCATTTACTTCTTTAATACGAAGCATGTCAGCAACAACCTGTTCGGAACTGCCAGCCCGATTCCTTTCCGTGTAGTAGATGCAAGATTAGGTCTTGATCTTGATACCACCGTTCGTTGCAACGGTAGCTACGTATTCCAGATTGAGGATCCTATCCTCTTCTACAAAAACGTATGTGCCAATGTTCCCGGAAGCTACACCCGTGACATGATCATCGATCAGATGAAATCTGAATTTATCAGTGCTCTTCAGCCTGCTTTGGCCAGAATCAGCGCTTTGGGAATTCGTTATAACGAAGTTCCCGCTCACACCACAGAGCTCACCGACTTCCTTCGTGATGAGTTAACCGCACAGTGGAACAACCTCCGTGGTATCAACGTTGTAACCGTTGCAATCAATGCCCTCAAGCTTTCCGATGAAGATGAGGCAATGATCAAAGATATCCAGAAGACCGCTGTTTTCGCCAATAAGAGCATGGCAGGTGCTGCACTTGTTACCGGTCAGAAGGAGGCTATGATTGCTGCAGCTAACAACCAGAATGCCGGACCTGTTATGGCATTTGCAGGTATGAACATGGCTGCTCAGGCAGGTGGTATGAATGCTGCAAGTCTCTTTGACGGCCAGGGCGGTGGTATGGGACCTGTTGTTACAGCAGCAACTGCAGGCGCAGCTGCTTCCGCTGCTTCCTGGACCTGCTCCTGTGGCAAGGTAAATACCGGCAAGTTCTGTGCTGAGTGTGGTACTCCGAAGCCCGTTGACGGCTGGACCTGCTCCTGTGGCGCAGTAAACAAAGGTAAATTCTGTGCTGAATGCGGTGCCAAGAAACCCGCAGGTGCTCCTCAGTACAAATGCGACAAGTGCGGATGGGAACCGGAAGATCCTTCCAATCCTCCTAAGTTCTGTCCTCAGTGTGGCGATCCTTTCGGAGATGAGGATCTCGTTTAATAGTTATTAGTTAATAACGAAACAAAGCAGTATCCGGCTGCCGGTCGATTGACCGGCAGCTTTTTGTTTTGCATAGTACTAAAGTAACAATTTAGCTTTGTTTAGGCACTTATTAACTCTTCATTTAAGTGATTTAAGTAATTTTTAACAAGAAAACACATGAATCGTGGTTTATTCTGTACCTTGACTGCTTTTTTGCGCATCGTTAAAATTAAGTAGTAAAGTAAATTTACTCTTTTTTAAGGAGGTCATTATGAATTACGGGTATTTCGATGAGAAAGCACGCGAATATGTCATCACAAGACCGGATACACCTTCTGCTTGGGCGAATTATTTAGGTTCCCCCGAGTATGGTGCAATCATCAGCAATAATGCGGGTGGTTACAGCTTTGTTAAATCCGGCGCCAATGGACGTATCATTCGTTATCGCTTCAACGGTGTAGCTATGGATCAACCCGGACGCTACGTATATGTAAAAGATTTAGAGGATGGAGATTATTGGTCAGCTTCCTGGGCTCCCGTTTGCAAGCCGCTCGATTCCTACAAGAGCGAATGCCGTCACGGTACCGCTTATACCATTATCTCTTCCGAATATAAAAAGATTCAGGCTGAGACAACCTACTACGTACCGAAGGATGCTACCTACGAAGTATGGCGTTGTAAGATCACCAATACGGATTCCCGTCCGCGTAAGCTGGCAGTCACCGGATACTGTGAATTTGTAAACGACAATAACTACGAGCAGGATCAGGTTAACCTTCAGTACACTTTATTCATCACACACACCTACTTCAAAGGCAACTTCATTCTTCAAAAGCAGAACGAAGTATTCCGCGATCCCAATAAGGAACGCTTCCTGGGCTTAGCAGGTGCAGAAGTAACCTCCTACTGCGGTGACCGCGACAAATTCGTAGGAAGCTATCATTCCTACTCGAATCCCGTAGGTATTGCTGACGGACTTAAAAATGACCTAAACTACAATGACAATTCCTGTGGAGCTCTCGAAAGCGACGTTACCCTTGCTCCCGGCGAGACCAAAGTATTCACTTATCTTTTGGGACAGAAGCCCGAAGCCGTTGCCGCTTCCATCATCGCACGCTATGAGGATGCTTCCGTTGTTGACAAAGAACTTGCTGAGCTTAAGGCTTTCTGGCATTCCAAGCTCGACAATCTCCAGGTTGAAACTCCCGATGAGAACTTCAACAACATGGTGAATGTATGGAATGCATATAACTGCTTCATTACCTTTACCTGGTCAAGAGCCGCATCCTTCCAGTATTGTGGTCTTCGTAACGGTTTCGGCTATCGTGATACCGTACAGGATATTCAGGGAATTATCCATTTGGCTCCCGAGATGGCAGCCGATCAGATTCGCTTCATGTTATCCGCACAGGTAACAAACGGAGCCGGCCTTCCTCTTGTTAAGTACACTCACAAGGCAGGTCAGGAAGATACCCCCGATGATGCATCCTATGTTCAGGAGACCGGACATCCCAGCTACCGTGCTGACGATGCTCTTTGGCTCTTCCCTACCGTTTATAAATATATTTCCGAAAGCGGTAACATAGCCTTCCTTGACGAGGAAATCTTCTATGCCAATAACGGCGAAAAGGGTAGCGTTTACGATCACTTAAAGAGAGCTATCAGTTTCTCCATGAATAATCTGGGCAATCACGGAATGCCCGCCGGCTTACATGCCGATTGGAACGACTGCTTAAGACTCGGCAAAAAAGGTGAATCTACCTTCGTTGCCTTCCAGCTTGTATATGCAGTCAAGATTTTGAGAAAGTATGCAGTCCTCAAAAACGATACGGAATACATCGCTTATCTGGATGAAATCAATCGCAAGATGACTGATATCTTAAGCGATTGCTGGAATGAGGACCGTTGGATTCGCGGTTATAAGGAAGATGGTACCGTTATCGGTAACCGAAAGGATCCCGAAGCTTCCATGTGGCTGAATCCTCAGTCCTGGTCCGTTATCGCAGACTTCGGCACCAAAGAACAGCAGGAAGCTGCCATGGACAGTGTAGAGCGTGAACTCAACACACCTTACGGCGCTATGGTTATGTATCCGCCTTACGACCAACACGGCTTTGATGGAGCTCTCATGATGTGCTTCAATCATTGCACCAAAGAGAATGCCGGCATCTTCTCACAGCCTCAAGGCTGGCTGATTCTGGCAGAGGCCAAATTAGGACATGGCGACCGTGCATATAAGTACTGGACCGAAGCAGCACCCGCCACATATAACAACAACGCAGAGCTTCGTGTATTGGAGCCTTACGTATACGGTCAGTTCGTTGAAGGTAAGGAAAGCCCGTTTGCCGGTCGTGCTCATGTACATTGGCTTACCGGAACCGCTTCCACCGTTATGGTAGGTACCGTAGAAGGTATCCTGGGTCTGAATCCGGAGGCTGAAGGCCTTGTAATCGATCCTTCCATTCCTTCTTCCTGGAAGAATTATCGTTTCACCAAGAACTTCCGTGGCAAAAAATTAATTGTCACGGTTTCCAATCCGAACGGTGTACAGCATGGTGTGAAAGCCATCACCGTCAACGGAACCAAAATTGAGGGTAACCTCATTAAAGATGCTGTCCTCAAGGACACAAATGAAATCCTTGTAGAGATGTAACAAATAAACACAACAAAAACAGCGCTCTCCTTTGTGAGAGCGCTGTTTTTTTAGGTAACATTCTATCCCTGTGCCACGATTGATTTATTTTTCCACTTTCCGGTAGCATATCGAATAATGCTGGCCACACCGGTAATGAACCAGGTGCAACCGGTTGTCAAAAAGATACCCCAAACTCCAATCGACGGAATCATCGTAAACGGCCTTGCGAAGCCCACTCTTCCGGCGAGTTCCATGAATCCGTTTATTAATGCATAACCGGAATCTCCGGCACCGTTTAGTATGGACCTTGCAACATAGATCATGCCGAGCCAGAAGTAGAAACAACTTGTAATCTTAAGGGCGTGTGCTCCGATGTCGATTACTTCCTGTTCATCTACAAAGATTCCTATCATAAAGCCACCGCAGAACTGTGCCAGAACAAGCATAATCAACGAGAATATTCCAACATACAGCGTCGAAAGCCAAAAGCACTTCTTAACTCGGTCGATACGGCCGGCTCCGATATTCTGTCCGGTAAATGCGGAAACCGCCATGCCCAACGAGGAATACGGCTGCTGTACCAGCTGTTCCAATCTGGATACTGCCGTATTGGCAGCGATAACATCCTCCATGAATCCGTTTACCACTCTTTGTAACACGATACAGGAAATCGCAATCAAAGAAGTCTGAAATGCGATGGGAAGACCAATGTGCAACGTCTTGATAATCTCGCTGTGCCGCGGCCTGCGTTGTTCCCGATTGATTCGGAAGTAGGGCACTTTGCAAAATGCATAAATGGTACTACCGATTGCTGAGGCTGTCTGTGAAAGAATGGTTGCGAGTCCTACTCCGAACACATCCCAATGGAAGCCCAGAACAAACAGAAGGTCCAAAATCACATTCACAACGGATGCAATAATCAGGAAGATTAGCGGCGTCTTCGAGTCGCCGAGCGCCCTTAGGATTGCGGATACACCGTTATAAATCGCAATGGAAAGAATTCCAAGGCTGCACAATCTCATATACGTAATCGAATCCTGTATGATACCTTCCGGCGTCTCCAAAAGGCGAAGTATCTGCGGTGCAAATGTGAAAGCAATGGTACTCATTATTAATGCACAGGCAATCAGGACATACGCACCGTTCGCAATGGCTCGAATGACCGCTTCATGGTCTTTGGCACCAAAGTACTGTGCTACAATGATTCCGATTCCGACTGCCATGCCGGAGCACAAGGAAAAAAACAAAAAATTGACCGATCCGGTGGCTCCGACTGCTCCGAGTGCATCGGAAGATACGTAATTTCCTACAACGATGGAATCCACCATGTTGTAAAACTGTTGAAACAGATTCCCGAGAAGCATCGGTAATGTGAAGGAAAGAAGCTGTTTTGAAATGTTTCCTTCGGTCATGGACTGAACTTGTGTTATTTTCATGATTTTCTACCCAAATGGAATACTTGAAATTCCATGCATTCAACAATATAATATAGTAAATGTCTTATGAAAGAGGTAAGTATATGAGTATATTAGGTAACATCATAGGTGAAGCCGTTTCCTCAACCGTTTCTACAGCTGTTAATACTGCAGTCAACGGAGCAATCAATAATGCCATCATTGTCAGCCGGGAACAGAAACTTGCTGAGATTCGTAATCAACCGAAACCTCAGGTTATTCTTCCCTCCTGTCCGAACTGCCTTGCAGCGAATCCGGACGCCCTTCAGGTATGTCCCTACTGCGATTCTTTATTGGTACGACTTGCCGAGGATCCTAATCTCAGTATGTCAGCTCAATAAGTCATTCATAATATACGCATAAAATGACGGGTTCCCCAAAGCGGAGAACCCGTTTATTTATGTTTATGTTTTTTCAGATATCGTGCCAGCAACATACTACTGTACACCAATAGGCCGATAGCAATAATAACTATAGTACATACCAGCCATGAATTCATAACCCTAATCGTCATTATCATCATATCACCTCTATACCCGTAAGCACGGGCGAAAGAAAAGGACAGAGACAAACATCTCTGTCCTGCCTATACCAAATTACAGATCAGCACCCTGAGATTTCAAATACTCAACTGCATCTCCTACGGTCTTAACCTTCTTGTCAATATCCTCATAAGAAAGCTCAAGTCCGAACTCGTCCTCAAAAGCCATAACTAACTCTACAAGGTCGATGGAATCAGCGCTTAAATCGTCCTTGAAGGAAGTCTCAGCAGTAATTTCTATTCCGGTTACATGTAACTGTTCTTTAATTATCTCTATGATTCTTTCCATTATTAATCTCCTTTGCTGGTGCTCAAATCAAGTGTAGTATATTAAATGCGATTTTATTTGTCAATCATTTTTAGCAGATATTGATAGACTTCTCTTTTACTGATTCCCCGGTCCTTCGCGACCTGTTTCATGGCTTCTTTTTTGTCCGGAATGGTGGCTTCGTAGTAAGCCATATGTTCCTCAATCGTAAGCTTATTCCAGTCCTCAATGCTGCGATTCTGCTGCTCTTCGTGGGAAAATCCGTCAATCACCAGAACATATTCCCCGCGTGGTTCGTTCTGCTCGTAGAAGGCAATGGCCCCCTCCAAATCCGTCCGGTTAATGTCCTCAAACTTCTTGGTAAGCTCACGGCACAGAGCAATTCTCCGATTGCCCAATGTTTCATACAAAAGTTTCAAGGTCTTTTGAAGACGATGCGGTGCCTCGTAAAGAATAATCGTGCGGCTCTCCTTTTTCAAATCGTCCAGAATCCGATTAAGTTCCTTTTTGTCATCCTTCTCGGAAGGCAAAAACGCTTCGAACGCAAACCGTCTCGTAGGCAGTCCGGACACGGTCAGAGCCGTAATCAACGCACAGGCACCCGGAAGCGACGTCACCGTAATCCCGGCCTCTGCACATTTTTGTACAAGCACCTCCCCGGGATCCGATATGGCCGGCGTTCCTGCATCCGTGATAAGCGCGATATTCATCCCCTGCCTAAGCTTCTCAACCAGCTCATCCGCTTTCTCTACCTTATTGAATTCGTGATAGCTGGTCATCGGCGTATGTATCTCGAAGTGATTCAGAAGCTTCAGCGAATTTCTGGTATCCTCTGCCGCAATCAAATCCACTTCCTGCAGCGTCTGTAAAACGCGCTCTGACATATCCCGAAGATTCCCTATCGGTGTGGCACATAAGTATAGTATTCCGCTCATATCCATATCCTGCCAAAAACAATTCTATATCAATCAGTATCCGTAAACATCATAAATCTCGTCCGTATAAACACCGGGAGCTTTATATACAATCAAAGGCTTCTCTACCTTCATGCGTGGCTTACCACCGCGGACACACTCCAAAAGCACCATATTGGGCTCTTTGTCGACAAAAGGATATACGAGTTGCATCCTTTTGGGCTCCAGCTTATAACGCAACATATCCGCTATAATCTCCGGCAGACGAAACGGCCTGTGAACCATGAAAAAGGAACCGCCCGGCTTAAGCAGCGCTGCTGCCACCCTGCAACAATCATCCAGCGTACAGAGCACCTCGTGTCTCGCAATCGTCTTGGGATCGTTGCCGCCCGTCATTCCGTGGTCTGCAATCATATAGGGCGGATTACAGGTAATCGCGTCGAAACTTGCTTTGGGAAAAAGAGTATCTGCCTCCCGAATGTCGCCGGTACGAATGTCTATCTTCTCCTGCAAATCATTCAGTGCGATGCTTCTGCGTGCCATATCGGCACTTTCCTCCTGGATTTCCAGGCCGGTCAGGTGGTCACAGTTATTTTTGGCATATACAAGAAGAGGCAGAATGCCCGTCCCTGTGCCCAAATCAAGCACTTTGGCCGCATCTGCCACCTGAGCAAACCCCGACAACAAAACTGCATCCATTCCGAAACAGAATTTGTCGGGATTCTGAATAATTTTAAGTCCGTTACGCTGTAAATCGTCCACGCGTTCTTTTTCTTTAAGCTCGACTTCCAATTAATTATTACCCTCTAATCTCTTAAGCTCCTGCATTTCTTTGTCGGAGAGGTTTTGATTATTCTTGTGTTTCTTTTTTACAAACTTAATCTGTGCGGGTGTATATTCTCT
Organism: Lachnospiraceae bacterium; assembly: GCA_045617725.1. GTDB lineage: Bacteria > Bacillota > Clostridia > Lachnospirales > Lachnospiraceae > JAZLJD01. Next base: position 53,825 of record JAZLJD010000074.1, read on the forward strand.
GAGTTCCTTCTCATCATCCACCTCAACAAGAACCTTCACGAGCTGGCGTAACACATTCACGCTGTGAACCTCACCCTTAAGGCCATCCTCTAAGCCGACAAAGTCGCCGACATTCGGAAGATTTCGGTTCAGCTCCTCATAAGTCTCCTCTTCATGACGCAGGCAGCACATCAACTTACCGCATACACCGGAAATCTTGGCCGGATTTAGGGAAAGATTCTGCTCTTTGGCCATCTTAATGGATACGGGAATAAAGTCCGTAAGATACGTGGTGCAACAAAGCGGACGACCACATACACCGATTCCGCCCAGCATCTTGGTTTCATCACGAACACCAATCTGACGCAACTCAATACGAGTCTTGAATACTGCGGCCAAATCCTTAACAAGCTCACGGAAATCAATTCTTCCATCTGCCGTAAAATAGAAGAGAACCTTGTTATTATCAAAGGTATATTCCACATCAATGAGTTTCATATCAAGACCGTGCTTGGCAATCTTCTCCTCGCCGATCCGGAATGCTTCCTTCTCTTTTTCACGATTGGCTTCATCCTGTGCCGTATCGCGCGGAGTCGCAATACGGATAACCGGTTTCAAAGGCTGAACAATGCCGGACTCATCGAGTTCGATAATGTCGCTTACTACAAGGCCATACTCAATTCCTCTGGCCGTCTCTACAATAACGTTGTCGTCCTTCTTTATCTCAAACTGCAAGGGATCGAAATAGTATACCTTGCTTCCGGTACGAAAACGAACACCTACAACTTTAACCATAATCTATAAACCTCCAATTAACTCTGGCAGTCACGAATCGTCATGAATAACATCTGCATAGTCAATTCCAAATTAACATTGGCGCGTACACGCTGTTGCGCCTTATCTATGGCCTGCAATATCATCTCCAATCCATCGTAGGAGACTTTGGCAGCCACTTTCTTAATATACTGTATTTCATCTGTAAAAATCAAGTGATTCAGTTCTTCCGTTGATTTATATAGTAGAACATCCCGATACCAGACCGTCATCATGTCCAGATATTCTTCCGTTTCCATATTATAATCTATAATCTTCTTGATTTCCGCAATCAGCTGATACGTCTCGTAATCCGCCACATTTCGAAGCAATGTAACGGCCGCATCCCGAATACGGTCAAACTCCTCATCCTCTGCCAGAAGCTTGGCCTTGCCGATATTTCCTCTTGCAAAAGAAACACACAGATTCACGCGGTAATCCGACATTTCGACATTTTTGAGAAGGTATTTCTTAACCAATTCATCGCGAACCGGCTTAATACTGAGCAATACAACACGGCTCATGATGGTCTGCAACATGGCGTCCGCATTGGAACAAAGCAAAATAATAACTACATATTCCGGCGGCTCCTCAAGTGTCTTAAGCAAAGCATTCTGGGCCTGCGTATTCATCTTCTCCGCATCCGCAACAATATAGATTTTACGATCACTCTGGTACGGACGAATCACTACATCGGCAGCAATCTGTGCACGAATCTCATCGACGCTGATTACATTCGGTTTCTCATGTTGAACATATATCACATCCGGATGATTGTGGGTCTGCACCTGATGTGCACTGCGTTCATCCGTTCCAACCAACGCCTCCGCAAATATATCCGCAATCATCGCCTTGCCGGATTCTTTTTCGCCCTGAATCATATATGCGTGCGAAACATGCCCCGTCTTAATCGCATTCTCCAAGTGTTCTTTTATGTGTTCCTGTCCGATTATGTCACTGAATCCGGGCATTTCTAACTCCTATCAGGTAAATATATCGAGGAGAAGCCCTCGTATTTCATCTATCTTGGCCAATATTTTCAAATGATCCTGCTCGTCCTTCACAAGCTCCTGCGCCAGTGCGTCCAGATTCGCGTCCACAAGCTTAATAATGCCGTAAACACGGTGTCTTCCACGCCTGTCCAAAAAGTTCTCGCGCGAAAAACTATGTGAACGATTCACAATTTCATTCATAAACTCCTTAATCAACGTGCGGTATCGCTTCATGTCCCGCACATCCCGCTTTTTGGCCAGGTTATCGCCCTGTCGGGTGATTTCCTCCATGAGGGAAGTCAGCTTCTCCTGCAGCTCCGCCTCTTCCACATGGCTCGCCAAAAAGAATTTGAAATCGGCATCCGTCCTGTGAGCCTGAGTTGCCTGCGTGGCAGGCGCTGCTGCGTTTATGTTATTCACTTTAATGTCCACCGGCTCACCTTCTTTCCGTTTGAATAAACACTATATAAAGGAAATAATATACCGCTTGATTTCTTCATAGCAGTCAAAAAGGATTTTGTTTTCAAAGCTTTTGGTAATCCCCGCTGCTGCGATCTTCTCCTCGGAAAAATCCACCGAATCCGCAAGGAAACGCCTGCAAAGCTCCTCATATTTGGGTTCCTTCTGCTTGCGCTCCCTGTTATACGCCCGATACAGACGCTCCCCGTCATTCAGTGTGATAAGTATCGGCACAACTACACCCTCTCCGTAGAAATCACGTACTTTCACATACGCCTCAAGCGTTCCGATAATAATGTAGTCGTTCTGCGTAGTGTCAATATGCTCATCCTGTGCGGTATAGTAGATCCAGTCTCCGTGATAGGTATGATAAACCCTGCTCTCAATGATCTGGTTACAATTCTTCATCCTTTCGTACGCGTTCTCGTCGACAAAGTGGTACTCTTTCCCTTCCTTTTCGCCTACGCGAATCGGTCGGGTCGTATATGTCACAAGACGCTGTAGATTGAGTCTGGGGTCACGTAAAAGCTTCTTATACAAAGTATCTTTTCCGGTTGAGCTTTTGCCCATCAGATAAAATATATGTCCCATCTCGATTCTCCTGCTATTCCTCTAGTTCTGCGTAGTATGCCGCACATTTTACGGCTCGCTGCCATCCTTTTTGGCGCTCGGCTCGGTCTGCCTCGCTCATCGACGGGATGAAATGTCTACCGTCCTGCATAGCCGCTACAATCTCACGCAGTTCGTTTTTGTCCTTAAAATACCCGGTCGCGAGCCCTGCCAAAAAGCAGGCACCCAACGCGGTTGATTCAATACAGGCCGGGCGATACACATCTATGTTCAGGATATCTGCCTGAAACTGCATCAGGAAATCATTCGCAGTGGCTCCGCCATCCACCTTCAAGGTCTTCAGCGTAGTCTCCGCATCCTTCTCCATCGCTTTCAAAGCATCCATGGATTGATATGCCAGCGACTCAATCGCCGCACGAATGAAATGCTCCTTCCGCGTTCCGCGTGTCATACCGACCACCATACCGCGTGCCCGGGACTCCCAATACGGAGCGCCCAGCCCGGTAAAGGCAGGAACGACATATACACCGCCTGTATCGGGAACCTTCGTGCAATACTGTTCCGAATCCGCTGCTGTCTTCAACATACGAAGCTCATCTCTAAGCCATTGAACCGTAGCTCCGGCTACAAATACACTTCCTTCCAAAGCATACTCCACCCGGTCATCCATTGACGCTGCAATGGTGGTAAGCAGGCCGTTCTTCGAATCCATGGCCTTGGAACCTGTATTCATAAGAAGGAAACAACCCGTTCCGTATGTGTTTTTGGCCTCACCGGGCTCAAAACAACACTGGCCGAACAAAGCAGCCTGCTGGTCTCCGGCCACTCCCATGATCGGCACAACTCCGCCGATTACCTGTGTTGCCGTGTTTCCAAACAATCCGCTGGAAGCCTGTACCTTCGGAAGCATACATACCGGAATTCTGAGATATTCCAAAATTTCACGATCCCACTCAAGGGTGTGTATGTTAAACAGCATTGTTCGGGACGCATTTGTATAGTCCGTCGCGAAACTTTGTCCACCGGTCAGATTCCAAATGAGCCATGTGTCCACCGTGCCAAAAAGTAATTCGCCGCGCTCAGCACGTTCTCTGGCCCCCTCCACATGATCGAGAATCCAGGCTATCTTCGTCGCGCTGAAATACGCATCCGGCTTAAGGCCGGTTTTCGCCTTAATGCGTTCAGCCATACCGTCCGCTTCGATTTGATCAATTCGATCTGCACTTCGGCGACATTGCCACACAATCGCATTATAGACCGGCTTGCCCGTCTCTCTGTCCCAGACTATGGTGGTCTCACGCTGATTCGTGATACCTATGGCCTCAATATCACAGGCGCTGATTCCCAGATTACCCATCGCCTCCATCATTACACCCAACTGAGATGACCAGATTTCAAGCGGATTATGCTCCACCCAGCCCGGCTTCGGATAAATCTGCGTAAATTCCTTCTGGGAAACACTCATAATGTGCCCCTGACGGTTAAAAACTATACAACGGGAGCTCGTAGTTCCCTGATCGAGAGCAAGAATATAATCTTTCATTCCGTAACCCCTTACCTCATGAAATAATTCTATGCTTCCGGATTGTCTCCGGTCGCTACAACATCACTACCATAAATAGATTTCAGCAAAACATCCCCGACGTGGATGGGTGCCTTCGGACGAAGCTGCGAGATTGCATGCATCACGTCCATAATATGTTCCTTCGGAACGGCATCTTTCGTCTTGACGGGCGTCAATGCGTACTTGCCGCCTTCGGTTGCTACCGTAGAGGTCACCGTTCTTTTTGGCGCCGTGAATTCCTCTTTTGCATAGTTCATACCAATCGGGCAACTATAGCCGGATAACGACTGAAGCTTGTGAGCGTCGTCAAATACTGCCGTGATTTCGCACCCTTTCGGGCATCCTATACAAATCAACTTTTGTTCTTCCATTACTGCTCCAATCCGGACACAAGATAGTCTGCTGCTGCTTCGCCGGCCTTATGTGCCTCTTTTGATACATTATCGACCAGGTCGTGAACATGGTTTACATTACCGCATGCAAATACTCCCGGAATCCCGGTCATACAATTCTCATCGCATACCGGACCGTTGGTCTTGGGATTCATTTCAATTCCCATCTTTCGGGTAAGCTCGTTCTCGGGAATCAATCCGCAGGAAATAAGCAGGGTATCACATTCTATTCGCTGCTCTGTTCCCGGAATCGGGTTCTTATTCTCATCAACCCTGCTGAGAACAACAGCCTCTACGCGCTTTTGTCCGATAATGTCCGTAACCGTTGTGTTCAAATAGAGCGGAATATTGAAATCATTGAGACATTGTACGATATTTCGCTTCAGACCGCCGGACTGCGGCATAATCTCAGCAACCGCTTTTACATGAGCACCTTCCAGTGTCATACGCCGAGCCATAATAAGTCCTATATCTCCACTGCCCAAAATAACAATTTCATGTCCGGGCATCAAACCATTCATATTTACAAATCGCTGCGCCGTTCCGGCTGTAATAATACCTGCCGGACGCGTACCCGGCGTAAGAAGTGCTCCACGCGGACGCTCACGACAACCCATCGCCAGAATAATTACCTCTGCCTGAATCTTCACCATCGAATGCTCACGACTCATCACGGTTACTTCTTTTGAAGGAGTAATATCCGTGACCATCGCACTCGTCCAGGCCTCGATGCCCAGCTCATGGAATTCTTTCTCGTAACGTGCCGCATATTCCGGCCCCGTCAGCTCTTCCTTAAAGGTATGCAGGCCAAACCCGTTATGAATGCACTGATTCAAAATGCCACCCAAACGGTCATCCCTTTCAAGCACCAGGATATCCTTAATTCCTTTTTTATAAGCTGAAATCGCTGCAGCCATACCGGCCGGGCCACCACCTATAACCACTATCTGTTTCTTCATGCTTCATACTCCTTATTGTGGCCAAGAAGAATCTCGCTTCCGCTACCCTTCTTTGTAACTGCTTCCAACGGCATCTTGAGCTCTCGCGCCAGAATCTCCGCGACTCGCGGCATGCAAAAGCCGCTTTGACAACGTCCCATTCCTGCTCTTGTTCTGCGTTTTACGCCATCAATACTTGTAGCGCCAAGCGGTCTGTGAATTGCTTCAAGAATTTCTCCTTCCGTAATCAATTCACAACGGCAAATAACATTGGCATATGCTTTGTCAGCCTTTATAAGCTTGTTCTTATTCTCATCGGACAATTCCCGAAAACAGGTAATGCCTCTTCTGACGCCGATAAATCCGGGTTTCTGACCTGCTTTCAGGTATTTTGCTACCATATGGGCAAGATCCTCGCCAATCGCAGGTGCCGAAGACAGACCGGGGGATTCTATTCCTACCGCGTCAAAGAATCCGTTGGCATCCGCGCATTCTTCAATAATGAAATCACCACCTGCCTCGTGAGCACGCAATCCGGAGAATCCGGTAATGACATCCTTCAAGGGCAGATCCTTTACACTTCTTAAGACGCCGGCCTTTACCATGTTGATACCTTCCGTAGTGGTCGCCGTGTCATCTTTGGCCTCGATATCCATTGCTGTCGGGCCCAAAAGAATATTTCCGTGGACCGTAGGAGTAACCAAAATTCCCTTACCCATCGGACCGGGAACTTGGAAGATAGTTGCTTTGACAAGATTTCCGGCAGAAGAATCCAGAAGACAGTACTCACCTCGACGGGCCGTAATATGATATTTCATCATGCTGACCATGTTGTGGATTTCATCACTGTAAACTCCGGCACAGTTTACTATTGCTTTGCTTTCAAATACTTCTCCATCCAAAGCAGTAACCTCGTAGTACCTGTTACCCTTTTGCTCTACCGACTTGATCGTTTTCACAGCCTTTTCAAACCTAAACTCTACTCCGTTCACAGCAGCATTCTCGGCCATTGCCAAAGTAAGCGTATACGGACAAACCAGTGCCGCATCCTCTGCATAAAGAGCAGCACATGCTTCAGGCTGCAAATTGGGCTCCATCTTGTGAAGCTCTTCCTTATCTATAATGCGTAATTTCTCTACTCCATTTTCAATTCCCTGTTGTAACAGACCGTGAAGTTTGGTCTCCTCTTCCTTTGAAAAGGCAACAACGAGAGCACCATTTTTTTTGTAAGGAACATCCAAATCCCTACATACAGACTCCATCATTTGTGCACCGCGTACATTATAGTGTGCCTTTTTAGAACCTGGATGAGCGTCAAAACCGGCATGAACCAGTCCACTATTCGCTTTTGATGTTCCGCAACTTACATCATCCTCTTTTTCGAGTACCAGTACATCCAAATCAAATCTGGATAATTCGCGAGCTACAGAGCATCCGATTACGCCTGCTCCAATTACGATTACATCCTTCATTCTGAATCTCCTGTCTTAATGATTTGTTCTATTTATATCCCGTAAAAACGAAATTAACTCTTGTATTTAAGCACAAAGATAAAATTATTATACCATATTCTTGTACATTCGAATAACAAAAAAACAGACCATCAAAGATGATCTGTTGTGTTCGTGCCCAGAACCGGAATCGAACCAGTGACACGAGGATTTTCAGTCCTCTGCTCTACCAACTGAGCTATCTGGGCATAGTAGCGGGGACAGGATTTGAACCTATGACCTTCGGGTTATGAGCCCGACGAGCTGCCAGACTGCTCCACCCCGCGACGTATAAAAAAAAGGGTTTAACCCCTCTGCACCTAAGTGCTAATGGGAGAGAGTGGATTCGAACCACTGAAGGCATTGCCAGCAGATTTACAGTCTGTCCCCTTTGGCCACTCGGGAACTCTCCCACTTATAAAATTTCCTAATACAATAGGAAAAGCCGATGATCGGACTCGAACCGATAACCTGCTGATTACAAATCAGCTGCTCTGCCAATTGAGCCACATCGGCATTTGAATGGGACCTACAGGGCTCGAACCTGTGACCCTCTGCTTGTAAGGCAGATGCTCTCCCAGCTGAGCTAAGATCCCAACACGACCCAGACGGGACTCGAACCCGTGACCTCCGCCGTGACAGGGCGGCGCTCTAACCAACTGAGCCACTGGGCCAGATCTTAAAAGGTAATCATACCTCAAAAACTAAATACTGAACTACATCCGTAATCGCTTCGCTTCGTAATGAAGCCTTCGACCTATTAGTGACATTCAGCTTAATACATTACTGTACTTACAC
>JAZLJD010000075.1:0-22614 GCA_045617725.1 Lachnospiraceae bacterium
GCATAAAAGATTCAAAGGATGAAGATATGGGGTAAGGGGAACTGTACGCTTATCCACAGCCAAAGAGTGAAAAGTGGCAACTTATACATAAGGCAAGGGCGCCTGAAAAAATGATTTCTCATTTTTTCACACGCTCTTTCTGCATAGCAGGCATTGTTGAAATCTGCCACATCCGAGTAAGTAATTATATAGAGTGACTAATTTGGCGACTGCTATACATCTGTGAGGCTTTGCCTCACAGATGTATAGCACCATTCCCGGATGCGATGTAACAAAAGATATCTTTCCAGATATTCGTATTTATGTTAGTATTGTCATATTGTGGATGAATGGTGAGCTTATGGAATGGATTCTTTTCGTTTTGGCACTGCTTATCATATTGGTTGCAGCTGTTGTCATACACGATATTACAAACTTTCATATTGTTCATTATTGGGTGGATGAGAAGTTTCACCCCTTGGGGCGGTGCGTACTTCTTTCGGATCTTCATGACCATTCCTTTGGACATGACAACGAAAGACTTATTAGAAAAATTGAAGAACTGAATCCCGATTACATCTTTATAGCCGGCGATTTGTTTAACGCCACACATCATTCCAAAAATCAAAATGCAATACAGCTTCTTCGAAGCCTTTCCGCGATGAAGAATGTGAATTTTGAAGGCCGCATTTTCCTGTCAAAAGGAAATCACGAGCTGAAAGGAATTAAGTATTCCAAAAGTTATCATGGAATTATGCAAGGACTAAAGGAAGCAGAATCCCTTTACGGAGTGCATATCCTCGATGACAGTACGATCAAGGAACGAGAGATTAACATAGCCGGTTTGTCACTGTCTACATCCTATTATGACCGTAAGAACCCTAAAAAGTTTTCTGTTACGGATATGAAGGAACGTCTCGGCGCCATGGATGAAAGCAGGCCGTTATTGCTTTTGGCACATACTCCGGAATATGCTTTTGTTTATGAAGAATACGGAGCCGATTTAGTCCTTAGCGGACATTATCACGGAGGCATTGCAAGACTTCCGTTTGTGGGCGGCGTGATATCGCCACGCCTTAGGCTGTTTCCGAAGATGGATGGCGGGCTTAAAAAGCACGGCGAGACTACTTATATAATATCCAGAGGTCTTTCCTTTCATACAATCCCGATTCGTTTCTTGAATCCGGGAGAACTGGTTGTATTTGAATCTGAAAAATAGGTGATTTTATGGCAATTTCTGTTAAGCTTGAAGTATTCGAAGGCCCCCTTGACCTTTTACTTCATCTTATTGACAAAAACAAAATAGATATCTATGACATCCCTATCGTGGAGATTACCGAGCAATACATGGAATATATTAAGGCCATGGAAACGGAAGATATGAATGTCATGAGTGAATTCCTTGTAATGGCTGCGACGCTCATTGACATTAAGTGCCGTATGCTTTTGCCGCCGGAGGAGACTGAGGAAGGGGAAGTAGAGGATCCCCGTACCGAATTGGTTGAGAAGCTTCTTGAATATAAGAAGTATAAGCTCATGGGTATGGAACTCAAAGACAGGGAGCTGGATGCGGGTAAGTCCATGTTTAAGAAAACCACCCTTCCCGATGAAGTAAAAGAGTATGAAGCACCCATCGACTATGAAACGCTTTTGTCAGATGTAACGCTTACCAGACTGAATGATATCTTTAAGGAAATGCTTAGGCGTTCCACGGACAAAATCGATCCGGTCAGAAGTAACTTCGGCAAGATTGCCAAGGATACCGTCAATCTGGAAGTAAAGCAGGACCACATTATTCAATATATAAAGAGTCATAATAAATTCCGTTTCAGACAGCTTCTTGAGAAGCAGAACAGCAAGATGGAAATCATCGTTACCTTCCTGGTTGTTTTGGAGCTTATGAAGATAGGCAGTATTGAGATTCAGCAGGATGAACTGTTTGATGATATTGAAATAACAACGATTGATTCGGAAATCAACATTGATGAAATTTCTATATTATAAGTGAGAAGACCATGGATAAAGTTAAAATCAAAGCTATATTGGAATCCATTTTGTTTACAATGGGAGATTCCGTAAGTCTTGACCAGCTGTCGGAAGTTCTGGAGATGGACAAAAAGGAAGTCAAAGCCATTTTGGAAGAGATGATGGCTTCCTATGAAGAAAGGGAAGATTCCGGTATCACCATTATCTGTCTGGATGATTCCTATCAGATGTGCTCAAAGGGCGCTACCTATGAGTATCTGATCAAAATTGCCAAAACTCCCAAGAAAGCCGTACTGTCGGAAGCTTTGATGGAAACCCTTGCCATCATTGCATATAAGCAGCCCGTAACCAGAGTGGAGATTGAAGCCATCCGAGGTGTGAGCTGCGACCATGTCCTTGCGAGACTTCTGGAATTTGATTTAATCGGAGAAATCGGCAGGCTGGATGCTCCGGGACGCCCGATTCTTTTTGGCACAACGGAAGAATTCTTAAGACAGTTCGGACTTAAAAATCTGGAGGAACTGCCGGAATTTAATCCTGCACAGCTTGCAGATTTAAAAGCAGAAGCAGAAGAAGAAATACAATTAAGTCTGGATGTATAAGGAAGTCCTCACAGGCATAATCCCAATGCGTGTGAGGATTTTTTAATAATAGGAGAGCAATATCTGACAGAAAATTGTTAAATTTTACACTATCTTATTTGACAGTAGTATGTTAAACTATCATTTGTGCGAAGTTGGGGTTTCCAAATTTCGCTATAAATATTTAATTATTATTAATTATCATAAAGATGGAGGTCTTATATGAGCACTACTTCAAACAGTGCGGCTCGTCAGAGAATTGACCAGCTGCTCGATGAAAACAGTTTCGTTGAGATTGGTGCCCTTGTATCTGCAAGAGCAACAGATTTCAATCTGAAACAAAACGATGCTCCTTCTGACGGTGTTATTACCGGATATGGAGTTATCGACGGCAACCTTGTATATGTATACAGCCAGGATGCAACCGTATTGAATGGTTCTGTTGGTGAAATGCATGCCAAGAAAATTGCCGGCCTCTATGATCTTGCAATGAAGACCGGAGCACCCGTAATCGGACTCCTTGATTCTACCGGTCTCAGATTGCAGGAAGCAACCGATGCATTAAATGCATTTGGTGAAATTTACAAGAAGGCATCTCTTGCAAGCGGCGTAATCCCTCAGATTACTGCAGTATTCGGTACTTGCGGCGGTGGCCTTGCAGTAATGGCAGGTCTTTCCGATTTCACCTTTATGGAATCTGAGAAAGCAAAGCTTTTCGTATCTGCACCCAATACCCTGGATGGCAATACCACTGCTAAATGCGATACCGCATCCGCAGCATTCCAGAGCGAGGAAGCAGGCAATGTAGACTTTACCGGTACGGAAGCTGAAGTACTTGCAGGCATCAGAGATCTTGTTTCTTATCTTCCCGGCAACAACATGGAAGATGCAGAGGAAATCGACTGCGCAGATGATATCAACCGTGTAGCTTCCGATCTTGCTGCATGTGCATCCGATTCTGCAGCAATTATTTCCAGAATCGCAGATAACTATGCATTTGTTGAAGTTAAGAAAGCATATGCACAGGACATGAAAGTCGGCTTCATCCGTTTGAACGGAATGAGCGTTGGTGTTGTAGCCAATTCCGATGCAGCTCTTTCTGCTGCAGGATGCCAGAAGGCAGCTGATTTTGTTAACTTCTGTGATGCATTCAATATTCCTGTACTTACCATTACCAATACTAACGGTTACAAAGCATGCTGCACCTGCAACGAGAAGAAGATGGCAGGTAGTGTTGCCCGTATGATTTATGCATTTGCCAATGCAACCGTTGCCAAGGTTAATGTTATTGTTGGCAAGGCATTCGGTACCGCTTATGTTGCCATGAACTCTAAGGCAATCGGTGCTGATTACACCTTAGCTTGGAGCGATGCAGAGGTTGGCTGTATGGATGCCAATGTAGCTGCCAAGCTTATGTATGAAGGCAAGGGCGCTGATGTAATCGCTGAGAAGGCTAAAGAGTATGCTGCTCTTCAGAACAATGTTAAGAGCGCAGCAGCACGTGGATATGTTGATACCATCATTGATGCTCAGGATACCCGTAAATATGTAATTGCAGCATTTGAACTGCTTTACACTAAGAGAGAAGATCGCCCTGACAAAAAGCATGGAACGATCTAATTTCAAAAGAAAGGTGAAACGGATATGAAAAAATGGTTAGCCCTTTTAGCAACTGTCACCTTGATGCTGTCTTTAACCGGATGCGATGGTAGCCTGATGGAGACTGCCGCTTTGAATACTTTGCTTGGTATGGGCATGGTATTCATTGTCCTGATTCTGATTATTTATATCATTAGTTTGTTTGCGTTTATTCCTAAACTCCAGCAGAAAAAGGCTGATAAGAAAGCTAAGAAAGCAGCTGCTTTGGAAGAAACGAATCAGTCTATGGACCATACAATCGCACAAATCATCGAGAAGGAAGAAAATGAACTTTGTGATGATTTGGAACTGGTAGCTGTTATTTCAGCAGCTATTGCAGCATATGAAGGAACTTCAAGTGATGGTTTCGTTGTTAGAAGTATTAAGAGAAAATCTACGAAATGGCAGAGAGCCTAATAGGAGGAAATAAAATGAAAAGTTATTCTATTACTGTAAACGGTAATGTATATGATGTAACCGTAGAAGAGACCGGCTGCGTAGCAAGTGCTCCCGTAGCAGCAGCACCCAAGGCAGCTCCCGTAGCAGCACCTAAGGCAGCTCCCGCAGCTGCTCCCAAGGCTTCCGCTGGCGCTGGTAGCGTTAAGGTTGAAGCAGGTGCAGCAGGTAAGGTATTTAAGATTGCAGCTAACGTAGGTACAGCAGTTAAGAAAGGTGATCCTGTTGTTGTTATTGAGGCTATGAAGATGGAAATCCCCGTAGTTGCTCCTCAGGATGGTACCGTAGCTTCCATCGATGTAGCTGTTGGTGATGCAATTGAAGCAGGCGCATGCCTTGCTACTTTAAACTAATCCATATTACGGATTGCTTTTTGACACAATAAATTCAGGAGGATTACGTAAATGGATTACATTCTTGAAACATTGAGCAACCTCTGGAAGCAGACAGCATTTACCCAGCTTTATTGGGGTAATTATGTCATGATTGCGGTTGCCTGTGTTTTCCTTTATCTGGCCATTGCCAAGGACTTTGAGCCTTTGCTTTTGACCCCCATTGCGTTCGGTATGCTTCTTGTAAACATTTATCCGGACATTATGGCAGAGCCTGTCGGTGACGCTGCCGGCGGACTTCTCTATTATTTTTACAAATTGGATGAGTGGGCTATCTTGCCTTCCCTTATATTCATGGGTGTAGGAGCGATGACTGACTTCGGACCGCTGATTGCGAATCCCAAGAGCTTCCTTTTGGGCGCAGCGGCACAGTTTGGTATTTTCGCAGCATATTTCGGTGCATTTGCAATGAATGCTACCGGCCTTGTTAATTTCTCTAACGAGGCAGCTGCAGCCATCTCCATCATCGGTGGTGCAGACGGACCTACTTCCATTTTCCTTGCAGGTAAGCTCGGTCAGACGGATTTAATGGGACCTATAGCAGTTGCTGCATATTCCTATATGTCACTGGTTCCCATTATTCAGCCGCCCATCATGAAACTGCTTACTACCAAGAAGGAAAGAGCAATTAAGATGGATCAGCTTCGTCCCGTAACAAAGCTTGAGAAGATTTTATTCCCTATCGTTGTTACGATTGTAGTATGTATGATTCTTCCTACCACAGCTCCGCTCGTTGGTTTGCTTATGCTTGGTAACTTATTCCGTGAATCCGGCGTTGTTCGTCAGCTTCAGGAAACTGCATCGAATGCACTTATGTACATCGTTGTTATCGTTTTGGGAACCTCCGTTGGTGCAACCACCTCCGCGGCAAGATTCTTAAGACTTGAAACTCTTTGCATCGTTATCCTTGGACTTATTGCATTCGCATTCGGTACAGCAGCCGGCGTACTTTTTGGCAAGCTGATGTGTGTATGCACGCATGGTAAGGTTAATCCGCTTATCGGTTCTGCCGGTGTATCCGCAGTTCCTATGGCAGCCCGTGTATCTCAGAAGGTTGGCGCCGAAGAAGATCCTACCAACTTCCTCTTAATGCACGCAATGGGACCTAACGTTGCCGGTGTTATCGGTACTGCAGTTGCAGCCGGAACATTTATGGCTATTTTCGGTGTATTTTGATTAATTAAAGGAGATATAAAAAGATGGCAGAAGTTGTTAAGAAACCTATTGGCATAACCGAAACCGTTCTGCGTGATGCACATCAGTCCCTGATTGCAACCAGAATGCCGACTGAGATTATGCTTCCTATTTTGGACAAACTTGATAAAGTTGGTTATCATTCAATCGAGTGTTGGGGTGGTGCTACCTTCGATGCTTCCCTTCGTTTCTTAAAGGAAGATCCCTGGGACAGACTTCGTAAGATTCGTGACGGTCTTAAAAATACCAAGACTCAGATGTTATTCCGTGGACAGAATATCTTAGGATATCGTCCTTATGCAGATGATGTGGTTTACGCTTTCGTTGAGAAATCCATCGCAAATGGTATCGATGTAATTCGTATTTTCGACTGCTTAAATGATATTCGTAACCTGCAGGCTGCAGTAGATGCAACCAACAAGATTAAAGCTCAGGAAGGCCGTGGTGAAGCTCAGATTGCTCTTTCCTATACCTTAGGTGATGCTTATACCCTTGAGTACTGGGCAAATATGGCTAAAAGAATTGAGGAGATGGGTGCTGATTCCATCTGTATTAAGGATATGGCAGGTTTGCTTGTACCTTACAAGGCTGCAGAGCTTGTTAAGACCTTAAAAGAGAGCACCAAGCTTCCTATTCAGTTACATACACATTACACCTCCGGTGTTGCTTCCATGACCTACTTAAAGGCAGTAGAGGCAGGCGTTGATGTAATCGATTGTGCAATGAGTCCTTTCGCTCTTGGTACCTCCCAGCCCGCTACTGAAGTTATGGTTGAGACCTTCAGAGGAACTCCTTATGATACAGGTTTTGATCAGAATTTACTCGCTGAGATTGCCAATTACTTCGCTCCTTACAGAGAAGAGTGCTTAAAGAGCGGCTTAATGAGCACCAAGGTTTTGGGCGTTAACATTAAGACCTTACTTTATCAGGTACCCGGCGGTATGCTTTCCAACAAGGTTAGCCAGTTAAAGGAACAGCATGCTGAGGATAAATTCCAGGAAGTTCTGGAAGAGATCCCCAGAGTTCGTAAGGATTGTGGTGAGCCTCCTCTGGTTACTCCTTCTTCTCAGATTGTTGGTACCCAGGCTATCTTCAACGTCCTTATGGGTGAGAGATACAAGATGGCTACCGGCGAGTTCAAGGATCTCCTTCGTGGTAACTATGGCCAGACCGTTAAGCCTATGAGCCAGGAAGTTATCGACAAGGTTATTCCCGGCGAAGCTCGTTCTACAGCTCGTTCTGCAGAGGCTACCGGTCATACCGAGCCTGAACTTGCATCCATCGAAGAGGAAATGAAAGAGTGGAAACAGCAGGATGAGGACGTTCTGTCCTATGCATTGTTCCCTCAGGTTGCTACCGATTTCTTCAAATATCGTATGGCACAGCAGGAGAAGGTTGATGCTACCGTAGCTGACAAGGCAAACGGAGCGTATCCTGTATAATTAAGTTTTTGGGGAACGGTACCTTATTGGTACCGTTCTTTTTATATTGTTTTTTTTTGAATTTTATAATACAATAACAAGTGTTATAAAAGGAGGATATCATATGCCCAGACAAGAAATGATTACGAAAGAAATGTTGTTAAGCGGAGCTTTTGAACTCTTAAATAAGGATGGCGAAAGAGAAATTACCGCACGCAGGTTATCTGCTTATATAGGCTGTTCTACACAACCTATTTTTCGAAATTACAAGGGCATGGAAGACCTTCTGAAAGATGTTTATGCAAAGGCTCTTGATTATTATGAAGAGTATTATGCGAGCTTTGTGCCACGAGACAATACACCTTTCGTGAACATGGGCCTTGCATATATCCTTTTTGCAGCACAGAATAAATTCTTATTTGAATTTCTGTTTATGTCAGAGACCAGAAACGGTAAGAGCCTCTATGAAATATTAAACGGTAAGAACCAAAATATAAAAACGGAATTTAAGAAGGCTACGGAAGCCGGATGCCATAATCCCGAAGAACTTTTTATGAAGATGTGGATTTTCATTCATGGTGCTGCAACCATGTCTCTGACGGACGATTATGACTTGGACGAGAATGCGACCTTGCAGTTACTTCGTGATGCATATCGCAAGTTTTCGTAAGGAAAGTCGCAATCCGTAAAAGCTTCGCTGCGATGCAGTGAAGGGCTAAATATACCGAAATGCGGGGATTTAGGTGTGGAGAATGTTATTACGCTTATAAAAGATAATTATCACAGAATGAGCCGTAGCCAAAAGCAGGTTGCGGATTACTTCTGCGAAAGAGGAAAGGAAGCCTCCTTTTTATCAGCGGCCAAAATAGCGCAGGTTATCGGCGTCAGTGAATCGACGGTAATACGATTTGCAAGTTTTTTGGGATACAAGAGCTTTCCGGATTTTATACAGAACCTGACAAGGACAGTCCTTAACGAGAATCATGAATCCGTAAATGAACCTGAGAAGAAACTTCCTACGAATGAAATCTTAAGAAATGTAATGCAGGCGGATATTCGCCGGATTGAAGATACGCTTGCTTCTACGGATGAAGCTTCCTTCGAGAAGGCCATAGAGCTTATCTTAAATGCTGAGAATGTCTACGTCGTGGGTCTTCGTACCTGTGAGCCTTTGGCAGATTTACTTGGATTCTATTTGAGTATAGTACGAGATAAGGTTACGATTTTGAAAACCACCTCGACCTCGGAAATATTTGAGCAGATGATACATATTTCCTCAAAGGATGCATTTATCGGAATCAGTTTCCCCAGATATTCCATGCGTACCCTGAAAGCGATGGAATTCGCACATGACAGAAAGGCTCATGTTATTGCTATTACGGACAGTGACCGTTCGCCCATGTGCATGTATTCGTCCTGCATGCTTTGTGCCAAAAGCAAAATGATATCGGTTTGTGATTCACTTACGGCCCCTGTGAGCCTCATCAATGCAATTATCGTTGCTTTATGTACCAAAAGGTCTAAGGAAGTCAGAAAGAATCTTATGACATTGGAACAGGTCTGGGGCGATTATCAGGTTTATCTGAATGATGAAATAAACTTTATCCGTGAGGATATTATTACCGAAAAGACTCCTGTTTATTATGTGGAGAAAGATACAAATGAGTAAAGTAATTGTCATAGGAGCCGGTGCGGCGGGGTGTATGGCTGCCATTGCAGCAGCGGAACACGGTCATCAGGTAACGGTTCTTGAGAAAAATGAAAAAGTAGGCAAAAAGCTATATATCACAGGAAAGGGAAGATGTAATCTTTGCAATGCCTGCGAAACACAGGAATTCTTTACAAATGTGATTTCGAATCCGAAATTCCTTTATTCCGCTTTCTATGGATTTGATAATCAAAAGGTTGTGGAATTCTTTGAAGCGGCCGGCGTGAAACTCAAAACAGAGCGAGGGAATCGTGTTTTCCCGCAGTCTGATAAAAGCGCGGATATTCTCGATGCTCTCAAAAGAAGAATGAAAGCGTTGGATGTCGCCATTCGCTACAATACAGAAGTAATCGATCTAATAGTGGAAGAGAATATCATAAAAGGCGTAGTACTTGATAATCACAGTAAGTTTTATGCGGATTGTGTAATACTTTGTGCGGGCGGTAAGAGCTACCCGCAGACCGGCTCAACCGGAGACTTTTACAAAATCCTAACAAAGTACGGGCATACTGTAACAGAATTGAAACCTGCATTGGTACCGCTTACGACAGATGCTGACTGGGTTATGAGCTTACAGGGCCTATCTCTTAAAAATGTGGTACTTCGTGCCACAATAGGCAAAAAAGTACTCTACGAAGAACTGGGAGAAATGCTGTTTACACATTTTGGAATATCCGGTCCTCTGGTACTTTCGCTGTCGTCCTATTTGTCCCATACGAATCTTTCGGAGGTATCGGTTGAACTTGATATGAAACCCGCCCTAAGCGAGGAGGTACTGGACGAAAGGCTGCTTAGAGATCTGGATGAGCATAAGAATAAGCAGATAAGAAACGCTTTTCAAGGATTACTTCCCATTAAAATGCTTCCGATTACCCTATCCATGGCAGGAATTTCGGAATATACGGAGAGCTGTCAGCTTAAAAAGGAAGAACGTAGGAGATATGTACAGCTGTTGAAACATATACCGATTCCCATTACAGGTACGAGATCTTTTACGGAAGCGATTATTACCTCGGGTGGAATCAATACGAAAGAGATTAATCCCAAAACAATGGAATCAAAAATTATAAAGAATTTGTTTTTTGCAGGGGAAATCATAGATGTGGATGCACTTACGGGCGGCTTCAATCTTCAAATCGCCTGGTCCACGGGGCACCTTGCGGGAGACAGCATAGAATAGAGGAGGAATCATAGTGAGTATACAGATTGCAATTGACGGACCTGCAGGAGCAGGAAAGAGTACCATCGCCCGGCAGCTTGCCCAAGACCTTGGCTATATTTATGTGGATACGGGAGCCATGTATCGTGCAATTGCCTTACATCTTATTCGAAAAGGAATTGATGTGACTGACAATGAAGGCATCGATCGCGAATGCAAGGGCGCTTTGGTTGAAATTGAATATAAGGACGGAACACAGGTCGTTTTGTTAAACGGCGAGAATGTAAACGGACTAATAAGAACCGAAGAAGTAAGCAAAATGGCCAGCGTTTCTTCCGCAAGAGGCGTTGTTCGTGCCCAGATTTTGCAGTTGCAGAGAGACCTTGGTAAAACGCAGAATGTGGTCATGGACGGCCGCGATATCGGAACGACGGTATTGCCTTTTGCAACCGTTAAGATTTACCTGACTGCAAGCTCCTATGTACGTGCTCAAAGACGCTTTAAGGAACTTACGGAACGTGGCGAAAAATGCGATCTTGAGACGATTGAAAAGGATATCATAGAACGCGATAATCGTGATATGAATCGTGAAATATCACCTCTTAAACAGGCAGAGGACGCTGTTCTTGTGGATACTTCGGATTTGAGCATTGAAGAAGTAAAAGAAGCAATTACAAAAATTGTGGCCGAAAAAACGGAGCAGAGAGACTGATGGAAGTTACATTGGCAGAAAAGGCCGGCTTTTGTTTTGGCGTAAAGCGGGCTGTTGATAAGGTGAATGAACTGATTGATCAGGGCGGAATTATCTATACGCTCGGTCCTATCATTCACAACGAACAGGTTGTAGATGATTTTGAAAAAAAGGGCGTCAAAGTAATCGAAAGCATTAACGGGCTTTCGGCTGAAAATCGGCAAAAGGGCGGTAGCATTGTGATTCGCTCCCATGGCGTAGGGGAAAGTCTTTATAAAGAAATTGAAGATGCCGGATTTGCGGTGATTGATGCGACATGTCCCTTTGTAAAACGGATTCATAAGCTTGTTAGCGAGCAGGATGAAGGAAGAGACATCATTATTGTCGGAAATGACGGACACCCGGAAGTAGAGGGGATTAAAGGATGGTGCCGCGGAAGAGTATTTGTGGTTGAATCCGAACAGGATATAGAGAACTTAAGCTCCAAATTATGCCCGAAATTGTTTATAGTTTCACAGACTACATTCAATTCCAATAAGTTCAAAGAATTAGTTGATATTTTTACTGAGAAAAGGTATGATATAATTGTTGTGAATACTATATGTACAGCAACTGAGGAACGCCAAAAAGCAGCTGAGCAACTGGCTTCAAACGTCGATTGCATGCTGATTATTGGCGGAGCACACAGCTCTAATACCCGAAAGCTGTACGATATCTGCAGTAGCAGATGCTGTTACACATATTATATTCAGACACTCGAAGACCTTAACTTCGACTTACCTGCATCGGTAAAACATGTAGGAATCACAGCGGGGGCTTCCACCCCGAATAAAATTATTGAGGAGGTTCAAAATTATGTCAGACTTAACTTTTGAACAAATGCTGGAAGAATCTTTTAAAACTATTCATAACGGAGAGGTTGTCGAGGGTACTGTAATCGCAGTTAAGCCGGATCAGATTATTCTGAATATCGGTTACAAAGCAGATGGTATTTTAACCAGAAGCGAATATACCGACGATCCGTCTATGGATCTCACCACAGTAGCTAAAGAGGGTGACGTTATTGAGGTGAAAGTTAAAAAGGTTAATGACGGCGACGGCCAGGTTCTTCTTTCTTATAAGAGCCTTGCACAGGAACGTGGCAACAAACGTATTGAAGAAGCTTTTGAGAGCCAGGAAGTTCTTAAGAGCAAAGTAACTCAGGTACTTGAAGGTGGTATCTGCACAGTTGTGGATGAAGTCAGAGTATTCATCCCCGCAAGTTTAGTTTCCGATACTTACGAGAAAGACTTAAGCAAGTACGCAGGTATGGAGATTGAATTCGTAATTACCGAATACAATCCCAGAAAGCGCAGAGTCATTGGTAACCGTAAGGTACTCGTTGCAGCAACGAAGGCTGAGAGACAGCAGGAAGCACTTGCTAACCTTCATGAAGGCGATATCGTAGAAGGTACCGTTAAGAATGTTACCGACTTCGGTGCATTCATCGACTTAGGTGGTGTAGATGGTTTACTTCACATTTCCGAGATGAGCTGGGGCCGTGTTGAGCATCCTCAGAAAGTATTTAAGGTTGATCAGAAGTTGAATGTTCTTGTTAAAGAAATTCAGGGCAACAAGATTGCATTAAGCCTTAAGTTTGATGATGCGAATCCCTGGAAGGATGCAGAAGTTAAATATGCCGTTGGTAATGTAGTAACCGGTAAGGTTGCACGTATGGCAGATTTCGGTGCTTTCATCGAACTTGAAAGCGGAATTGATGCATTACTTCATGTTTCACAGATTTCCAAAGAACACATCGAGAAACCCTCCGATAAACTTAAGGTTGGCGATACTGTTGAAGCTAAGGTTGTTGATTTCAATGCAGAAGAGAAAAAGATCAGCTTAAGTATCAAGGCTATGTTTGCTCCCGAACCTAAGGAAGAAGACGATGCTGATGTAGTTTCTGTAGATGTAGAAGCAGTAATTGCAGAAGAAAACGAAAATTAATTAAATGGGTGAGTGTAGAATGGTTTATGATTATGAGTGGTTTGAAAAAGCTTATTATGATCTGACAAAAATTGAACTTAGCTGCTATAAAGAGAAACAAATGCGTCGTAGAATTGAGACGCTGATGTCTAAAAAGGGCATCACCACGTATGATGGATTTATCGAACAGCTTAAGAAAGATCATGACCTGTTTGAAGAATTTATTTCTTATCTGACAATTAATGTTTCAGAATTTTTCAGAAATCCTGAACAATGGAAGTACATGATTGAATCGGTCTTCCCCGAACTGATTGATCGTTTCGGACAGAACCTTAAAATATGGAGTGCAGCCTGCTCGACAGGTGATGAACCGTATTCTTTGGTAATGGCATTATCGAAGCTGATTCCGATTGAGAAGATCAAAATTCATGCTACGGATATTGACAAGCAGATTATGGAGAAAGCCCGTTTGGGTATTTACGACAAACGTAGTATTGTATCCCTTCCGGCTGATCTGAAAGCGCAGTATTTTGAGAGCGTCGGTTCAGCTTACCGTATTTCTGAAACAATTAAGAAACATGTGCAGTTTGAACAGCATGATTTACTTAAAGATAACTACGGAAGCGGCTATAATATGATTATCTGCCGCAATGTAATCATCTATTTTACCGAGGAAGCCAAAGACGAAATCTTCAAGAAATTCTATAAAGCTTTAGCACCCGGAGGTATTCTGTTCATAGGTAGTACCGAACAGATTATTGGCTATAAAGAAATAGGTTATGAGAGAATTAATACATTCTTTTACCGTAAGCCGCAATGATATAAACCGCCTTGCAATTGCAGGGCGGTTTTTGTATTTATTCCTTATCGGAAGATGTTTTGTATGCGATATAAGAAAGAATATTGGATGCGTACAGGGAGAAGGCATCACGATTTTTCTTAATCTCATCGGTCAACTCGAAGTACTGAATCGTGTCTTCATAGTTCTTTTTGAAGATTGGTTGTACAACCGGAGCAAATTCGGGTACGAACAGAGACTTCCTTTTTGTATAACAATTGGCTTTGGTACATTTGACGCGATGCTCAGGGTCCACGAAGGATGCAACGGATTTATGAAATGCAGCATCCTCTTCGGGGAGATAGTAATAGTCTTTATAATTGGCGTAAAAATATTTCAGTTCATCCTCTAAAACAGGAACGGAAATGTGTAACAAATCACCCTCTATATTCATGTAAAAGTCACCTTCGCGGCAGGATAAGTCAGAAGGAAAACCGGAAGACAACTTGAGGGTAATGAGAAGTTCCTTTTTGGCAACGCCATAGTAATCCTCGTATGTATTTAAGACTACCTTGCGAACTGCTTGCGGAGTTTCAATGATATCGGTAAGTTCCATAAAAATGGAGATTCTCGTAAGACCTAAAATATCTTCCCTGTTATGGAGCAGAAGCAGGGATAAATCCTCTTCATTGGGATTTAAGAGGTAATTCTCGTATACTTTTATGAGCTCACCACCGCTGTATTCGTCCACACGGCCGGTATCAAGGAGTGATTCGATTGTTTTCTGCTTCAAATCGGGAAGCTTCAAAAGCTTTTTGAAGGAACGGATTCTTTTATATAAATCAATGCCGGAAAGATCATTAAAGGGAGAGGGAATTCCGTGCTGTTCATATTTTGCTTTCAAATAAGGAATATCGAAGGTGTTGCCATTAAAATGAATTATATGCGTATAATCCTTAAGATAATCGGATAATTCCGTTAAAAGGAGTGGCTCGTCCTCGTGCGATTCTGCAAAAAGCTGCAGAGTTTCGAAGAAATCATCGTATATCCTTACAAGTCCGATTAAATAGAGAAAAGAATTGCCGGAAGAAAGGCCTGTTGTTTCTATATCCAAAAAGCAAATCTTCGAAGCAGGAGCTATTTTGTTAAAGTCATAGGATGTTGAAATTGGAAACTGACCAGTTATCTTTTTCATGGAATACCTCGAATCATATAGTCAACTTATTGTAGCACATTTAGCTCAAATAAGTAGCGTTTTACCACAATAATTAGTATAATTATGTTGCAATCCATAGTGATTTCACTGCTATGCAGTGAAGAACTAAATTTGTAGAATTCGGAGATTAGTGTGAAAAATGCAGGCATTTTTCACGCGACACTTTGTGTCGCAATCCGTAGCAGCTTCGCTGCAATGCAGTGAAGGGCTAAATATACCGGATTGCGAAATGCGGGGATTAGTATGTCAAAATCTACTTTTATCGGTGGTATACGCCCTTACGAAGGCAAGAGACTTTCGAAAGAGCGCCCTATACGTGATATAGCACCGAAAGAATTTTTAACTTACCCATTATCTCAACATATAGGTGCTCCTGCGCGAGAAATCGTTGCAGTAGGCGATTACGTCCTTACGGGCCAGAAAATAGCCGAGGCAGATGGCTTTATGAGTGTTCCGATTCATGCTTCCGTATCGGGATATGTGAAAGCAATTGAGCCCAGAAAGGTAGTACAGGGGAATTTCGTAAAATCTATTATTATTGAGAACGATGGGCTTTATGATGAAATTGAATATAAAAAACCGAAGCCGTATACGGAGATGACTTCGGCGGAGATTATAAATCTGGTTAAGGAGGCCGGCATCGTAGGAATGGGAGGAGCAGGTTTCCCTGCGCATGTTAAGCTTTCTCCGAAAGATCCGTACAAGATAGATTACGTTATTGCCAATTGCTGCGAGTGCGAGCCTTATCTTACTTCGGATTATCGAAAAATGCTGGAAGAACCGGAGAAACTGATTGAGGGCATGCGTATTATCCTACGCCTTTTTCCGAGTGCTCATGGAATTTTTGCGGTCGAGGACAATAAAAAAGACTGTATTCGTAAGCTTCGTCAGTTAACAAGAAGCGAAATCGGTATGAGCGTACGCGTACTTCATACCAAATATCCGCAGGGGGCAGAGCGTATGCTTATATATGCTACGACGGAGCGAAAGATTAATTCGTCCATGCTGCCGGCGGATGCAGGATGTATTGTGCACAATGTGGATACTATTATTGCAATCCGGGATGCGATTATTGAGGGGCGTCCTTTATATTCCCGTATTGTTACAGTGTCCGGTAAAGCGATTCGCGATCCCCGAAATTTCAGAGTCCGTTTGGGGATGAATTACGAAGATCTTGTAATGCGGGCAGGAGGTTTTGTTAAGGAGCCCACCAAGATCCTTTCAGGCGGTCCTATGATGGGAATACAGATGTACGATTTGGATGTTCCCGTAACAAAAGCAACCAGTGCTTTAACGTGCCTTACGGAATCCTGTGACCAGGAGATGATGAATTGCATTAACTGCGGAAGATGCGTCGAAGTATGTCCGGAACGACTGAATCCGAAGTTGCTTTTGGATTTCGCCATGAATCATGATATAAGTAAGTTTATTGAATATGGCGGAATTGAATGCTTTGAATGTGGCTGCTGCAGCTATAAGTGCCCGTCGAAACGACATTTAACGCAAGGCATTAAAGCCATGCGTAAAGAAGCCATAGCATTAAAAAAGGCAGAAGCGGGAGGTAAGAAATAATGAGTGATCTTTTTAAGGTTTCAGCCAATCCGCATACAAAATCGATAACAACAACCTCTAAGATTATGCTGTTTGTTATTATCGCACTGTTACCGTCTGCTGGTTTTGGTGTTTATAATTTTGGACTTAGTGCACTGGAAATTTTACTTATTTCCATATGCAGCTGTATCATTTTCGAAGCCGGAACGGAATTAATATTACACAGAAAGGTAACCATCCTTGATTTCTCAGCTGTTGTAACCGGTTTGCTTCTTGGCATGAACCTTCCGCCCAATATACCTTTCTGGATTCCCATTGTGGGCAGCTTTTTCGCAATTGTAGTTGTAAAACAGCTGTTTGGCGGACTGGGACAGAATTTTATGAATCCCGCATTGGCAGCAAGATGCTTCCTGGTAATTTCTTTTGCTACGTACATGACGGATTTTTCATGCGATGCTTATACGGGAGCTACTCCGCTTGCGGCTCTTAAGGCAGGAGAAGAAGTTAACCTTATGAGCATGATCTGGGGCAATACTGCCGGCTGTATCGGTGAGACCAGCCTGGTTGCCATTGCTATCGGTGCGATTTTCCTTATGTTTTTTGGCATTATCGATGCAATTATTCCGCTTTCCTACATTGCATCGTTTGGTGCGTTCATTTTACTGTTTACTGGACGCGGCTTCGATTATATTTATCTTGCAGAGCAACTTGCCGGTGGTGGATTAATGCTCGGTGCCTTCTTTATGGCTACCGACTATGTAACAAGACCGATTTACAAGCGCGGTCAGCTCGTCTACGGTATTGTTCTTGGATTTTTAACTGCGATATTCCGTACTTTTTCTCAGGGCGCCGAAGGTGTTTCCTTTGCAATTATCATAGGAAACCTGTTAGTTCCCCTGTTTGACAAAGTCTTCCGGAGAAAGCCTTTTGGCGTTAGGAGGACGAAAGCATGAAAAAGAAAGAAACCTTAACCATTTTAAAAGAAATAGGAATTCTGATTGTAATTACTATTTTGGCGGGTGGACTTTTGGGACTCGTTTATGCAGTTACGAAAGAACCGATTGAGAAGGCTCAAATAAAGGCACAAACGGATGCATGCCGGCGTGTTATGACAGAGGCTTCGGAATTTGAGGAGATTCAAAAGGATTTTGCAGTGATTTCCGAGAGCCTTTTTAAGGATTCGAATTACAGTGACTGCACCGTAAACACAGTATATACAGCCTTTGATGGGGCGCATTCGGAACTCGGACATGTGCTTTCCGTTACGACGAATAAAGGATACGGCGGTGATATCTGCCTGTTCATAGGATTTGACAACGCATCGAATATTACGGGAATCTCAATTACAGAGATACATGAGACTCCTGGCCTTGGAATGCGAGCCGGAACGGAGCTTACTCCTGAGTTTGTCGGACGCGGTGCTTTGGTGAATGAGTTCTCCTATGTCAAGAACGGAGCCGTTTCGGATTCACAGGTAGAAGCGATTTCAGGAGCAACCATTACTACAAAGGCAGTGACAAATGCCGTGAATGCAGCCATGTATTTTGACAAAAATGAACTGAAAGGAGGTATGTAATTATGAATAATTCTAAAACCTCCCAGTCCTTAGAAAGAATCTTTAACGGCCTTGTAAAAGAGAATCCAACCTTTGTATTGATGCTTGGTATGTGTCCGACACTCGCGATTACGACCAGTGCATTAAATGGTATGTCTATGGGACTGTCTACCATGTTGGTTCTCGTACTCAGTAATGTATTTATTTCGCTCCTTCGGAACATCATCCCGAATCGTGTACGAATTCCTGCGTTTATTGTTATTATCGCAAGCTTTGTTACCATGATTTCACTCCTTCTGGAAGCGTTTCTTCCGAGCATTTATGACAAACTGGGCTTATATATAAGTCTGATTGTTGTCAACTGTATCATTTTGGGAAGAGCGGAAGCGTATGCTTATTCACATGGTCCCCTTCTTTCTGCCTGTGACGGACTGGGAATGGGACTTGGATTTACGGTTGCCCTTACTTTGATTGGCAGTATTCGTGAGATTCTCGGATTCGGAAGCATTTTCGGCTTTGACATTATGCCGAATGGTTATGTCCCTGTTTCTATATTCGTTTTGGCTCCGGGAGCATTCTTTGTGCTTGCTTTCTTAACTGCGATTATGAATAAGGTTAAGAAAAAGCTCGAAGATAAAGGACATGACACAAGCAAGTTCAGTACAGGTTGCGATATGAATTGTGAAGCTTGCAAGAATGGAAAGGAAGGGGGATGTGACAAATGAGCGATATAAAGGATCTCGTATTACTGGCGCTCGGCGCTTCGCTTGTTAATAATGTTGTATTAAGTCAATTCCTCGGAATATGTCCTTTCCTGGGTGTTTCCAGAAAGATTAAGACTGCTGCCGGTATGGGAAGTGCGGTTGTATTTGTTATTACGATTTCATCGCTTGTATGCGCCGTAATCAACCAATACATTCTGATGCCGCTCAATATACCTTACCTGCAGACCATTGTTTTTATCCTGATCATAGCGGCCCTGGTTCAGTTTGTAGAACTGTTCCTTAAGAAATTTATGAAGTCTCTTTATGCGGCATTAGGCGTTTATCTGCCGCTGATTACAACGAACTGTGCCGTACTTGGTATTGCACTTACGAATGCCGGAAGTAATCTCACAATTTTGGAAAGCGTAGTGCAGGGCTTTGCGACGGCAGTCGGTTTCCTGATTGCCATTGTGATTCTGGCGGGAATTCGTGAGAGACTGGAGTACAACAATATTCCGAAATCATTTAAAGGAATGCCCATCGTCCTTTTGGCAGCCGGACTTATGTCCATCGCATTCTTTGGCTTTTCCGGAATACTGTAGGAGGACTGAATTATGTTGAATACTATTTTAACAGCATTAATCCTACTTGGACTAACCGGCCTGGTTGTTGGCCTTTTTATTGGAATTGCAAGTATTTTCTTTAAAACGGAAGTGAATCAGAAGAAAGAAGATATTTTGAGTATGTTGCCCGGCAATAATTGCGGTGGATGCGGTTATCCGGGGTGTGAAGGAATGGCACAGGCGATTTGTGATGGCCTTGCACCTGCAGGCGGATGCCCCGTAGGAGGTAAGGCGGTTGCGGATCGGATTTCGGAATATCTGGGAGAAGCTCCTTCGGAAACAGTAAGGAAAGTTGCTTTTGTCAGCTGCCTTGGAAGTGAACGTAAGGCCAAAAACGATTATGAATATGTGGGCATCAAGGATTGCAAAATGGCGACAGTGCTTCCGGGAGGAGGCCCTAAATCCTGTAATTTCGGATGTATGGGGTATGGCACCTGCGAAAGTGTATGCCAGTTTGATGCAATTCATGTAAAGAACGGAATTGCATCCGTGGATGTTACAAAATGTACCGGCTGTGGCCAGTGTGTCAAGAATTGTCCTAAAAAGATTATTAAGCTGATTCCGTACAAACCGATTGCCATGGTATTTTGCTCGTCCTGTGATAAAGGCCCCGAAACAATGAAGAATTGTAAGTTGGGATGCATTGGCTGTGGCTTGTGCAAAAAAGAATGTAAGCAGGGTGCTATTACGATTGAAGGAGGTCATGCAATCGTTGATCCCGACAAATGTATCGGATGCGGTGCATGCGTTGAAAAATGCCCGAGAAAAATTATTGGTTTAGTGAATCAATAACGGAACCATCCCTTAAAAGAAAGATGGCTCGGATTTCGTCATGATTCTCAAGATAGGTAAGAGTCTCATCGGGACCCATGACCATAAACGCGGTCGAGAGAATATCAGCGGTTGCTCCATTCTCAGCGATACAGGTTACACTCAGGATATCTGATTCAATCGGATATCCTGTTTTTGTATCGAGAATGTGATGGTAAAGATGATTGTCTTTTTCAAAGCAACGTTCATAAATGCCGCAGGTTGAAATAGTACAATCGTGAGCGGAAACGGTATAGGAATATTCACCCTGAGCTCCGAAGGGCTTCTGTATTCCGATTTTGAAATCGCTATCCTTTTGGGAAGTGCCCAAAAGTGTGATATTACCGCCCAGATTTATGATTGCTTTTTGAACACCGTTTAAGCGAAGATACTCTTTAACTTTATCGGCAATATAGCCCTTAGCAATACAACCAAGATCAATGCCGGCCTTTGGGTCACTTAAGGTAACGGTATCGCCATTTAATATAATGTTGTGATAGTCAACGTGTGAAAGGGCCTCTTTGATTTCCTTATCGGAAGGAATGGAAGGATCGGAAAGAGCGGCGTTCTCACTGAAATTCCAAAGGGATGATAAGGGTGCAACGGAAATGTCAATTCTTCCTTCCGTCAGTTCACAATAGGTGAGAGCAATCTTTATAAGTTCAGATACCTCATTATCTACAATAACCGGGGCGGAAAGAGCCTGATTCAATCGATAAATATCACTTTTCGTATCGGTCTTTGAAAGAAGTGCATCATAATTTCGAATTAATGAGAGTGCATTGCGGGCCGGTTCTTCATCCTTTTTTTCATAGACTGTAATGGAAACCACGGTATTGAGTGCGTAATCGTTAATTCGTATGACCGCACGGGAAGAAGAACAGCCTGTGTTGAAAAGAATGAGAAAACTGTATAAAATAATCGAGTATAGAATTTTCTTAAATTTGTTCTTTTTCATAATTACCAATATAGCAAAATCCGAAATGAAAGGAAAGAAAGTTCATGAAAGGAATGTCCGGTAGAAACTTCAAAATATTGATTACCTGTATGATGTTTCTTTTTGTCGTACTCCTTTTAGGAACTGTACTAATCCTAAATCGCGATAAATTATTTGTTGATACAACGAAAGCGGTTTCCAAAGTTCCGAGCGTAGCTGAGCTTGACAGGAGCACGGATATCCCGACTCCTTGGGTATCTAAAGCGCCGGAGCCCCCTAAGGTGAAGACTCCGACTAACGAGCAGGAGCCCATAGAGGCAACTGACGGACTGCATACCAAGGTGGTGCTTCGTGATGGTACGGTTTCCTGGCAACTTATTAGTGCCCTCATTCCGGTTAACAGCATTCGCGTTTCCGATATTAACATTGTAGATGGTGCAGTACAGTACCTAAAAGCAGGCAAGGATATTTCAGAGAAAGGTATTATGATATCCGAAGCATATAAGTACATCGATTTTTCAAAAGTGAAGAAAAGCGATGTAGATTTTTTGATGATTCATGTCGGAGATTCCGGTAACAGTACGGGACAGTTCAAACTCGATGATTATTTTACGGAATATTGCGAAGAAGCAACTCTTAATGACATTCCTTTTGGAGTTTATATGGAGAGTCATGCCATAAGCACCGAGGAAGCGGTAGAGGAAGCAGAGAATATTATTCATGAACTTTATGGATTTACCGTTCAGTATCCAATCGCAATTCGTCTTTCTTATAAAGAAGATAGCATCGGCAGGGATGAGGCGCTGAATCGTGATGAAAGAACGCAGATTGTTAAGAAGCTTCTTGATAAATTGTCGGAGGCAGGCTACGAGGCGGCTGTGTTTGCGGATAAGGAATGGCTTGTTACGAAACTGGATCTGAATCGTCTTACGGATTATGCGGTTATTCTGGAGGACAAAAACGAAATCTTTGATTATCCCTACAGCATGCAGATGTGGAACTATGGAACCTGCGAAATTACGGGCATAAACGGAAGTGTTGAGGTTATTTGCAGGTTTTAGGGACGTTCCTTTTGTCACGAGGATGTGTACTTTGTCACGAGGATGTGTACTTTGTCACGGCCAAATCAAAAACGGCTCCCCTGAGCCGGCGAGAACAATTTCATATAGAGACGAATCACATTCCGAGTTATGGTTTTCTAAGTGTTTTGGGAAGTCTTTCTGTAGTGACGCAACCGGCCTCTACGCGCCGTCCGTGTCGCGTATCGGCC
>JAZLJD010000076.1:0-5789 GCA_045617725.1 Lachnospiraceae bacterium
GGAATGCAGGCAAAGATAGCAGTTGCATGTAAAGCAATCAGAGTATTCTACGTAGTATTACAAACAGGCTGTGACTTTGATGAAGAAAAGTTCCGAAAGGACATCATCAGGCCTGAAGCAGCCTAACAATAAAAGCACATACTGTAGCAGATAACGTCCGCCAAGAGTTCAATTGGTGCTGGATTACAGGAGTGCTCTCTAGCAATGACAAAGCAGAGCGAAGCCGCTAGGACATAATTTATAGGGCATGATCCTGATGAGGAGCAGAGGCGGCACCCCACTATGGGTAGGCTGGACGAAGGAATTTAGGACTCACGATAGATGGATGATCCTGTTAGACATGAGAGGTTAGCAGCCATAGGGAAGAAATTGGACACAGATTCGCCTTCATAAAAAGGATGACGTTTTATTTCGTGTACCTTTCTGACTGGAAACATACGTGCATTGTACCTGAAATGACACAGTTTTCGCCCATTAATGAATGCTTATCATTGTTTGTAACTTAGTTAACCATTGTACAAATGGCTAAAATACAAGCTTTTTTGTACAAAATAAATAAGAAAGTATAGAGAGCGTAATCATTATGAAACAATTATCTTTGTCCGTAGTAATTCCCTGCTATAACGAGAAAAACACAATTGAAACGGTGCTGGATGCCGTAAGGAATTGCGGGGTCTCGGAGCTTGAGATTATTGTGGTGGATGACTGTTCTACCGACGGAACGAGGGAACTTCTTCAGACGACCCTCAAGGACAAGATAGATGTTTTGGTCTTTCAGGACCATAATCAGGGCAAGGGTGCGGCACTGGCAACAGGCTTTAAGCATGCCACCAAGGACATTGTTGCGATTCAGGATGCGGATCTTGAGTACGATCCAAAGGAGTTCGTGCGCCTTTTGCAACCCTTTGCCAAAGGGGATGGCAATGCGGCCGATGTTGTGTACGGTTCCCGGTATTCCCGCGGGGAAGTTTATGCGGTGGAGAGCTACTGGCATGCCTGGGGCAATCGCTTTTTGACCTGGCTGTCCAACATCAGCAACAATATCTGGCTGACGGACATGGAGACCTGCTATAAGCTGTTCCGCCGTGAAATTATCCAGTCCATCGAAATCAAGGAGCATCGCTTCGGCTTCGAGCCGGAGATTACGGCCAAGATTACTAAAAAACGCCAATACAGAATCTATGAAATGCCCATATCCTACTATCCGAGAGACTATGCGGCCGGTAAGAAAATCGGCATCAAGGATGGCATTCGTGCCATCATCTGCATTTTGAAATATTAATCGTGGCAGACCATTCGCTTGACGCCGATTCGGAACTTTACCGGAACGGCGCCGAATACCGATGCAAGCGTGCGGGGGATAGGTATTCCCTGTGGACACGGGAATCCCACTTGTCCGCTCCCTGAAATTTTAGTATAATAATTTTTTGCTTATGTGTGCCCTGCGGCCGCATATGGATTCTATATAGAAACGGATTTACAAAATGCTTAAGAAAATCGGACGAATTATAGGAAGAGTATTGCTGGTACTGCTTGTTACGGTACTTGTTTTGTGCGGTACCTTATACCTTACCCTTTTGAAAGTGAAGGACGGACCTTCGGTAGCGGCCAAGAACCTTCTGATTACGACCCTCATGGAAACCGGACAGCTGAAATTCATGGCCGGCATTATCTGCACGCCGGAGGAAATCGAAGCCATTGTAGGCAGTAACGCCATGGAGAAGATGGACGCCAATGTCGATACCTCTCTGATTGTAATCGGCAACAAGACCGAAGCCGGAGTGGAGGCTTCAACCGATGCGGAAGAGGTGTTTGACGAGAACGGAATCCGCCTCGAGGAGGTTTCGGGTCGTTCCTTTTTTGCCAAGATGCTGATTATCAAGGATCCTTCCCAGGTCAAGGTCGGCAGTATCTACCCGTGGGCTGAATTCGGTAAGCAGCTGGATGAAATCGTTACGGGCTGCGGTGCCGTGGCCGGCGTAAACGGCGGTTTGTATGTTTCGACCGGCAATGCGGGCGGTTCTCCGCTGGGCGTTGTCGTTCAGGACGGCGAAATTACTTACAACAATCCGGCAGGGTATGCGGGACTTCATATGATAGGACTGAATAACGATGATATTCTGATTATCAAGGATATTTCCGATATGTCCGCTTCCGATTTCAAGGCTTATGCAGCGGAGGCCGGCATTCGTGATGCGGTTGCATTCCAGGATGAAGCTTCCGATGTCAATAATCATTTTGTTTCCCTTATTATTAACGGCGAGGCACGCCAGCTGGGCGGCCTTGGAAGCGGTGCCAATCCCCGTACGGCCATAGGCCAAAGAGCAGACGGCGCGATTTTGCTTTTGGTCACGGACGGCCGCGGTAAGGCCAATCACTTAGGCGCGACGGCTTCCGATCTGATTGCGATTATGCAGGAGTACGGCGCTGTCAATGCTGCCAATCTTGACGGAGGCAGCTCCTCCTCCATGTACTATAACGACAATTACGAGATGACGAGTGTTACCTTCTACTACTCGAATTCTTCCTGGCGTCTTCCGGATGCCTTTGTCGTAATGCCGAAGGAGGTGCAGTAATATGAAGAAGCTTCCCGGACGCACTTTGAAACCTGTTACCAAAGGAACTAAGATTTACTATATCTGCCTGGTCATTTACACATTGATTCTGATTGGACTGGGCGCCTGGTTTTTAAGCTATGCGGAGGATTGCCTTTCGCAATATGAGGCTTCCCAGCCTGCTTATACCATGGATGCATATCTTGATACTTTTTCTGCCGAAGTGAATGCCGGCAGGTTACCGGCCGAACTTGTGGTGGAGGATGAGGTTGGCTTCTTTGAGCCGTCTACCCTGATTGAGCAGACATTCCTTGACTCCATGAAGAGTGGTTTTTTGCATTATGAGAAGGCACCCGGCAATTATCAGACCGAGCATCCCGCGTATCGTATCCTTTCCGGGGCGACTCCGGTTGCGGAGGTTACCCTGGGGGCCGAAAACGAACACGTTATTTTTGGCATCCTGACCATCATGGACTGGCATGTTGAGAGTGTAAAGCCGTTCTTCTCGGTGGAACGCTCCGATTATTATGTGGAAGCGCCGGAAGGCTTTGCGGTTACCGTGAACGGCAAGGAAGTGACGCAGGAATATCTGACCGGCGAGAGCCATCCGATTGAGGAACTTAAGTATGTGGCGCAGTATGTGGAATGCCCGCAGGTTGTGGAGTACAAAATTCCCGAGCTGATTATGCAGCCGGAGGTTAAGATTTTTGATAATAAGGGTGCGGAGTGCACGGTCACCGCGAACGGAAACCGTTACACGGCGTACTATTCGGCCGCCGACATGCCGGAGGATCGTTACGAATACGCTCTTTCCAATGCACAGACATGGTCCCTCTTTATGACGAACGACATTAAGGAAAGCGATCGCGGACTTTCGACGGTTCGTAAGTTCCTGATTCCGGACTCCGATTACGACAAGCTTGCCAAGGGTTGGGCACGCGGTATCGATATTACCTTTACGAGTGCACATACTCTGATGGATCCGCCGTTTGAGGATGTTGTGGTAAGCGATTACATCGAGTATAACGACCATATATATTCCTGCCATATTTACTTTAACAAGACGATTTATCTGACCCGTAAGAATGAGTATCGTGTCGATACTTCCGACATGACGTATGTGATTGTATATACCGATGCGACGGATGACGGAGTGGATAACCCCGACTGGTATATTGCAGATATGATTACTTCTGTGGAAGAGTAAAATAAAGTATGTTATAATGTTTCCGGACGTTTTGTTCCATGGGGTGGAATGAAGCGACGAGGAGGTTACAATGGAGTATAAACCCAGAGCACAATCCGAGGTAGATATATGGAAGGAAGTTACTTTGGTCTATAATTCGGCACTGAAGGAAGTCGGCACGAAGGTCGAAATCCTGAACGACGAATTCCAGCATGTTCATCGATACAATCCGATTGAGCATGTCAAGACACGACTGAAGACACCGGAAAGTATTGTCAAAAAATTACGCAAGTACGGATACGAATCGACGATTGAGAACATGGTCGAATATGTGAAGGATATCGCCGGAATTCGTATTATCTGTTCTTTTACATCGGATATTTATCGAATCGCGGAGATGCTGGCCAGCCAGAATGATATCCGTGTACTTTATATAAAAGATTATATTAAGAATCCTAAACCCAGTGGATATAAAAGCTATCATATGCTCGTTACGGTACCGATCTTCCTGTCGGACCGCATCGTGGATGTGAAGGTAGAAATTCAGATTCGAACGGTAGCTATGGATTTCTGGGCGTCCCTTGAACACAAGATTCACTATAAGTTCGAAGGAAATGCACCGGAGTACATACGCCACGAGCTTGTGGAATGTGCGCAGATGGTTTCGAATCTGGATGATCGTATGCTATGGCTGAATGAGGAAATTCAGCGTATCAGTGGACAGGATGCTGAAGATTAAACGTCTTTTTTCTAAAAGGAATAAACGAACAGGTTTAGGAGGGAAGATCATGGACTTTTTTACGGAAAAGCTGGCAGAACATTGGGGCTCCAAGGAAATGATTAAGGCCAATAGTCAGGCTGAAGCCGAAGAAATGCGCAGAATGGAGACCGAAATGGAAGAATACAAGGCTATACTGGAGCAGATGCGAGTCGTAGGCGAGCAGAACGCGCAGATGACAGCACATATGACGCAGCTCGCAGACCGCATGGATACGGTATTGAATACAGAGCGTGAGAGCGGCCCTTCCGCTTCCACGGAGGAATTAAAGCAGGAGATTCAGAGAGAGATGCAGGAACTGTCCGATACGATGCAGGCATCCCTTCGCAAGTCCGAGGACTTTATGGAGAGCTCCATGCGTACCTTGCAGGCCTCCCTGGAGGAAAAGCTTGCTGCACAGGATGAGAATTCTCATCGCGAGAATGTTAAGGTATTCCGCAATGTGCAGGCAGTTGTCGTAGATGAGATTAAGGCTCAGACCGGTGAACTGGAACTTTCCAATCGTGTACTTATGAAGAAACTGCGCGGCTGCAAGAGCCTGATGGTGGTATCCGTTGTTCTTGCTTCCGTATCCCTTGCATTTTCTGTATGCGATTCACTCGGACTGATTGAAAAACTGATTGATTTTATTACGGAGTTATTCTAAATGAGCAGAACAGAGTTTAAGCCCGGCAACATGTTGTATCCGTTGCCGGTTATTCTTGTCAGCTGTACGGACGGCGAGGGACATGATGATGTTATGACCGCCGCCTGGGCAGGTACCGTATGTTCCAGCCCCGCGATGGTTTCCGTTTCCATCCGCCCCGAGCGTTATTCACACGAGCTGATTGAAAAAAGTGGTGAGTTTGTTATCAATCTGACCACCAAAGATTTGTGTTTTGCAACCGATTACTGTGGCGTCAAGAGCGGTCGCGATGAGGATAAGTTCAGCACCATGCACCTTACAAAGCTGCCTTCCCGAAAGGTTAAGGCACCCTCCATCGGCGAAAGCCCCGTGTGCCTGGAATGCAAGGTATGTGAGGTCAAACGCCTTGGCTCCCACGACATGTATATTGCGGAAGTCGTAGCGGTTACCGTGGATGATACCTACATGGATGAAGCAGGACGTTTCGACCTGAATGCGTCCGACCTGCTTGCATACTCCCATGGCGAATATTTCCTGCTGGGCGAGAAGCTCGGGAAATTTGGCTACAGCGTCAAAAAGTGATCTAGTGCTTCGGTTCTTAATTAACCGGACTTTATTGCTTGCCTCTTTTCGCGATAGCACAGA
>JAZLJD010000077.1:0-12227 GCA_045617725.1 Lachnospiraceae bacterium
TGCGATGAAAAAGAGAAGAATAGGAGAATAAATAATGAAGAAAGTGAGACGAATTGTGCCATTTTTAATGGCACTCCTGTTGGCGTTCAACCTGAGTGTCCCCACCCAGGCGTATGTTGTAAAATCAGGCGATACGCTTGAGAAGATTGCAAGTGCCAACGGTGTATCCGTGGATGATCTTGTTGCGTGGAACAACATAGAGAATCCGAACTTAATTTATCCTGGTCAGGACCTTAAGGTCATGGCAGATGAAGGAGACGGAACCGTTACTGCAATCATGACCCCTGAGGAAAAAGCATTACTGAAGGGAATCTTTGATGCAGAATATTATGCAGCGCAGAATCCGGATGTTGTAGAAGAATTTGGTACTACGGATGCGGATGTCATGTTTAAGCATTTCTGCGAGTTTGGTCTCGGCGAGTTAAGACAGCCTTCCGCTGAATTTAACGTTGCTGTTTATGCAGCTGCTTACGATGACCTCTCAGAAGCTTACGGAACAGATATAGTAGATTACTATGTACATTATTGTACATACGGAATCACGGAAGAAAGAAATGTAACCACCGTTGAAGCTTTTGTTGAGGAAGGCTTTAATGCAGATCTTGTCAAGAAGCAGACATCTTCCTTGGATGAAAGCGGAAAGCCGCAGTTCAACGAGTTCTACTCAGAGGAGCTGAATGACTTTGTATTACCGGAGCCTGAAGTGAAAGCCCCCGCACCGGCACCTGCCCCTGCACCGGCGAACAATACGCCCCCTGCAACCGGAACTTATCTTGTAACCTTTAACTTAAACGGTCAGTCCGGAACAGCACCGCAGGCTCAGTATGCGGATGGAAACGGACATGTTACCGCTCCCGCAAAGCCTTCGAAGGTAGGCGACTTTAGCTTCGCAGCCTGGTATGCAGATGCTGCATGTACCGATTTGTGGGATTTTGAGAATGATGTAGTAACCTCAAATATGACCTTGTATGCGAAGTGGATGAATCCTAACTATATGCATGCAGCTTTCAATGCGGATACCGGTCATCTGGTACTGTATCATGCAGCTACCTTCCCTGCATCCTACGGGGACGGATACGAAGTATATGAGGACCCGATTCCTCTGAATATTCAGGATGACAACTATGAAGGTCTTCCCTGGTATCAGGATTCTGAAGATATTATAAAGATAACCATTGATCAATCCATGGAAAAAGTAAATCTGATGACTTCCACCAGTGATTGGTTCTGCTATGAGTATTATGCAAGTGAATTTGAGGGCTTTGAATACCTGGATACCTCCAATGTAACCAATATGTTTGGTATGTTCTATGAAACCGGCTATGAGGTTGGAGAGGACGTCGATGCAGTGATGGGAATACCCAATGTAAGTAA
Source organism: Lachnospiraceae bacterium (assembly GCA_045617725.1). GTDB lineage: Bacteria > Bacillota > Clostridia > Lachnospirales > Lachnospiraceae > JAZLJD01. The sequence continues at coordinate 1,375 of JAZLJD010000077.1, forward strand.
TTGGGATACCTCCAAGGTAACGGATATGTCCGATATGTTCTATGAGTTCGGCTATAACTATGGACACTATGACGGAGCAATACTGGATGTTCCGGATGTAAGTAACTGGGATACCTCGAGTGTAACCGATATGTCCTATATGTTCTACAAATATGGATGTTATAGTGGATATGGTGGTAGTACTGAAACCATGAAAGCTCCGGATGTAAGCAACTGGGATACCGTGAGCGTAACGGATATGACAGACATGTTCTATGGTTATGCAAGTAATTGTAATGGCTTTTTGGAGGCACCGGATGTAAGCAACTGGGATACCTCCAGTGTAACCTGTATGGATTATATGTTCTATCAGTATGGAGCATATTGCGGTTGGGATTACGAAGGCGGCGTAATGGGTGTCCCGGATGTTAGTCAGTGGGATGTTCGCAAGGTTAAATATATGGACTACATGTTTGGTTACTATGCAGGTTATGATGATGACTTTAACATGGTACCGAATGTTTCGAACTGGAAGACGGATAGCCTGATAAGCATGGAAGCCATGTTCTACTGTTATGCATGTTACAGCTATGACCTTAACAAGATTCCGGATGTCAGCCGTTGGAATACGGAAAAAGTAGAGAATATCGCAAGTCTGTTTGAATGTTATGGCTGGTATTCCACCGTATTGGCAGATGTCCCGGATGTAAGCGAATGGGAAACGGGAAATGTAAAGAATATGTATTGCGCGTTCTACGGTTACGCATACGGAAGCGATTATAATGACAATGATTGCTATAACCGTGAATTTAATGCTGTTCCGGATGTAAGCAATTGGGACACATCGAGCGTTGAGAGCTATTACGAGATGTTTTATTATTATGGTTATGGCAGCTATGCTCTTTCAAAGGTACCTGATATTTCCGGTTGGACCAAAAAGGAGAACGCTGACACAAGTTACATGTTCGATTATTATGGTTATTATTCCGAACATGTTCCCGACATGCCTTCGTTCTAAAGCAGTATAAGTAAATCATAAAAATGAAGGGCTGTAAAAACAGCCCAAGGAATCAATCAGCCGAGCCGGCAAAAACCGGTTCGGCTGTTCTTTTTTTCTCTTGTTACAGTATTTATTGCAACTTAGAACGAAGAATGGGAAAATAGTAACCGGTAATCATGTTTAATGCGAGGATACTATGAATAGGAAAATCGTATTGGGAATTTTGGCCCATGTAGATGCGGGAAAAACTACATTATCGGAAAGTCTTTTGTACCACGCGGGCATTATCCGCAAGCCGGGGCGTGTGGACACGAAGGACACTTATTTGGATACGGACAGTGTGGAGCGCCAGCGGGGCATCACGATTTATACAAAGCTTGCGCGTATCCCCATGCAGGACGGTGCGGAAGGCGCTGAAGGCGAGTTCATTCTGATCGACACGCCGGGGCATGTGGATTTCTCGGCGGAGATGGAGCGTGCCCTGTCGGTGATGGATGTGGCGGTTCTGCTTGTTTCTGCGACGGCGGGTGTGCAACCGCACACGAAGACGCTGTGGCGCCTGCTGCGGACGTATCATATTCCGACTTTCATTTTTGTGAACAAGATGGACATGCCGGGAGCCGATTCCGCGGCGGTCCTTAAGGAATTAAAACAGAAATTGTCGGCGGCGGTTACGGATTTTTCGGAGGCAGCAACACAAGATAATGGAGTTATGTCAACCACGGCGCCCGCGACACACGGAGACCCTGCAACGGCAGCATTTTACGAGGAGCTTGCGACCAACGACGAAGATTTGCTGGAGGAATTTTTAGAGACCGGCTTACTTAAGGACGCATCCGTCTGCCGTGCCATAAACGAGCGGAAGGTCTTCCCCGTCTTTTTTGGCTCCGCATTAAAAGACTTCGGAGTCGTCGGGTTTATGGAAGGACTCAGGCGATTTGTGCCCAAAACAAATACGGAGGAAGAGGCACCGTTCTGCGCCCGAGTCTACAAAATCACGAGGGACCGGGCCGGAAACCGAATCACCTTCTTAAAGGTTCTGTCGGGAGTGATTAAGGTAAAGTCGCTCCTTAACGAGGAAAAAGTCAATGAAATCCGCCGTTACAACGGCGAAAAATACGAGGTTGTGAAGGAAGCGGAGGCGGGCGACATCGTTGCGGTCACCGGACTTTGGCAGTCCAAAAACGGGCTGATGTACGGGCATATGCGAGGGGGCACCTTGAATACGCAACAACCGATTCTCGCGCCGGCGTTGTCGTATGCCGTGCATTTCCCGCGGGATGTCGACAAAAACAAAATGCTCGGGTTCCTAAGGGAACTCGAGGACGAGGATCCTTCGCTCAGCATCGAATATCGGGAGCAGACCGGGGAGATTTATGCGGCGCTCATGGGCGAGGTGCAGACGGAGGTCCTTAAGCAGACCATCATGGATCGCTACGAGATTGCAGTCACATTTGCGGACGGCAAGATTTGTTATAAGGAAACGATTGATGCGAGCGGAATCGGCGTGGGGCATTTTGAGCCGCTACGGCATTACGCCGAGGTGCAACTGCGGCTCGAACCGCTCGAGACCGGAAGTGGGATGGAGTATGAAACGGAGCTGTCCGAGGACGTGCTGGACCGAAACTGGCAGCGCCTGATTGTGCAGCATATGGGCGAAAAAGAACATCGAGGCCCGCTGGTGGGCGCGCCCATCACGGATATTCGGCTGACCTTGGTTGCCGGGCGCGCCCATATCAAGCATACCGAGGGCGGCGACTTCAGACAGGCTACGTATCGGGCCATCCGGCAGGGCCTTATGGAGCTTAGGGCGGACGGACACGTCAGATTGCTTGAGCCGTTTTACGATTATACCCTGGAGCTTCCCGATTCCTGTACGGGGCGTGCGATGACGGACATTCAAAAGATGTGCGGCACTGCCAATATTGCCGAAACGGATTACGAAAACCACATCACGATATTGACGGGGCGGGCACCGGTTTCTACCATGAACGGTTACATGCAGGAGGTTACGGCGTATACGAAGGGCCTTGGCAATCTGAGCCTGGTTCTTGCCGGATATGATTTTTGTCATAATGAGGAGGAAGTACTGGCGGCCTCGAAGTACAATCCGGAGGCCGATAAATGGAACACGGGCGACTCTGTTTTCTGCTCGCATGGTGCAGGAACGGTGATTCCCTGGTACGATGTTCCGCTCTACAAGCACCTTCAGTATGAGGAGGGCGGCGTGGTGACACTGACGAGTGAGGACAGCGGCGAGGCCGAGCGGGCGAACCGCTTAAGGCGCGAGCGGGAAGAACGTATCGCGGGGAATGCGGAGTCCGCGTTTATTTCTGTGGAGGAAGTTGACCGTATTTTACGCAGTTCGACGCATGCGAATGTGAATGCCAAAAAGGAAGCCGCACAGGATACACTGGGCGGCCGAAGATATGATATGCAGCGTTCGGGCGGCGGGGACGGCTCAAGCGGCAATGCGCAGAACGCCTCTGCACCCTCCAAACAGCCGGTTTACAGACCGCAAACGCACAAGGACAGATTTCTTCTTGTCGACGGATACAACTACCTGCATGCGGACCGCGATTCCGAGGAACTCATGAATCAAAACCTGGATGCCGCGGCGAGCCGCCTCGATGATATTCTCGACAACTACGCGGCGATTACGGGCACGAATGTGATTGTTGTGTACGATGCGTACCGCGTGCCCGGGCACACCCTGAGCGTGCGGAAGCAGGGCCTTGTTACCGTGGTTTACACGAAGGAGGCGCAGACCGCGGATAATTATATTGAGCGATATGCGCATGAGAATGCCCAAAAGTACGACATCACGGTGGTTACGAGCGACGGCCTGGAGCAGATCATCGTCGCGGGCGCGGGCTGCTTTATCATGTCTTCGCGCGCCTTCGCCGAGGAACTCGACCGCGTCACCCGGGAATTCAACCGACAATACAATGTAGAATAATGGGGACTAATGGGGACGGGGGTTTTTAGCACATGAAAGCGGTAAAGCGTTCGAAAAAACGGCGCTTTTTTGGCCCGGTCCCTTTTGCACATGGATGTGTACTTCTGCACGTTGTGGTGTCCTTTGTCCGAGACATCGCCATCTTAAAAGAAAAATCGGCTCCTGCGGGCCGAGCGAGAACAATTTCATATAGAGACGAATCGCGCACCGCGTTATGCGTTTGAGCAGAATTGTGGAAGCGTAATCAAGTAAATCGTACGGCTCCTTGGGCCGGGCGAGAACAATTCCATATAGAGACGAATCACATTCCGAGTTATGGTTTTCTAAGTGTTTTGAGTAGTATTTCGGTAAGTGACGCAACCGGCCTCTACGCGCCGTCCGTGTCGCGTAGAGGCCTCGCCCGACCATCCGGGTCGGCCGTTGCTGCGCACCTACAAAACACTAAGAAAACCTATAACTCTCCATGAATCGATTCGCCCTATATGAATTGCTTCTCTTCGGCTCGGTTGAGCCGTTTTTGTTTCGCCGGAACGCTTCCGCAATCCATTTCACAAACGTATAACTCCGTGATTCGATTCGCCCTATATGAATTACTTCTCTTCGGCCCGGTGGAGCCGTTTTTTGATGTAGCCGTGACAGGGGACACTCCTCGTGACAAAGTACACATCCTCGTGACAAAGTACACATCCTCGTGACAAAAGGAACGTCCCCAAAGTCGTCCCCAAAGTCGTCCCCAATGTCGTCTTGCACTCTAAAATGGGAAAGCGTATAATTGATTCTGTATGTGGAGGAGAATTATATGAAGATAGAATTTGATGTACAGATTACCTGGAAGCATCTTTACAGGTATTTACTTTATACAGCATATCACGGTCCGGCGGGCCTTATCGGCACCTGCATCGGAGCCCTTCTGATTGCACTTTATTTTTGGCAGAACAAGGTGATTTTCATCATCGGCGGCATTATTGTGATTCTGTATACGCCCTATATTTTGTTCCGCCAGGCTCTGCAGAAGGCGACCATGCCGGTCTACCTGAAGCCGCTTCACTACACGGTTTCCGATGAGGGCATTAGCGTTGCGCAGGAAGGGAACACGGAGTCGACGGTCTGGGAGGGCATCTTCAAGGTGACGAGTTCCACCGACACACTGTATATTTTTATGAACCCGAAGATGGCCACCATCTGGCCCAAGAAGGATTTGGGCGATGCGAAGGACGCCGTCATTTCCATGATTTCCACGCATATTGATCCTGCCAAAAACAAAATCAAGGAGTAAGTATGATCTACGAAACAAACAGTCCGGAGGAGACCCGCGAGCTGGCCAAAGCCCTTGCAAAAAAGGCAGAACCCGGACAGATATATACACTAAACGGAGATCTGGGCGTCGGCAAAACCGTGTTTACCCAAGGCTTCGCAGAGGGCCTTGGAATACGGGATTATGTCTGCAGCCCGACCTTTACCATCGTGCAGGTCTACGACGACGGCCGGCTTCCTCTTTATCATTTTGATGTGTACCGCATCGCGGACGAATCCGAGATGGATGAAATCGGCTACGAGGACTATTTCTACGGGGACGGTGTTTCCTTCGTGGAATGGGCCGTGAATATCCCGGGAATCATTCCCAAGGATGCCATAAAGGTTGACATAACAAAAGATTTATCCAAAGGACTTGATTACAGAAGAATTGAAATTTCTGAGTAGAAAGGCAAGTATTCATGAAATTACTCGCTATTGATGCGTCCGGACTGGTCGCATCCGTTGCACTTTTAGAAGATGAAACTCTGCTCGCAGAGTACAGCATACAGTACAAGAAGACGCACTCGCAGACCCTGCTCCCTATGCTGGACGAGGTGAAACGCATGACGGAACTCTCGCTTGATACGGTGGATTGCATTGCAGTGTCAGCCGGCCCCGGTTCCTTTACGGGACTTCGCATCGGTTCCGCGACCGCCAAGGGGATGGCCCTTGCGATGGACTGCCCGATTGTGAGCGTGTCTACGCTGGAGGCTCTTGCCTATAATCTCGTCATGAGCGACCGCCTTGTGTGTCCCATCATGGACGCAAGACGGAATCAGGTTTATACCGCGGCTTACCGCTTTGAGACTCCGGCAGGCCAAAAAGAACGTCGCCCGATTGAAGTTCTTGAACCCACCGCACTGGCCATCGAGGAATTATGTGAGAAGCTGAATTCCTACGGCCTTCCGGTCGTCTTTACGGGAGACGGAATCCCTGTATTTATGGAGCGCCTTGCGGAACTTCTGACGGTAGATTTTGAACAGGCTCCGCCTTCTCTTTCGCGCCAGCGTGCCGCATCGGTTGCGGTCCTCGGCCGCATGAAGTTTATGGAAGGTCTCGCCGAGCCGGCCGATGATCATGCCCCGATTTATCTGCGACTTTCGCAGGCCGAACGGGAGCGTAGTGACAAGGAGAAGACTCTTTCCGAACAGATTCGTATAGAGCCTCTTACGTCGGAACGGGTTAAGGAGGCTGCAGAACTGGAAGCTGCCTGCTTTTCGGAGCCTTGGACGGAACGTGATTTTGCGGAGATGGTGGATTCGGACAGCCGAATCTGTCTGAACGCGGTCCTTGACGGCCGGGTCATCGGCAATGCCGTGCTTACCAACATTGCCGGAGAGGGCGATATTTCCAATGTTGCGGTATCGGCTTCGTATCGCAAGTGCCATGTCGGCACCCTTTTACTGAAGGAGCTTCTTGCTTTGGGCAAGCAGCACGAAATTAAGAACTTTACCCTGGAGGTACGCTCGCAGAACGCAGCCGCCATCCGCCTTTACGAGGATGCGGGCTTTGTACGCGAGGGCCTGCGCCCGGGATTTTACAAATTGCCTGATGACGATGCGCTGATTCTGTGGCTTAGACAGTAATTCTGCGAGGTACAGGCATTGCAATCCGTAGCATTTCGTTTTTGGCACGCAGTGCTAAATATAACGGATTGTGAAGAAATAGTGTGAATATATGCTGGATGTGTGTTTACTCGGAACCGGTGGCATGATGCCACTCCCATATCGTTATCTGACGGCACTGATGCTTCGTTACAACGGATCGTCGGTCTTAATTGATTGCGGGGAAGGAACGCAGGTCGCCTTGAAGGAGAAGGGCTGGAGCCCGAACCCAATCGACGTGATTTGCTTTACACATTACCATGCAGACCATATTTCCGGCCTCCCCGGAATGCTGCTCACCATGGGCAACGCAGAACGGAGAGATCCGCTTTTGTTAATCGGACCGAAGGGCCTTAGCCGCACGGTCAATGCACTTAGAACCATTTGCCCGGAACTTCCCTTTGAGATTGAGTACCGTGAGATTGAAGGAGAGGAACAGGATTTCGAGTTTGACGGATTTGTGCTTCATGCGTTCCGCGTGTCACACAATGTACCCTGCTACGGTTATTCCATGACCGTGATGCGTAAGGGCCGCTTCGATGCGGACCGGGCACGGGAGCTGGGCATTCCCTTAAAATGCTGGAACCCGCTTCAAAAGGGACAGACCATGGAAGTGGACGGACGTGTTTATTATCCTTCGGATGTTATGGGCCCCGACCGAAGGGGTCTCAAGGTAACCTACACAACCGATACCCGCCCCGTCCGAAGCATTGTACAGAATGCACAGGGCTCGGATTTGTTCATTTGTGAAGGCATGTATGGCGAGCCGGACAAAGAGGAGAAGGCCAAAGAGCATAAGCACATGACCTTTAGGGAAGCTGCAATTCTGGCCCGTGATGCCGGAGTTAAGGAACTCTGGCTTACCCACTACAGTCCTTCACTTGTCAGAGCGGAGGATTTCATGCCGGCTGTACGGGGAATTTTCAAAAATGCCCATGCCGGCAAGGATGGCAAGAGCGTAGATTTGTTATTTGACGAGGATTAATTTATTTTTGGCACAAAGGAGGTGACGTGATGAAGCTCTTTAAGGGCACCAAGGGTCTTATTATCCTGGGTGTTTTGGCGTGCCTTGTAATCGGCTACTACATCTACTTAAACACGCGTCATTACGAACCGCCGGAGGATACGGCACCGGTGTACACCATTGTGCAGGAAACACTGCTTCGAAATCTTGAAAAAGACTATCCGCCCACCCCTCGCGAGGTAATCAAATACGCGGCGGATCTGAACCGCTGTTATTATAATGAAGAGCATACCGATGAGGAACTGGCCGCTCTGGTCCAAAAAGAACGTGGGTTGTATGATGCGGAGCTGCTTGCCTATAATTCGGAGAGCAGCCAGCTTTCGCGCATCGCTTCGGAGATAGAGGCCTTCAAAAACGAGAATTACTATATTTCGGAAGTTACTTTTTCGCAGTCGCTGGATGTGCAGGAATTTACGGAAGACGGATACGAATGGGCCGTTCTGTACGCGCGCTACAAAACACGCCAGAACACCTATTACTATATGACCAGTTATACATATTTATTAAGGAAAGATGATGCCGGCCATTGGAAGATTTACGGCTGGAAGGTCGATGAAGATGACGAATGAGAAAGATATATTGCTGCTTGCAGTAGAGAGCTCCTGTGATGAAACGGCGGCAGCAGTTGTGAAGAACGGTCGCGAGGTACTGTCGAATGTGATTTATTCGCAGATTGACCTGCACACGCTGTATGGCGGTGTAGTGCCCGAAATTGCGTCCAGAAAGCATATTGAAAAAGTGAATACCGTAATGCGTACGGCCATGAAGGAAGCGGGCGTTACGCAGGAGAACCTCGACGGGGTCTGCGTTACATACGGACCGGGACTGGTCGGGGCTCTTTTGGTGGGCGTTTCCGCTGCCAAAAGCTTTGCCTTCGCTGCGGGGCTTCCGTTAATCGGTGTTCACCATATCGAAGGGCACATCAGTGCCAATTACATCGAGCATAAAGAACTGGAGCCTCCGTTTGCCTGCCTGGTTGTATCGGGCGGCCACACGCATCTTGTCCGCGTGCTGGATTACGGTGAGTATGAAATCATCGGCCGCACCCGTGACGATGCAGCCGGTGAGGCGTTTGACAAGGTGGCACGTGCCATCGGACTCGGTTATCCGGGCGGCCCGAAGATTGACCGCGTATCCAAGGAAGGAAATCCTGATGCGATTGACTTTCCGAGGGGCCATGTAACCGGGAATGAATATGATTTTTCCTTTAGCGGCCTTAAGAGTGCGGTGCTGAATTACCTTAATATGATGGAAATGAAGAATCTTCCTATCAATAAGGCTGATGTGGCAGCCTCCTTCCAAAAAGCCGTGACGGATGTTCTGGTCGGTAATGCAATGGCCGCGGCCGAAGAGTATGACATCAGAAAATTTGCCCTGGCGGGTGGCGTTGCGTCGAATTCTTCTTTGCGAAGCGCATTCGCAGGCGCCTGCACGCAGCGTGGCATTGACTTTTACTATCCTTCTCCGATTCTGTGTACGGACAATGCGGCCATGATCGGAGCAGCGGGCTACTACGAGTATATCAAGGGTGTTCGCAGCGGCTGGGATTTGAATGCCGTACCGAACCTCAGACTGGGCGAAAGATAGAGGAGGGCTATGGTGAAGGCAACTGCAATCGTTCTCTCCGCAGGAAGCGGCCGGCGTATGGGCAGCGACCTGCCGAAGCAATATCTTGATTTGTGCGGTTTTCCCGTATTGTATTACAGCCTCCGCGCCTTCGACGAAAGCATCGTAGATGACATCGTTTTGGTCGTTTCGGAGGATTACATGGATTATGTGCGGGAGAATATCGTTTCGAAATATTCTTTTTCCAAAAAAATAACCCTCGTAAAGGGTGGCAGCGAACGCGTGGATTCTGTTTTGTGCGGTCTTTCGTCTTGCGATTCGGACTATGTCCTGATCCATGACGGCGCACGACCGCTGGTAGAAGCTTCTTTTATTAATGAAATGCTTTCGGAAGTAAAGACCCGCGGCGCGCTGGTTGCAGCGGTTCCCGTCAAGGATACGCTTAAGTATACCGAGGACCTTGTGAGTGTCAGCCACACCGTCGACCGAAGCCATGCCATGGCAATGCAGACCCCGCAGGCCTTTGAACGTACCCTGCTGTGCGACGCGTATCGTGTCATGAAGGAGGCCGGCGCGGGCGGAGCATCCATTACCGACGACGCCATGCTGGTGGAGCACTACACCGACCATCCCGTGTACTTTAGCCGCAGTTCCTACAGGAATATAAAGATAACGACTCCGGAGGATTTACTGATAGCGAAAGCCCTCCTGGAGGCCAAAAACTAAATTGTGTGAAAATTACAGACAATTCGAGTCGCTAGGCGTAAAGATTTGCAAAAAATACCCATTTTTAAGCATTTTTCCTTCTTTACAAAATTACAAAAATTTATGAAAAAAGTTGTTGACTTATTATCATGCCTTTGATACAATAACTTTCGCACTGACTTGAGACACATGTGTTTTTGGAGAGGTAGCGAAGTGGTCATAACGCGGCGGTCTTGAAAACCGTTTGTCTTAACGGGCGCATGGGTTCGAATCCCATCCTCTCCGTTTCTGACGGATTCAGTGTTCAGAATAATATGTAGTTTGGAATCAACCATGGAGAAGTACCCAAGTGGTTGAAGGGGCTCCCCTGGAAAGGGAGTAGGTCGTTAATAGCGGCGCGAGGGTTCAAATCCCTCCTTCTCCGTCTGGGACTCTTAAGTGATTCCCAATGATATCATCTCTGTGATGATATCGAATGTACCTTGACAAATAAACAACAGTGCAACCTTGAAAATTCCGAACCGAGTTAATCGGTTAGAACATTTTAAGAACACAGTCAATCGAAAGATTGACGACCCAAAAATCAGTAGATATTTGGATAAGAAAGCTAGCAGTTTTCTTAAAGCCAATCAAACATTTTAACATGAGAGTTTGATCCTGGCTCAGGATGAACGCTGGCGGCGTGCTTAACACATGCAAGTCGAACGGAACTTTGTTGAA
>JAZLJD010000078.1:0-10289 GCA_045617725.1 Lachnospiraceae bacterium
CAGATTGTTGAAGGAACGTATTATTTTTCTTGGCGAAGAAGTAAACGATGTGACTGCCAGCCTGGTAGTGGCACAGCTCTTATTCCTTGAGAGCGAGGACCCGGACAAGGATATTCAGCTTTACATCAACAGCCCCGGCGGGTCCATTACCGCAGGTATGGCTATCTATGATACAATGCAGTACATCAAATGTGATGTCTCAACAATCTGTATCGGTATGGCTGCCAGCATGGGAGCATTCCTTTTGGCAGGCGGTACCAAGGGCAAGCGTATGGCACTTCCCAATGCGGAGATCATGATTCACCAGCCTCTGGGCGGTGCACAGGGTCAGGCTACCGAAATCGAAATCGCAGCCAAGCACATCCTGGACATCAAGAAGCGCATGAACACGATTCTTTCCGAGAACACGAACCAACCCTATGAAGTAATCGCTGCCGATACCGAGCGTGACAACTGGAAGACCGCTGAGGAGGCCTTAGAATACGGCTTAATCGATATGGTTATTACCCACAGAGGAGCAGATATTAATGGCTAATAAAAACACAATGAATCCGAAATATCATTGTTCTTTCTGCGGTAAGAGCTCCACGGAAGTTCGGAAGCTGATTTCCGGTCCTGATGGCGCCTATATCTGCGACGAATGCATCGAGCTGTGTGCCGAAATCATCGAGGACGAGCTCGCCGAGGAAGAAAGCGAGAACCTCAAGGCCCGGACGGATTCCATTCGTCTCTTGAAGCCGAAGCAGATTAAAGAGTTTTTGGACGAGTATGTAATCGGTCAGGAGGAGGCCAAAAAGGTCCTTTCGGTTGCCGTTTACAATCATTACAAACGAGTTACCGCTCCCTCTACCATGGAGGTAGAACTGCAGAAGAGCAACATTATCATGCTGGGTCCCACCGGCTCCGGCAAGACTTATCTGGCACAGACACTTGCCAAAATCATTAATGTCCCTTTTGCGATAGCGGATGCTACGACGCTGACCGAAGCAGGTTACGTAGGCGAGGATGTTGAGAACATTCTTCTGAAGCTGATTCAGGCCGCCGATTATGACATATCCCGTGCCGAGTTTGGTATCATTTACATTGATGAGATTGACAAGATTACCAAGAAGAGTGAGAACGTTTCCATTACCCGTGATGTAAGCGGCGAGGGCGTTCAGCAGGCACTCCTCAAGATTATCGAGGGAACGCACGCATCGGTTCCGCCTCAGGGTGGCAGAAAGCATCCTCAGCAGGAACTCATCCAGATCGATACGGACAATATCCTTTTTATCTGCGGCGGTGCATTTGACGGACTTGAGAAGATTATCGAGTCAAGACTCAACAAGAAATCCATCGGTTTCAACGCTACCCTGATGGAGAGCGGCACCAAGGAGCTTACGGATATTCTTAAAGAGGTAACTCCGCAGGATCTCATGAAGTTCGGTCTGATTCCCGAGTTTATCGGCCGTGTACCTGTTACGGTTTCCTTAGAAGGACTGGACCGTGAGGCTCTGATCCGTATTCTGAAGGAGCCCAAGAACGCGCTCATCAAGCAGTACAAGGCGCTGTTTGACATGGACGATGTAGAACTGGAATTTGATGACGACGCAATAGACTTAATCGCCGACATGGCTCTCGAACGCAACACGGGCGCCAGAGGCTTACGTTCCATCATGGAGAAAGCCATGATGGATGTTATGTACGAAATCCCTTCCGACGAATCCATCGTAAAATGCCGCATCACCAAGGCTGCCGTGGAAGGCAGCGAAAAACCGGTAGTGGAGAGGAAATAAGTTTACATAATACCTGAACGCGGTTTACATAATGCAATTCAGACATCGAGGAACGCGTTCCCTCGATGTCTTTTTGTTATGGCAACGAGCCAAGAGGACACCGCGCTTGCGCGAATGGACATTTGGCGACTGCTAATCATCTGTCGGGCGGAGCCTGACAGATGTTATGGCACCTTTCGCGTTGCCGGAAACATGATTTCCGGCCGGAATCGGTAACGGGTGCAGGGCAGTACAAAAATAAGATTTTTTTAAGGGAATTAGACGGAATATGTGGTATAATCTTTCGCGAGAGATAATTTGAAAGAGTGTATAAAGAAATATTGACGAAGGGTTAATATCATGATATTATGCGAGTGTATTAAAACACTTAATACACTCGTGCGGAGTTTGTTATGGTTATAAAAAGTGTAGATCTTGAAACAGTGTGCGGCGTTACCAGTAAGTTGCCGCAGAATGAATTGCCGGAAGTGGCATTTGCGGGCAAGAGTAATGTTGGGAAATCTTCCCTGATTAATGCTCTGGTGAATCGTAAGAGCCTTGCGAGGACATCGGCGCAGCCGGGCAAGACGCAGACAATCAATTTCTATAATGTGAATCAGGAAATATACTTTGTAGATTTGCCGGGATACGGTTATGCGCGTGTGAGCGAGGCGGAGAAGCAGAAGTGGGGCAGGATGATTGAGCATTACCTGCATTCCTCGAAGCAACTCAAGCAGGTGTTTCTCCTTATTGATATACGGCATGAGCCGGGTGCGAATGACATACAGATGTGTGAATGGATTCGCGCGCAGGGACTGATGCCGGTCATCATTGCAACGAAATCGGACAAGATTAAACGCAGCCAGATTCAGAAGCAACTGAAGCTCATAAGGGAGACCTTGAAACTTCAGAAAGATTGCGTGATGATACCGTTTTCTTCGGAGGATAAAAGCGGTCGCGATGAAGTCTATGCACTACTGGATGCGATTATTTCAGAGGGGCCAAAATAATTTAAATTTGTTCCACAAAATTTCCGATTTGATACGTATCTGATATGTGGGGCTGAGCCGGGGCGCCGGGGCGAGACCGTTGAACCGCCGCATGAGGAGCCCGGCAGGAAATTTGGAGTAGAGTGTTACAGGCAGTAAGATGGGTAAAGAAAATAGAAAGAATAAGATAGAGAAGAATAAGGTAGTAAAGCAGAAGAAAACCTTTCGGAAGAGGATGCATGACTTGCGGGAACGCATTCGCATTAATGCTTTCCTGATGCCGTCGCTCATTGGTGTGCTTCTGTTTTTTGTTGTGCCTTTTGGAGTAGTTGTTTATTATTCGGTCATTGATAATCCGATTCACATGGAGTTTGTGGGGATTGAGAACTTCGTGAGGGTGTTCAAGAACTTTGCGTTCAAGCAGGCGGCGATGAATACGCTCAAGTTTTCGTTTATGGCGGTGCCGCTTGCGGTGCTGTTGAGCCTGCTGCTGGCGATTCTGCTGGATGAATCCATTCCGATGCGGTCGCAGTTTCGGACGGCGTTTCTGACGCCCATGATGGTGCCGGTTGCTTCGGTAGTGCTTATTTTCCAGGTGCTGTTCCATAACAACGGTGCGATTAACCGCATGCTGGCAGCGATAGGCGGGAACCCGACGGACTGGCTCAAGAGCGACATGGCGATTTACGTCATTCTGATTCTGTTTTTGTGGAAGAACCTGGGCTACAACATGATTTTGTTTTTGGCGGCCCTTAACAATATCCCGAAGGACATCATCGAGGTCGCAGAGCTCGAGAGCGCGGGACCGTTTACGATTTTCATGCGGATTAAGCTTCGGTACCTGTCGCCCACGCTGATGTTCGTGACCATTATGTCCCTAATCAGCTCGTTCAAGGTGTTTCGCGAGATATACCTTTTGTCGAGCGACCACCCGGTTGACTCGCTTTACATGCTGCAGCATTTCATGAACAATACCTTCAATTCGCTGGATTATCAGAAGCTTTCGGCAGCGGCTATCCTGATGAGTATTGTCATGGTGGTTATTATTGGCATTTTGTTTATTACCGAGAATAAGTTCGGTAAGGATATTGAGGAATAATGAGTAAGAAAAAGAAAAGAAAAAAGCGCATAAGGATAATTTGCGTGACGGCCGTGCTGGTGATTTTCGCGATATTGTTTTTGGCACCGATTATACTGACGATTGCGAATTCGTTCATGTCGGCGACGGAGATTAACGCGAATTACGGAGCCATATTCGCAACGGGCAAGGCGGGAGGAAAGCAGTACATATCCGAGCAGGTCAATCTGAAACTGATACCGGATATCGTGAGCTTCAAGCAGTACTGGACGGTGCTGTTCCAAAGCCCGGAGTACCTTGTAAAGTTCTGGAATTCCGTGATTTACGTCGTACCCATCATGCTGTTTCAGCTGCTTGTCGCAGCACTTGCGGCTTATGCATTTACAAGAACCAGGGGCAGGGTCAAGGAACTGATTTTCTTCATTTATGTGATCCTGATGCTCATGCCGTATCAGGTTACGCTGGTTCCGAACTATCTGGTCAGCAACTGGCTGAACATTTTGGATACGCGGTGGGCCATCTGGCTGCCCGGCTTCTTCTCGCCGTTCGCGGTGTACCTGCTTACGAAGTACATGCGGCGTATCCCTACGAGTTACATTGAGGCGGCCAAAATCGACGGCGCCGGTGAGTGGCAGATTTTCACGAGAGTCTGCATGCCGCTGTGCCGCGGAGCACTGTATTCGGTAGCAATTCTTGTTTTCATTGATTACTGGAATATGGTTGAACAACCGCTCATCCTCTTGACGAATACGGAGCTGTATCCGTTGTCCGTGTTCCTGTCACAAATTAACGCGGGCGAGATAGGCCTCGCATTCGCGGTCGCAACGATTTACATGGTTCCGCCGTTGTGCGTGTTCCTATATGGTGAAGATTATCTGGTAGACGGAATTACCTACCAGGGTGGTATTAAAGGTTAAAGGAGCTTATCATGGAAAAGTCCGGAAAAAAACGAGAATGGGTTAAGAATTTTTTGATTATCTTTCTTTCAATTCTGCTGGTATTGACCTTCTTCTCGCAGACAATTATGAATTATTCGCTGCCGCAGGTCGGTACGCAGTACTGCTGGGGCGGCTCGGTTACTACAAAAATACGCGGGAACGGCATTGTTTCGACCAGTGATCCTTTCGAGGTGGTGGCCAAAAACGATCGCTCCATCGAGAAGGTTGCCGTCTATGAGGGCACCTATGTAAATAAGGGAGATGTTCTCTACTGGCTGATGCCTTCGGAAAGCCCGGAACTTGCGGAAGCACAGTCCAATTATGACAAGCAGCTGGAGACCTTCAACCGCTATATCATCACGAACGAGATTACTTCGGCCATGATGAACCGCGTGAAGTCTTCCTCCTCCGCCGGTTTTGACGAGAATCAGACCAAGCTCGAGAACTTACGGGCGCAGGTAAAGAAACGTCAGGAGACCATCGACGGCTACAATGCACGCATCGCTGAGCTGAATGCCCTGCGTTCCTCCTATGTGAGCGAGGATGGCAAGGCCAAAAACGAAGCAGTTAAGACGGCACAGTCCTGGGTTACCGCAATTCTTGCCATGCAGACAGAGGCAGCAGGTTCCCTGGCAGCTGCACAGGCAGCTTTTACCGCTTGCGGTGAGTCTTCTACCGACATCGAAATGCAGTACGGTCTTACGAAGACCGCTTACAATACGGCTACCGAGGAGCTGGCTTCGGCCAAAACGACGCGCGATGCGGCCGCTACTGCAAAGGCTGAGGCGCAGGCCGCTCTTTCGGGCACTACGCCGGATGATCCGAACTATGCAGCATTACAGCAGGCTCTGCTGGATGCAACTGAGGCACTTGAAACGGCCGAAGAAGAAGTGACCGGAAAGCAGGCGGTTCTTACGGAAGCCGAGACTACTTATAATTACTGGGTAAACTGCAAGAATCTTCTGGATGCATATCTGAATGCTTCTTCCGAGAAGAGCAATGTGGACGCAAGAGTTCTTGATAATCAGAACTATCTGGCACAGTGCGAGGCTGCACTGGAGGATGCCGGCAATACTACGCAGGTAGCTGCCATTGATGAGCAGATTGCCGCTCTGAACAAGAGCCTTTCTAAGGAACAGAGTGACTTAATCGATACACAGTCGGCGTATTCAACACTCCTTGAGGATATCAGTACCGAATGGGCGCTGATTGATTCCTGGGCGAGTGTCGAGAGTGCAAGAAAGGCACTTTCCGATATTCAGAACAACGAGCTGGCGGATGTTATTACGGCACCCATCGCAGGTACGGTTACCCAGCTTTACTATGTTGCCGGTAACAAGTTCGCGGCAGGAAGCACTCTGGCAGTCATTCAGCCCGAAGGCAGCAAGTACAAGGTAACCATGACCCTTACTTCCGACCAGGCAAGACGTATTGCCGTGGGCGATGTGGCAGATATTTCCAACTCCTGGTACTACTATGATTTGAAGGCAACCGTCGAATCCATTAAGCCGGATCCGCAGAACCCTCAGAAGAGCAAGATTGTTACCTGCTCCTTAAACGGAGAGTGCACGGCAGGCCAGAGCCTTACCTTAACACTGGGCTCCAGCACCAATTACTATGATCACGTAGTGCCTACGAACTGTATTCATAAGGACAACGACGGCGACTTCATTCTGATTGTGGAAGCCAAAGACAGCCCGCTCGGAAACCGTTACTTCGTAAGACGTGTGGATGTCAGCGTAATTACTTCCGATGAATCACAGTCGGCAATTGATGCACCTCTTTATGGCAGCGAGAGTATCGTTACTTCGTCCTCTAAGCCGATTAAGGCCGGCAGCCAGGTACGTTTGGCAGAAGAATAGGAGTAGATGGCTTTATGAAGAAGCTCTTTATGGAGAGAAGAATCCTGAAGCTTGTGTTGGTTCTTCTTTTCCTTGTATCCCTTGCTCTGTATTTCATTTTGACAGCATACGGAGAAGGTTGTATAAATAAACAATCGGACATTACCGCTTACAGGGAATGGGCCGGGGACCAAAAGTACGGTCAAATCAGTTGCTACTTCGACAAGAACGCGTACATTTCGGAATATACGGTTCAGGAAACGAAATTCAATATCAACAATGAACTTCGGCAGCTCGGAAAGCAGGAGGAGACGGAATCCGATCATTTCCTCTATGCGTACTACGGCGAAAGCGAAGGCCGTATAGCGAGCGAGGAACGAAGCGTTTCCGTGAAGATGCGGCTTGTGGGCGGGGATTATTTTCTTTTGCATCCGCTTAAGATGCTGACCGGAACCTACTTCACTCCCGCCGATGTCATGCAGGATTACTGCATTGTGGATGAGGAAGTGGCCTTCGAACTTTTTGGCTCCGACAATATTGCCGGACAGCTTGTAGTGCTGGATGGCTGCGAATTCATCGTAAGAGGCGTTTTCGAGAGCAATACGGAGCGGTTCCACGAGGCAGCAGGAGACAGCGGCAAGATCGTCTATGTTTCCCAGGACGGTTACGCGCAGAGCCTGGGCTATGGCCTTAACGATGCAAGGCCCGTCGATGCGTATGAGTTCGTTCTTCCGAACGATGTGCCCGGATATGCACTGGACATCGTGAAGAAGTGCTTTTCCGACAGCAGTACGGCGCTTTTGATCGATCAGTCCGAACGCTTTGACATGGAGAATCTTTGGGAGATTTTTAAGCATCGCTCGGAGCGTTCCATGATTGTAACGAGATATTATTATCCCTTCTGGGAGAATATAGCGAGGGCTTACGAGGACATTCTGGCCCGCGTATTTGCGGGAAGGGCCCTGTGCCTTTTGATTTGTGGCGTTTTGTTCGTGACGCTGCTCGTGTATCTTTATCGAAATCTCCGCCCCAGTGGCGCTGATATAAAGAATTTCTTTGAAAAAATCGTCGAAGGCGTGCGTAAGTTGTTCCGTCGGAAGCGATTTAGGGAAAGTGAGGTTCAAAATGAAGAAAATCTTTAAAAAATCTATGGTTATGATTTTGCTTTTAGCCATGACGGTATCCGTTTTTTCCGGATGTAACCTTTTTGGCAAAAGAGTAAAGGAAGACCCGAATGCGGCTGCCAAACTGGCCGAAAGCAAGCAATATGTTTGGAAACTGAATGAATTGTATTCTGCTAAGGAAGTTTACAACTATTTGTATGCCGATTCAATTTACGGAAAGGGCATGGCCGTTGATGCAGCGGCACCGATAACTGCGGCACAGGATGCTTCCATGAACCGGTATATAAGAAGTGTCAATACTTCCGCGGATCGTGTATATATCTGCGTGGAAGCCAGTGGCTACTCGGATGATACCTGTGAGTACTTTACCAAAGACGAAGCGTTCTCCATGAAGTTTGATGGAACGGATAAGCGTGATGAGTATGTTCCGACAGGTGAGAACAGTTACAATTACGATGAAGAGACCGGAGCCAGCTCAGGTTATTCGAAGTCCTATAACAACTGGACCATCGACAAGGACGGAAATCATTATTATTACTGCTATGAGTACAGATACAGCTACGGCCCTTACACGGACGATTACAGCTATGATTATTCCAACGAGGAATACATGGAGAAGAGCAGCATTGTGAAGTTTGACTCCAAGGGGAATCTCCTCAAGGAGGCTGAGCTTCCCGAGGAAATCTCTTATGTAAGTACCATGAAGCTTCTTGACAACGGTCAGATTCTTGTTGGCGGCAGCGAGGCACTTTATACTTTGGACCAGGATCTCAATGTAGTGAAGAAAATCGGACTTACAAACTTTGCCCTGAATTCCCTGAATCAGCTTTCCAGCGGCCGCGTGATTGCAATCGGTTACAATACCAATGATTACATGGATGAAGTAAGAGAGCTGAATCTTGAGACAGGTACTTTCGGCGAGAAGCTTGTTTCCAAGGTAAATCTCTGGGACAGCCATCCCGGTAAGGCCAGTGATCTGATTATAGCAGGCAACACCGGTATTTACAGCTACAACTTCGGCGATGAAGAGCAGAAGCTGATTATGGACTTTATCGATTCGGATTTACCGAACACCTGGTTCTCCAACATTGTTGCAGTGGATGATACCCATATGTTGGGCGTTTATTCCGATTATGATGATAATTCCACGACCTCTCATGTCGTTATGATGACCAAGGTTCCGCCTGAGGAAGTAAAGGACAAGGTAATTCTTGAAATTGCGTGCCTGTATCCCGATTCCGACATGATGAAGAACGTGGTTAACTTCAACAAGACGAACGAAGAGTATCGTTTCCGTATCCGGGATTACAGTATTTATGAATCCGATGCAGATTGGGATGCCGGCGTTAAGAAGCTGAACAATGATATCATTGCCGGAAATACCCCGGACATTCTGGTTTATAACACCGGACTTGCATATAACAACTACGTATCCAAGGGACTCTTTGCCGATATCCGCGAGCTGATGGATGAGGATGAGGAATTCAATCGTGAAGATTATCTTGAGAACGTTCTCGATGCGTTTACCATTGGCGATGTATGTTACACGATGCCTGTTTCCTTCTCGGTTCAGTCCATGGCTATGAAGTCTTCCCTGGTAGATAAGTATCCCGTATGGAATGCAGCTGCCATGAAGGATTTGTGGGAGCAGTTCCCTTCGGCCAAAATGTATGAGTACATGACCCGTGAGGGCTTCATTGAGGCGATTCTTGCATTCGCCGGAAGTGATTATGTGGACTGGAATAAGGGAACCTGTGATTTCACCGGCGATGAATTTAAGGCAGTCATTGATCTGGCCAAGAAGTTCCCTGAAGCCATTGAGGATTCGGACTATGTATATGATGACGAGTACTGGGCTGAATATGACATGATGTACAGAAACAACAAGGTACTGGCTTGCAATGTTTACCTGTCAAGCCTTAAGGACCTTCGTTATACCCGCTACGGTCAGTTCGGCGAGGAAATCTCCCTGGTGGGATATCCTTCCTCCGACGGCAAGGGAAGCTTCTTAAATGTCGACAAAGGCTTTTCCATCATCAGCAAGGGTTATCATCAGGATGTCTGCTGGGATTTCATCAAGCAGAACCTGACACCGGAAGCACAGGAAGCACTTTCTTACAGCTTCCCTGTTTACAAGAAAGCGTATGACGAGCTGAAGAAAGATGCCATGGAGCGTACCTACTGGGAAGATTCGAACGGTAATCGTGAGTATTATGAGGATTACTACTATGTTGGCAATGAGCAGATTGTAATCCCGACCATGACCGAAGCAGAAGTGGAAGAGGTATACAACTTCATTACCTCCGTAGATAATGTACCCAACTATGACGCAGAACTTACCAAGATTGTGTATGAAGAGGCCGGCGCTTACTGGAGCGGCCAGAAATCTCTGGATGATGTATGTAAAGTAATTCAGAGCCGTGCACGCACGTATATCAGCGAGAACATGTAAAACTTGGGCCCTTGGGGCTCTGGGGGTGGTGTGGACCCTCGGGGACGGGGCTGGTGGTTCATTTCAAAAGAAGAGAGAGAGACTCAGTTGAGTCGCTCTCTAAGTCGGAGGCC
>JAZLJD010000079.1:0-19168 GCA_045617725.1 Lachnospiraceae bacterium
GCTATCTTGGTAAAGTCAGTTGTATAATTACTGAAAATATCTGTTAATCTCTTTGTACCATCCTGGCAAAACTGTTGTATACTATTAATCATGAAAGCACCCTCCTTTGGATTGTTGGTTTGGTCACCTTAAATCCTAACATAGGATCCAGGTGCTTTCTTTATGTCTATTTAATTTTCCTACAAAAACTTTACCCTACGCTTCATTTCACCTACCTGCCGAATACATCTTTCCATTCTTCCAATGGGGACGGGGGGTTCTGTCACATGAAAGCGTTAAAGCGGCGGCGCGGCGGGCAGGGAATGCGGCGGGCAGCGATTGTCTCGGGTTGCGCCCGCGCCGCCGCTTTAACGCTTTCATGTGACAGAAACCCCCGTCCCCATTAGTGATTAATTCTTCTTGGTAATGATTACCTGCGGGTCAACTTCGCGGTCAAGGTAATCCGTTACGGTTACATAGCCATCCTCCATATAAAGAGAAGGGAAGTATTCGGGGCCGTACCAAAGGGCATCGGTAGTTTTTACTTCACCTGCTGGAACCTTAATCGTTACGGTATAGCCCTTGTACGGATAGGTCACATTGAGATTCTTGCCGGATTTAGAGAATCTGTTTACCAATGCATCGGAAAGTGCAAACCAGCCGATACCGGTAAATACTACATCCGTGCTGTCTTCTTTTTCAGCAATGGTTGCATAGGTAAACTTGCCACCATGCCACATGAGTTTGGTTACGTTCGGATCATCCGTATTCCACTCTACATAAGTCGGATCAGGAGTAGGGGTCGGAGCGGGAGTAGAATGTAAGATGTTATTTATGGTACCAAGTTCCAATACAACGAATGCTAATTGCGCCGGAGTCCCTCCAACATCGCCCATTGCAATATGCGATTCCTCTTCCGAAACACCGACATTCGCACTAAGCTTTGCAAGATATGTATTTTGCTTAAACTGTTCGTCTGAATTCGGATAAACAACAAAAAGAATGCCTACAGCAACTTTGCTGTTTTCATCTATATCACATACTTCATTATCATAAGCAAGATACTCTTCATCATAGACGAGGAATTCTATAGCCATATCCAAAATGTTTTCCAGATTCAAACCATTAACATCTAAATAACGACTTACTATCTCAGGATTATCGACGATACTATAGTTTCCTTCGAATATACCACTGTTTGTTTTTCCATCGAGTAAAGTTCCGAAACTGTCTAAATCCAAATCAATACTCCACCCTTCGTCGGATACGATATCATCCGCCAGAATACTGCCTACGGTACCGAGTTCTATTACAATGCATGCACTAAAATCATCACAACTGTTACCGGATGTACTAATGGAACCATTCGTCGTTAATTTTGAAAGATATGTACTATCATAAAATTGCATTGAGAAGAACTTTAACCCAATGTGAACTGCTATGGCAACTCTACTGTCAGCGTTCATGGACTGAACCGAACTTGTGTATATTCCCTGTGCTTCATCAAAAACATCAAAGTCAATACTCAATCCACTAACACAATTCATATCAATTCCGGATATCGCCACATATTTTGCAATCTCACCGGCACTTCTCGTATAAGTACAATAATCCCCCTCTATAGAGTCAAAAAATATGTTATTCTTTGTACTTGTAGCAAGTCGTGTTTTTAAATTGTCATAATTAATGTTAATGCTCCATCCATTATCCGGCACTATATCCGGAGATTCTGAAGACGCCAAAGCATTTCGTGCAGGACTGCCAAACAACCCTGCCACCATTGCTATCGTTAAAATAGCTGAAATCCACTTCTTCATTTTCTTCATAATTTCTTTATCTCCTTTCCCACCATACGGCTGCAATCATGATAGCACAATTGTAACATGAAGTATATTGTGCATTTGCACCGATTTTTTTGTCACACTCCTAAGGCGCATAATACCAGATGATGCCATCCAAATAGGAACTTACCTGCGTACGCTCCTTAAGGGACGGCCAAACCTCATGAACCTGCGCATCCAAATCCGCATCCGCAAACGGGCTTCCAAGCCACAGATACAGGCCCTCCGAAGAATCAATCTGCGCCGTCTCAAAATCCGGCGTGCCTTCGGACAAATCATAGAAAGTAATGGACGCCATATTTTCAGCGACCGGCATGTTGGGATTCAATTCATGCTTCTTGTGGAAGCAGAAAATGCAGTCCGTCGTGGGATGCTGCATAACTGCCTCGGCATCCGTCCTGACACTTCGGTACAGGTAATACATTCCGGGCTTAAAACCAATCAGGGTCAGGGCGCCAAAAAGAACAAGTACCACGATGGAAGGCAGCCAACTGCCCTTTCCAAAATGCAGAATCAAGCAATAGATTCCACACAACACAAGAATCAAAAGTAACGCATATATAGGGAAAAAGTAACGGCATGTTTCATAAGGCGTTACAAAAGTCACCACAAAAAAGAATCCAAGTACGGCACTGGTCGGAAGTACCCAGTCGGCCGTCGTTACCGCCATCCTGCCCGCAGTCACAAAATCCGTAGCAGCCACAGATTCGCCCACCGAAACCGAATCTCCCCCGGCAGTCCGCTTAGAGATGCTGCTTCTTTTTTGGCTTACAAGATAAATGGCAAAGAGAACCAGCAGAACTGCCAGTACAACGCTCAAATATCCGCCAAACAGATGGTCCGAAATGACCCGGTAGCACGCCTTCAGCTTATAGAGGTAAACCGCGGGGCCCTCCGAGAAGGCATCAAACGCTTCCCCGCCACGGTTTTCGCCGCCGAACACTTGCCTAATTGCCGCCGGGAAGCTTGCCAGAAACAACAGCGCCGCCGAAGCCATGGCACACACGTACCAAAGAACGTCCTTGAAATTCTTTTTGGCAAGCAGCAGGATACAGAACACCGCGCTCGCGAAAAAAACAAAAATCGCATTGTAGTAGTGGCTCAAAACGCTCAAATATACGGTAGCGGCCGTGAGAATATAGAACCGCGCGTCCCTTTTTCGGATGCCGCGCAGGAGCAGATAAATCAGCAACGTGTTGAAAAACATGCTCATCTCATACATGCGCAGGTAGGTCACGGAGGTGATAAACGCGGACGAAATCATGGTAAGGCCCGAAAAAACCAGCACACATTTCTCGTCATTTGTGTAAAAGCGGACGATTTTGCGGGAAATCCACAGAGTCAGGAGGCCAAAAAGAATGTTAACTGCCCCGGCGAACCACTTCGAGAATACCCCCGGGAAGAAGGAACTTAAGGTGTGGACCAGCACGAAATACAGCGGAGGATGGTTATCGTCCTTGGTTCCGATGTAAACGCCGCGGTAATCAAACCGACCATTCTCGGGGACGGAGGTGAAATGCACCCAAAGATCACCGGGATTCTCGTATTTCACGCCGCACTCGGGCACGATGACGCTCGAACCGAACTCCTTAAAATTGGACTGTATGTAAGTACAAATTTCGTCCATGTGGTACCCGGATTTCTCATTCATGCAAAACAAAAGCACCAATAAGGTGCCTAAGTATGTAAGAAGTGAGAACACTCGGATTACTTTATTTAATTTTGTGTTTGACCGATTATTCATTCAATCCTCTTTCGCCTAATCTCAAAAATCAAGAACCAGTCCGGAGTTGAGCTGTGATACGCAATCGCCGAGTTCCTTCTTCAAGATGGAAAAGGCATGTTCCCCCGTGCAGTGACCGGTTACAACCTGCCGAATGCCGGTCGCCTTAATATCCTCTGCGAGCCTGCGGACCTTCGCATCGCTCGATGCAAAAAGATGAAAGCCACCAATCAGAGCCAGAATGGGCTCGTTCGGGAAGGTTGCCATGACTTCGCGGATAATATTGGCAGCGCCGCCGTGTGAACAGCTGTTAAAAATCACAAGTCCCTTCTTTGTGCGAAAAACAAGGCTCTGCTCGTGTGCGAAGCGTTCCCAGACATACTGTCCGTTCTCGCGCACGCACATTTTGGCACTTTTGCCGATGGCATCCAGGTTCTCTGTTTTATGGGGAATCAGATAGACACCATCGCTCAGCACAAAATCCCCCGCCGCAAATCGGATACGGTCCGCGTACGTGGTCAGCATTCCTTTTTTCACGCCAATGTATTTATGGATGAAGCCGAACGCATGGTAGCAGTTTTCGGCCGCGCCCTCACGAATATAAAGGGGTGCCGTAGCATTTCGGGCAAAAAAGCAAGGGAATCCGTCCGAATGGTCGTAGTGCGCATGAGAAAGCACGGCAAAGTCGATATCGGCAAGATTGATTCCCAGCTTCTCGGCATTCTCTGCAAAAGCACCGGTCGTGCCGGCATCCAGCAGATACTTCTTCCCTTCATATTCAATTAGTATGGACAAGCCCCACTCTCCGGCGAGCTCGTCCTGCGCGATATTATCAATTAATACGGTTGCTTTCATTCTTTTAACCTATGGGGACGGGGGGTTCTGTCACATTAAAGTGTTAAAGCAACAGGCCGCGCGGGAATTCGGCAGGCTTCGAATGGGTCGGGGTGTGACCGCGGGACACTAGCTCCTTGCGGGCAGGCGAGAAGCAATTCGTATAGGACGAATCGATAGCGGAGAGTTGTAGATTTTCTTAGAGCTTTGTTAAGGCGCTGCAACGCGCGACCCGGATGGTCGGGCGAGGCGGAAAAGCGACATGGATGGCGCTTAGAAGCCGGTTGCGTCGCCAGAAGCATCCTCCGGCAAAGCTCTTAGAAAATCACAACTCGGAGGCGTGATGAGCCCTATACGGAATTGTTCGAGCACAGCCCGCAGGGCGCCGCACCCCGCGGTCACACCCCGGTACATTCGAAGCAGGTCGAATTCCCGCGTGGCCTGTTGCTTTAGCACTTTAATGTGACAGAAACCCCCGTCCCTATTGATTACTTGGGCATTACAATTGCAATATGTACATCATCAAGTTGCTTCTGGTCTACCGTTGAAGGTGCACCCATCATAATATCCTGGGCGTTCTTATTCATCGGGAACGGAATGATTTCACGAATCGTCTCATCGCCGGTTAACAGCATAATCATACGGTCTACGCCGGGTGCAATACCTGCGTGCGGAGGAGCTCCGTAGCAGAAAGCATTGTACATAGCGGGGAACTTTGCTTTAACATCGTCCTCGCCCAGTCCTACCAGTTCGAAAGCCTTTACCATGATTTCAGGATTATGGTTACGAACTGCACCGGAGGAAAGCTCAATGCCGTTGCATACGAGGTCGTACTGGTATGCAAGAATCGACAACGGATCTTCTTTCTCAAGAGCCTCAAGGCCACCCTGCGGCATGGAGAACGGGTTATGGCAGAATTCGAGTGCACCGGATTCCTCACCGATTTCATACATCGGGAAGTCTACAATCCAGCAGAACTCATATCTCTCACGATCGATGCAGTGCTCTACTTTGTTGCCAAAAATTTTACGGATAGCACCGGCAGTCTTCTGGGCAGCGAGCTTTTTGCCTGCGGAAAGAGCCACGAAATCACCGGGTTTTAAGGAAAGTGCCGAGATGACAGCGTCCTTTTGGGCCCCAAGGAATTTGGAAATGCCGCCTACGAACTCGCCGTTCTCGTCCATTCTGAACCAGTAAGCCTTGCATGCGGTCTGGACAAATACTTCGTCGCACAATGCATCGATGGTCTTACGGGTCTCAGTAAAGTTATCAATCTTAACTGCCTTAATCACATTCCCTGCAAAAGGCTCAAAACCACAGTCGCTCATAACTTCCGTCACATCCTGAACAATCAGTTTGATACGAAGGTCGGGCTTGTCGGAGCCGTACAGTTCCATGGCATCATTATAAGCAATACGCTTGAAAGGAGCCTTGGAAGCAATATTGTAGGTACCGTATTTTTCAAAAATAGGAGGAAGAACATCCTCGATTACCGCGAAAACATCCTCCTGGCTTGCAAAAGCCATCTCCATATCCATCTGATAGAACTCTCCGGGGCTACGGTCTGCACGAGCGTCCTCATCACGGAAGCAGGGTGCAATCTGGAAGTAGCGGTCAAAGCCGGAAGTCATCAGAATCTGCTTAAACTGCTGGGGAGCCTGCGGAAGTGCATAAAACTTGCCGGGATGATTACGGGAAGGAACCAGGTAATCACGCGCACCTTCGGGGCTCGATGCAGTCAGAATCGGTGTAGTAATCTCAAGGAAATCATGGGCCATCATGGAAGCACGAAGGTCAGCCACAATTTTGGAACGCATAACGATTTTGGATTTCACAAGGGGATTACGGAGATCCAGATAACGATACTTCAATCTGGTATTCTCGTCTGCATCCTTGGAACGGTTAATTTCGAAGGGAAGTTCATTATAAATACATTTACCCAATACAGTTACGCTTGCGGGAACCACCTCGATATCGCCGGTCGCAATCTTGGGATTCTTGTTGGAACGCTCACGTACAACACCGGTAACCTGAATCGTAGACTCGCAGTTGATGCCATCGAAAAGTGCCATCATCTCCTCAGTCTCCGGTACAATCTGTGTCGTTCCGTAGAAATCACGCAGTACCACGAAGCCCAGGTTCTTGGATACCTTACGGATGTTCTCAAACCATCCTACCAGGGTAACCTCCTGACCTACATGTTCCATGCGAAGTTCATTACAATTATGAGTTCTGCTCTGAATCATGATAATTACTCCTTTATTACCTACTTTTGTAGGAAAACGCTAACGTTCATCTTATCATTATTTGAGAGCCCATTCAAGACCGACAGGCAGATAAGTACGCCAGAAATTGAAATCATGTACGCCGGGGCCCGTTACATATTCAACGGGAACATCCTCGCTCACAAGGAAGTTCTTGAATTCTTCATTGGCATGAATCAGGAAGTCCTCCGTGCCAACAGCCATAAAGATGTCGGGAATCTGCTTTCCTGCTGCTTTCAGATTCTTAATCTGAACCTCAGGATTTCTATCGGTAGAAGCTGCCGTATCAAGATCGCCAAAGGTATGAGCGTAGTACTCGTAATTCGCCGGAGCGTGATCGGAAGCCGGTCCGGGCTTGAACATAGACAATCCCTTCACAATCAGTGCCGAAGACAAAGCAATAATCTTGGAGAAGGTCTCGGGATAAGCCAGTGCGGTATGAATGCTTCCGTAACCACCCATGGAAAGACCTCCAATCATGGTGTCCTCACGCTTGTCGGACAGGCCGAATGTCTTGCGGGTATAATTCACGAATTCTTCGCCCACAAAAGTCTGATACTTAAAGTCCGACTCCACGCCGTCCAGATAGAAATAATTGTCGCCGTTCGGCAAGAAGAAATTCACGTTGAAACGATTCGCAATCTCGCCCAGCGGTGCATTTACGAACCAGTCCGTATCACAACCTGCGAAGCCGTGCAAAAGATAAACATTCTTCACGGGACGTTTGTAGTAAGGGCTGTCCTTGTCAATCCACTGATTGTCGTTGCACAGAACTGCAGTAAAGTGCACCGGACGGTTTAATGCGTTTGAGAAAAAAGTACCTGAAAAATGTGCCATAATTTAACCTCCATTCGTTGCCAAAAACTATCTGCCATCGGCAGAATTCACATCTCATATTCTACCAAAAATTCTCCCAAAAAACCATAATCTATATTGCTGTTAACCTCCCACATATTGCGAAAATGAGGACCGCGCCGGAGGGGCCGGGGGAGGCCGGACCTGAGGCTGGTCCGTGGCAGCGCCGCGGCCGGGGGTAATCCGTTGCCGGAAATGCTCAAAAATCGGAATCCCGACAACGGCCGGCCCGCGGCCGAATAAAAAAGACAGCGAGAATTGCCTTCATGACGATTCTCGCTGTCTGAGCTATGTTATGTAAACCGTCGCAGTAGCAAGGGGTGTTATGTAAACCAGTGTGTCGATGTTATGTCAACCAACTCGTTCACAACTTTCCCTCTACTTCTTATGCCTTTTCCGTAATTCCAGCTGGCGCAGTTTCAAGCCGGTTCTGTAGAAGTCCTTCGTCGAGCATCCTGCTCTACCGCCGCCGGCGCAGGCACAGGCACAGGCGCAGGCACAGGAGGAATGCGCGCAGGATGAATGTGCGCAACTGCTGCGTCTGGGCGCCGGAACCGTGACAACGCTTACATGGTAGTACGTATTGGGATGCGAGCTGCTCTTGTAAGTACCGTTTTCCTTGTACTGTGCTGCTTCCGTATCCTCCTCGGTCACAGTTTCCTCACTCTTTATGAAGCTGCGGCCGCAATAAGCGCAGGTATCCTGACCTTCCTCACGCGTACCGCCACAGCCCTGGCATTCCGGATAGTATACAATCTTCTTTCGGGTTATCTTTTTCGTTTCGCCCAGTCCGGCCCCCCGTGCATAATCCTGCTGACTCTTCTTTTTTACAGCCAGAATAATCACGACAAAAAAGATAATCACGTAAAAGCACAAAAAGCCGACGGCTGCATCTCCATCGTCAGAACCCGGTTCCTCGTACTCCTCGCTCTTGGAAAGGTCGAAGCCGTATGCCGTGTTCGGATAGGTTACGCTAACCGTGTACTTGCCGCCCTTCTCAAGCTCGGTCACAAAATGCAACCAGCCCTCCTCGGCATAGCAGGAAGGTGAAGCACTGCTTACATTGTCCGAATTCCACCAAAGTTCCAGATTCTTTACTTCAATATCATCAAACCAGCCCGGCGTAAGCGAAACAACCGTCTCACCCTCCGTCAGTTTGTCCACCTCGTACATGTAATCCTGTCGCACGGAGAACGAAAATATTACTTCTTCGCCCGCATGATACTTACGATCCAGGTCAATTCTCGCATAAATCTGACCATTGCTCTTCATATCGGAAATCTCGGAAATCGTATCACTCAGCGCGGTCAATTCCGTAAAATGCGTATTGGGCAATCCGACCTTCACCCAGGTAAGCGGCCCGTCGGTCGTCGAATCCAGCACCTTCCAGCGAATCGTATATTGAATATTCAGGGTTGCATCCTCATTCATGGACACGATTACAAAATAATCCTGAATTTCATCCAGCGTCTTGGCTCCCACCGGTCTTGCCGTACACAGGAGGCCAAAAACAATCATAAAGAGTCCTAAGACTCTGACCAGTCTATTTTTCATTTCCGTTCCTCCTAAGCGGGCAGAATCCTGTCATTTCTGCCGAATAATCGCGATGTTTTTTGCAGGATTCACTATTCCAGATATCATTCCAATCATCCTTCAATATGTCGCCCAGTACCTCACCGGAAAGCCAGCTCTGGCAGGGAACCACATGACCACCGGGGGTAATCGCCATATTGGAAAGGCAGGCTCCGCACGCGGGCATGGTGAGTCCCGCTTTTTCAAAGAACTCCTCGGGGAGGAAACCGGGAGACGTAAAGGAAATCTCCATATCGTTGGAATAACAGTAAGAAACCGCACTTGAAAGAATCTCCCGTACTTCCTCATTGCTAAGCTGCAGATTCTCGGAATCAGCCTTCATTGCGTTGCCGGTCGTAATAAGGCCGGAACAGGTTACATAGCGGATTCCCTTGCTCTTTAAGAACGCAAGGGTATTTACATAGTCACGGTTCAAGGTGCAAAGCGGCGTATTGATGCTTACATTAAGTCCTGCCGCGAGGGCATTCTCAATACCGCTTACGGTCGCATCATACTGCATGGCTCCGACCAACCTATTATGAATCTCGCGGTCGGATGAATAGAATGTAATCTGCATGCTGTCAAGTTCGGCCTTTTTAAGGCCTTCGCAGTACTCTTTGGTCAATTTAATGCCATTCGTATTCAGTCTGGAGACAAACCATTTGGCATGGGCAATCAGTTCGAACAAATCCTCACGCATGGTCGGCTCTCCGCCCGTGAAGGTAACCTGCGGTACGCCGATGGCACGCAGCTTGTCCAAAATCTGTTTCCATTCCCCGGTCGAAAGCTCAGCTTCCTCCGACTGCGGCTGTCCTGCGGCATAGCAGTGCATACACTTCTGATTGCAATGCCACTGTCCGTTCTTCGTCATGGCACTGACCATGATATCGAAACGATGCGGTGCACGCATGTAAGGAGCGTACTCCGAAAGGCTCATGTATCCGACTCTTTCATCCACCGGTTCGCCGTATGCCAGTTTTGTAAAGGTTTCCATGATAAAGTAAAGATCTTCTTTTAATCTTTTGCCTGAGATCAGAGGAAATACCTTGCGTACCCTGCGTACGGTCTCCGATATGATTTCAGCGACATCCTCATCACTCACGCTCCTTCCGTCGTATTTATTTACCTCACGGATAAATTCGGTAAGAAGGATGCTGAAAGAAACATTCACGGGAATGATATCCTGCCCGTTGATAATGGCGACGGATGAATGAATCATATCTCCCTGCGGTTTGGGTGGGATGAGGTGAATGCGAACCGCACCGGGTCCGTTTGGATTGAGCGTGGTATGCAGCACTTCATCACTGTTCTTTAAGATGTAATCTCTGATTCGTTTTGGTGTTTTCATTGCTTTCTCCTAAATGACTGTTCTGGTCAATTTCTATCTTTTAGTCGCATAAAGCCGATAATAAAGCCTTCTACGCCGTCTCGATTCGGATCTCTGGTCAGATTTATCTGATAAGGAACTTCCTCTCGTCTGATTAGTACCTTGAAATCTATGGTATAGTGCTTTCGTACTGCCAGTCGTTCAACCACGGCAGACTTCGCAAGCAGGCCCTGCAGTCTGCTTTTTTCCTCCGGGCTGACCAGATTTGAAAGCAGGAACTTGATACACTCGCTATAACTTATGGAAGCCTCTGAACCGGATACCAAGTCTTTGACCTTATTGGTCAACTTACTTACAAATATCTCATCCGTTGCGGTTTCCACATATATAAGCACATCAAAGAAGTTTGACATGACATCCAGTACGGATTCCTGAATACGGGCCATGCGATACTCTTTGTCAACATTGACACAGGCTACTCCGATGTAGTTTTCGTTTTCGCCACGGACAACAATCATCTGCATATGTTGAGGCCTTCCGTTGCCCACTTCCAGAAAATCCGTAACAAATCGCTCCGCCTTTTTAAGTCGTTCACGGATTACGGATGGATTCACGGACATCTGCATGGCGAACTGATCCTCCGGTGCTACCGAAGTCAAAATGTAGTTCTGTATGGCATTGAAGAACGGCTTTCGTACTTCTTCCTGACCGAGTTTCGTCCCGCTTGAATACGTCTCGCCGATTCCGGTCGTCAGATTGACGTAAATGATGTCTTTGTACGGAGTCATAAACATATCCGCAATCTTCTGCGAACGATACACCCGGTTTCGGATGCGGCGTATCTCCGTTACATTCTGCAGAATTCCTTCGATGCATTCTCCGCCCTCATATTGGTCATTGATAATGGCACCACACCGCAAAAAAATATTGCCGTCCTCATTATGACGCCAGCGGAACTGTGCTTCTCCATACTGCCCGGACTGAATCTTTTTATAAAGGTCACGAACGATTTCCATATCATCGGGATGTACGTTCCGATAAAAAATCTCGTATACTTCCTCGGCAGTATAATCGGCATTCACGCCCAGTATTTCAAGCAGGGCGTCATCGCCACGCATGCAAGCCGGTGCATGATCCGGTCTTTCCAGCTTCCACATGCCGATACGTGCTTCCTGCATAGCCTTATGAGTATACGGGTCACCACGCTCCAATATACAGTTCATATTCCCCTCCTTGCCCTTAATTCCGTCATTAAGCCGAAATAATAAACTATTATATCACATTTACTTAAATTTTGCTTAATTTCGTATAGTAGCAGTTCTCAAAGCCCTGCTCCCTCGCTGCATTACCGGCCACCAGACTCAGATAACCTTCTTCGCAAAAGAAGCACAGACTCTTCGGAGGCATCTCCGGCAGGTCCGCAGGGAGTTTTCCCATAAAGCTTCCGTCCAACACCGAGGATAAGGGAATCCGAATTGTGTCCGCCGGTATGTCAGGCAGCTCCGCCGGTATCTCCTGCGAATTCTCAGAAAACGCCTCCTGCGGCCTTACATCGATTAAAATGAGCCTACCGGCCCGCTTTAGCGTATGTGCCCGCTCAAGCGACATGAACGGAACCGGCCTTACGGGCGTTTTGGGCGGAATTCTTTTTGTCGCATCAAGGGTCCTCTTTTCGTAAAGCGCAGCTTCCTCCATCGTTACAAGCTGTCGCATTCCAAACACGCCCTCCGATGCGGCCTCCATAATGCCCTTACAGTAGACCTGCATCACATGACCTGCGCAGGTGTGGCAGTCATAAAGGTCCAGCAGGACTGCTGCCGCATCCGTATTCACTTCATCCGGTTCAGAAAGAGAAAGCCGCAGGTACTCATGAATCAAGCCTGCGGCCTTGCGCCTCTCCTGCCCAACTAAGGCATCTTTTAACATTTTACTTTAGTCCCCGCCTTACTCCGCATACACACGAATCGTTACATTATCGCAGCCGTTAAGTTTGTTGATGGTAAACGTACCGCTTGCGCCGGATACGGTCTCACCGGTCCACAAATCAATCGTCTTAAAGGAAGTTGCCTGCGCAAAGGAATCCGCATCCTTCATGCGGTCTCCGATAAACTTCACAATATCTTCCTTCGTTACGGTAAAGTCACCGGTCATCTCCTGATCATTTACGTTTATGAAGGAAAGTCCCACGCTTCCATCCGAAAGCGGCTTGGCGAGAACGTCCACACGGTTGTGCTCCTGAATATATTCCTTGGACGGATCCTCGGAATAAACGCTCGTGTAAATTCTCTTGGCCTGAACGCCCAGAGCATCCTGATTCAGAGCAATCAGAGCCTCGTTGGTAATGATATTGTACATGTCATCGCCTTTTTCCACGCGTCTTAAATCCATGCCCAGCATCAGGGGCGAATTCATCATACACCACATGGTAAAGTGAGTTTTGTCCATGGTATGGGTCATGCCGTTCATGCCGATCATCAGCATATCCGGGTCGTTCCAACCCTTGGTAAGTCCGGCGAATTCATCCATAACAACCGCCTTGTCATACTGGCTCGTTACGGAAGGGGTTCCGGGATCGAACCAGCGTCCCATACCGGGATTGCCGTCCGAGCCGACCCAGAAGGTAATATCATTCAAAATACGCCAGGAATCACCGACCTTGTAGCCCCAATTCTGCGGCTGTGTCTTGCCCCACTCGCAGATAGAGAACATGATGTCATTCTCGGGATCCGCCTTCTTAAGTCCCTCAATGAGAGCCGCATAGGAAAGCAATGTATTCTCCTGACGGCGATGATTCATAAGTCGTAACAGATTCTCGCCCTTTTTCAGCGTGATTCGGATGGCTTCCGACTCCGTGAAGGTTTCTTTATCAGCCGTAGCAGGCAAAAAATCATCCCAAAGCACCGACGCTTCACCGGTGTTCCCGACTGCAGCCTGCAGCCAGCTTCCGCAGCCCGGTTCCTCCGCAGTTGCGTAGGTTACAAAAAGGCTGTATTCTCCGTCCGCAGGTACATCTCCTACGGTAAATCGGAGTTCGGAGGAACGGATGCCTACCGGCGTTGTTCCCGTGTTCGTTCCGTCAAAGGTTCCGATACCGCCCACATATCTGCTGCCGTCCGAAAGCGTCTTTATGACAGCGCCCTGTCCGAACAATTCTCCCTGCGCTGCTTCTGCTTCCCATGCAAAGGAAGGTCCCGTAACCCGCACGCTCTTAATATGCGGAGCGTATACATATCTGGCATTCCGTCCATCCGAGAAGGTCGCATTGTCCCAAAGATAATAGCAGTTATCGACCTTCAGAAAGTCAACGCCCCACTCCACATAGGAGGCTGCATCCGTTTCTTCGTGTCCGCAGGTTCCGACTGCCGCACCGGCACACAGATTGGTTCCGATATCATTATACATGCCGAATTTCAAGCCCTTGGCGTGAATGTAATCCGCCAACGCCCTGAATCCGCTCGGGAACTTTACTTCCTCATTGGAAAGCTTTCCGTCCACTCTTTCGGGCTTATAGCAGCCGTCATCGAGTACAAGATACTCGTATCCCAGCTTATCAAGGCCCAGTTCGATAAACCGGTCCGCCATAATCTTGGTCAATGCTTCCGTATTGCCGCTTCCGAATGCATTCCAACTGTTCCAGCCCATGGCGGGCAGGTGATTTTTCTTTTTGCCAAAAACTACTTCTCCGTTTCCGAACGCATCAAAACGGAATTCACTTCCAACCTTCATTTTAGGTCCGTTTACTGTTGCCATAATTTCCTCCATAACCACGCGAGCATTTTAAAGCCCACGCTCTTCTCTTTTGCGTTGTAAGTTCCTTCTCTATTCACAGTATCCTGATACTGTTGCAAGCTTTCATCAAAATCAATGGTAAAAAAGTAATTCTCCCTTATAACATCCCCGCTCAGCGTTGCCGCTTCCGTCGGGATGCGTGCCGACTTTATCGTGTAATCGCGGAAATAAACGAGTTCCGCCGCCAGTTGTTTGCAAAGCTCCCTGCTTATGTTCGTTCGTATCAGCGGGAAGATTTCCCGGGCAAAACGGTCGGCCGTTTCGACATCCCAGGTCTTCATCTGCTGCACCAAAAGTTGTATCAGTTCACGCTGTCTGGCATTTCTGCCCGCCTCGTAGCCGTCCGTATAACGAACCCGCATATACGCAAGGGCCTGCCTTCCGTTTAAAAGCTGAAGCTCGCCGACACTGCTTACATCGATTAAGTCCTTTTTTTCATCCGCTTCTCCGGCCAAACGATTCAGGTCAATAATGTAATAGCGGTTCATGGTCGCGATTTCGTCTTCGGTAAGTGCCACATAGATGCCGCCGAAAAAGTTTATGATGGTCTCCATCGCGTCGAAGTTCACCATGGCTACCGCATCCGGCACAATTCCATAGTTTTCCTTAATGGTTTCAAGCAAAAGCTCCGTGCCGCCCCACTCAAAGGCCTGGTTCAGGCGGTGGTTCTGATACCCAGGAATCTCCACCATGGTATCACGCATAATGCTGGTGAGCGTTACCGTCTTCTCCTTCGTATTCACGCTTAAAAGAATCATAACATCCGAGCGGCTCTTGTAATCATGTCCACGGGAATCGTTGCCCAAAAGCAGGATGTCGATGGTATCCGTTTCATATTTGTCGGGAAAGGTCAGGCGTTTCGTGTGGTTGATTGCCGCACTGTAGTCAAGATTCACGATTTCGGAAGGATCCGCGACTTTCACGGACAGCTTGTCGGAAACAAGATTCTCCGTATCCGGAATATTGTCGGAAAGCTCGCCGCTTCGCACATCAAGAAGCTCATAATACCTGTCAAAAATACGATGAGCGCAGATGCGACCGACCTCAAATATGGATACAAAAAGAAGGAGAATAATGATTATGGTGATCACAACTCTCCTCCAAAATTTTTGAACTTGTCCCTTCCTGTTCCGTTTCAATAGAGTCCCTTACGCTCCTTGTCATAATACGCTAAACCGTCATTACGAGTTTACCACTTACGACCTTGTATCTTCAAGGTTAATATTGAGCGGAGCATCTATTTCTTCCCCGACGTACTTGCCATTCTTCTTTCGTTGCCGGACACATTCCGTCAACAGATATTCAATCTGGCCGTTGACCGAGCGGAAGTCATCTTCCGCCCATTCGGCCAGTGCATTATACAGTTTTTCGTTCAGTCGCAACGGGACCTGTTTTTTTTCGCCCATAAATCAACATCCTTAAAATTAGTAAAGGCTGCCGGAATTTACAACCGGCTGTGCATCATGATTACCGCAAAGAACAACGAGCAGGTTGGAAACCATTGCCGCTTTTCTTTCTTCATCCAGTGTACATACCTGATTCTCATTAAGGCGGGCAAGTGCCATTTCAACCATTCCGACGGCGCCGTCCACGATCATCTTACGCGCATCAATGATGGCAGAAGCCTGCTGACGCTGCAGCATGACGGCTGCGATTTCGGGCGCATAAGCAAGGTAAGTGATACGGGACTCCAGAATTTCGATGCCGGCTGCGGAAACGCGGGTCTGGATTTCCTCTTTGATGCGGGCTGCAACGATTTCTGCGGAACCACGAAGGGAACCTTCGTCAGCCTGACCATCTCCGGTGGTGTCGACGTTTTCAGCAACATCGTAAGGGTAAATACGAACAATCTCACGCAGTGCGGAATCACACTGGAGGGATAAGAATTCCTTGTAGTTTTCAACATTGAATACGGCCTTGGCGGTGTCAACGATACGCCAGGTTACCGCGATACCGATTTCCACAGGATTGCCGAGACAGTCGTTAATTTTCTGCTTGGCGTTGTTTAGGGTCATTACCTTAAGGGAAATCGTCTTAACCGGTTGTGCGGGCATCGTATGGTTCATCAGTACGGGGGACACTTTGGTCTCCACATCCCCGCTCTGCGAAAGCTTGGTTTCGGCAGCCGGATTCAAGCTGACACAGAAGGGATTCACGTAGTAAAAGCCGTCTCCCTTCAAGGTTCCCACATACTTTCCGAAGAGGGTCAGCACCAGGGCCTCCTGCGGTTTTAAGATCTTAAGTCCCAGGAAATTAATCCAGCCAAGCATAATATAGGCTCCACAGACTACGGAAAGAAGGACGATTCCGTTAACGCCGCTGTAGACCATACCGCATATCGCCGCGATATATAAAAGGATAAAAAGAATCATCATTACCATACCGTTTTTGCCATTGTAAATTTTTTCAGTCATAATCATTATCTCCTTTTGTATTCGTTTTCGTAAAGGTTCATTCCTTCGCAAGTCGCATTACCCGAGAGTAACAGAATGCTGTCATAGCAGCTGCTATGACCATAACAGTCAATATAACCGGCGTTCCGTTTAAGAACTTTCCAAATCCAACGATGCCTGCCATAAGGGCTATGGAGCCAAGCATCATGGGCAGGATATAAACCGTAACTGCCGCACCCTGCTTTATTACCTCCACTTCATTCTCCCAGTCAAGGCGCATATGCTTCACACCGCACAGGCAGCCGAAACAGGTCGAGAAGAGGCACAGGATAACGCCCGTAATACTGTACAGCACAAGGTTTGGGATGCCAACCTGAAACGTAATCCCCAGGCAGATTGTTGCGAACAGATCAAACGGAATCGTGATGTACAGATTCATCAGCATCTTGCCTTTATAAAGGTCCTTTTTGGCGATGGGCATGCTTTGGATAATCCAGTAATTCCGGCCCTCCAGGGACGGGGAACAGGCCGTTGTGGGAATCATTCCAACCATGAAATGCACCAAAATCGGGATAATCGGGAACACCTGTTCAAAATCAATCTCCATCTCCGCAAAGGGTTTGAAGATCTGGTCCGGACCAACGCACAAAACAACAACCGACAGAATAACTGCCATGATTTGTCCGACGCAGGCATTTGTTATGTAAACTGTTGACCCGATGAGTCTACGCCATTCCTTGTAAGCAATACTCTTTATCACGCTGCGTCCCTTGATATCGCGGGATTTCAGCTCCTGTGCTGCCACACTGCTTTTTAGCGATGAATTAATCTGTCTGTAATAACGACCCAGTGCCCAGAAGAACAGTTCGAAGATTCCGATTGTAGTCAGGAGGAAGGCGGCTGTGTTGAGCGGATGGAAACCGGAAACGGACTGCCGAAACCATTCTGCGGGCGGATAATAACGGCCGATTCGGTTGCAAAATCCTGCTATGTCGCCCAAGATTACCTCTATATCATCGGTTTTGAAGACTGCATTCAGGATGAAGTTTAGGCAAAGGCACAGGATAATCAGCGCAAATGTCAGGACGATTTGAATCATCTTTTTGTTTTTTACGCCGGAGCCGGCCTTGGCGATCAGACTTCCGAGCAATGTGGCCACCACCATCGGAATGATGGGGAGCAACAGGGCAAATACCACCCAGATGAGACAGGAAAGCACCGAGGGTCGGGCGAAGTATCCGTACCCTACCAGCATCGGAATCGTGATGCAGGCGTACCAGGGCAGGCTTTTTAGGTACATATAAAGGAAACGGGCGGCTGCAATGGTTTTTGTCGAAAAAGGCATTGCCATCAGGAGTTCATACTCCCTGAAATTGAACAGATACCCGTTCACCTTTAATACCGTAAACAGAAATGCCACGATGGCCACGGCCAGACTGCAGAGAGTCGGAATGGCTTCCGCAAAACCGTAGAGTCCGTATCCAACAGACATCAGGGCGCTGTAGACTGCCAGCATCACATAGAGAATGCCAAAGCCTACATAACCGCCTATAATTTGGTTTCTCTTCTTTTTGTCCTGCGAATACTTAAGAATATTGCGGCCACTCGTCGACAAAAGGAGCGTCTTAACAAGCAACACGGTTTTATTTTTCATTGGCGACCTCCAAAAAGACTTCCTCAAGAGACTGGTCCCCGATGATTTCCTCCGTTGGGCCCTGCGCTATAATCCGGCCCTGCTTGATGATTGCGATTTTGTTGCACAGCTTCTCAGCCACATCCAGCACATGGGTGGAAAAGAACACGGCTGCGCCCTTCTCGCACATTCCATGCATGATTTCCTTCAGCGTAAAGGACGCCTTCGGGTCCAGACCGACAAACGGCTCGTCCAAAACGAGAAGCTTCGGTTCATGAATCAGAGCGGATATAAGGGTTACCTTCTGTTTCATACCGTGTGAGTAAGATGAGATGGGGCTGCCCAAGGCATCGCGTATCTCAAATGCATCCGCATATTTATTAATCAGTTCGGTACGTCTGTTCAGGTCGACCCGGTACACATCCGCCACAAAATTCAGGAATTGAATTCCGGTAAGATTGTCGTAAATATCCGGATTGTCCGGAATGTAAGCGGTCAGCTGCTTGCACTGTACGGGCTCCGTCTTGACGGAATGACCGTCAATCAGGATTTCTCCCTCATCAAAATCCATAACACCCACTACCGCACGGATCGTCGTGCTCTTTCCTGCTCCGTTGTGACCGATGAAACCGTAAATATCACCGCTCTCCACACAAATCGAAACATCGTCGCAGGCCTTCACGCCCTTTGCATATTCTTTTGTATAGTTCTTAATCTCAAGTACACTCATCGTTCGCCCTCCTTGATGATATCATTATGATATCACTTTTATTTCTTTTGTCAAGCAATGGGGACGGGGGTTTCTGACACATTAAAGCGGTAAAGCAAAAAACGGCTCCACAGGGGGCCGAAGAGAGCAATTCATATAGAGACGAATCAATTAGCGAAGAGTTATGTGGTTGAGAAATGGATTGCGGAAGAGTCCTCTCGAAATAGAAAACGGCTCCCCGGGCCTTAG
>JAZLJD010000080.1:0-7159 GCA_045617725.1 Lachnospiraceae bacterium
TATTGCCTGGCTTTTCTCGCAAGGGGTGTTTTGATGGAAAACAGGCGATGCTCGACCAGTACAGCGATCCAGTTCAGTATACTGTAATCCGGAGCGTTAAGATTCAAAGTATTGAGATATGAGGTATCCAACAGGTATCGATTTGAAAAACCGTTGCGCAAAGAGGAAACAGCCCACTCTTTTGCAAGATCCGGGCTTTCCGTACAATAAAACCCGGAGCCAAAATCGTTATTTTTCCTGCCTTCTCCGAAAACAGGTGTTTCAATGATCCGTTCAGAACCGTGGTAAATTGTAATGATATCCTTCATGGTTTCCATTTCCTTTCCGTCTGTATTATATCACTGTGGTGATATAGCCGCAATCGTTTTCTGAAGGCTGATACGTATCGTTTTACGCTTAAATAGTTTGGCTTTACAAAAAAGAAGCCCGGGGGAAATCCAGTTGGAGCCTCCGATCCTGATACCGATGAATCTGAACAGTCGGTTTTATTGAAAAAAATCGTTTGCTGACAGTTCTTTCACTACGATCTGTGAATGTTCATTATGATGCAGTCCGTTCGATGTAATCATTGTAGTATGAAGCGCTTTCCGCGTCTTGCTTTCTTTTCTGAATACTTCCAGTTTGTTTCTGATGTTTTTTTCATACTGATCTGAAATCTCGTATTCGGCCTGGGAAAATTTCATTTCACAAACATTTATCACCCCATCTTTTCTGTCTATCAGCATGTCGATCTGCGCGCCGCCCTCGATCTTCCGGCTTTTCCATGCAGATACCATCGTTTCTATCCCGCTGATACCAAGAGCCTTTTTGATTTCGTTCGTGTGAAGAAGACAAACAAGCTCAAACGCATATCCGGCCCAGGAATAGTACCCGGGAGAATCGATATGTGAAAGCCAGGACTGCACTTTTTCACTTTCAATAAAATCAAGATAAAACAGTGTATACGGGTCAATAACCTGATATATGAAACCTCTTTTAGATTTCCCGAAATCCTTGTATTTCCTGATAAATCCACACTGGCACAGTTCAGACAAGGCTTCCGTCAACGCTTCGCCGTCGCCGATTTTCTGATTGGCAGCCAGTTGAGCGCGGGTGGTTCCGGACTTGGCTTTTGCAATTACTCTGATTATTTCCATGTGTCTGTCAGAATTTCGAAACAGAGATGCGTACAGCCTTTCGAATTCGTATCTTAATTGACCATTTTCCGTAAAGCACAGAACATCGATATTCTGAGCAAGGCTCATTCGACGGTCCAGCAGATCCAGGTAATACGGGATTCCTCCAAACACCATATAGTTTTCTATTATCTGATGTCTGGTCATAACGATTCCGTTATTCCGGAAATATTC
The DNA here is from genome assembly GCA_045617725.1 of Lachnospiraceae bacterium. GTDB lineage: Bacteria > Bacillota > Clostridia > Lachnospirales > Lachnospiraceae > JAZLJD01. The sequence continues at coordinate 1,350 of JAZLJD010000080.1, forward strand.
TTCACACTCCTGCAATGTAAACGGTTTAAGATCGATCTGCCTTGTGACTCGGTTATGCAGTCCGCCACGGCTGCTCAGAAGATATTTAATGATCCACGAAGTTGCAGAACCGCAGATAATTAAAAAAATATCCGGTTTTGAAGAGGCATAGCTATTCCAGAAATAGTCTAGAGCCTCCTTAAAGTTCGAACGTGGAGAGTCCATCCACGGGAGCTCATCAATAAATACAACTACTCTGCCGCTTACCGGATCATGAAATGTTTTTCCGCTTTCAATGAGTTCCTGTAATCGCCTGAACGCATCAAACCAATCACACGGGTTGCCGCTCTCTTCGCTGCCGTATTTGCGCAGATTATCACCAAATAGACGAAGCTGTTCTTTCATTTTCAGATTTGCCACGCCGGTGGTATAGAAAGAAAACCTCTGTTTGAAATATTCCTTGATCAGGTAGGTCTTGCCAATTCTTCTTCTGCCGTAAACAGCGACGAATTCCGGCTTTCCGGAATTAAGCCAGTCAGTAAGCTGGTTTTGTTCTGTTTTTCTTCCGATAATTTCCATGAAGCCTCCGAAATGATTATAATCCGCTGATAGTGTATAATTATATACAATATCAGCGGATTATGCGTTATATGTTGTTTATAAATCGCTGATAACAATATTATACTCGATAATCTTTTGAAATCAATACTTTCCTGCTGCCAGAAGAACTGCTGCTGCAAGCGCATGACGTAAAAACATGTAAGACGTATGCGGGGAAAATTGTTATCAGGATACGAAACATAACTTTTGGCCCTGGAAGGGGATTTTCGCTCTCAGGCTACAGGCTTTTTTGCGGAATGTAGCTTGAGAGCTGTTTTCTTCTGTGAGGTGTACATGACGCGGTGGGATTTCCGAAAAATCCCTCAATGTCTTTCTTCTGCAGTTGATTTACTCTGCCCGCCTGTACGCAGAAAAATCATTTTGCAAAAATACACTTTGTATTTAATTGCTTCTTTGTTATAATCCAAGTGTGACTTGCCGGTATCCGGAAAGGAATAAATGAATACCGGATTTAAAGAAAAGGCCCGAAGAACAGCGGAACAGCTGAATGTGATCGATGACATTCTGTTTCGCAAGATGGCCGAAGACATAGGCTTCTGTGAGGAAGTGCTTTCTACGATCCTGGAAAAAGAGATCAAAGTACTGGAAGTCACAGAGCAGAAAGACTTAAGGAACCTTCAGGGAAGGTCCGTGATCCTGGATGCCCTGTGCAGGGACAGAACCGGGAAATGTTACAACATCGAAGTTCAGAAACCGGATAACGACGACCATCAGCGGCGCGTCCGGTATAACGCCTCCTGCATCACCACCAACTTCACGAAGGAAGGCGAAAAATTCCTTCAGATCCCTGATGTGATCATCGTATTCATCAGCCGGTTCGACCCGTTTAAAAAGGGAAAGACCATGTATCATGTGGACCGTGTGCTGAGAGAGACCGGAGAAGTGGTGGAAAACGGATTTTCGGAGATCTATGTGAATGCAGCGGTAAAAGACGGCAGTGATGTTTCTGAGCTGATGGAAGTATTCACACAAACAGACAAGTATGACTTTAAGAGGTTTCCGCTGATCTCAGCGAGAAAGAAGCAGTTCAAAGTCCCGGGGAAAGGAGAAGTAGGCGGCATGTGTACTATCGTTGAAGAATTTGCAAAAGAATACGCAAGAGAGGAAGTCGCAAAGGCAGAAGCAAAAGCGGCAAAAGCAGCGGCAAAAGCAGCGGCGGGAGCCGCTGGCGAAGCAGTTGACCGACTGATGGCCGCCCTTAATATGGGTGCAGAGCAGGCCTGTGAGATCATAGGCATCACCATGAACCAATATGAGGAATATAAAAAGCAGAGGTCATAGGTCAGAGACTGTTCCATAAATGTTTTGCGGCAGAACAAAGTCCCCGGAGGATGTTATCCCCGGGGACTTATTCATGCTCTCGTCTCCGCGAACATACCGGTTTGTACAGCTTTTTTAGCAGAGGGTTGTCGGTAAATCAGTTTTCCAGCAGATCTTCCATAGTACAGCCAAGTGCCTTTGCCAGACTTCGTACGGTCCCGGCACCAGCTTTGTTGATATCCTTGTTTCTCTGCTCGTACATCTGAATGGATCTCAGACTGACGCCAGACATCTCAGAGAGCTCTGCCTGGCTGCATCCATAGGCCGATCGAATATATTTCAGATTCGTATCCGGATAAAACTGTATCAGAGATTTCCACAAAATTTCTTGCTGCAAGACCATTCATAAAGATAAGCAGAATATGCAGAGAAACCGTCACCATGAATTATTATTTGAAAAAATGAGCACGAAAAAAGAAGCCCGGAAAACCCGAGCTTCTTTTTAATTGGAAATCGATCATTCAGCTACTCTGGTGAGTTTAAGTTCGCTATAACCGTTTGCTTTGGGCTCAGCAGTTACCTTCCAAGTGGAATCCTCGATCTTAATAGCGGTAGCACCCTTATCCTTCTTCCAGGAAGCGATAGCCTTTGCTGCGCTAAGAAGTGAAGAATCAGCCTTGAAGATCTCGCCTTCAGCATCTACATAGTAGTAAGAACCATCGGCATCAGCAACGGTAGCCTTCTTGCCAACTTCTGCACCTGAGGTGCCAAGAAGAGCATAGTTCTTGCCGTTTGCACCGTATACGTATACAACTTCGTATCTCAGATCCTGTGCAGCGGTAAGTTCAATACCATTTCTGTAGTACTTCTTGGAGAGGTAGCCATCCTTAAGTCTGCCGTCGTTGCCAACAGCGAGAGTATAGGTGTCATCAATGAATTCCTGTGAGAAGGTTATGTTCTTCTTCATGGAACCATCATTAGCCTCATCACCGGAGAAGTAGTAGATGTAATCGGAGGTGCCAACCTTCTTATCATCATTAAGGTCGGTTGCAAGCCACTGATCACGAGTCATTCCCTTAAGGGTATCAGCATACTTTGCAGCGCCGATAGCGTCAGTAACAACGTCGCTCTTGCCTAAAACGAAGGTGACCTTCACAACGCCGGAGAGCATCTTGGAAGCATAATCCTCGGGCTCACCAAACGCATAGAACTTTCCGTTGATCTTTTCAACTCCGGACTTCTGAATTGCATAACCAGCATTGTCGAAGAAGTACCAGAACTTGTCATCTCCGCCAGCTGCAGGCTTAATGTATGCCCAAGCCTTCTTGACCATCTTACCGTCATCAGCATCGCCGAAGTATCTTGCAACAACCTTATCAGCCTTATCCGGATATGTGGCAACAGTAGCAGTCTTCCAATCGTAAATCATTTTGCCGTTGGCTTCAAAATAGTATCTAACACCCTTCCAAAGGTAACCTTCAGCTTTGTCGGTTGCTCTTGCACCTGAAGAGGTATAGAAAGCCCACCAAGAGGACTCATCTTCATAAGCGCCCTTGTTAGAAACAGAGGTCTCTTTTCTCCAGTCAGACTTAAGTGCCCAACCTTCTTCGTTGGAACCGCAGTAGTAGTTGTAGCTGTTGGATGAATAAGCATCATCAACGTCGGTGGTCATCTGGAAAGTAGAACCATCAACATAACCGAACAGCATCTTGCCTTCTGCATCAAGAAAGTAGGTCTTGCCGTCAAGGTTCTTCTTGCCGGTATCAGCCTTACCGGTTGATCCGAAGTGATACCATCTGTAATCAACGCCCAGATCGTTAGCTTCGTCTTCGCTTGCGGGAACCTGTACCCACTGGCTTACAACTTTGGCACCGTCAGCGCCGCACCAGTAGTAACCGTCGGATTCAACAAGTGTGTTGGTTACCATGTAACCGTCATCGCCGAGATAGTAGTAGTTTACCTTACCATTGGCATCAGTATCCTTCTTCCACTCGTTGTAGACTTTCATGCCATACTCGTCTTCGTAGTAGTAAAGGCCTTCTGCTTCCTTTACCCAGCCCTTTGCAAGGGTGGTGAAAGCAAAACCTGCTACCAGAAGAGCTGCTGCTGCAAGTACTACAGCAATTTTTGTTGACTTTCTCATAATAAGTGCACTCTCCTTTTAAAAGTTTTTCTGCGCATATGAGGTACGCAGAGTTATAATGTTACGGGTAGATAATACTACGTTCCATTCAATTATTCAACCTCTTTTTTATGATTTTCATAATCTTCTTAAAAAAGTCCTAATAATTGAAACGCGCAGCAACTCTTCCCTGTTACTGCGCGTAGTATAAATCAATGCGTAAAATAATGCTATTACTTAAACTTGACGAATTATTAAGGAATTCTTACGGCGTTAAGAAAACACTTTCACGCCTCTTTTATCAGAATTACATCTTTCCTTTCTGCCAGTTCATCGGTAAATCCGCTTTTTGAAGCGATCAGATAGTATATTTCCCTATTCTTCACCGGAATAAATGCAGCTTTTTTCTTCAGGCTGTCCAGCTCCTTGATCCCGGCCGCTTTATTCCTGTACTTGCATTCTCCGACTACGATCTTATTGTTATTGTAAGCGATCAGATCCACCTCGCTTTCTTTCCATTCATTTCCGTCTTTTATATTTCCCCACCACTTTGAAACCGTTTCCGGCATGAACGGAATGATTCCTTTTACAGCATAATCAAAGCAGTTTTCTTTAATGATTTCTTCATATACAAAACCGAGGTATTCGCTATAAGAAGTATCAAGGATATATTCCGCCGATCTTTCCCCGATTGCCGTTATCATGGAGATATTCGGCTCAACAAACGTGTAACTGAATCTGAAAAGGTTATCTTTGATCTTATATCTTTTTTCGCTTTTTTTGGCTGACAGCGGATTTTCAGATGTCGCAACAATATCCAGATCGATCAGCTTATTCAGATAGGGAAACACGCCCCTCTGATCCAACGCGCACGCAGCGGCGATCTGACCGGATGTCTTTTCTCTTCCGCCTATTGCCCTTAGGATCCGCGTATATACGGTCACGTCCCTCAGCTCCTGCATCAGCAGATTTCCCGCTTCCTGAAACAATCTGCCGTTTTTATCAAAATACAAAGATCTCACTGCCGCTTCCACCGTTTCGCAGGATCTGTACATCATAACATACTGCGCGACTCCGCCGGTCTGCGCGTATACATCAACTGCTTCCGAAAACTTCGGAAAAAGGCTGCGCACCTCGTTAAACCGGAACGGCAGGATCTCTATGATCTCGTCAAACCGCCCGTAAAGCGGCGATTCGCTGTCATCGATCTGTTTTTTCATAAAAGAAAGATTGGATCCGAGAAGGATCAGTTTCAGGCCGTCCAGGCCGTGGTCTATGATCGATTGAAACTCAACGGGCACGTTTTCATTCTTTTTGGCAAGAAACGGAAACTCATCGATCACTATTGCTTTGAGACCAGTCTGCCTGGAGGAGATGTAAGTAAAAATATCTTTGAACGTTGTTAAGGAGCGAACGATCGTATCTCCGGGCAGGTATGTCTCAAGCACTGCCGCAAGATCCCTGAGGCATGTACTGTAGTCAAAGCTGGCGCACTGATAGTATGCCACGTCACGGTTTGCATTATTTGCCAGGTGATCCAGTATCAATTCCGTTTTTCCCGTCCTGCGGCGGCCGTATATTGCCATTGCCCGCCCTGTTCCGGCCAGAAAGTCCTGCAGCTTTTTCTTTTCTCTTTCTCTGAAATACAGCATGCCCGCGCCCTCCTTGATCATTTATATCCGAACGGTCACATTATATCTGCCAAATTTAGATTTGTCAAACTTAGATTTGTCAAATCGTAATTTGACAACTGCGCTTTTATGCAACAAAAAACCGCCAACCGATGATCCGATTAGCGGTCGGTATGTTTTTTCCTGTTAATACCGCA
>JAZLJD010000081.1:0-33577 GCA_045617725.1 Lachnospiraceae bacterium
GGGAGGACAGAAAACAGAAGAATTGGACACTGCATTTATGCAAGTGTGCAATTCGACTGTTTTGTCACAGCGCACTCGTGCGATGGGGCAAATTGGGCGACTAGTGGGGAGCGATTTTGTTATGGCAACGAGCCAAGTGGACACTGCGCTTGCGCAGGAGGACATTTGGCGACTGCTAATCATCTGTCGGGCGAAGCCTGGCAGATGGCAACGAGCCAAGAGAACACCGCGCTTGCGCGGGTGGACATTTGGCGACTGCTAATCATCTGTCGGGCGAAGCCTGACAGATAATAATAAATCCCCGGAGTAAACATGGAAACAAACGAACTTATTGAAGTAATAAAAAATGCACAAAGATACCTTATCGGAATCGGAGAAGACGTAAGCGATGATCCTAAGATACAGGATGAAATCTACTTAGGCTTGAGCGAATTCCTTGAGGATAAGGACTTTTTTATTGTAACGATGAAAACCGACGATCGGATTTATCGCTATTTTCCAGGTAAAGAGGACCGTATTTCTTCGCCGATGGGGAACAGGCGCTACATTCAATGTCCGGATGGATGCGATGAAGCACTCTATGAGGTAACGGAAGTAACGAATGAGGGCATTACGCATTACAACAAGGAGTGCAGCCTTGTAACGGAGATGGAACCGAAATGCCCCACCTGCGGTAAAACCATGGTATACAATAATTTCCGGGCACCTGTATTCCTAGGCGAAGGCTGTGCCAAGGACTGGGATCATTATAATGAATGGCTTACAAGAACCTTAAACCGAAAGCTGATTATTCTGGAACTGGAATCCGGAATGCTCAATCCCAAGTTGATCCGCTGGCCTTTTGAGAAGGTTGCCATGCTCAATGAGAAAGCGGTTTTCGTGAGGGTTCATAGCAGCCTGAACATGCTCCCCAAGGAGCTGTCTTCAAAAGCAGTTGCGGTGAAGTCTGATAGCCTTTCTTTTTTGCAAAAGCATTTGATAGGCATTTTCTGATATGATAAACTAAAATAAAGTACCGTTTTAGGAGTGAATTCATGGATAACGAGGAGTATCTTGATAGCTTATTAAGAAGTTTTTCAGAGGAGGCACCTGCCGATTCCGCCATTAACAGAGTTCGTGCACTGGATAAAGAGAAACGCGCTGCAGAAGAACAAGCTGCAGCTGTTTTGATGCCGGAACCGGGGAACGAGGACTCCGCAAGTGAGGATGTCCCTGTAAGCGAGGAAATTTCCGTGAATGAGGAGATTCCCATGAGTGAGGAGATTCCTGAGGCGGTTGAAGAACCTGAAGTTATTGAGGAGCCTGAAGTTATTGAGGAACCTGAAGTTATTGAGGAACCTGAAGCTATTGAGGAACCTGAAATTATAGAAGAGTCTATGGCAACCGAGGAACCTGTTGTCGAAGAACCCGTAGCAACCGAGGAACCCGTAGTTATCGAGGAACCTGTTGGAAATGAAGAACCTGTGCCTACCGAAGAACCTGTGGTTACCGAAGAACCTGCCACCCCGGAGATGACGGCCACGGTGGAAGACCCCGGTAATTTATTGAATGACTTAATGGAGGACATTGACCCTGATAAACTGTTCGGCGATATGCAGGAAACTGCGGCAGAAACAACAACGGAAACCGAGTCGGATGCTGAGCCGGAAGCTGTAACAGAAGTTGAGACAGAAGCAGAACCGGAAGCTGTAGATGTAGCTGAAACTGAAACGGTAGCACCTGAAACTGCAACGGAAGATACTGCCTTGGAAGGTACTACCGCCTTTGAACAGGTGGAATTGGATGATGATTTGGAAGCACTGCTTTCTGAAATTGGCCCTTCCGATACGGGCATGAGTCTTCCGGAACCTGAGGAGCCGGATGAGCAGGATGCAGGGAACGTGGATACACAGCCGGAAGGTACCGAGACGGGCGATTTGCCCGGCGGCCCGGATATTCCGGACAGCATCGATGAAATAGCAGATATTGATACTATTTTAGGCGGTGACCTTTTTGGAACGGAGGAGGCCCCGAAGACCGACGAAATTCCCGAAGGAGAATCCACGGAGGCCGAAGCAACGGGCGATGGTGTTTCTGAGCTTGACAGATTACAGGAAGAGGCAATTTCCTTAAAGGGGGAGCAGCTTCTGTCTGAGCTTAAAGAAATCCAGGCCGATGTTGGCGGCACCAGTGAGATTGACAGTAACCTGGATGTAACCGACATTCTGGAAGGAATGAATGTTGATGACGACCTTGCGGATATCGCCAGCCTCTTAACCAAGTCCGACAATAACGAACTGGTTGAGCAGATGATGAGCCAGGAGGATGAAGAGTATTCGGATATTAAACTGGCTCCTTCAGAGCAAGCGGGGGATGATGGCGATTCCGATTATGAAGAGGAACTTGCAGGAATAAAGGATAAAGATTCTTCCGGCAAAGAGAAAAAGAAAAAATCCCGTTCCAAGAAAAAGAAAGAAGAAGGCGGAGAACCAAAAGAACCCGGTAAGCTTAAAAAGTTCTGGGACAGCCTTTTCGAGGAAGACGAAGAAGAGGAAGAAGAACCAAAGCCCAAAAAGAAGAAGGGCAAAAAGGGAGCTCCTGCCGAGGAAGCAGAGGCACCGAAGGATGAGAATGCCGCCTTAATGGAAGATATGGCGGAGGAAGATAAAGCCGCAGAAAAGGGCAAAAAGGGTAAGAAAGAGAAGAAGCCCAAGAAGGAAAAAGCTCCCAAAGAGAAAAAGAAGAAACTTGTCATTCTGGACGAAGAGAATCAGGATACGAAAGCTATTTCCACGAAGATGGTACGTAAAATCATTGTTTTTTGCGCACTGATCACAGCGGTTGTCGTATTCGTATGTCTCTATGTGCCGAATATGATTACCGTGCATAAAGCAAAGCAGATTTATTACAACGAAGGCGATTACTTAAAGGCTTATTCCATGTTAAGCGGCATGAAATTGTCCGGCGAGAATAAACTGTTTTATAAGAAGGCTGAGCTTTTGGCCGAATATCAGAACGCATGGAAGAATTATGAATTCGCTCAAAAGTACAAAACCGACATGGAAACACTCGACTGCTTGTTTGATGGTGTGGTTTTGGTGGAAGGTACCGAGGAAAGACTTCAGTCCTATATGTCGGATGATGAGACGAAGGAAACGCTTTCGCGTCAGTGGAGAGAGTATCTTACGAAGTTTTTGACGGAACTTGAGGATGTTTATGGTGTGGATGCAAGAACGCTAAACAGAGTCTTGCAGTCTTCCGATGACCAAATGTATACTTTCTACTTAACAAAGATATTAAATCATGAAAGTATATTCATCCTGGAGCAGCAGACCCAAAACGAGCAACCCGTCGAGCCGGGCCCGATGCCGGATTTGCTTCCGGAAGAACAGGGCGAATACGAAGAGCTTATGAACAGACCGAAAGAAGAACCCGCTCCGTCTGTGAATATGGATGATTTACTTCCCGAGGAAATGTAAAATGATAGCAATTATTGATTACGATGCAGGCAACATCAAAAGTGTTGAGAAGGCAGTTAAAAAACTTGGTTATGAACCGGTGCTTTCAAGAGATCCCGAAGTGCTTCTTAAGGCAGATCACGTCATACTACCCGGCGTGGGTTCCTTTGGCGATGCCATGGCCAAAATCCATTCCTACAACCTTTATGATGTGATTCATGAGATCGTGAAGAAGGGAACCCCGTTTTTGGGAATTTGCCTGGGACTTCAGCTCATTTTTGACGAAAGTGAAGAGGCGGAAGGTGTGAAGGGCTTATCCCTTTTGCCCGGCAAAATTATCAAATTCCATGAAGAAAGCGGACTCAAGATACCGCAGATTGGTTGGAATTCCCTGAATTTCCCTCATGAAAGCAAGCTGTTTAAGGGAATTAAAGACGGTGCGTATGTCTATTTCGTGCATTCCTATTATCTGAAAGCAGACGATCCTTCCGTGGTTGCCGCCCAATGTGAGTACGGCGACCTTTTTGATGCAGCCGTTGAAAAAGACAATATCTATGCATGCCAGTTCCATCCTGAGAAGAGTTCGGATGTGGGCCTTGCGATTTTGAAAAACTTTTTGGAGATTTAGCCATGTATACGAAGAGAATTATTCCCTGTCTGGATGTAAATAACGGACGCGTTGTAAAGGGTGTCAATTTTGTAAATCTGATTGATGCCGGGGATCCGGTTGCAGTTGCTGCGGCGTATGACCGTGCCGGAGCCGATGAGCTTACGTTCCTTGACATCACGGCATCCTCCGATGCCCGTAAAACCGTTGTGGATATGGTTAGAAAGGTTGCGGAGCAGGTTTTTATACCATTTACCGTTGGCGGCGGAATTCGTACCGTCGATGATTTTAAGGATATCCTGCGTGAAGGAGCCGATAAAGTCGCAGTCAATTCCGCAGCGATTATGGATCCGACCCTGATAGCAAGAGCTGCCGATAAATTCGGAAGCCAGTGCGTTGTAGTAGCCATTGATGCAAGACGCAGAACCGACGGAAAGGGGTATACCATTTACAAAAACGGCGGCCGCGTTGACATGAATATAGATGCAATCGAATGGGCTATGAAGGCGGAAAGCCTCGGAGCAGGAGAGATTCTGCTTACCAGTATGGACTGTGACGGAACAAAGGATGGTTATGATTTGGAACTGACGCGCCTCGTTTCGGAGAATGTACATATCCCCGTAATCGCATCGGGCGGTGCCGGAAGTAAGGAACATTTCTATGACGTTCTTACAGAAGGCAAGGCAGATGCGGCATTGGCTGCGAGTCTTTTCCACTTTAAAGAATTGGAAATTGAGGATTTGAAGGAATATCTCGCAGGACGGGGTATCAGCGTAAGGAGAAACTAATGCCACCGATTGATAATGACTGGTTACCGGTCCTTAGTGAAGAATTCAATAAGCCTTATTATAAGAAGCTGTATGAGAAGATTAATGAGGAGTACTCAAAGCACACGGTTTATCCGCCCGGACAGGATATCTTCAACGCCTTCCACCTGACACCTTTTAATAAAGTAAAGGTTGTTATTATAGGGCAGGATCCCTACCATGAGCCCGGTCAGGCACACGGGCTGTGCTTTTCCGTAAAGCCAGGAGTGGATATTCCCAAATCACTTGTGAATATCTACCACGAACTTCATGATGACTTAGGCTGCTATATCCCCAACAACGGATATCTTGTCAAATGGGCAGAGCAGGGTGTACTTATGCTGAATACTGTCCTTACGGTGCGTGCACATGCAGCCGCCTCGCATCAGGGACTCGGTTGGGAGGAATTTACGGATGCCGCCATTAGGCAGCTTGCAAAAGAGGACAGACCCATTGTTTTTATCCTCTGGGGCAAGCCGGCCATGATGAAAAAAGCTATGATTACAAATCCCAAACACTACGTAATCATGTCACCGCATCCCTCACCGCTTTCCGCGTACAGAGGATTCTTTGGAAGTAAGCCTTTTTCTAAGACCAATGAGTATCTTATAAAGAACGGATTAAGCCCGATAGACTGGCAGATTGAGAATATATAAAATAAAAAAGATTACCGAATTGAATGATTCAAGCGGTAATCTTTTTTGATGCCGGCAGCGGGACTCGAACCCGCACGTTGTCGCCAACAACAGATTTTGAGTCTGCCTCGTCTACCATTCCGACACGCCGGCCTGCAACATTAAGAATATATCACATGGGATATTCTTTGACAAGCAAAAATGTGAATTCTTATCATGCAGAAAAACTTTCACAAAGGTCGCAAATAGTGTTATAGTTAATCTGTATGATTTTGTTCATTGGGTGAGACTATGGAATGTAAGACAGTACAAAAACAGATACCGCTGTTTCTTAAGGATCAACTGGATGAAGAAGAAATCCTGGATTTTGTCGACCACATTGAATCCTGTCATGACTGCAACGAAGAGTTGACGATTCAGTTCCTGACTACGGAAGGCCTTAATCGATTGGAAGAAGGCGGCGATTTCGATTTGAATCATGAACTTCGAAATCTGATTGCAAGAAGCAGTAAGAAAGCGGTAACCATAAATAACTTGAGATTTGCTATTGGCCTTATCACAATGGTCAGTGTTTTTGCGGCTGTAATGGCCTTAATAAGGATGTTTGTTTTATGAGTAAGTGTCTTTTAATAGATGGATACAGTATTATCAACCGTGCCTTTTACGGAATGCCTCCCATGAACAATTCCTCGGGGGTTCCGACCGGTGCAATCTATGGCTTTTTGAATATCATGTTTCATTTTATCGACGAGGAGCAGCCGGATTATCTGGCTGTTGCGTTTGATGTTTCCCATCCTACTTTTCGTCATGAAATGTATAAGGAGTATAAGGGCACCAGAAAACCTTTTCCCGATGATTTAAAGAGTCAGATTGCCTTAATTCGTTCGCTCCTTACAAAGATGAACATTCCCATTGTGGAACTAAAGGGATATGAAGCAGATGATGTACTTGGCACGCTGGCAACGATGGCCGCAGGGGAAGGTATTTCGGTATCCCTTGTGAGCGGTGACCGGGATCTTTTGCAGGTGGCTACGGATCGGATTAAGGTTCGCATCCCGAAGACTAAGGGTGGCCAGACCATTGTGGTAGATTATTACGAACAGGATGTACTTTCGGAGTATCAGCTTGATACGAAGCAGTACATTGAATATAAAGCCCTTTTGGGCGATACTTCCGACAATGTGCCCGGTATAGCCGGCTGCGGCGAGAAAACCGCGACGAAGCTGCTTCTTGATTATGGCAGCATACAGGGCATCTATGAGCATCTTTTAGAGATTAAGAAGCCTGCCTTAAATAAGGCACTTTCAGAGGGCCGGGAGCAGCTGATGCTCAGCCTAAAGCTCGTTACCATCAAGAAGGATGTTCCGCTTTCCTTAACTCTTTCCGACATCGCGGTCAAAGAGCATTATACCGAGGATGCCTATGCTGAAATGAAAGAGTATGAGCTTAAGAGCTTTTACAAGCGGTTTGAGAATGTGACCGCAGCGGTCGCCAAAAACGAACTTTCACTTACCAAGTGCTCAAGTCTCTCCGAATGGGAGCAGAAGGCTTCCGATATGCAGGGAGACAGTCTTGCACTATGCATAAAGCCACTTAAAGGCGCCGATTTTCATGAGGAATCCTCAGGGCAGATGAGTCTTGTCTTTACAAAGCCCGAGGATATGTATCTGTATTGCGTCGGAAACGGAAGGGACAGTGTACTTTATGTAGTAGCCGGTGAACCTAAGGAGCCGCTGTTTAAGGACTGCGACCGGGAAATCATTCTTTTTGGCGCCAAAGACTATTATGACCTCGTAAGCTACAGCGAAAGGGTATCCGATGTCAAAATCCTGGCATATTTGCGGAATCCGATTGCTTCCGGATACTCCGTGGCAGCACTTTCTTCGGAGCTTTTGGGCGAGACCACCATATCGGAAGAGGAATTTTTAGGGAAATCCGATGTATATGATTTATATCAGAATAAGCCGGACGAGGTAATTAAGTTCTACGGCCACTATGTGAATGATTTGTGCAGGGTGAAACCGCTTCTTTACGAGCGCATTGCGGACATGGGCATGGCAGACCTTTATAGTACCGTGGAGATGCCGCTTACCTACGTGCTGTATTCCATGCAGAAGGAAGGCATGCTTGTACTGCCTTCTCGTCTTAAGGAGTATTCGCAGGAACTTTCGCAGGGAATTGAAGCACTTCAAAAAACCATTTACGAAGAAGCCGGGATGGAATTTAACATTTTGTCCCCGAAGCAGCTCGGAGAAGTCCTTTTTGAGAAGCTTGGGCTTAAGGGCGGCAAAAAAACAAAATCCGGGTATTCCACCGCTGCCGATGAGCTTGAAAAACTGGCTGCCGAGAATCCGATTGTTGACAAAATTCTGGAATACAGAGCCCTTACGAAACTGAAGTCCACCTATGCGGACGGACTGTGCGGATATATAACAGAAGACGGCAGGATTCATACGAAGCTGCATCAGACGATTACTGCGACCGGAAGGCTTTCTTCCTCCGATCCGAATCTTCAGAATATTCCGATTCGAACGGATTTGGGCCGCAGAATCCGCAAGGCATTTGTCCCGAAGGAAGGATATGTCTTTGTGGATGCGGATTATTCCCAGATTGAGCTGCGACTTCTGGCACACTTGTCGGGCGACGAACAGCTGATTGCCGCATATAACGAGAGTGCGGATGTTCACGCCATCACGGCATCCAAGGTATTCCATGTTCCTCTTTCCGAGGTAACCCCGGAATTAAGACGCAATGCCAAGGCAGTAAACTTCGGCATTGTGTACGGAATTTCTTCCTTCGGACTCGGACAGGATCTTTCGATTTCCAAAAAGGAAGCCCAGAAGTACATTGATGATTATTTTGCGGCTTATCCCGATGTTAAGGAATATTTAGATCAAATGGTAGCAAGTGCCAAAGAAAACGGCTATTCCACGACCATGTACGGACGAAGAAGACCGATTCCCGAGCTGACCGGTGGCGGAACCAACTTCATGCAGCGAAGCTTTGGGGAACGCGTTGCAATGAATGCACCGGTGCAGGGAACCGCAGCCGATATTATTAAAATCGCTATGATTCGTGTATTTAAGCGTCTTAAGCGAGAGAATCTCAGAGCACGACTGGTACTTCAGATTCACGATGAACTGTTAATCGAAGCACCGAAAGAGGAAGAGGAAATCGTCAAAGCCATCCTGAGCGAGGAAATGGCACAGGCAGCTTGTATAAAGGTCCGGCTGGAAACCGATGTGCACAGCGGCACGGACTGGTATGAAGCAAAATAGGAGTTCACTATGATTACAATTGGGATAACAGGCGGCGTGGGAGCCGGAAAAAGCAGCATACTAAGTTACCTGAAAGCTCACTATAACTGTACGGTACTGCTCGCTGACAATCTGGCCTCCGAATTGAAACAAAAGGGAGCGGTCTGTTATGCACCCATTGTATCGCTACTGGGTGACGGTATATTGGATTCCATGGGAAACATTGACAATAAAAAGATGGCAGCTCTGATTTTTGATAATGCGGAACTGCTTGGAAAGGTCAATGCAATCATTCATCCCGAAGTCAAAAAGGAAATCGTAAGACGGATTGAGGAAGCAGGGCGCAGCCTTAAAACGGATTATTTCTTTTTGGAAGCGGCACTTTTGATTGAAGAACACTACGATGAAATTCTGGATGAAATATGGTATGTATATGCCTCGGAACGTGTTCGCAGGAAGCGACTTAAGAAAAGCCGCGGTTACAGTGATTCGAAGATTGACGACATTATGGCCAGTCAGCTTTCGGAAGAAGAATTCAGGAGGGCAACCTCTTTTACCATACGGAATGGCGGACCCCGTTTTGTAGCAAGAATGGACATTCGTAGAAAAATGAAGGAGTACGGCAAATCATGAAAAAAGCTATGTCAGATCAAATGGTTTTTGGCCTTGATATTGGAACCAGAAGCGTTGTGGGCATTGTAGGTATGAAGAGCGGAGAACGCTTTGTTGTAATGGGGCAGAGCATTCGCGAACATCAGACCAGGTCCATGCTGGACGGGCAGATTCATGATATTGGCGCTGTCAGTGCAACGATTAAGGAAGTAAAGGAAGAACTCGAAGAAGGCCTTGGGTTTGACCTAAGTCGTGCCTGTATTGCGGCCGCAGGTCGTGTACTGCGTACCATGCAGCATACGGTGGAGATTACTTTTCCGCAGGAAAAGACCATTACGGAAGAAGATATTACAACGCTTGACATGATGGGAACCAGTCAGGCCTATGACCGTTTCCAAAAAGAGCATTCGCAAGAAGAGAAGTTTTATTGCGTCGGATATTCGGTTATTCATTATTATATGGACGGCAATATTATTTCCAATCTTTTGAATCATAAAGCGACTTCCATCAAGGAGGATTTGATAGCAACCTTCCTGCCCTACGATGTTGTGGACGGACTGAATAAGGCTGTTGAACTGAGCGGCCTTGAAGTTGCAAGTATGACCCTCGAGCCCATTGCGGCCATTGAAGTTGCAATTCCTGTTTCGTATCGAATGCTGAATCTGGCACTTGTAGATGTGGGCGCCGGAACCTCCGATATTTGTATCACAAGAGACGGAACCATTGCAGCCTACGGAATGATTCCGATTGCGGGCGATGTTCTTACAGAAGACCTTACCCAGCACTGCCTTGTGGATTTCAATACGGCCGAATATATCAAGAAGGAGGCCGAGAAGTCCGGTAGTGCTACCTATAAGGATATTATGGGACTTGAACAGACCATTACCGAGGATGAAATATTAAATGTCCTTGAAAAGCGTGTCGATGAGATGACGGACAAGGTTGCTTCAAAGATTTTGGAACTTAACGGCGACAAACCGGTAAGTGCTGTCTTTGTTGTTGGCGGCGGCGGTCGAATCCCCGGATATACGAAGAAGCTGAGTGAGAAACTGAATATAAACAATCAGCGTGTTGCCATACGAGGCGAGGATGTCATGACGAAGGTCGAATTTCCTGCCGGCATGCGTAAGGATTCCCTGATGGTTACGCCGGTGGGAATCTGCTTAAATTACTACGAGCAGGCCAATAACTTTATCGTTGTTTCCTTTAACAATAAGCAGGTTAAGCTGTATGACAATTCGCACCTTGTAATAGCGGATGCAGCGATTACCGCAGAGTTCGATAACCGCGATCTGTTCCCGAAACGGGGCCGCGAGCTCAATTTCACGGTCAACGGAAGCAGACGTATCGTGCGTGGTGAGCCGGGCGATGCTGCCGAAATTACCTTAAACGGCGAGCCGGCAGATGTTCATACCGAGATTCACGGCAAGGATGTCATCGTAGTGAAGCCCTCCACCGCAGGCGAAAAAGCAAGGCTTATGCTTTCAGAACTTCCGGAGATGAAATCAACTCTTAAAATCATCGTTATGGGAGCCATGGTTACGGTGCCTGCAGCACTTCATGTGAACGGAGTTCTCGAAAGTCCGGACTATGAAATCAAAGAGAACGATGATGTTACGGTATGCGAGTACTATCTTTTGGGCGACCTTCTAAAGTATCTGGATATTTCCGTTAAAAGCGGTACAATCGTTATGGTAAATAACGAGGAGGCAACAAACGATACGAAGGTATATTCTAACTTTAGTGTTGCCTTTAAGGAGCCCGTTAGTCAGGAACAGGGGCCGCAGGAATCCTCTAAAGCTACCGAAACGGATTCGGCGAATGCGGAGAATCCGGTAGTTCCCACGCAGGAACCCCACAGTATTTTCGTCACGGTAAACGGCAAGGTGATGGAACTGAAAGGAAAGCCTTCCTACGTGTTTGTTGATGTTTTCGAAGTACTTGATTTTGATTTAACGGCCGGAAACGGAAGGGAGATTATTACGCTCCATAACAAAGCGAAAGCAGAATACATGGACGCCCTTCATGACGGAGATATCCTTGATATTTATTGGAAGGAATAGTGTAACTTTATGAGACTTTGTTCCATAGCGAGTGGATCTTCCGGCAACTGTATTTATGTCGGAAGTGACCATACGCATATTCTGGTTGATGCGGGTATTCCGGGCAAAAGAGTAACGGAAGGACTTAATGGCCTGGACCTTGATATAGGCGATATAGATGCTATACTGATTACTCATGAGCATGCGGATCATATAGGCGGTTTGGGTGTTCTTTTGCGCAAGAAGAACATTCCGGTCTATGCTTCCAAGGGTACGATTATTGAGCTTTTAAAGAATAAATCCCTCGGGAATCTTGCGGGGATTCCTTTCTTTGAGGTAAAAGAGGATTCTCCCATAACTATCGGCGATGTTACGGTGAATCCCATGAAGATCAGTCACGATGCCAGAGAGCCTTTGGCATATCGGTTTTCAAACGGGGATGCGAAAGCCGCAATCTGCACGGATTTGGGAGAATTCACGGATTACACCGTGGAAGCTCTTAAGAATATGAACTGTATTCTCCTTGAGTCCAATCATGACGTGCGGATGCTTCAGGTCGGACCTTACCCGTATTACCTGAAACGGCGTATCTTAAGCGAGCACGGTCATCTTTCCAATGAAAGTGCCGGGAAGTTACTCAACAAAATCGCCCATGACGACCTTAAATATATTCTTCTTGGGCACCTTAGCAAGGAGAATAATCTGCCACAGCTGGCTTATGAAACGGTTTGTGTGGAACTCGATATGGGTGATTCAAAATATAAAGCCAATGACTTCGATCTATCGGTTGCGAGCCGTTACGAGAGAAGTAAAATACTGGAATTTTAAGGAGATTAAGATGAAGAAAACAATTATTACGGTAGTAGGTAAAGACACGGTCGGCATTATTGCGAAGGTATGTACATACCTTGCCAATAACCACATCAACATTCTTGATATTTCGCAGACCATTGTGGATGACTATTTTAACATGATGATGATCGTTGACATGAATTCTTCCATCAAACCGTTCGGCGATATTTCCAAGGAACTGGAGCAGATCGGTGAGGAAATCGGAGTTATCATAAAATGCCAGCGTGAAGAGATTTTCTCCAGCATGCATCGTATATAATTCCGGGAAGGACATGAAAGAACAATGATTAATATTTTTGAAGTAAATGAAACGAACAAGATGATTACCAAAGAGAATCTTGATGTTCGTACCATTACGCTCGGTATCAGCCTGCTGGATTGCGTTTGCGATGATGTGGACGAGCTTGCAGAGCGTATCTATAAAAAGATTACCAAGATGGCACGGAATCTTGTGAAGACCGGCCGTGAAATTGAAACGGAATACGGAATTCCCATCGTTAATAAGCGTATCAGCGTAACCCCGATTTCTCTGGTCGGAGCCAGTGCCTGCAAGACGGTGGACGATTACGTAAAACTGGCTCAAAGTCTTGACCGTGCAGCCCAGAAGGTAGGCGTCAATTTTATCGGCGGCTTTTCCGCTTTGGTATCAAAGGGTATGACAAAGAGCGATGAACTACTGATTCGTTCCATCCCGAAGGTGCTTTCTACCACAAAGATTGTATGTTCCAGCGTAAACCTTGGATCTACCAAAACCGGAATTAATATGGATGCGGTCAGACTCATGGGTGACATCATTAAGGAAACCGCTGTATTAACAAAGGATGAGGATTCCCTCGGCTGTGCCAAACTCGTAGTATTCTGTAACGCACCCGATGACAATCCTTTTATGGCAGGTGCATTCCATGGTGTTACGGAAGCAGATGCCATCATCAATGTCGGCGTTTCCGGTCCGGGCGTTGTAAAGAATGCCCTTGAGAAGGTCAGAGGCGAGAACTTCGAAGTCCTTTGCGAGACGATTAAGAAGACCGCATTTAAGGTAACAAGAGTCGGACAGTTGGTAGCACAGGAAGCTTCCAAACGACTCGGAATTCCTTTTGGCATCGTGGATTTGTCTTTGGCACCGACTCCGGCAGTAGGAGATTCCGTTGCGGACATCCTTTGTGAGATAGGCCTTGAATATGCAGGTGCGCCCGGAACGACGGCAGCACTGGCACTCCTTAACGATCAGGTCAAGAAGGGCGGCGTCATGGCTTCCTCCTATGTGGGCGGTTTAAGCGGAGCTTTCATACCGGTCAGCGAAGACCAGGGCATGATTAATGCAGTAGAGGCCGGTGCACTTACCATTGAGAAATTGGAAGCAATGACCTGCGTATGCTCCGTAGGGCTTGATATGATTGCAATTCCGGGAGATACACCGAACACTACCATAGCCGGAATCATTGCGGACGAAATGGCCATCGGTATGGTCAACCAGAAGACCACCGCAGTACGTGTCATTCCCGTTATCGGCAAGGGCGTGGGAGAGAATGTTGTATTCGGAGGATTACTGGGGTATGCTCCGATTATGCCGGTGAATTCGTTCTCCTGTGAGGCATTTGTAAACCGTGGTGGCAGAATTCCGGCACCGATTCACAGCTTTAAAAATTAACTTTTGTGGGGAGAGTTGATTACTATGGTGACAGTAAAAGAAGTAAAGACAAAAAGTGATTTGCGTAAATTCGTGGATTTTCCCAATGAGTTATACAAGGACAATCCGTATTTTGTCCCGGCGTTTTTCTCCGATGATATGGCAGATTGGAATCATAAAAAGAACCCTGCCTTCGAATACTGTGACGCCAAATGCTTTTTGGCCTATAAGGACGGGAAGATTGTCGGTCGTATCGGAGCAATCTTAAGCCACAAGGCCAATGAGAAATTCGGGACAAAGAGAATGCGTTTTTCGCAGGTCGATTTCATCGATGACTATGAAGTCTCGAAAGCTTTGTTTGAAACCGTGGAAGCCTGGGCGTTGGAAATGGGGTGCAATCAGGTTCACGGACCTTTGGGATTTACGGACATGGACCGCGAAGGTATGCTGGTTTCGGGCTATGACCGTATGAATCTCTTTTATACGTATTACAATCATCCTTACTATATCGATCATCTTGAGAAGCTTGGCTATGTAAAGGATGTGGACTGGAAGGAATACCTCATTCATATTCCGGGACCCGAAAGCGAGCAGTCTGTGAAACTTGACAAAATTGCCCGCTTTGTATTAAGACAGACCGGTTATCATGTGGCGGAAGTGAAGAGACGCCGCGATTATAAGCCCTATATCCGTAAGGTATTTGAGCTTGTTAATATCTGCTATGCACCGCTTTACGGTGTGGTTGAACTGAATGAAAGACAGGTCAAGAAATATGCCGATAAATTCATTCCGCTTATCAATCCGGATTATGCATGCTTTGTTATGAATGACCGTGATGAAATGGTTGCCTTCGGTGTTTTGGCTCCTTCGGTTGACCTGGCTATTAAAAAGAGCCAAGGAAGACTGTTCCCCTTTGGCTTTATGGGAGTACTTAAAGCACTTAAGAAAAACGATCGTCTGGATATGTTTTTGGTAGCCGTAAGACCGGAGCTGCAGGGCAGCGGCATCAATGCCATCATGCTGGATTATGCCCTTAAGAACGCAATCAAAAATGGAATCCGGTTTGCGGAAACCGGACCCCAGCTTGAGGTGAACAGTAAAGTTCTGACACAGTGGGATATGTTCGACAAGGAACAGCACAAGACCAGAAGATGCTTTATTAAGGATATTGGATAACACCACGCGTAAGGTCTAAACTAAGATCGTACTTAAACATGGTTTTTGATTTTAGACGATAGATTTCGGCAGCACTTAAGTCTTTCTTAAGAAGCGCCAGAGCCTCGCTTGAAAGCTGCCCTTCGGCGTCAGCCAGCTTATTAAGGAGCGGTATATTACCGCTCTTTTTTATTGCCCGCAAAAGCTCCGTCCGATCGCTCCGAAAGCCCAGAATACGGGCATAGGGAGCATAATGCATCGCTTGCAAAAGGGTCATGTCTTCCTTTTTTATATCAAGCAGGATATGCAAAAAATTACGCTGGATTCTTGCGTAGGTTATTTCCTTTGACTTAAGAAGCTGCGTAAAAGAATCAATTGTTTCAAAGGCTGTGAGATTGTGAAGAATTTTGTTGGAAAAAGCTTCATCTACATCGTAATATTCCGTAAATCCCGTTTCCTTTTCTGAGATCAGCTTATAAAGAAACAAATCCGAAAAATCATCCATACTTATGGGGCCGGCATCCTTTAAATACTCCGTTAATATCGTAAGGGCCTCTTTGGGAATCAAACCGCTCAAATCACTATCCAGAAGATGCGAACGTATTGCAGTGGCAGAAGCGTAGGGCGTATTCAGCTCAAAGGAATGATAATCGGAACCGATGCGTTTAACGGCCTTTGGATTTAAGGTACTTAACAAAAGTCCTTCTTCTCGCAAGGTATTAATGGCTTTCAAATATTCAATGGCCAGAATGTTGTTCGGAAGCGTAAGAAGCGCCGTATCCTCTATGTCACCAAAGGCTTTCATGTATGCTAAAGGGTAGGAAAGACCGGACCGAAGCCCTTTTTGAAGCTCTGCTTTAAAGGCGTCCGTCTCCTTAAATCCCGCGAGATTCGAAAGCATGCTGAGCTCACCGGATTCCGTGCCAAAAAACACCTCATCCGTAACTCCGAGAGCATTCAAAATGCCGATGCCGCATCTTGCAAAGTCGGGCGCGGAAGCACAGGCTGCAGTGACCGGCATTTCAATAACAAGGTCTGCGCCTGCGGAGAGAGCCATGCGGGTTCTTGCGTATTTATCAACAATCGCAGGAATACCGCGCTGCGTAAAATCACCGCTCATGACTACGATACAGTAATCGGCCTCCGATTCCATGCGTGACTGCTTAATCAGATACTGATGCCCGTTATGAAGAGGATTGAATTCTGCGATTATACCGATTGTATGCATGATGGGCTCCTTTCTTTGATTTCATTATAGCATGTTTGAAACGGAATGTATTTAATTTAGGACATTCCAAAATATTGTATACAAGATACATTTTGATTATAATTACTTAAGTAAAGTTACAGGTTAGCAATGCGTGGAGGTCAGAATGAAATATATTGATATTATTAAAGAAAAAGCGAAAGCGGACAAAAAGAAGATTGTATTACCCGAAACGACAGATAAGCGTACCCTGATTGCCGCTTCCCACATCATTGATGAAGGAATTGCCGATATTGTTTTTGTCGGAAATGAAAGCAAAATTCTGGACGGTGCCGGTTGGCTCGACATCGACTTAAACGGATGCGAGATAGTTGATCCGTACACCTCTCCGAAGACAGAAGAGTATGCCAAGGAATTATATGAACTTCGTAAGAACAAGGGCATGACCATGGAGCTGGCTCACAGCACACTCCTAAATGACTGGCTTACCTTTGGCGTTATGATGGTCAAGATGAATGATGCGGACGGTATGGTAGCAGGTGCCTGCCATGCAACGGCCGATACCCTTCGTCCTTCCCTTCAGATTTTAAGAACGGCTCCCGGCGTCAAGCTGGTTTCCGCCTTCTATATTATGAATGTTGACAACCCCTTGTTTGGGGAAGCAGGAACCTTGCTTTTTGCAGACTGCGGTCTGAATCAGGATCCTACCTCGGAAGAGCTTGCAGCAATTGCCGATACCAGTGCCAAAAGCTTTAAGCAGCTTGTAGGTGCCAAGCCCGTCATTGCAATGCTTTCCCATTCCACCAAGGGCAGTGCCAAGCATCCCCTTGTTGACAAGATGGTTGAGGCTACCCGAATTGCTCATGAGCAGTATCCTCATTTGTGCATTGACGGTGAGATGCAGGCTGATGCAGCTCTTGTTCCTTCCGTTGCCAAAAGCAAAGCTCCCGGCTCGGATGTAGCCGGCAAGGCCAATGTACTTATTTTCCCGAACCTCGATTGCGGAAACATAAGCTATAAGCTGGTTCAGCGTCTCGGTGGCGCAGAAGCTTACGGCCCGATGCTCCAGGGAATTGCCAAGCCCGTCAATGATTTGAGCCGTGGCTGCAGTTGGGAAGACATCGTCGGAGTTGTTGCTTTAACGGCAGTACAGGCACAGCTTGTTTAATTGATTACTTTGTAAAATAACTCCTTGACAAAGAAAATACCGCTTTGTATAATAACTTTCGTGTGATTAGGAGTATGCCATGTTTTGGAATCTTACCGATGCTTTTCACCGTGAGGGATACAGTCAGACTATGAAGCTTGACCATCTGGATCCCATCGTGTACGGGGGCAGCACTTATCCGATTAAAGAGTTTCGTGAAGCGAGCTTTTTATTAACCCATAAGGATATGGAAGTTGCTGAGGTATTCGGTACTTTGGACTTTTCTGTATTACTTCCCTGTGATCGGTGTCTCGAGGAAGTAGAGCAGGATTTCAACATTTCATTTTCCTACAGGTTTGTCTCACCGGCCTACCCGGGTGAGGTTACTGAGGATTATGAGAATGATTTCATGAACGGCTACGAACTTGACTTAAAGCTCCTTATCCAAGATGAAATATTTATGGACTGGCCGATGAAGGTGTTATGCTCCGATTCCTGCAAGGGTATTTGCATGAAGTGTGGCACGAACCTGAATAAAGGTAGCTGCGCTTGCGATACTTTTGTGCCGGATCCTCGCTGGGCAGGACTAAACGAATTCTTTGATACAGGAAATTAAGGAGGTGTAAACCATGTCTATTTGTCCTAAGAATAAACATTCCAAAGCTAGAAGAGATAGCAGAAGAGCAAACTGGAAGATGTCTGCTCCTACTTTAGTAAAGTGCTCTAAGTGCGGTAAGCTTATGATGCCTCACAGAGTTTGCAAGAATTGTGGTTCTTACAACAAAAAAGAGATTATCGCTGTTGATTAATCTTAGTTTCAAAGCTTGGCAGACCATCCGGTTGGATGGTCTGTTTTTTTCTTGCTTTTTGGCACCCCGTATAGTAAATTAGTATAGGATGTCTATAACTAGAAGGAGAACCGAAATGGAGTATGTTAAGGTAGCTGTAGATGGAATGGGAGGAGACAATTCCCCATCCGAAATTGTAAAAGGTACTGTTCTTGCCTTGGAAGAATGCAGTGAATTAAAGGTTTATCTGACAGGCCCGACCGAAGTATTAAAAAACGAGCTTTCCAAATATACCTATGATGCAGGCAGACTTGACATTGTGGAAGCACCTGAAGTGATTGAATGCAGTGAAGCGCCCGTACTTGCCATCCGTCGTAAGAAAGAATCGTCCATAGTGAAAGGCCTTATGATGGTCAAAGCGAAGGAATGCGATGCTTTTGTTTCGGCCGGTAGTTCCGGTGCCGTACTTGCAGGCGGTCAGTTGATTGTCGGCAGGTGTAAGAATGTTGAGAGACCGCCTCTTGCTCCGCTTATCCCTACCGCTACGGGTTCGGCACTCCTTATCGACTGCGGTGCCAATGTTGACGCGAGACCGTCTCATCTTTTGCAATTTGCCAAGATGGGCTCGGTTTACATGGAAAGCATTATGGGAATTAAGAATCCCAGGGTCGCCATTGTTAATATCGGAGCAGAAGAAGAGAAGGGGAATGCACTTGTTAAGGAGACTTTCCCGCTTCTTAAGAATTGCCCTGACATCAATTTTATCGGAAGTATAGAAGCAAGAGATATTCCGACCGGATATGCGGACGTAATTGTCAGCGAAGCATTCGTCGGTAATGTTATTTTGAAGTTGTATGAGGGTGTAGGTAAGACATTAATTAAAATGGTAAAGGAAGGAATGATGAGTTCATTCCGTTCCAAACTGGGTGGTCTGCTTGTTAAGCCGGCGCTTAAGAAAACGTTGAAGGAATTTGATCTTTCTGCATACGGTGGCGCACCGCTTTTAGGTCTTAACGGTCTTGTTATTAAGACGCACGGATCCTCAACGGCAATTGAAATTAAGAATTCCATACTTCAGTGTGTCAAGTTTAAGAAAGAACAGATTAATGAGAAAATCGTAGAGAAGCTCTCTATGGAGAATTTCGATACGATGATTACAGAGTAATCAAAAATTGATTTGGAGTCTTTGTGGAAATGGAACTTAATGTACTGAAACAGGTTATTGCGCGCATTTTGCTCGTAGACCCGAATGAAATAACGCTCGAAACTACCTTTTTAAGGGATCTCGGCGCGGATTCCCTTGATTTGTATCAGATTATTATGGGTGTCGAGAAGGAAATGAACATCACGGCACCGATTGAAGAGATTGAGAAGATTACTACGGTTGCTGAAGCCGTAGAATTAATCAAACATGCAACCAAGCAGGAATAAGCCCGCCGCACGGGCTTTTTGTTATGGCAACGAGCCAAGTGGACATCGCGCTTGCGCAGGTGGACATTTGGCACATAAGCAGACGGTAGGTAAACATAGAGCCAAATTTGTCCTCCACGCCTTAGTGCGTGGAGGACAGAAAACAGAAGAATTGTGCACTGC
Source organism: Lachnospiraceae bacterium (assembly GCA_045617725.1). GTDB lineage: Bacteria > Bacillota > Clostridia > Lachnospirales > Lachnospiraceae > JAZLJD01. The sequence goes on from JAZLJD010000081.1 coordinate 19,766, forward strand.
ATTTATGCAAGTGTACAATTCGTCTGTTTTGTCACAGCGCACTCGTGCGATGGGGCAAATTGGGCGACTAGTGAGGAGCAATTTTGTTATGGCAACGAGCCAAGTGGACATCGCGCTTGCGCGAATGGACATTTGGCGACTGCTAATCATCTGTCGGGCGAAGCCTGACAGATGGCAGATTTTCGGATGAGTCAGGCAGGAAGAATTATGCAGGATTTATGTCAGATTATAGGCTATCAATTTAAAGATACCTCTTTATTGGAAATGGCTCTTACGCATTCCTCCTATACGAATGAGAATCATAAGAACCCACTTAGTTCCTATGAACGTCTGGAGTTCTTGGGAGATTCCGTTTTACAAATCATATCGAGTGATTTTTTGTACAAGGGATACCCGCATCTGCCGGAAGGCAAGCTTTCAAAGGCCAGAGCCTCCCTGGTATGTGAGTCGGCCTTACATGTAAGTGCACTTGAAATGAATCTTGGAGCGTATCTTCGGCTTTCAAAGGGCGAGGAACACTGCGGCGGAAGGGAACGCGTTTCCATTTTAGCGGATGTCGTGGAAGCCATTATAGGCGCCATATACCTGGATGCAGGTCTTTTGGAAGCATCTGCTTTTATCTATCGCTTCATATTACGGGATGCGGATTCCAAGATGCGTTTTAAGGATTACAAAACGCTTCTTCAGGAGTATGCACAAAAATATGGCGATACCTTATGTTATGAACTTGTAAGAGAAGAAGGCCCCGATCACGACAAGACCTTCGAAACCCGCGTGGTTTACAACGGAGAAGTCGTCGGAGAGGGAATCGGCAAGAGCAAAAAAACAGCCGAACAAAATGCAGCACAGGCGGCACTTCGCAAATTTAATCAGATAAAATAGGTGACTTATGTATTTAAAAAGTATTGAAGTTCAAGGCTTCAAATCCTTTGCCAATAAAATAACGTTTAAGTTCAATGAAGGTATTACGGGTATCGTAGGACCGAACGGCTCCGGCAAGAGTAATGTTGCGGATGCGGTACGCTGGGTACTTGGTGAGCAGAAAACCAAGCAGCTCAGAAGCTCCACCATGCAGGATGTCATTTTTGCCGGCACGGAGATGCGTAAGCCCTTAAGCTATGCCTTTGTTGCAATCACGCTTGACAATACCGACCATCAGCTTCCCATTGATTATGATGAAGTAACGGTCGCAAGAAGACTGTATCGTTCCGGTGAGAGTGAGTACCTGATTAATGGTTCTCCCTGCCGTTTAAAGGATGTAAATGAGCTCTTTTACGATACGGGTATCGGTCAGGAAGGGTATTCCATCATCGGACAGGGCCAGATTGAGAAGATATTAAGCGGTAAGCCGGAAGAACGTCGTGAGCTGTTTGATGAAGCTGCAGGTATTGTGAAATTCAAAAAGCGTAAGCTGGCAGCTCAGAAGAAACTCGACGATGAGAAGGCCAATCTCCTTCGTATTACGGATATTCTTGCGGAACTTGAGAAGCAGAAGGGACCCCTTGAAAAGCAGTCGGAAGTTGCCAAGGTTTACCTTAAAAAGCGTGACGAACTGAAGGTTTTGGACGTCAATTGTTTTTTGCTTGAGAATAATCGTTTAAAAAGCGAGCTGGACTCAGTCAAAGAGAAGTGGGAGAATGCTTCACGTGATTTGACTGCTACGACGGATGAATTCAACCATATAAAGGACGAGTACGATCGAATCCAGGAGGAACTGGAGCGACTTGAAACGGCAATTGAGGATGCAAGAAATGCCTTAAGTGATACGGGCGAGAAACGGAATCTTCTTACGCAGCAGATTGCGGTATTAAAGGAGCAGATTAATTCTGCCCAAGGTTCAAGGACACATCTTGTGCAGCGTGAGGAAACGCTGAATGAGGAAATAAATACCCGCCGGGAGGCCAAAGAGGAAATCCTTTCGGAGAAATCTTTGGTAGATGCACAGTTTGAGGAAATCAGCCAAAAACGTGCCGAGGCACAGGCGGTTCTTTCGGAAGTGCAGGAATCCATTGAGAATCTGAACTTCCAGATTGAAGTGGGCAAGAATCAGATTATCGACGCCTTGAATGAAAGGGCGACCATTAAGTCCCATATTGCCAGAATCGATTCACAGAATGAACAGCTTTCCATCCATAAGGCCGAACTCAGTGCCAAACTGCTTCGTTACAAGACCGACGAAAAAGAGCAGGAAGAAGCACTCAAGGCTCTGCAGGATGAATTTAATGCTGCCAATGATGATATTACCCGCATTAATGATGCCATTAATGCCGATGAACTTAAGAATACCAAGCTTCATGACGAAATCATGGGCGCCGATGCCAAAACGAGAGAGCTGACCGAAAGCTACCACCGTGAGAAATCACGCCTTGAGGCGCTTTCCAATATTACGGAGCGTTACGAGGGCTACGGCGGTTCCGTCAAGGCAGTTATGGAGCAGAAGGATGCCGTTAAGGGCATTATCGGCGTAGTGGCCGACCTTATCAAAGTAGATGAAAAATACGAGACTGCGATTGAAATCGCACTCGGCGGCAATATTCAGAATGTTGTTACGGAAGATGAAAGCACAGCCAAGAAACTGATTGAGTATCTGAAGGAGAGCAAGGCCGGACGAGTTACTTTTTTGCCTCTTGACAGCATTGTAAATGAAACCTTTAAGACACCCGAAGTTCTCAAGGAGCCTGGTGCTATCGGAATGGCCTCCGAACTGGTTCGCTGCGAGGCAAGATACAAGGTCATTGCGGAAGCGATGCTCGGACGTATCGTGGTTGTGGATGATGTGGACCATGCAACCAAAATCGCAAGAAAGTACAATTACAGTATCCGTATGGTTACTCTGGCCGGAGAACTTTTGGTGCCGGGCGGTGCCATAAGCGGCGGCCGTTTTAAGAACAATTCGAATCTCCTTGGAAGAAGACGTGAAATCGAAGACCTTGAGAAGAAGGTCGCTGAATGTAAGAAGGCACTTGATGAACTGAATGCTTCCATAGACAAAAAGCGTGAGGAAAGAAGAATCGTCAGGGAGCGTCTTGAGAAAGAGAAGTCAGAGCTTCAGAAGGCATTCCTTCGTCAGAATTCCGCACGCATCAGTGTACAGAATGCAAAAGAGAAAATGGACGATACCCTTTCGGGCTATGACGAACTGAAGGGGGATCTTCAGGACACTGAAAAAGCGCTTAACGATTTAAAGGAAGAACGTCAAAAGACGGTTGATGAACTGGCCGAATCGGAACAGTTTGAGAAGAACGTAAACGAAAAGGTGCAGGAATTCCAGCAGAAGCTTACCGTTTTGCGTGTCCGTGAGACAGAGGAATCGGCCCATGTAGCTTCGTTTGATACGGAGATTGAGAAGATTAACCAGCAGCTTGGATTCCATAACCAGAACATTGACCGTATCGACCAGGAAATTATGCGTTATCAGGGCGAGCTTTCTGAAATCCTTGAAGCCATGAAGCTGAACGAAGAGGAAGTGGAGCGTAAGCAGCAGGACATCGCCTCCATAGAAGCAACGATTATGGCATCGCATGATGTCGAGAATGACACAGCGGCCAGGATGAGAGAGGATATCAAGTTAAAGGACGAACTCTCTCAGAAGCAGAAGAACTTCTTTACAAAGCGTGAGGAACTGTCCGATACCATGACACGTCTTGACAAGGAAGTATTCAGACTGAATTCTCAAAAGGAACGTATAGAGGAAAGTATTGAATCGCAGATCAGCTACATGTGGGAGTCTTACGAAATCACCCTGCATGATGCGGTTTCCCTGATGAATCCGGAGATGACCGACCTTAGCGGTATGAAGAAAGAAATTTCCAAACTCAAGGACGAAATCAAGAAACTCGGCGATGTCAATGTCAATGCAATTGAAGCATTTAAGGATCTTATGGAGCGATATACGTTCCTAAAGGCGCAGCATGAGGATCTCATAGAAGCGGAGAAGACCCTAAACGGTATCATTGCGGAGCTTGATGAAGCAATGCGTAAGCAGTTCAAGGAGAAATTTGCCGAGATTTCCGTTGAGTTTGACAAGGTATTTAAGGAGCTGTTCGGTGGCGGAAAAGGTACTCTGGAACTCATGGAGGAAGAGGACCTTTTGGATGCGGGCATCCGTATCATTGCACAGCCGCCCGGAAAGAAGCTTCAGAATATGATGCAGTTAAGCGGTGGCGAGAAATCCTTAACGGCCATTGCGTTGTTATTTGCAATACAGAATCTGAAGCCTTCGCCGTTCTGTCTCCTCGATGAGATTGAAGCGGCTCTCGACGAAGTAAATGTAGAACGTTTTGCCAAGTATCTCCATAAACTGACCAAGAATACACAGTTTATCGTTATTACGCATCGTCGCGGAACGATGGAAAAGGCCGACTGCCTTTACGGTATTACCATGCAGGAGAAGGGTGTATCCGCCCTGGTTTCCGTCAGCCTCATAGACAGTCAGCTGGATGATTAGTGAAAGATTAGAGTATGAGTGAAGAAAAGAAAGGCTTTTTTGCCAAACTTAAAAGTGCATTAACCAAAACCCGCTATCAATTCAAGGGTTCCATGAATCGTCTGTTCTCTTCGAACCGGGAAGTCGACGATGATTTCTTTGAGGAATTGGAAGAGATTCTGATTATGAGCGATGTGGGTGTTACCACGACGGAATATCTTCTTAAAAGAATCCGCGAGGAAATGATGGAAGCGGGCTATCACAAGCCGGAAGAAGTTCTTGAGCTCCTTAAAAAGGATATAAAGGAGATCCTTCTTTCGCAGGCTCCGACGTATCGCTTCCTTAATGAGCAGAGCGTCATTACCATGATCGGTGTGAACGGTGCAGGTAAGACGACTTCCATCGGCAAGCTGGCCATGCAGTTTAAGGAGATGGGCAAAAAAGTAGTCCTTGCGGCCGCAGATACCTTCCGTGCCGCAGCTTCCGACCAGTTGAATGTATGGGCTGAGCGAAGCGGAGCACTCATTGTAAACGGAATAGAGGGCAGCGATCCTTCTGCGGTTTTGTTTGACGCAATTCAGAGTGCCAAAGCCAAAAAGGCCGATATCTTAATCTGTGATACGGCCGGAAGACTTCAAAACAAAAAGAATCTGATGGATGAACTTTCCAAGATGAATCGCGTACTGGATCGGGAACTTCCGGGCATTTATCGGGAAAACCTTTTGGTACTCGATGCAACCACCGGTCAGAATGCAATGTCGCAGGCGATTGAATTCAATGCAGCAATGCCCATCGACGGTATCATTCTTACGAAGATGGACGGAACCGCCAAGGGCGGAATGGTAGTAGCAATAGCAGGCGAATTAAAGTTGCCTGTTAAATATATCGGCGTCGGTGAACATATTGAAGATCTGCAGAAATTCGATGCAGACCTCTTCACGGAAGCTTTGTTTGCGGAAAGGGAAGAATAATGGACAAAGAAGAAATGCTTACGCTTGAGAAATTTGAGGAAGCAGCGGAACGGGTTGAAAAGGTTACGAACAAGACCAAGCTGATTTATTCGGAATATCTTAGTAACACAACCGGAAACCGTGTTTACATTAAGCCCGAGAATATGCAGGTAACCGGAGCATATAAAATTCGCGGTGCATATTACAAGACCTCTACTTTGACAGACGAAGAAAGAGGGAAGGGACTTATTACAGCATCTGCGGGAAATCACGCCCAGGGCGTTGCGTATTCCGCTTCGGCCTACGGCTGCAAGGCTGTCATTGTAATGCCCACAACTACGCCGCTCATGAAGGTAAATCGTACGAAGAGCTACGGTGCCGAGGTTGTTCTGCACGGGGATGTATATGATGAAGCCTGTGCTTATGCATATGAGCTCGCCGAAAAGGAAGGCTATACCTTCATTCATCCGTTTGACGACCTTACGGTTGCAACCGGTCAGGGAACCATAGCAATGGAAATCTTTAAGGAACTTCCGCTTGTGGATGTCATTTTGGTTCCGATTGGCGGTGGCGGACTCGCAACCGGTGTTTCCACATTGGCGAAGCTTTTGAATCCGAAGATTAAGGTAATCGGTGTTGAACCCGAAGGGGCTGCCTGCATGAAAAAGTCCTTTGAGGACGGCAAGGTTACCACGCTTCCTGCCGTCAATACCATCGCAGACGGTACTGCGGTAAAGACTCCCGGCAGTAAGATTTTCCCGTATCTTCAGAAGAACCTCGATGATATTATTACCGTTAAGGATGAGGAAATCATTGTTTCCTTCCTTGATATGGTAGAGAATCATAAAATCGTGGCAGAAAATTCCGGACTCCTTACCATTGCGGCCTTAAAGCATTTGAAACCGGAGAATAAGAGAGTGGTTTCCATTATTTCCGGCGGTAATATGGATGTCATTACCATGTCTTCCGTAGTACAGCAGGGACTTATATTCCGAGACAGAATTTTTACTGTTTCCGTATTACTTCCCGACAAGCCGGGTGAACTTTCGAAGGTATCCGCCATCGTAGCGGCACAAAGCGGTAATGTAATAAAGCTTGAACATAATCAGTTCGTTTCGGTGAACCGTCAGGCTGCAGTGGAGCTTCGAATCACCTTGGAAGCCTTTGGAACAGAGCATAAAGCACAGATTTTGGATGCACTTGAGAAGTCAGGTTATAAGCCCAAGCTGGTTCGTACCAACATTTAATAAAATTTTAAGGGGGGGGGTGTCAAGGAAAAATACTTGACACCCCTTTTTACGTGTTGTAATATACTCAAGGTGAGTTTATGGAAGATATCGTTTTAAAAACTTTATTGTTTGATTTTTACGGTGAGTTATTGAATGAGCATCAGCGGGAAATCTACGAGGACGCAGTGTTTGGCGATTTGTCTTTGGCAGAGATAGCCGAGCAGGAAGGCACTTCACGACAGGCCGTTCAGGATATACTGAAACGCTGTGAGAATAAACTTACCGAGTATGAGAATAAATTGCATCTCATAGAACGCTTTGAACTTATCAAAGGGAAAGCGGATCTTATATATAAAGCAAGCGGGGATGAGTCAATCAAGAAGCTTGCCCTTGAGATAATTGAGGAAATGTAATGGCATTTGAAAGCTTATCTGAGAAATTACAAAATGTTTTTAAGAGCTTAAGAGGTAAGGGTCGTCTTTCCGAGGATGATGTTAAAACTGCTTTAAAAGAAGTTAAAATGGCTCTTTTGGAAGCAGACGTTAACTACAAAGTTGTTAAACAGTTCGTTTCCGCTGTCACGGAGAGAGCCGTAGGCCAGGATGTTATGGAAGGCCTGAACCCCGGACAGATGGTTATCAAGATTGTAAATGAAGAGCTTGTGAAGCTCATGGGTTCCGAAACGACGGAGCTTTCGTTTGAGCCCGGCCAGGCCATCACCGTTATCATGGCCTGTGGTCTTCAGGGTGCCGGTAAAACAACCAACATCAGTAAGCTCGCTTCCTTCTTTAAGAAGAAGGGCAAGAAGAGCCTTTTGGTAGCCTGCGATATTTACAGACCTGCAGCTGTTGAACAGCTTAAGATAAACGGACAGAAGACGGATAACGAAGTCTTTGAGATGGGCACGGATGTTCGCCCCGAAGTCATTGCCGAGAAAGCTATCGCTTACGCCAAAGAGAACCACTTCAACGTTGTCATCATCGATACGGCAGGACGTTTGCATGTCGATGAAGAGATGATGCAGGAACTAAAGCGTATTAAGCAGGTAGCCGGCGTTCACAAGACCTTACTTTTTGTCGACGCCATGACCGGTCAGGATGCCGTAAACGTAGCGGAAAAATTCAACAATCAGATTGGAATCGACGGCGTTGTTCTTACCAAGATGGACGGCGATGCCAGAGGCGGTGCCGCTCTTTCCGTCAAGGCAGTTACCGGCAAGCCTATTTTATACGTCGGTATGGGCGAGAAGCTGGATGCACTGGAGCAGTTCTATCCGGACCGAATCGCAAGTCGAATCCTTGGAATGGGCGATGTACTGAGCCTCATCGAGAAGGCGCAGGAGAATCTTGAAATCAAGCAGGACCGTGAGAGTCTTAGCCGCATTAAGAAGGGCAAGTTTGATTACAACGATTATCTTGACAGCATGTCCCAAATGAGCAAGCTCGGCGGCCTTTCCGGTATTATGAGTATGTTACCCGGTATGGGACTTAAGTCGGGCGATATAGACAGCGACGAAGGTGAAAGAGCCTTACGGAAGAATGTCGCAATTATTCAGTCCATGACGCCGGAAGAGCGCAGCAATCCGAAGCTTATGTCTCCTTCCAGAAAGAGACGTATCGCAGCCGGTTGCGGAATGGATATTTCACAGGTGAACCGCTTCATTAAGCAATTCGAAGAAATGCAGAAGATGATGAAGCAGATGCCCGGTATGCTGGGCGGTTATAAAGGCAGAAAGGGATTCAGATTTCCTTTTTGATAGATTAATTTTTTCCTAGGAGGATAAAAAAATGGCAGTAAAGATCAGATTAAGAAGAATGGGACAGAAGAAAGCACCTTATTATAGAATTATCGTAGCAGATTCCAGATCCCCCAGAGACGGCAAGTGCATCGATGAGATTGGTACTTACAATCCGAATGTAGAGCCCAGCGAAGTTAAGATTGACACAGAGGCAGCTCAGAAGTGGCTTGCTAACGGTGCTCAGCCTACCGAAATCGTAGCTAAACTTTTCAAGAAGGCCGGACTTGATAAATAATCTATTGTAACTATTGTTTATCGAGGAGGAGAGCCCATGAAAGAGTTAGTTGAAGTTATCGCCAAAGCTCTTGTCGACAAACCCGAGGAAGTTACAGTAACTGAGAAGGCAAATGGCAGAAGTATCGTAGTAGAGCTTCATGTTGATCCTTCGGATATGGGTAAGGTTATAGGAAAGCAGGGTAAGATTGCCAAGGCAATTCGTGCCGTTGTCAAAGCTGCTTCTACAAAAGACAATAAGAGAGTTGACGTAGAAATTGTTTAATGAATCGGTGCTCCTTTCATAGGAGCACCTTTTTTGGAAGAAATGGTAAAAGAATTTCAAATCGGAGTTATTACAACTACACATGGAATAAAGGGAGAAGTCAAGGTATTTCCCATGACGGATGATCCCAAAAGATTTGAGAGTTTAAAGGATGTCATCATCCGCACCCCCAAGGGCGATGAAGTCTTTAAGGTCGCCGGTGCCAGGTATTTCAAACAGTATGTAATTCTTAAGTTTAAGGATATCAATGACATTAACCTGATTGAGAAATACAAGGGCATGCCTTTGTTTATTAAGAGGGAACAGGCAGTTGACTTAAGCGAGGATGAATATTTCATCCCGGATCTCATGGGATGCAGGGTAATAAGCATCCATGAGGACGGAAGTGAAAGCGAATTCGGCACCCTTATTGATGTCATGGAAACCGGCGCCAATGATGTTTACATTGTGGATACGAAGGAATACGGTGAGGTATTGCTTCCTGCAATCAAGGAATGCATTAAGGAAGTAAACATAGAAGAGTCCGTTATCAAAATTCATATTATGGACGGATTGCTTTCCTAAGAAGGAGCTGGAATTAATGAAATTTCATGTAATGACACTGTTTCCTGAGATGATACGGGACGGTATGGCAGTCAGTATTACGGGCCGCGGTATCGAGAAGGGCCTTATAACAGTGAATCCGGTTAATATCCGGGACTATTCGCTTGATAAGCATAAAAAGGTAGATGATTACCCGTATGGCGGTGGTGCAGGAATGCTCATGCAGGCTCAACCCGTTTATGATTGCTTTAAGGATATTACATCCCATTTGGAAACGAAGGGGCCGGTACGCGTCGTATTTTTGACACCCACAGGAAGAACCTTTACGCAGCGTATTGCGGAGGAACTTTCCAAAGAGGAGGAGATTATCTTTCTTTGCGGGCATTACGAAGGAATCGATCAGAGAGTACTTGACAAAATCGTTACGGACGAAATCTCAATCGGGGATTATGTCCTGACAGGTGGCGAGCTTCCCTGCATGGTCATGATGGATACGATTTCCAGATTGGTTCCGGGCGTTTTAAATAATGAAGAATCTGCCTCTACGGAATCCTTTGACGAGGATTTGCTTGAATATCCGCAGTATACAAGACCGGAAGTCTGGATGGAGGAAGCCGTTCCGCCCATTCTTTTGTCGGGGGATCATAAGAAGGTTTCCGACTGGCGTCTTGAGAAAAGCAAGGAGATAACGGCACAAAAAAGACCTGACTTATACGAGCGTTACATCGAAGCGCATCCGCCCATTGTTAAGAAAAAGCGAAACAGGAAACATAAGCCAGAAGAAGAAAATAATGCTTGCAATTAGGGCTTTGATATGATAAATTACTAATGTTGCGATTATAGATGGTCCGCTGTTACCCATGGTGGTATTAAGAACATCCCAAAATTACAGGAGGTTCAAAATGAACGAAATTATTAAAGAGATTGAGCAGGAACAGTTAAAAGCTGAAGTTCCTTCCTTCAACGTAGGTGACACCGTACGTGTTCACGGTAAGATTAAGGAAGGTAACAGAGAGCGTATCCAGATTTTCGAGGGTACCGTAATTAAGATTCAGGGTGGCAGCACACATCAGACCTTTACCGTACGTAAGGCTTCCAATGGTGTCGGTGTTGAGAAGACCTGGCCCATCCATTCTCCTAACGTAGAGAAGGTTGAAGTTGTTCGCTATGGTAAGGCTCGCAGAGCTAAGCTGTTCTACTTAAGAGATCGTGTTGGTAAGAAAGCTAAGGTTAAGGAAGTTATTAAATAATTGAGATTAACCACGGGACAGTTACAAATTGTAATTGTCCCTTTTTTATTTCCATTTTCTATATTAGAATAGAGAAGATGAATTGGAAAGAGGATGAAAGTTGAGCAGGAGAAAAGGGTTATCTTTTCGCGTAAAAGAGAAGAAATTTAATAAGAAACTTGTTATGAATCTGCTTAGCTGGTTTATGTGCATTGCCATCACCGTCTTTGCTGCATGGGTCTTTGTTTTTTGCTTCGTACAGCGTGTTACGGTAATCGGTGAGGCTATGTCGGATACGGTGGTAAATGCGGAGAACGTATTTTACAATCGCTTTATTTATATCATTTCGAGGCCCAAACAGGGCGATGTGATTGCTTTTTATCCAAACGGAAATCATGAGTATCATCTGTCGATTCGTCGGGTTGCAGCGGTTCCCGGCGATACCGTTTCAAGCATGGACGGCTACCTTTACGTAAACGACGTGCGCTACGAGGGGCCTGCCCGAATCGGCATTATGAACGATGTAGGTTGCCTTAAGAACCCAATTACGCTTAAGGATAACGAATACTTTGTGATATGCGACAATATCAACGCCGGAGAGGATTCAAGGTCCGGTAACGTCGGTTATATTGCCAAAGAGGATATTGTGGGCAAGATTTGGCTTTCGGCTTCCATTGCCGAAAAGGATATACACTTAGTTCATTGAATTTGAAAGGGAATTAGTCAGATGGTTTATCAGTGGTACCCCGGTCATATGACCAAGGCACGCAGAATGATGGAGGAGGATGTCAAGGCGGTAGATTTGGTAATCGAACTGCTTGACGCAAGGGTTCCCTTCGCGTCCAAAAATCCGGACATAGACAGAATCGCAGGCAATAAACAGCGCCTTATCATCCTTAACAAAGCCGATCTTTCTGACGATATAGAGAATAAAAAGTGGTGTGCTTATTATGAGAAACAGGGCTTTACCGTACTGCTTATTAATGCCAGGCAATCCGGAATCGGAAGCCGTGTTCTGAATGCGGCTACGAAGGCCTGCAGGGAGAAAATCGAACGAGACCAAAAGCGCGGTATAGTAAACAGACCGATTCGTGCGATGGTTGTCGGTATTCCGAATGTCGGTAAGTCTACCTTTATCAATTCTCTTGCCGGAAAGGCCTGTGCCCAGACCGGAAATAAGCCGGGTGTTACGAAGGGCAAGCAATGGATTCGTCTCAACAAAGGCCTGGAACTTTTGGATACGCCGGGTATTCTTTGGCCCCGCTTTGAGAATCAGGAGGTCGGACTGCATCTTGCCTTCATCGGTTCCATCAACGATGAAATTTTGGATGAGCAGGAACTGGCTTTTGAACTCATCAAATTTATGAAAGAGAAGTATCCCGCAAAGCTTAATGAACGATATGGTATTACGCTTTCGGAAGATGCTTTTGAAGATATGAAAAACATCGCAATCAAGAGAGGTTGCCTCTTAAAGCAGTCCGAACCGGACACGCGTAAGGCTTCCAAGCTTATTTTGGATGATTTCCGTAGCGGAAAGCTCGGAAATATCACAATTGAGCCGATGATTTCATAGAAAGAGTGGTTTGCAATGAAAAAGGGATTAAAAGATGTACTGTCTTTAAGCCTTTATCTTTTGGTGGTTGTGTGCCTTGCGTATCTGCTGGTTACATTTGTGGTACAGCGTACGGAAGTTCTGGGCGAAAGCATGGAACCCACATTGTGCGATAAGGATAATATTCTGGTCGACAAAATAAGCTATCGGTTTCATGACCCCAAGCGGTTTGATGTAGTCGTTTTTTCCGTAGAGAAACAGGATGAAGAGTCCTTTGTAAAACGGATTATCGGGCTTCCCGGCGAGACGGTTTATATTGACGGGGATGGAATCATCTATGTGAAGGCGCCCGGAGAGGATGATTTTTCGCCGCTTAAGGATTTTGAGGGACTTGACCAAATAGACAGTAATCATTTGGGTAGGGCCTCAAAGCCCATAACACTTTCAAAGGACGAGTACTTTGTACTCGGAGATAACCGAAACAATTCAACGGACTCAAGAAGTACGCTGACAGTCAGTAAGTATTCATCCAGGTATCTTGTGGGTAATGTCAATAAAAGCAGAATCATCGGAAAAGCAAAATATGTGATTTATCCGTTTGATTCCATGAGGAAAATAAAGTGAAAACCGCAGAAATAAAAGAGATTTTGTTAAATACAAAGGTGGAGCAGCTCCCCGAAGTGATTGCACTGTACGAAAGCGACGAGCGTGCAGCCGTACAGAGCCTTCTTAAGAGTGCCGGGAATCGATATAAAGCATACCTTAGCGAGCTTGAGCGTACCGAGCAGATGAAAAAGTTTGAATATAAGTATGCGGATTACGAGTATATATGCGGGATTGACGAAGTCGGAAGGGGACCGCTGGCAGGACCGGTTATGGCAGCCGCCGTTATACTTCCGAAGGACTGTAAGATTCTTTATATAAACGATTCCAAGCAGCTTTCTTCCAAAAAGAGGGAGGAACTTTACGAGCTTATTACAAAAGAAGCTGTAGCTTGGGCTGTGGGAGTACGGGATGAGAAGCGAATTGACGAAATCAATATACTGAATGCGACCTACGAAGCCATGCAGGATGCGGTGCATTCCCTTTCGGTTACACCGGATATTCTGTTAAACGATGCCGTCAAGATTCCGAACCTTCCCATGAAACAGGTTCCCATTGTGAAGGGAGATGCTCAGTCCATTTCCATTGCGGCAGCTTCCATTGTAGCCAAGGTTACCAGAGACCGTTTTATGGAGGAGATGGACCTTAAGTATCCCGGTTACGGTTTTTCGGGCAATAAAGGATACGGCTCCAAAGAACATATCGAAGCCATTAAGACGATGGGCCCCTGTGAAATTCACAGGCGCAGCTTTATCGGTAATTTTATATAATAAGAGGGTAGTGTGAAAAATGCAGGCATTTTTCATGCGACACTTTGTGTCGCAATCCGTAGCAGCTTCGCTGCAATGCAGTGAAGGGCTAAATATACCGGATTGCGAAATGCGGGGATTAGTGTGAAAAATGCAGGCATTTTTCACGCGACACTTTGTGTCGCAATCCGTAGCAGCTTCGCTGCAATGCAGTGAAGGGCTAAATATACCGGA
>JAZLJD010000082.1:0-19697 GCA_045617725.1 Lachnospiraceae bacterium
AGTTACTTAGGTGCGTCAAGCACTTTTTTTAAGAAATTTTTGATTTCTTTTTGGAACTTAAAAGGCTTGTTTTACAGCACTTCACCACGCTATATCGCGCGGTGGATTTTCATTATAGCACCACACTTTTTTCATTGTCAACAACAAAAATAAAAGATTTTTGAGCACTAAAAAAGCCCCTAAAGCAGGGGCTTTCGTACCATATTTACTTGCCTGTTGCCCGAAGCAATGCATCGATGCCTTTATGAATATAATTGTAATCCTGAAGCTTTGTGAGAACTACGGAAGTATCAACTGCATTCTGCGTAGCATCTGTCACAGGATTCGATCCGAGTGCACCGATACCGTACACAATGGCAATTGCAAACCATACAACAATAATGCCTTCCGCAGCACCAATCAGAATACCCAGAATCACATCTATAGCCTTGAAAGCTTTCAATTTCGTTCCGCGCTTAAAGACATCCAGTGGAAGCATCAACAACTTGTGCACTGCACACAAAAGAAGAATCACAACGATTGCCAGCACGATAATCAGAATTCTCTTATTGACGAATCCGAATATTGCCGCAAGTGCCATTGCTCCAATACAGAAAATGACTATAAGCGTAATCATTTTCTCAAGTTCTTCGGCAAAGCCGTTTTTGCCGCCGGCAATCATGCGCCAAATCACAATCAATGCCACTACAGCCAAAAGCCAATTAAACCAATCCATCCTTACTTCCTCCTGCCCTATTTAACCTGCACCACATCAACCGACGAAGCATACGCAATCACAAAGCAGCCCTTGCGATTCGTATAGTTCATGCACAGTGCCGAGGCATCAAACTGTCCCCTATACTTGCATTCGCCTTCCGTCGTGTATACCAAAAAGCTTTCATCATCATACAAAAGATATTGTTTCCCCATGAAACAATAATTGCTGTACTTATGCGCAGAGGGTAATTCCGTAACAACATTGCCCTTACTGTCATATATGGTATAGCAATACGGTTGATCCGTACTGTCAGTATACCTCAAAACTCCCAATGTCGCATTGCTTTCATAAACGCTCATAATATTCTGCGAAAGAGAATAAGAACCCTTCTCCTCCGGAATCTGGCGTCCTTCGAAAAAGACCAGCCTGTCATCACCCATCGCATAGGCGGAACCGTCATCCAAAAATCCCACCTGCCCCATAAATGAATCCGAATAGTTGAAGCCGCTCACGAAATTGTCCGAGCTTGCAGCACCTACATCACCGAAATTGTAAAAAGCGACTCTGCTGGTAATACTGTCTCCTGTCGCAAAAAGATAACTGACCATCACCAGATGCCCGTCCGGAGATATATCCATTGCAATCGGATATCCCCACTGGTCCATGGTTGTACGGAACTTGGCGATTACGCTGCCGTCCGGGGAATACAGATAAATCCCCGTTACGTCGCCGTCATCCTGAATGGCCAGTACCTCTCCGTGCGCCGAAACACACAGATCCCTCACAAAGGTAGCCGTGGCGAAATCCCCGATGGGAGCCGTTTCATCCATGACATAAATTCTGGTACCGTCCCGATTGCAAAAAGCAACCGCGCCCTCGCAAATGCTCATCATCGGATCCGTCATTTCAAAGGTCCGATTCCAAACCGGCTGTCCCTGACTGTCCGTAAACGAAGCGCCGTCCTTACTATAGGTAAGGATTCCCTGTCCCATTGCCTTTGTTACAGACCCGGAAGCGACCGTCCTGTCCGTCACGGACAGAACGGCCATCTCCGAATATGGTCGATTGTTCAAATAATACCAGGTGCCAAAAAGAATCGCACCTAACAAAATAAAGAACAGAATATATCCATATGCAATTCTACGTCTATGGCGGCGAACTGCCGCATCATACTGATTCATATTATAAGAACTTATAAACCGTCGTTGTATTATAGTCTAAACCATCCCCAAAGAATACATTCGGGAATCCGGCACGATTGGCAGAATCCGGGAATGCCTGCGTCTCAAGGCACATTGCACAACGGGGACCATATGCTGCACCGCCTTTGCCTGCATGCGGAGCAATGCAGTTACCTGCATAGAACTGAACGCCGGGAAGATCCGTATAAACCTCCATGGTTCTGCCGCCGGCAGTAACTGTAGCAAATTTCTGAAGCTTGCCCTCATAATCATCGATAACGAAGTTGTGATCGTATCCCATGGTCAGCTTTAACTGCTGCTCATCGGCCTCGATGTCGCGACCTACCTCTTTGGCAACGGTAAAGTCAAAAACGGTATCCTTAACAGGTGCCAGCTCGCCGGTGGGAATAGCGCCGGGAACAACCGGGGTATAACGGCTTGCTTTCAGCCAAAGAACATGGTCCAGAATCTTGCCGCTGTCCTGGCCCTTCAGATTGAAGTAGGTATGGTTGGTAAGATTCAGCACGGTCTTTTTGTCGCTGGTGCCATGATAGATTAATTTGAGTTCATTCTCTTTTGTAACAACATAAGTAACACTGACCTCACGATTTCCGGGGAAGCCCAGCTCGCCGTCAGCAGCCTTCAGTGTGAACTTAACGCCATCTTCCAATTCCTCGGCATCCCAAAGCTGCTTATGCCAGCCCTGCTGGAAATCCGAGTGGAGGTTATTGCCATTCTCATTGGCAGGAATCTTATAGGTCGTTCCGCCAATAACAAACTGTGCTCCGGCGATACGATTGGCGCTCGGTCCAATGGTTGCGCCAAAGAAGCATCCGTTCATCTTGTACGGCTCGAAGCTGTCATAGCCCAAAACGATATCCTTTACATCGCCGTTCTGATCGGGCACATAAAGATTCACGAGAATTGCTCCGAAATTCATTACGGAAGCCTTCATGCCTCTGCTTCCTTCCAATGTGTAGAGGAATACCTCTCTGCCATCGTCTGTCATTCCAAACTTAGTTTTTGTAACTGCCATAATCCTTCTCCTTTACATTTACATTTATAATTCGCTACGACCTTCCAGTGCACGTGAAAGAGTAACTTCATCTATGTTCTCAAGATTGCCGCCCACAGGGATACCGCTTGCAATACGGGTCACCTTAATTCCGCTTGGTTTGATCAGCTTGCTGATATACATCGCGGTGGACTCACCCTCCAGGGACGAATTCGTAGCAATAATTACTTCGTCAACATCATCCTGCGTAAGACGTACCATGAGTTCCTTAAGGCGGATATCATTCGGTCCGATTCCCAACATGGGAGAAATGGCCCCGTGAAGAACATGATAAACGCCCTGATAACGCCCGGTTTTCTCATATGCCGCCAAATCGCGCGAGTTTTCCACTACCATGATGGTCTTTCGATCGCGCTTGTCATTGGCACAAATCGGGCAAGTCTCCTGATCGGTCAATGTACAGCATTCCTTGCAGTATCGGACATTCTCTTTGGCGTCCAGAATAGAACGGGCCAAAAGCTCCGCACGCTGCTTCGGCATATTTATTATATGGAAAGCGAGACGCTGCGCGCTCTTGTCACCGACTCCGGGCAGTGCTGCCAGCTGTTCGATTAATCTGTTAATATATCCGCTGTAAAGTTCCATTAGAACGGAAGGCCTCCGGTCATGCGGCCCATAATGGCCTGGTTGGCATCATCAACCTGCTTGGATGCTTCGTTAAATGCTGCGACAATTAAGTCCTGCAGCATCTCGATGTCATCAGGGTCCACTACCTCCGGCTTCAATTCTACTTTCTGAACCACCTTATTGCCGGTAAGAGTTACAGTAACAGCGCCACCGCCGGCCTGTGCCGTAAACTCCTTGGTCTCCATTTCTTTTTGGCTCTCCTCCATCTGACGCTGCATACGCTGTGCCTGCTTCATCAGATTATTCATATTGCCCGGCATACCGCCGCCGGGAAATCCACCTCTTTTGGCCATAATAACCTTCCTTTCAACCACTTCGGGTAATTAAAAATTCTCTGTATTTACGGGAATGTTTGAATTCTCAAACAAACTCAGTACATTCGGCATTACTTCCTGCACCGGATTATCATAAACAATCTTGAACTTAACATCGGCACCGACCGTTTCATTCAGGACCTGCCCCAGCAGCTCCAGACAATCCGGATTGTTCATTTTAGAACAAAGAAGCTCACGCGTGCTGACGATTAACAGCTCGCCCTCGTCGGAAACGCTCGGGAAGCATTCATTCAGATAATTACGGAGCGGCTGATCAATATCCTTGGTCAGATGACTCCAGCGCTCGCAAATCTGCTTCACCTGCTCGGGAAGTGCACTCTTGAGCGGCATCGGTTTCTGTGCCGCTTTGGGAGACAGCATACCGCCGCCTTCCGATTGCTCCGCTGCCCTTACCACCACGCCCTGTGCAACCCGGTCCTCGAGCTGGCGTATACGATCCGTAACCGCCTGTGTATCCCACTGCATCTGTGGCTTGCACATACGGATGAGCGTCATCTCCAAAAGAATACGTTTATTCATGGAATAACGAAGCTGTGCCTGAAGCTCCGACAACATGCGGATATATCGCATGATGGAATCCAGTTCCATCGTAGCGGCCTGCCCTGAAAGCGTATCCAGTGCTTCCCCTGAGACCTCCAGAATATCCTTTGACTTCGGAGTACTGATGAGCAGCATAAGATTTCTGAGATACCAGACAAAATCCATCTCAAACTGCATCAAATCACGGCCCAGATTGACGACCTCTTCCAAAACCTTCAAAGCCCCGACCAGATTCTGTGCATAAATGCAATCCAGCAGCCTTCCGTACAATTCGTAATCCGCAGCACCCAGCACATTCAGCACCTTGTCATAGGTTAAGGTCTGCCCATAATTGAAGGCAATGCACTGGTCAAGAAGACTCAACGCATCTCGCATGGAACCGTCTCCGGCCTTGGCGATGTAACGGATGGCCCGCTCCTCCACGGGGATTTCCTCCCGCGACATAAGGTCGGAAAGTCGTGCCGATATTTCATCGATGGAAATACGCCGAAAATCATAACGCTGGCAACGTGAAAGAATTGTGATGGGAATCTTGTTCACTTCCGTCGTCGCAAGGATAAAAATAACATAAGCAGGAGGTTCCTCAAGTGTCTTCAAAAGTGCATTAAATGCACCGGTTGAAAGCATATGGACCTCATCAATAATGTAAACTCTGTATTTACCTTCGGAAGGAGAATAGGAAACCTCCTCCACGATTTCACGGATATTGTCAACGCCGTTGTTGGAGGCCGCATCAATTTCGACAACGTTCATATTGGCTCCGGCGGCAATACGCTTACAGCTTTCACACTGAAGGCAGGGATTACCGTCCTGCGGATTCTCGCAGTTCACTGCCTTGGCAAAAACCTTGGCAATGGAAGTCTTGCCGGTGCCTCGGGTTCCGCACAAAAGATACGCATGACCCACACGATTCGAGCGAATCTGGTTCTTAAGCGTCGTCACTATATGATCCTGTCCCTTGACCTCATCAAAGGTAGCCGGGCGGAACTTTCGGTACAATGCGGTATATGACATCTGCATACTCCTCGACATACTAATACTAAATCAATTTATTATACCTTATGTATTTTCATTTCTCAACGACTTACAAAAGATGTTTTCGATATTACTCCGCGCCGACTTGACGAAGCATTTTTGAAACAGTATAATTTTCTCTTGTGATGTGGAGAGTTGTCCGAGCGGTTTAAGGTGCGGCACTCGAAATGCCGTGTGCCCACAAGGCACCGTGGGTTCGAATCCCATGCTCTCCGTTCTTAAACAAAGAAGGCTGTGTCTCCACAGCCTTCTTTTACTTACTCAAAAATACATCTTCATAATCCGCACAAACCTGCTGCCAGGTATAGTGTTCCCGTATACGAGCCTGTGCCTTGCGTTCCATCTCGCTGCGTTCCTCCGGGGAAAGCACATCCGCACGTTCCAAAAGTCCCGCCAGACTGCCTTCTTCAAGTGTCCAGTACAAAGCCGCATCCTCGCCTACCTCGCGGTTGAAGCCGCACTCGTACAGAAGATTTACGGGAACCGAAGACAACGCCTCCAGAAGGCTCGGATTCGTACCGCCTACCGAATGACCGTGAATATAAGCAAACGCATCATCCTTAATCTTTTGAATCAACTGCGCATCGTAGATGGCGTCGCAGAAACGAATTCTTTCATCCCGCTCAAAGCCCAGCTTCTCCCGCAGTTCTTCGTAATATTTATTGTCCTTTATGTTTGTAACAATTATGAGCTTATGCTTCGTCTTGCTCTGCATGAACTCCTTAAGAATCGTTTCGTAATTGTTCTCGGGAACCAGGCGTCCAATGTTCAGATAATAATCTCCGGGCTGAGCCTGCATCCGTAAAAGCCACTCATTCATGGTGCCTTCCGTATCGGAAAGGGTACTGCGCTCCATCTCCGAACCGTATGCGATAAACGTAGTCTTGGGCCCAAATGCAGCGTATTCTTTCTTTATATAATTCTCGATGCTCTTGCTGTCGCAAACAACAAAGTCTGCGCTCTTAATGCACAGCTTCTCCGAATAGCGCCAATACTTCTTGATGGGAGCACTCCATTTGGCACGCAACCACTCGTGTCCGTCAGGATTGACAATCAGCGTAACATGGAGACGCCTAAGAAGCCGTTTCTTAAGCTTCAAATAAGGTCCGATTCTGCAGGTGCAAATAAAAATCACGGGAGCTTCCACATGATTCCTGCGGATATGCCGGATAGCCCATCTAAGCGACACGGCATCGCAGTAAACCGATTTGAAGGCATCGATTTTGGGAACCTTAATCGGAAAGCAGGTCGCTCCGTTATGCTCATAGCACTCGCCCTTAAGCGCCGCATATTC
Organism: Lachnospiraceae bacterium; assembly: GCA_045617725.1. Taxonomy (GTDB): domain Bacteria; phylum Bacillota; class Clostridia; order Lachnospirales; family Lachnospiraceae; genus JAZLJD01. The sequence continues at coordinate 6,785 of JAZLJD010000082.1, forward strand.
GTCTGCATACTTCTGGCAGGATACGTAATAATGAAGTTTCTCGGAAACCTTTCCGGCCGTCAGTCGCTCCACAAAGGTCTCAAAGCCGCCGTACGCAGCCGGAATACCCTTTGACCCAAGGATATAAACATTTCTTTTGTCCATAGATTCACCCAAAGTCGTTCATATTACACCAATGAACGTAATATCGTCGCACTCTTCGGGGGTGCCACAAAACGCATCTCCCCGGCAGCAACCGCCCAAGTTTCGCCCGGCGAAGCCACGCCTTCTTCCGTGGATTGCGAAAGTACCTGCATGATACTGTCCTGTCCGACGCCCAGCGGCCAAACTTCAAGCTGTAATGCTTTTTCTTCTTCCGTATTATTAATCACTACCACGCTTTGATGCATGCTGTCGAAACGTCCGTAGCAGATTACTCCATATTCGTGATGCAAAAAATGAAAGCTGCCGGTTTTGAGTTCCGGGCATTCCTTATGAATATGAATCAGTGTTCGGTGGTAGTTAAGAAGATCGAGGTCCTCATTCCCCCAAGGGTAAGGACGGCGATTGTCCGGATCGGTCCAGCCGCACAGGCCGGCCTCATCTCCATAGTAAATCGTAGGAGCACCCACCCAGGTCATCTGCATGCAGACCGCTTCTCGCATAACTGCCATATCGATACCTTCCGCGGCTTCTGCCTGTGATTTCGAATTCACGCGGCCCACCACGTGATTCGTACGGGTCAGGAAGCGGGAATGATCGTGATTGGAAAGTTCATTCATGGAAACAAAGTGGGAAACGGACGGAAGATTCATTCCGTTGTTCACCATCATATCGATAAACGCCTGATCGTTATTTAAAAGATCCTGCCTGAAATCATCACTGTGCTTCTGCATTCCGGTTAAAAACCAGGTGACCGGTTCCATAAACGCATCGTAATTCATGATGCCGTCCCATTCATCGCCCTTAAGCCAGTCGCCGGGATTGCCGTAATGCTCTGCCAGAATCAGCGCCTCGGGATTCGCATTCTTGACCGCTCTGCGGAAATCCTTCCAAAAGCTGTGGTTCATCTCCGGCGTATACCCGAGGTCCGCAGCTACATCCAGTCTCCAGCCGTCCGCATTGTAAGGAGCACTTACCCATTTGGCTCCGACCGATATAATATAATCCCGTAAAGCACGGTCTTCATAATTCAGTTTCGGTAAGGTTTTATGGCCCCACCAGCCGTCGAAATTGTCGCAATACGGCCAGCCTTCCTCGGAGAAAAAGCGGAAGTAGTTATGGTACGGGCTCTCCTTCGAAACAAAAGCGCCCGGCTCGTAATTCTGAGCCTGCTCGTAGATGCGTTCTGCATCCATCCATTTATTAAAGGAACCGCAGTGATTGAAGACACCGTCCAGAATCACACGGATTCCTCTCTTGTGTGCCTCTTCCACGAGCTGCGCAAAAAGGGCATTCGAAGCGTCCAGATTCCTGCGATCGGTCACACGGTTTATGTAACGGGTGGCATGCGTATTGTCCGCATCGCCGGGCGGAAGCAGTTCCCCTTCGTCCTGTACGATCACGCCAAAGTGCGGATCTATGTGATCATAATCCTGAATATCGTACTTGTGACTCGAAGGTGAAACAAACAGCGGATTGAAATAAAGGACCTCAACGCCCAAATCCGCAAGATAATCCAGCTTGTCCATAACACCCCTAAGATCCCCGCCGTAAAACTCGCGGATATCCTCCGGTTTCGGAAGCCGGTTCCAATTCTCAACACGCTCGGAGTGCTGCTTCAGGTACTCATATTCATCCGTCAGCACATCGTTCGTCGGGTCTCCGTTACAAAAGCGATCCGTAAATATCTGATACATGACAGCACCGTACGCCCACTTCGGAGTCTGAAATCCCGGAATCAGCCGGAAAGAAAACCGTCCCTCCGTCTCCTTCACGACGCCGCGTCTGTCATAGAAACATTTCAACTGGCCGCACACAAGCTCAAAATAGTAGCACAGCGGTGCGTCCTCAAGCGGAATCTCCGCACAGTAATAATCAAAAAGCTCCTCCGTTCTGGCTTTCATCATCATAAGAGATTCCTGATTACCATGGTGCAAAAAAACATAATCCACATTATTCCGTCCCGTTCGAATCGTAATAATCACGGTGCCAAACGGTTGCGGATTGCAGGGAGAAAGAAAAGACGGAGTCATATCGCTAAAGACCGCTTTTTTATTCAAAGTCGGCCTCATGTTCGTTAGGTATACTTCTCTTTTGTTAAGGACCTGGTTCGGTTCCATAAAGGCGTTTCCTCCTTCTTTTTTAACCTTATATATTGTACCTAACTTTAATTTCTTTATCAACGCAAAGCCGGCATTTTACAAACGAAAAAAGCAGACTCGCGTCTGCTTTTCTCTTAGAGAAGGTATTTCTTACTTATGGGGTATAGCAAAAAACTATATGGGGGTTACATGTTGTATTGTAGCAAAGGCCCCTTTATAGGTAAAGGCTACAAATGCACAAATATTACAAAATGCGCGTATCTTTATTGTGCATATTGCACAAATCCTTATTCTGCATCCTTCTGTCCGCGATTCTCAAACAATGCTTCGAATTCCTCGCGGGTAATCTTCTCCTGTGCAAGAAGAAGTCTTGCACAGCTTTCAAGAACATCACTGTATTCGTCAATGATTGCCTGTGCTTTCTTGTAGCAATCGTCTACGATGCTCTTAACTTCCTGATCGATCAGGCCGGTGATGTACTCGGAATGAGCCTTGGCATGTGCCAGGTCACGACCGATATATACTTCGTCACTGCTGTCGTCGTAATTGATGATACCGACATTCTCACTCATACCGTACTTAGATACCATTGCACGGGCAATCTTGGTAGCTCGCATGATATCGCCGCTGGCGCCTGTCGTAACATCCTCGAAGATCTTGGCCTCGGCAATACGTCCGCCCAGGGAAACCATGATTTCCTGAAGCATGCGATTCTTCGTATTGAACATCTCATCCCGCTCGGGAAGCGGCATGGTATAGCCGGCAGCACCGATACCGGTAGGAATGATGGAAACCGTATAAACGGGTCCGACATCAGGAAGCACATGGAACAGAATAGCATGTCCCGCTTCATGATATGCGGTAATCTGTCGTTCCTTCGGAGAGATAACACGGCTGTGTTTCTCGGTTCCGATGCCGACACGGATGAAGGCTTCCTTCACATCCTCGCTCATAATGTACTTACGATTCTTTTTGGCCGCCAGGATAGCAGCTTCGTTAATCAGGTTCTCAAGCTCAGCACCGGAGAAGCCTGCGGTAGTCTGTGCGATGGAATGAAGATCCACATCCTCGCCCAGGGGCTTATTCTTGGAATGAACCTTCAGAATCTCCTCACGACCGCGTACATCGGGATTACTGATGGTAACCTTACGGTCAAAACGACCGGGACGCATAATCGCGGGATCCAGAATATCAATACGGTTCGTTGCAGCAAGTACTATAATACCGATGTTGCTTTCGAAACCGTCCATTTCAACCAGCATCTGATTTAAGGTCTGCTCTCTCTCATCATGGCCGCCGCCCATACCGGAACCTCTTCGACGGGCAACCGCATCAATCTCATCGATAAAGATAATGCAGGGAGCATTCTTTTTGGCCGTTTCAAAAAGGTCACGCACACGGGAAGCACCGACACCTACGAACATCTCCACGAAATCGGAACCGGAAATGCTGTAGAACGGAACGCCTGCCTCACCTGCGATTGCTTTACCAAGTAAAGTTTTACCGGTTCCGGGAGGGCCCTCAAGAAGAATACCCTTCGGGATTCTGGCGCCGAGTGCACTGTACTTGGTCGGATTCTTCAAAAAGTCTACGACTTCTTCAAGCTGTTCTTTCTCTTCTTTTAAGCCCGCAACATCATCGAAACGCACCTTCGTTCCGTCAGACTTCGTTGCCCTGGACTTGCCGAAGTTATTAACCTTGCCACCGCCGTTACCTTGAGCGCCGCCGGCCAGGCCAAAAAACAAAATCAGCACAATAAGAATCATGAGACAGGGCAATACATACTTAAGGAACCAGCTCTCCTTGGGAACTGCGGACATCTTAAGAACGACATCCTTCACGTCCGGAGTGTCGTTGTATTCTGCTACCAGGTCCTCGATTTCCTTCACATCCGATACGTTTAAGTTCTTTTTGGCCGCATTCTTCAGTGTGACAATCAATTTACCGGTCGGAGTCTCCTGATTCGGCTTGATGCTGATTTCGGTAATGTTACCGGCATTCAAATCCGTTACAAACTCTGCCTTTGTGTAATTCACCGTGTCGCTCTGAAGTGTACTGACCCACATAGCCAGTAACAGCAGAATTGCCACAATGATTACAATGGGGCTAATGCCTACCTGTTTCTTTTGTTTCACTATTTATCTCCTCCTTCTGTATCCGTGGATACGGAATTTATTCCTCTACGAATTCGACTACGCCGACATACGGCAGGTTACGATATCTCTGGTCATAATCCAGACCATAACCTACAACGAAATAGTCGGGAATTTCGAATCCTGTATAGTTCACATCAACGTCGATAACGCGTCGTTCCGGCTTATCAAGCAGAGTGCAAAGAGCCAGGCTCTTCGGTCCTCTCTGCTGAAGAAGCTCCATAAGGTAGCTCAAAGTACGACCGGAATCTACGATATCCTCTACAACAATAACATCCTTGCCCTGAATGGTTTCATCAAGATCCTTCACAATTCTGACTACACCACTGGACTTCGTTTCACTTCCGTAACTGGATACGGACATAAAATCGATGCTGACCGGGATGGAAATACGTTTGGCCAGCTCGCACATAAAGAAGCTTCCGCCCTTCAAAACACAAATCAGATGAACGCTTTTGCCGGCGTAATCCTTGCTGATTCGTTCTCCGATCTCTTTAATCTTGGCATCAACTGTTTCTTCGCTAAAAAGTACTTTCACTTGTTCCTTCATGACAAAATCCTTTCCTGTCATCTGTTTCTATCGAAATTTCGAGGACACGCTTTGTATCTGCCGTCAGCTTATAGGAGCTCCCGATCCGGTAACCGATTACCCAAAGAATATCACTACCGCTTGCAATCACATAGAGTGCGTCTCTTTTGCGCGCCGGAATGTGTTCATTTATGAAATAATCCTTGAGTTTCTTGCTACCGCCTCCGGCCAAAACACCGATTCGATCCCCGGATAGCCTGTGACGCATGCAAAGTGCCGCATTTATTCTATCATAGTCAAAGTATTTCGTATATGTTTTTGAAGGAATCTCTGCCTTTTTTCGCACCGATTCCGCCTCGCTGTGCAGGCAAAAAACCAGTTCGCCCAAGCCGGCGGTGGAAACGCGATACTCTTTGTCCTCCGTAAGAGGAAACGGGAATTCATACGTAAACTCCGATACTCCCTCGCCAAGCTCGATGGAAGAGAAAACAATTCCGTCATGGTCCTTGCAGGCTGCAATTCCGTAGGGCAGACTCAGCCGGGTTCCGCAGGGTGCGGAAAGCATCTCGCGAAAGCTCTCCACATGCACGCTGGTAATGTCCTTCCGACAGCCAGACAGGGTCTCAATAATATCCGTCAGAACATACGAATCAAATACCGTATCCTCTGTAATGTAGGCATCCGAAATGAAGGCACTTCCCTCGCGGAAATCCACATACTTATTTATATGTTCCCGTGCCACTTTGGAAAGATATTCGTCCACCTGCCAGAGCCTTCCTGCCGCAAGCGCCGCATTCTTCATGGCGCCGTGGTAGATTTCCTGCTCCGCATAGGGAAGAAGGTGGTTTCGAATTCGGTTCCGCACATATTCATCAGTGAAGTTCGTCTCATCCGTGCAAAAAGCAATTCCGTTCTGCTCGAGGTATTCCTCAATCTCCGTTCTGCTCACGGAAAGGAGCGGTCGTATGATATGTCCGGATTTCGGAGCAATTCCGCGAAGACCGCGGAGCCCGCTGCCGCGGAATAAGTGAAGCAGCAAGGTCTCGGCATTATCATTCATATGATGTGCAACCGCTATGTATGCCTTGTGCCCCGGAAGCTCCCGTTCCAGTTGAATTCTTTCCTCTTCGAACGCCCCGTACCTTAAGGCTCTTCCTGCCTCCTCGGTTCCCATGTGATTCTCGGCACCGTATTTTTTGACATCCACATGAATCGCTTTCATGGGAATGCTCAGTCGTTCGCACAGCTCTGCGACATATGCTTCATCGCGGTCTGCACTCAGGCGGAGGCCATGATGCACATGAATTACACGCAGGGTCAGCTTCCATTCCCTTGCAAGTTCGGAAAGCACAAAAAGAAGGCATACGGAATCGGCACCGCCGGATACACCGACTACAATTCCATCACCTTCTTCAAACAACTTCTTCTGTTTGTTATACTCCCTGACTTTATCAATCATGCTTGAAAATAAGCTCGCCCCGGTATACAAGACCCAGTCTCTCCCGTGCGATTTCCTCTATAAATTTCGTGGTTTTCGTATATTCATCGTAACGATTGATTTCATCGGCACGCAGATTCTCATCCGCAATGGCCGAATCCAAAGCCGCCTCCCGTGCATCATAAGCGTCCTTCGTACGCTTAAGTTCCGCACTCTTATAGCTTACGGTTCCGGCAATTGTGCATACGGCGAGAATGACCAGCAGGAAAGCGAATTTATTCTGTTTTTTCTTTCGGAATGCCGCTTTCTTCCTTCTCACTGCGCCCATGCCTCCATCGTGTTTACATAATATTATATTATATAGAATTATGTAATCCGTCAACTATTAATGATTGGTTAATACGCGCCTATTATTCCGTACCAAGCACTTCGTACATGCCGGCCGCATCCTCTTTATGGATGGACTCCTGCAGGGAGAGAACTTTCACCCTGACAGTCTGGTTGCCAAAAGAAATCTCTATGGTATCTCCCACCTTTACAACGGTGGATGCCTTGGCGATATTCCCGTTCACAACCACACGGCCCGCATCGCAGGCTTCATTGGCGATGGTACGTCTTTTAATAAGTCGTGATACTTTCAAAAATTTATCCAGTCTCATATTCACTCCAAAAATAAAACAGGAGGCTTCCTGAGAAGTCTCCTGCGCGTTTTTTAATCTACAGATTAGTTAAGAGCATCCTTGAATGCCTTACCAGCCTTAAACTTAGGTGCCTTGGAAGCAGGAATGGTAATAACCTTCTTGGTAGCCGGGTTTCTTCCCTGACGAGCCTCTCTGGTAGCAACTTCAAAAGTACCAAAACCAACAAGCTGAACTTTCTCACCCTTCTTTAATTCTGCTGTAACGACATCAGCAAAAGCCTTCACTGCCTTCTCAGCGTCTTTCTTTGATAAACCAGCCTGCTCAGCTACAGCAGCAACAAATTCTGTTTTGTTCATTATGAACATCCTCCTTAAATATTGAATAGACCAAAACGGTCGTGGCCGTTAAAACAGCCCAATATTATTTATATATTCTTGCCGTGAAAAAGTCAAGTATTTTTGCCTTCAAAGTGCGTATCTATGGCACTTTTCGGCATTTTTCAGGACACTTTTTACACTCATTATTCGATTGGCAACAGGTCCTTAAAGGTGTATTGCGCATCTTCATTCGTTGCATCCAATTGGATGGTATAGGTCCTGGTCTGACATCCGCTTCTCCGCAAAGTAATGTCATGACTGCCGCTTTCCTTCTTAAATACCAGCGGTGAAATACCTATATAAGCTCCGTCCAGATAAATCTCCGTATCCGAAGGTTCCGTAATAAACACATACGCGGTCGTCGGATTCGATGATACCTTAGAATCCTCCGGTGACGTCGTGGATGCATCCGGTGCGGTGGACGGTGCCGGGCTCTCAAGATAAACGACCTGCGGCTCTTCCGAAGGCTCTATGCTCGGAAGCGGAAACAGGGTCGGGGATGCGGAAGGCGTTACCGAAGGAGTAGCCGAAGGGGATGTGGAAGGGGAAACCGTGGTATCCTTTTTGGCCTCCAGGGTATATGTAAATTCATAGGAAGGACTGCCCGCCTTAAGCCCAAGCGATACGGTTTTGTAATCCGCTGCTGCCAGCACGATGCTGTGATTGCCATACTCAAGGTCAGCCTCGCTTGCGGCAATCGACTTGCCGTCAACATAGATCGTCACCTGTGTGTCCTTGGGAAGAATGCTGAATGTAACATGGCAAAACTTCACCTGCTCAATCTCAACCGCCCCAAGGTCCAGCGTAATCAGCTTTCCGGGCTCAATCGTTACCTCCATGGAGCCCTCGTTTCCTTCGTTGCTCACCGTAGCGGTGTAGGTTCCCTCCGGAACCGCTATCTCCATATTCTCCGTAATACGGTAAGGCTTGGAAATCTCAAGCCAGCCGCCCACAAAGTATGTATCATTCTGAAGTCGCACATATCCGTGACTCTTCTGTACCGAAATGGAATAAACCGTATGATCCCGACCGGCAACATTCAGAATGTCACACTCCGCAACATCGGCCAACGTCAGGCGCGTATCTCCGTAAAAAATGGGCAGGTCCTCCGGGAAATTGTACTTCTCCGAACCAACCGTCATGGAAAGATTCGCGGCGTCAAAGGAGAAATTTCTGACCTCCAGATCCTCCCACACATCGGTGCTGTAGGTAATCGAAGTAAGAATCTTCCGTTTTTCTAAAAACCGCACGGTTACAACGTCGCCCACCTCCAGAGCATTCAGTTGCTTCGTTGAGCCGAACTTGTCCGTGATCACCGTATCTCCCGTCGCGTTCAGGGTATACTGCCTGTGCACCTCAAAATTCCAGAACGAAACCGTGCCGGCCTGCGTGTCCACAGCCGTGATGACTGCAAAGTCCTCCGAATCATAACTGCCCGGTACATATTCAAGGCCCTCGATGGGGGGCTTCACGGGATTTATCTTCGGTTCCTTCTCCCCGCATCCCGTCAGGGCGCCAAAAACCAGCATGCACAGAATTCCATATTCAATTATGCGTTTTGTGATTCTCTTCATGCTAATCCCTATGCGGTACATACATTGATAACAAATACTCTTTTTCATTATGAGAGGGATCGTCCAAAACATCCGCAAGCATGGCGTTTAGTATCTCTCCGATTTCGGGGCCTTTCGCAAGGCCGACTTCCAGAAGATCCTTGCCGGTTACAGCAAGCTGCTTAAGGCCGATGCATTCCCGGTTCTCTATAATCTCAGAAGCAATTGCACAAAGGCCGGACAGATGTGTGAGCTTCTCGTCCCTCTTATAATAGCTCTGGGCCAGAAGATCGGCCCGCATCACGAGCATCAGTCGGTCGAAAATATCCGATCCGACGCGATTCATGGCCCGCCGAACCGCTCTTTTATCGGTCGGAATCCTCTCATCGTGGAAATGAATCAGTCTTCCTACTATCCGAATGGTTTCGTTGTCCAGTTTCAGGCGTCGCATAATGTCGGTCGCAAGCTCTTCGCTTACACAGGCATGGCCGTGGAAATGGTCGATTCCCTCACTGTCCGTCGTTTTTGTTTTGGGCTTGCCCATGTCATGAAACAGCATGGCCAGGCGTACATAACGGTCCTCTTCCGCTTCCGTAAGCGAATGCAGGATGTGCTCGCCCACCGTGTACATGTGATGGGGATTATTCTGCGTCGTTTCCATGCAGGCATCGAGCTCCGGCAAAACAACCTTCGTAATACCAATCTCATACGCCGTACGCAGCATATCGGGGTGTGGACTCATAATCGTCTTTGTAAGTTCCACCTGAATACGCTCGGCACTGATCATGGACAGGCGTCCGGAAAGCTTCCGCATCGCTTCCATGGTCTCTGTTTCCAAAGTATATCCCAGCTGTGCCGCAAAACGAATCGCCCGCAAAATACGAAGTGCATCCTCCGTAAAGCGGTCCTCCGGATTGCCCACGCATCGGATAATTCCGTTCTTTAAGTCCTCGCAACCTCCGTACAAATCCACAAGTCCGGTCGTAGGATTATACGCCATCGCATTAATGGTGAAATCCCGGCGCAGCAGGTCGTCCTTAAGGCAGCCCGTAAACTGCACTTCCCGAGGATGTCTGCCGTCCTCATACTCGCCATCGATACGAAAGGTCGTCACTTCAAAGCACCCGCCATCCATCAATACGGAAACCGTGCCATGCTTAATGCCCGTGTCAAAGGTATGCGAAAAAAGGGACTTTACCTGCATCGGCAATGCCGATGTCGTAATGTCCCAATCATTCGGTGTGCGTGAAAGCAGGCTGTCTCTGACACATCCACCTACGATGTATGCCTCAAAGCCGGCCCCCTCCAGCGTCTTTATTATCTTTTCTGCCTGTATAGGTATAGAAATCATGCAATTCCCTCTGGCATTACTTCGATACGATAGCCTCGGTCTCTCTTGCAATCGCAAGCTCCTCGTTGGTAGGAACTACCATGGTTACAACCTTGCTACCTTCATCGCTCAAAATAACTTCCTCACCACGAATCTTGTTACGCTCGGAATCGATGTTGGTTCCGAGGTATCCGAGATACTGACCAATCATCTCTCTGCTCTGGCAGTTATTCTCGCCGACACCGGCGGTAAATGCAATGACATCAACACCGTTCATTGCCGCTACATAGGCGCCGATATATTTGGCTACGTGGTAAGCGTAGGTTTCTAATGTTTCAATGGCTCTCTGATTGCCCTTATCTGCTTCGGCCTGAATATCACGGAAATCACTGGATACACCGGAAAGACCTAAAACACCGGACTTCTTATTCAATACGGAAGACATTTCATCTGCGGTAAGATGAGCCTTTCCTGCAACAAACGCAACGATAGCGGGATCGATATCACCGCTTCGGGTACCCATAATCAAACCTTCAAGCGGAGTCAGGCCCATGGAAGTATCCACGCTCTTACCGTTCATAACTGCAGATACGGAAGCTCCGTTTCCCAAGTGGCAAACAATAATCTTAAGGTCCTCACGTTTCTTGCCCAGGATTTCAGCGGCACGCTTGCTGACGAAATCATGGCTGGTACCATGGAAGCCGTAACGACGAACCTTGTACTGCTCATAATATTCATAAGGAAGACCGTAAAGGTAAGCCTTGGGCGGCATGGTCTGATGGAAAGCGGTATCAAACACGCCAACCATGGGAACACCCGGCATTAACTTGCGGCAACTTGCGATACCGGTAAGGTTCGCAGGATTGTGAAGAGGAGCAAGCTCGCTGCACTCACGAATTCCTTCAATTACCTCATCCGTAATCAGTACGGAAGAAGCAAACTTCTCACCACCGTGTACAATACGATGTCCTACTGCTTCAATCTCTGCTAAGGATTTGATTGCTCCGGTTACGGGATCGGTCAGGGCATCAATTACTGCCTGAACCGCCTCGGTGTGGGTCGGAAGAGGAAGCTCCTTACGAATCTTCTCTCCGTCCTTCGGAGTATGAACAATCACACTGCCCTCAATACCGATACGCTCGCACAAACCCTTGGCAAGCACCTCCTCGGTATTGGTTTCGATGAGCTGATATTTTAATGATGAACTGCCACAATTAATTACGAGAACCTTCATAGCTTAGGCCTTCTTTCTATATATAGGATGAAATGATTAATATGCTCTGCCCCAGTAAACCATCTTGGTTGCTTTTTGGCCACAGCATACACAGGTATCTGCCAAAGTTTCCTGTGCAAAAGGCATGCAACGGCTGGTTACGGAGAGCTCCTCTTTAATGCGGTCCTCACACTCACGATTACCGCACCACATAGCCTTAACGAAACCGGACTTTTTGTTAAAGGTATCAACGAACTCATCCCAGGTACGTGCCACATAGGTCTGCGAATCGCGGCGAACGCGTGCACGCTCGAGCATATCCTTCTGGATGGTGGGTAAGAGCTCTGCGATGGTCTCGGGAATTCGGTCGAGAGCACATTCAATCTTCTCACCATTGTCACGGCGGGCAATGACTGCCTTGCCTGCTTCAATATCCTTGGGACCGATCTCAATACGAACCGGAATACCTCTCATCTCCTGCTCAGCGAACTTCCATCCGGGGCTCTTGTCGGAATCATCCACTTTTACGCGGAAGCCTTTCTCAATCAGGGTAGCCTTAAGCTCTGCTGCCTTGGCCAAAACGCCCTCAGCCTGCTGACGGATGGGAACGATCATAACCTGCGTAGGAGCTACCATGGGAGGAAGTACCAGACCGGAATTGTCACCATGAACCATGATGATTGCGCCGATCAGACGGGTTGTGGTTCCCCAGGAAGTCTGGCAGGGATATTTCAAAGTATTGTCTTTGTCCGTGAACTGAATGCCAAATGCACGGGCGAAGCCGTCACCGAAGTTATGGCTGGTTCCGGACTGAAGCGCCTTACCGTCATGCATCAGAGCTTCGATGGTGTAGGTAGCCTGAGCACCGGCAAATTTCTCTTTGTCCGTCTTGCGACCCTTTACAACGGGAATAGCCAGAACCTGCTCGCAGAAATCCGCATAGAGATTCAGCATCTGAACGGTACGGGCCTCGGCCTCCTCAAAGCTTGCATGAATGGTATGACCTTCCTGCCAGAGGAATTCACGCGAACGCAGGAAAGGACGGGTCTCCTTCTCCCAACGAACGACCGAGCACCACTGGTTATAAACCTTGGGAAGATCACGATAGGACTGCACTTCATTTTTATAGAAATCGCAGAAAAGAGTCTCGGAAGTGGGACGTACACACATACGCTCCTGAAGAGGCTGAAGGCCACCGTGCGTAACCCACGCAACTTCCGGTGCGAAGCCTTCAACATGATCCTTCTCCTTCTCGAGCAGACTCTCGGGAATAAACATAGGAAGATATACATTTTCAACACCGGTTTCTTTGAAACGGGCATCCATCTGTTTCTGAATAAGCTCCCAAATAGCATAACCTGCGGGCTTAAAAACCATACATCCCTTTACGCTTGTATAATCACAAAGGTCAGCCTTTTTTACAATGTCTGTATACC
>JAZLJD010000083.1:0-4640 GCA_045617725.1 Lachnospiraceae bacterium
CCTCAGCGTAGCCCGCTACGCCTACGTTTTTTGAACTGCGCTCTCGCAAAAACATTCGGCGCAAAAAGTCCAGTTATTAAGAAACCGAATCACTATGGGGACGGAGGTTTTTGGCTCATAGTATCCACGAGACGTTGCACCGCGTCCTGACCATACTTGCTGCGGATTTGATCGAGAGCTTCTTCAAGCTGCCTGTTTTTCTGACGGGCAGCTTCTTTTTTGCCTCCGGCCAGGAAGTCGTCGAGCGTCAGCTGGAAGGGCTCGTCCTCGGGAAGCAGTCGTCCTGCACGAACGCCGAGGAGGCGTACCGGCGTGCCGTTCCAGATGGCCCTCGCAAGCTCGCGGACCGTGTTGTGAAGCTCCGTGGAAGAAGTGGTCGGCATCGGAAGAATCTGCTGATGCGATACATTTGTGAAGTTGGAGTAGCGGATTTCCACGGTTACGCCGGCAATGAGGAAGTGCCCCTCACGAGCTCTTGCCGTTACGCGGTCGCAGAGCTTCAAAAGCTCATGGAAAATCTCGTCGAGGGTAAGAAGGTCCTGCGAGAAGGTGGAGGAATTGCCGATTCCCTTGGTTTCCGGAGCCTCGAGCTGAATTCCGCTTTCGTCGATGCCGTTGGCGAATTCCCACAGAAGCTTGCCGTGGCTCTTCATGTGGGAAAGAAGTACATTGTAATCTGCCCCGGCCAGGTCACCAATCGTCAGAATCCCCAACTTTCGTAAGGTCTCGACGGCACTTTTGCCGCACATAAACAAATCCGATACGGGAAGCGGCCACATCTTTTGCTCGATTTCCCGGTGCCAAAGAGTATGTGTGCGGTCCGGTTTCCGAAAATCGGAAGCCATTTTGGCCAGTACCTTGCGGTCGGAAATTCCTACGTTTACGGTAAATCCGAAGTGTTCTTTTATATAGGTTCGGATGGAGTCCGCCATCTCTACAGGGTCCTTGAGACGGAACCGCGGGTCGATGGAATGATAATTCACATAGCATTCATCGATGGAGGCCTGCTCTACCTCGCCGGCAATGGAATTTAAGTAGTCAATGAACTGTCTGCTTCTTCGTTTGTAATTTTTAAAGTTGGGCGAAACGATGACAAGTCCCGGACATTTCCGCCTTGCTTGAGCAAGCGGTTCTCCCGTGACTATGCCGAAGGACTTGGCAGAAGAGGATTTGGCCAATACAATGCCATGCCGGCTTTCCTCGTCGCCACCCACTACGGAAGGAATGGCCCGAAGGTCATCCGTTCCGCCGTTTTCGAGGCGCTCAAGGGCACTCCAGCTTAGAAAAGCACTATTCACATCTATATGAAAAAATACGCGTTCCATACCAGTCCCTTCTATCGTAACTCCATTATATCCGTCAGCCCGCTACCTTTACAATCCTTTTGTATTTTGATAAAATTATAAGCATCTATGTGTGGGAGAAGCATCAATTGGGATGCCATAGAGAATGAGACGAATTACAGTACATGCAAGTAAAATAAAGGCTGTATTTGTGGAGACTTCGCTGCTCCTTATTTTTGTCGTGCTCTTAGTGCTTCCCTCGAAGATTAACCTTAAGAGCCTCGGGAATAACATGTTTACAGCCTATGTAAACGATATTCCCATCGGAGATATCAGCGGGGCAGCGGAACTGGATGATCTGATTCGTGAAGCGCGCCTGATTATTTCCGAGAACGCCGATGAAATGGTCATGATGAACTATGAAACCCGGCTGGAAGGATATGAGGTAGTTGCCGGTAATTTCACTCCCCACGAGGAACTGCTCAGCAATATGATATCCGTTTTGACGGAAGCACGTATCGAGACTCTTCATCTTTCTTACACCATGAAGATCAATGAGACCATGTTCAACTTTTCTTCTTTGCAGGAGATCGATGAACTCTTAAACCGCGCGCTGCTTCGTTACGATACCGGCGAGGATTATGTGATCAGTCTCCAGCAGGATGCGACCCGGGAACTGTCCGTGCTGTCTGCCACTGCAGTTCGCCGTTCCGACGGGGAGGAAGAGGATACGCACGTTGAAACGAAGGCCGGCCTGAATGCGGTTCTTACGGACATGTACCTTGATACGGAACCGACCCATGAGATGCAGTTCAAGGATTATGATTACGGTATTATTTCGGTTTCCTTCGCGGAACCGATTGAAATAGTGGAAGGCTATCTGTTGGATTCCGAGCTGACTACGGTTGAGGATGCTGCCAACGCTCTTTTGAAGGAGCAGGAAAAAAAGCAGATCTACGAAGTGAAGTCGGGAGATTCCCTTCTCAAAATAGCGGGACTTTATAATTTGACGCTGGACCAGCTGCTTGCCATGAACACAGGTCTTAAGGATGCCAATGCAACGATTCGTCCGGGAGACGAACTGGTTGTAACGGTTCCCGAACCGGAGCTGTCTGTTCTTTGGCAGAAGGAAGTATACTATGAGGAGGATTACGACGCTCCGGTTGAGTATATCGATAATGACAATTGGTATACTACGCAGCAGGTAACCCGCCAGGATCCTTCCTCCGGACATCGTAAGGTCGTGGCAATTATTTCTTATCGAAACGACAGTGAGACCGGACGCGAAATCGTTATGGAGGAACTGGTTTCGGAGGCGATTCCGAAGATTGTGGAGCGTGGTACCAAGATACCTCCCACCTACATTCGTCCGATTTCCGGCGGTTATGTTTCTTCGTCCTTCGGTTACCGTAAATCGCCTACAGCCGGTGCATCCTCGAATCATAAGGGTGTCGACCTGGCAACTCCGATCGGTACGACGGTATCCGCATCCTGTGGTGGTAAGGTTGTTACCGCAGGTTGGGTAGGAAGCTACGGTTACGTAATCTACATCGATCATGCAGACGGACGACAGACCCGATATGCGCATCTTTCCAAGATTTATGTTAAGGTGGGCGACAAAGTTAAGCAGGGTGACAAGATTGCACTTTCCGGCAATTCCGGTGTTTCAACCGGACCTCATCTGCACTTTGAGATGCGTATCGGAGGTAATCCGGTTAACCCGCTTAAGTATCTGAATTAAATTACTTTGCTTTTTTGCTTTGATTGTTGTAAAATATCATCCGTAAATTTACTGGAAGAGGTGCTAACGTGGAACAGTATGCAGTTCTTGGTGGTACACCGCTTGTAGGTGAGGTCGAGATAGGCGGTGCCAAAAACGCAGCCCTTGCGATTTTGGCAGCAGCAATTCTTACCGATGAGCCGGTCATCATTGATAATGTTCCCGATATCAGCGATATCCACATTATGATGGAAGCGCTTGAATCTATCGGGGTATCTATAAATCGTAAAAACCGTCATTGCCTGAAGATTAACAGTGCAGGAGTGAATTCCAATGTGGTGAATGACGAGAACAGTAAGCGTATCCGTGGTATTTATTATTTCCTCGGTTCCCTGCTGGGTCGTTTTCATCATGCTGAGGTAGTTCTTCCCGGCGGTTGTGATATCGGTTCCAGACCGATTGATCAGCACATTAAAGGCTTCCGAGCTTTGGGTGCCAATGTCAAAATTGAGTACGGTCTTGTTATTACCGATGCGGAGTCCCTGGAGGGCGGCCACATTTATTTGGACAAACCGTCTGTAGGTGCTACCATTAATATTATGCTGGTCGCAGTACTTGCGTCCGGTCAGACCATTATCGAGAATGCAGCCAAGGAGCCGCATGTTGTTGATGTGGCGAATTTCCTGTCCAGTATGGGCGCTGTAATCCGTGGTGCAGGTACCGATACGATTCGTATTACCGGTGTCGAGCGTCTTCACGGTACGGAATATACCATTATCCCCGATCAGATTGAGGCCGGAACTTTCATGTTTGCGGCTGCTGTTACCCGTGGTGATGTTACTGTCAAGAACGTTATCCCCAAGCATCTTGAATCCATCAGTTCCAAGCTGCTGGAGATTGGCTGTGAGATAGAGGAGTCGGATGATGCAATCCGTGTTGTTGCACCGAAGCCGCTTACCGCAACGCAGGTCAAGACCCTTCCGTATCCCGGCTTCCCGACCGATATGCAGGCTCAGATTACGGTTGCCTTGGGACTTTCCAGTGGTACAAGTATCGTAACCGAGAGTATTTTTGAGAATCGTTTTAAATATGTCGATGAGCTGACCCGTATGGGTGCCGAAATCAAAGTAGAAGGTACCGCAGCGATTATTATTGGCGTTAATAAATATACAGGCGCGGATTTGACGGCTCCGGATTTACGTGCCGGTGCAGCTCTTGTCCTGGCCGCTCTTGCCGCCGAAGGCTTTTCTACGATTGACGGCATTAAGTATATTGAAAGAGGCTACGAGAATTTCATCCCGAAGCTTCAGAATCTGGGCGCCAAAATCGATGTCGTAGACGGCGAAAGAGAACTCAAAAAATTCAAGCTCAGAGTGGGTTGAAACCCGCCTAAAGTACGTTGAATTTTTCTGAAAAAAGTTCTTGCAATTCAAAATGACTTCTAGTATACTATGTAAATGTCTGAGCCGAAAGGCATGACATATAGGGCTATCGCCAAATGGTAAGGCAACGGATTCTGATTCCGTCAGTTCAAGGTTCGAATCCTTGTAGCCCTGCTGCGAAACCTCTGAGAGTTATCTCAGAGGTTTTTTTCGTGGGGGGGGGGCCGGGGGTTTTTTGCACATCAAAGGCTTAGT
>JAZLJD010000084.1:0-34311 GCA_045617725.1 Lachnospiraceae bacterium
CTGGTGGTACAAAAATAGGAATGCTGAAAAATGCCGCCTGCATAATGTGCAAGCGACCTTTTTTCATAGCATTCCTATTTTTGTACCACCAGCCCCGTCCCCAGGGTCCACCCCAGAGCCCCGAAGCCACAAGGGTCCACTTCTACAGACTTACAAAGAACGGTGTCAGCAGAATGATGACCATGCAAACCGGGCAAACCCACTTAACCATGATACGGTAAAGCTTTACGGCGCCGAACTTCTCCTGGCTCAGAAGCACCTCTTCCTCCACATACTTCGTGGATGCGAAGAAGCCAACCAGGATACAGGTTGCCAGTGCAACCAGCGGCATCATAACGTTGTTGGAAATAAAATCAAAGAAGTCAAGCATCTGATAGCCCAGGATGGTGAAGTCACTCCACTTGCTGTAGCCCAGTACGGAAATCATACCTATCAAAATCGTAACGCCGAAGCAGATTATGGTAGTCCATACACGATTCAGCTTCGTCTTCTCGGCAATAATGGAAACCATCGTCTCCAGCAGCGAGATGGAAGAAGTAAGTGCAGCGAGTGCTACCAGCACGAAGAACAGCGCACCAATCACCTGACCGCCCTTCATGGACGCGAATACCTTGGGCAGCGTAATAAACATAAGGGACGGTCCTGCATTCAGCGCGGACTGGTCGCCGTTTGAGAAGATAAACACGGCAGGGACAATAATCAGACCTGCCAGCATGGCAATTGCCGTATCAAAAATCTCAATCTGACGAACGGATTTCTCAATGGAATCCTCCTTACGCATGTAAGAACCGTACGTAATCATGATGCCCATAGCCAGTGACATGGAATAGAACATCTGCCCCATTGCAGCGACAATCGTCTTAAGCAGCTTGGCAAACGTAAAGCCCTCGAAGTTGGGAAGCAGGTAGTACTTCACGCCCTCCCCTGCACCCGGCATCAGGCAGGTATAAATCGCAATGGCAATCGTAATTACAACCAGCACCGGCATCATTACCTTACTGATATTCTCGATACCCTTCTGGACGCCAAAAATAACGACGGCCGTCGTAAGTACCACGAAAATCAGGAAGTACACGGTCGGTCCTTCGAAGCCCGTATAGAAATCACCGAAGAACTGATCTCCGGAAGCACTCTCGCCGGCTCCTTTAATAAAGGTAACCAGATATTTGAGTACCCAGCCGCCGATTACGCAGTAATACGGAGTGATAATGAAGGGTACCAGCGATGCAAAGGGTCCTAATGCTTTAAAGCCCTTGTGCACGGTACCGTATGCCTGAAGTTCACTCTTGCCGGTCTTACGTCCGATCGCAATTTCCGTCGTCATAAGTGCGAAACCAAACGTACAGGCAAGAATCAAGTATACGAGGAGGAAAATACCTCCGCCGTACTTGGCGGCAAGATACGGGAATCTCCAAAGGTTACCGAGACCTACTGCAGATCCTGCTGCCGCAAGAATAAATCCAATTTTACTACCGAAATTTTCTTTCTTGTTCATGGTATAACCACATCTCCCTAAAATTAGTAATACCTAATCACTATACAATAAAAAGACCGGAAAGGGTACTCCTCCCGGTCATTTTTGTTAAAAACTACACAAATTAAGTTATACCAATTGGTTATAATACTCTTTTTCTACGAATTCTTTCATTCGAACGAGCGCTCTTTCCACCTTTTCGGTGTCGATGCAGTACGCCATACGGAAGAATCCGGGGCAACCGAAGCTGTCTCCGGGTACCAGAATCAGGTCATATTTCATTGCTTTTTCGCAAAAAGCAATCGAATCCTCCTCAAGGGCCTTCGGGAAGATGTAGAAGGTACCGCCGGGGCGAACCACCGTGAAGTTCATCTCCGTAAGGGCGTCATAGATGAGGTTCATGTTCTTCTCGTAAACAGACAGATCCGCAGTCATGTCAATCACTTCGGCAACCGCCAGCTGAATAATGGAAGGCGGACAGTTGTGACCGGTTCCTCTGGAAATCTGGCCGCACATAAGTGCAATCATATCGGCATCCGTGCAGTTCGGGCAAACAGCCACATAACCGATACGCTCGCCGGGAAGGGACAGGGACTTGCTGAAGGAATAGCAGCTTAAGGTATTGTCATAATACTTCGGAATATACGGAAGCTTAAGGCCGTCGAACAGAATCTCACGATACGGTTCATCCGAAATAATAAAGATATCATGATGGTACTCAAGTTGTTTTTGGCGAAGCAGGTCGGAAAGCTTAACAATCGTCTCCTCGCTGTACACAATACCGCTTGGATTGTTCGGCGTATTGATGAGAATTGCCATAACCTTGGGATTCAGCATCTCCTCGAACGCTTCAAAATTAATCTGGAAGGACTCGGTATCCGCAGGCACGATTTTGAGCACGGCACCCGTTTCATTCACATACGGACGATATTCCGGGAAAAACGGCGCAAACGTAAGCACTTCATCGCCCGGCTCCGTCACACAGCGTACGGCATGGGCAACGGCTCCGGCCGCACCGGAAGTCATAAAAATATGCTCGGTCTGATAGTTCATGCCAAAGCGACGATTCAGGGACTCGGCAACCGTCTTGCGAACGGAAGTGATGCCGAGGGACGGACTGTAGCCGTGCAATTCGTTCGTCGGGCGTGTCTCCAAAAGGCGGATCATCGTATCCGTAAACTCCTTCGGCACCGCAACCGAAGGATTACCGAGACTGAAGTCAAAAACGTTCTCGTATCCGATCTCAGCGCCCCTCGCAGTAGCATATTCGCTCATTTTTCGGATAACGCTTTTAACGGAAAGCATATCCTTATAATGTTGTCTAATCATAAGTAATAACCCCTTTCATTTACATAGAAAACATTGTACGCCACTTTGTGCCAAAAAGAAACCCACGATTCCTGCCAAAATGTCGCAGGATTGACATTCTCATGTCCAAAATCTATAATATTATAAGGTATTTTGGTTGTCTTTCATCAAGGAGGAAGCACATGAAACGTGTCCCTGTGTCCGGACTTACGCCCGGTATGGTAACAGCCGAAGATGTTTATTCTTATGACCAGCAGCTCATCGTGCCGGCCGGTGTTATTTTGACTTCTACCATCATTAACCGACTGGAGTTCTATTCTATTTTTTCGCTCAAGATTGATGACTCTCAGCCCCAGCAGGCTGAGGATACCATCAAAGTTCTGAAGGAAGCCGGTTCCCCTGACAGTGCAATTAAAAACAGCCCTGAATTCAAACGTTTCAAGGCCGATTATGAGAAGCATCTGGGTAATTTTCACATTACATTGAATGACATGGTGGATCGCAGTACTACCGTCAATACTTCCGGCATTCTGATGAATACGGTCAAGCTTCTGTATCAGGACGGTCGAAGGCTGAATGTATTCGACATGCTTCTGAACATGCAGGGCTACGATGACTCTACTTATACACACAGCATCAATGTTTCCCTGATCAGTTATGTTCTGGCAGGATGGCTTGGCTTCTCGGAAGCCGAACAGATGATGGCCGCAAGCTGTGGTCTGTTCCATGATATCGGCAAGCTCACCATTCCGTCTGAGATTATTTTAAAACCCGCCCGCCTGACCGCGGAGGAATTTGAGGTCGTCAAGACACATACCCTGAAGGGCTATGAAATCCTGAACGATTACTCCCTCAACAAGCACATCCTGAACGCCACGCTTCTTCATCACGAGAAGTGTGACGGAAGCGGTTATCCTTACGGATTGATGGGACAGGACATCGACAAGTTCTCCAAAATCGTCACCATCGCCGATATCTTCGACGCCATGACGAGTGACCGTTGCTACCGCAAGGCCATGTGTCCCTTCGATGTAATTGAAAGCTTTGAGAAGGACGGTCTTCAGAAGTACGAAACCCGCTATATCCTGACCTTCCTCGAGAATATCACGAACTCCTACCTGAATCACAAGGTCAAGCTGTCGAACGGTATGGAAGGAGACGTAATTTTTATCAACAAATCCAATCTGGCCCGCCCGATGATCAAGAGCGAGGACGGTTTCATCGACCTCTCGCAGCAAAGCGGCATCAAAATCGACGAGATTTACTGATTATTCCTTATATATGGTTATGTTAAGCCTCTCTGCCAGGTGCAGGGAGGCTTTATTATTGCTGTCCACGCGCGCGTAAACCGGTTCCTCCGGGAAAACCTCGTGTGCATATGCGAGCACCGCCCGGCAGGCCTCTTCCCCAAGGCCCTTCCTGCGATAAGGAGCCGCAATCATATACCCAAGCTCCAGTCCCTCCCGGTCGCCATACCTTTCAAGCCCGACACGCCCAATCAGCTCGCCGTTTTCCTTAAGCGCAATGACCCACATTCCGTAATCGTAGAAATCGTATACGCACTCCGCATACGCCCGTATCGATTCCATTTCCTCTTCCACGGTCGGCTTAAGGCCGGGAAGGTACTTTTTGGCCTCCGGATCCTCATATAGCTGCATGAGAGCGGGGGCATCCGACGGAATCGCCTCCCGTATGAGCAGGCGATTCGTTTCCGTGACGGTTCGGGGCAGCCCCTTGATACGCGCCCACACGCCTCGCAGGAAGTCCGAATCCGGCATTTCCTCCCCTGCAAAAAGATATCTCACGCCGCTAAAGTCCGTTCCGGCTGCCTCGTCGTACCGGCCCAGAACCGGCTCGCCCCGTGCAATCAGCCCGCGTGCCGCATCGGCATCATCCGTATAATAAATGTACTCGTCTTCCCCTGTGCCAAAAACTAATTTTTCCAGCATATTATAATGCTTCCTTCCGTGATTTCTTTCCTCATTCTATCATAGAATGCGTTGAAATTTATAAATAGATAAGGTATTATTTATAAAGTAAATTTATGATGGTAAACCATCAGACAGGAGAGTAATTATGAAAGATCAAAAATTAGGAATTTCCGTAGCATTTCTTAGCGCATTCTGCTATTTCCTCGGCTATTATTCCATTACCTTCAGTGCTGTAGTATTGGTATTAGTCCTTGCATTGGCTGAAGCAGCAGAGCTCAAGAAGAACGCCGCACAGGCATTTACTTTTGCCGCATTTGTTTATGTAATTCAGCTCGTTCTGGATGTTATCAGCTCCAAATATCAGGGACTGCTCGGCAAGATTTACAGCAAGGGCAACTTTGACTACGACCTTTACGATGCTCTTTCCTCCATCGATGTTTGCAGATTCTTAAGCACCCTCGTTGGTCTGGCAGCTTTCGTATTTATGATTCTTTTCGTTATCGCTTCCCTTAAGGGCAAGAACGTTAAGATTCCCGTTGTTTCCAAGCTTGTTGGCAAGGCATTAAACTAATTTTCAGAGGTATTATTGAATGGCACAGAATCCTATTGTTACTTTCACGATGGCAGACGGCAAGGTTATGAAGGCTGAGCTCTATCCCGAGATAGCACCCAACACCGTCAATAACTTCATCTCCCTCGTTAAGAAAGGCTATTACAACGGATTGATTTTCCACCGTATTATTAAAGGCTTCATGATTCAGGGCGGTTGCCCGAACGGAACCGGCATGGGTGGCCCCGGCTACTCCATCAAAGGTGAGTTTGCAAGCAATGGTTTCAAGAATGATTTGGCACATACCGCAGGCGTTCTTTCCATGGCCCGCAGCATGATGCCCAATTCCGCAGGCAGCCAGTTCTTCATCATGCACAAGGATGCACCGCATCTCGATGGCGAGTATGCAGCCTTCGGCAAGATTATTGATGGCATGGATGCCGTAAACGAGATTGCAGGGGTCGACACCGACTACTCCGATCGTCCGCTTACACCGCAAGTAATCAAATCCATAACCGTCGATACCTTCGACGTGGATTATCCGGAACCTGTTAAGTGCTGATAAACAACACTGTAATCAAAATTTAAGTTACACATAACAAGAGCACTGCAAGGAATTCTCGCAGTGCTCTTGTTATTGGAGAAAATGTATGAATAACAAAGAAAACGAATCCGGAATCATCGGGCACTTTTCCGTCGCACTCGGTCTGTTCGACTATATCAATCCGATATTTTACGGAGTGACAGTCATAACAATCCTAATCAAGATGTTCGGCGTAATGAGCGTTCCGACCTATGTTCTTTTTGGCCTCGGAGCAGCAATTTCGCTAATCTTCGGTCTTTCCATACCGACGGTCAAGCTCATCGTCGGCCTCGGAAAAATGCAGTTCAAAATGCCTGTGAATCTGGTATCCTTCGTGAATACGGGAATTCTTCTTTCCGGCATCGGACTCGTTTCGCACGTAGTCGGGGTAAAACCGCTGACTCTGAGCATCGTACTGTTGTGTGCGGCGGGAGTCATTGGTTTTCTGTGGTACAAGACCGGAAAATTCAACACCGTTGCCGTGCTGATTGGTGCAGTCGGCTATTTCATGATTTACGCCTCTCTGATCACGCTGTCGATTCGAAACGACGTGATCCTTCCGATCGTTCTGTACGCGTTTGCAATCTGTCTGTTCATATTTCTTTGCCTTATTGGAATCCTTTCCAACCTCAAAAATGCAAAGGTACATTGGGTAATTGAAATTTCCAATGTGGTGTGCCAGTTCTCTGTTGCACTGGCAACGGTCATCCAGCTGTGCCGGTAACCGTTTTTGTTTTTTACAGTAAATCGCCCTTGCGGATGTGCTCCGAAATGACTTCCTCCGTATACGCATAGAGTATCTCGGAGCCCAGCTTGGTCTTTGCCTGGCGTCCGTACACCTGCTGTGCGGCGATGCCATGCTCCTTCCAGTCACTGGCACCGTTGCTGTGATTCAGTATCAACGGCTGAAGATTGTCCATCGCATGTGCAAATCTGGCCTCCGGCGTTTCGTTCGCTTCAAATTCATCAAAAAGTGCCGTCAGTTCTTCTTTTTGGTCCCCCGGAAGCAGCGAATAAATGCGTTCTTTGGCAGCGGCTTCCCGGGCCTGTTGTGTTTTCAGCCCCTCGGCATCGTAGCAGTAGGTATCGCCGGCATCAATCTCGACCACGTCATGAATCAGGCACATCAACATCACCTTGGAAATATCCACCGGTTCGTTGGAATACTCACGCAGCAGATACGCCATGATAGCCATATGCCAGGCATGCTCCGCGTCGTTCTCGTTTCTTCCGTGTCCGGACAGATGCGTCTGCCGGAATATCCCTTTTTCCTTATCAATCTCCAGCGCAAATTCCAGTTGCTGTTTCAATCTCTCGTCCATTCCCATAAGCCTCCGTAGTCTCTTTTCCTTCCCTTAACAATACCGCCCCTCGTACGATTATGCAAGACTAATGGGGACGGGGGTTTCTGACACATTAAAGCGTGAAAGCAGCCCGCGGTGTCCTTCGAAGCGGGGCGAGATGCAATTCATATAGGGTGAAGCACACTCCGAGTTATGCGAATCGATTCGTCCTATATGAATTGCATCTCGCCTTGCTCTCCGGCCTGCCACGGGTTGCTTTCGCGCTTTAATGTGTCAGAAACCCCCGTCCCCGCAAAAAAATACACCTCAACGAGGAGGTGTATAAATTCGGACTCTCTGGGTCCTAAAAAGGGAGGATGCCCGGTATGGGGATACCGGGCAGTATTATGAAAAAGTTTTTATGTTAAGGATAAGTAGTGGTTAACTATTTATTTGTAACATCTTATGGTTTTATTGTAAAAGGTGCGTATGTATAAATGGTGTTATGTAAATTAACTTACTTTGAATTAAATATGAACGAAATGTAAACTTGCGTAAATAGCTGCTGTTTTAGCGTAAAAATGCCTCCGGTCTCCCGGAGGCATCTTCTAACCCACATAATTTATTGATATAACCACACTGAGGTTCGGCTTATTTCTCGCTTTCCAAAAGCGCTTCAATTTCGGAAAGTGCCTGTTCCTCATCAGGACCGTCAGTAATGACTGTCATCTTCTCCCCGCCTGCCATGGCAAGACTCATCATGCCCATAATGCTTTTGGCATTAACATGCTTGGATCCTGTCTCAACATAAACGGAGCTTTCGAACTGGCTGGCGCTCTGTACAAGTAATGCAACCTGTCTGGCCTCAAGGCCGCCTGCCATACGAATGGTAATTTCTTTCTGCGTCATCTAAACTCCTCCTGTCGCATAGTTATTAACTAACATAAACCAAGTTAACTGCCGGACTGCCTCAATTCATCCGCAATTGCAGTAAGCTTCTGCAGGCGGTGATTCAGCCCGGATTTCGTGAGTGGCGGGTTCAGCATAGCCGCCATGTCTTTTAGGGACGTCTCCTCCGGAACCTCCAGTCGAAGCTCTGCTACGATACGCAGATGCTCGGGAAGTGCACTAAGTCCCATATGTTCGCTGATATATTGCACATCAAGCTTCTGCTTGGTGCTCGTGTTAATGGACTTGGCCATATTGGCCGATTCACAATTACACTGTCTGTTAATATTGTTGCCGATTTCTTTCAGAATACGCGTATTCTCAAGATTCATAAGAGACACACAAGCCCCTGTCAGTGACAGGAATGTGGAAATCTCCGTTCCTTCCTTTATGTACGCAATATATGCATTGCGCCGTTTCACAAGCTTCCCACACAGCTCGCAGGCTATCAGTTGCTCGCATACCGCGGTCGCGGCTTCCTTTGTATTACATACAAATTCCAGATGGTAACTGCGGGCCGGATCGCTCATGGAACCAACCGAAAGATACGCACCCTTTAGGAATGCTCTTTTGCAGCAGGAGTTCTTAAGGCACAGCGGAGAGCCCGTTGCCTGCAGTAAATCTGCCGCATCTGAAAGAGGAACGCTGATTTCAAAATGATGTCCAACGGCCCTCGGCTCAAAATCAATACATATATTAAATGTTTTTCGCAGTAATGTAAAGCACTTTCTTAGCAGGGCTGTATTCTCACTTTTTATGCACAATTCCCCGTCAAGATCCGCAGTTTCACGATTGGAAAGAAACAAAAGGTAGGCTGAAAGTTCCGCAATTCTGCAATGTCTGGCGCTGTCTAAACTCTTAAGCAGTTCTTCTTTTACTTCTTGCGAAAAAGACATGTGGGCTCCTTTTACTTTTCGGCATCACGGTGTGTAATGGTTATTCCGTAATTGCCGTGATCTTTCATGCGACTAAAAATTTCATTGGCCAGCGTAACGCTGCGATGCTTACCGCCGGTGCAACCGATTCCTACCACCAGCTGATGTTTCCCTTCTTCGACATAGTTGGGAATCAGAAATTCCATCATATCCGTAAGCTTTACGAGGAATTCCTCGGCTTCCGGATAACTCATAACATAATCGTGTACCGGAGCGTCGTTGCCGGTAAGCGGCTTCAGTTCATCAATATAGAAGGGATTCGGAAGGAATCGAACGTCAAAAACAAGATCCGCATCCTGCGGGATTCCGTACTTAAAGCCAAAGCTGACGATGTTGACCATCAGAGAATTGTACTCTTCGTTTTTTACAAAGATACGTTCCAGCTCTTCCTTCAGCTCGCGCGTCAGAAGGTTGGAGGTATCTATCACATAATCCGCGCTCTCGCGAGTGGGGGCAAGAATCTCACGTTCCTTGGTAATGCCGGTCTCGATGCGTCCCTCCGCAGCGAGCGGATGCATTCTACGGCTTTCCTTATATCGTTTCAGAAGGGTCTGGTCGCTCGCTTCCATAAACAGGACTTCGTAGGAATAGCCTTTGTCCTTAATGGACTGAAGCGCTGCTCTGGCCTCGTCAAAGGACTGGTCAGCACGCACATCAAGACCCAGGGCCACCTTGTTAATCTCGAGGTTCGGCATCATAATCATTTCGACAAACTTCTCAATCAACGGAATCGGAAGATTGTCAACACAATAAAACCCCATATCCTCAAGCATCTTTATGGCTGTTCTTTTGCCGCCACCGCTCATACCGGTAACAATGACAAAACGCATAGCACTACCTCCCTAAAAAAAGTTTCCGATAAACAGTACTTCCGGCTCCAGCCGTACCTGAAACTTCTCATATACAATACGTTGCACATCGCGAATCAGCTGACGAACCTCTGCCGCTGTCGCGTGGTTCTCATTAATCACAAATCCGCAATGCTTCTCCGACACCCGGGCACCGCCGACACTATAACCTGCAAGTCCCGCATCCTGAATCAGCTTGCCTGCAAAATACCCTTCCGGCCGCTTGAACGTGCTTCCGGCACTCGGATACTCCAGAGGCTGCTTATCAAGACGTTGCTTACCGAACTGCGTAACCGCCTTGCGGATCTCGTCCCGATCTCCCCGTTCCATGTTCAGAACGACCTCGACGACGATGCCTTCCTTTTCGGCCAGGATGCTGCGTCGGTAGCCAAAAGCCATTTCTTCCCCGGTAAGTGTTTCAAACTCTCCGTTCTCATTCAAAAGTGTCACCGAAGCGGTAATATTCTTGATTTCACCACCATAGGCACCGGCATTCATACGAATGGCACCGCCCATGGTTCCGGGAATCTGCGTTCCCCACTCAAGGCCCGATAAGCTCGCATCGATGGCGGCCATACCAACCTTGGACAGCATACAGCCACCGCCCGCGTAGATTTTGGTTCCTTCCACACGCAGCTCTGCCAGACTGCCGGATAAGTGTATCACAATTCCGCGATACCCCTGGTCGCTGATCAGTACATTGCTTCCGTTTCCTAAAATGAAATACGGATAGGAAGCCTCCTTGCACATGGAAATAATGCCCCGTAGTTCCTCTTTGGCCTCCACAAGGGCATAATAATCCGCCGGACCTCCGATTTTGAAGGTCGTATGGCGCTCCATATTCTCTTTGATTAAAAGGCGCTCCTTGGGGAGCACCTCTAAAAAGTTTGGAATCATTAATCGTCGTCCTCATCCGAACGTTGCATATTGGCCTGCATTCTCTTGTAAAGCTCGTCTACCGCATTGTAACCCATCTTCTTCTGACGATGGTTAACTGCTGCCGACTCACAAATGATTGCCAGGTTACGACCGGGACGAATCGGAATATTGTGGCAAACAACCTTGTTGCCCAGATACTCGATATAATGGTCCTCCATGCCAAGGCGGTCATACTCCGTATCCTTATTCCAATCCTCAAGCTGAATTACAAGGTCGATATTCTGCGTCTCACGGACACAGGATACACCGAACAGGGTCTTAACATCGACGATGCCGATACCTCGAAGCTCAATGAAATGCTTCAGCACATCCGGTGCACTTCCGATCAGGGTTTCCTCGGAAACCTTTCGAATAACAACCACATCATCACTGACGAGACGGTGACCACGCTTAATGAGCTCCAGTGCAGCCTCGCTCTTACCGATACCACTCTCACCGGTAATCAGGACACCTTCACCGTAAATATCAACAAGGACACCGTGAATGGAAATGGTGGGTGCCAGCTTTACATTCAACCAACGAATGATTTCAGCCATGAACGCGGACGTTTCCATCTTGGTGGAAAGCAGCGGAACTCCGTTCTCGTGTGCGACCTGAATCATCACATCATCGGGCTGTATGCCACGGCAAAAAACAACGCAGGGTGTTTTGTCGGTCAGAACATTGGTGTAGATATCATGCTTGGTATCATGAACCATATGTTCAATATAACTGGACTCCACGTAACCGATAATCTGGATACGGGTGGGGTCATTGTATTCATAGTAGCCTGCCAGCTGCAGTGCAGGACGGTTAATATCCGGCTGGCTGACACGAATATGGGAAATATCAATATCCGGTGTCAGATTCTCCAGTTTCATTTTCTCAATAATGCTTTCCAAACTTACATGTGCCATATTAATTAATTACTCCTTTCAAAACTCACTCCTTAAATTGTAGCATAGGGGCTATGGTTTTACAATTCCGGCTCCTTATGGAAATACGCGTATACCGCTTCGGCCGCGGGGCGGTTAAAGCCTTCGATGGATGCCAGTGTATCCACATCCGCCGCCAGTACCTCGTCAATGGATTGAAACGCACGCATCAGTGCCCGCCTGCGTTTCGGGCCGATTCCGGGCACTTCATCCAGCACGGAATGCACCTGGTTCTGTTGCCGTAACGACCTGTGATACTCTATTGCAAAACGATGTGCCTCGTCCTGAATACGGGTAATCAGCTTAAAGGCCTCGCTGCCCGTATCGATCGGCAGTTCCTGTTCGTTAAAAAATACCGCTCTGGTCCTGTGATTGTCGTCCTTTACCATACCGCACACGGGGACATGGATATCAAACTTCTCCATAATCTCCAGGGCTGCATGCACCTGGCCCTTGCCACCGTCCATCAGGAACAGATCCGGAATCCGTGCAAATGTCTCATCGCCAAACCGCTCAAGCCGGCGTGTCATTACCTCACGCATGCAGGCGTAATCGTCGGGTCCTGCGACCGTCTTTATCTTAAACTTACGGTAATCACTTCGCTTGGGACTTCCGTTTTCAAACACAACCATGGACGCCACATTGGCAAAGCCGCCCGTATTGGAGATATCGAAAGCCTCCATGCGGCTTAACTGCGTAAGTCCCAGCAGATTTCGAATATCCTCCTGCGCTCCGGTGGTTCGTTCCTCCTCACGCCTTAGCTTATTTCCATCCTTCTCAAGCTGCAGCTCCGCGTTGCGAACAGCCAGTTCCATGAGTTTTTCTTTTTGGCCCTTCTGAGGCACCGTGATGCTGACCTTCTGGCCCTTCACGCGGGAAAGCCACTCGCTGATGACATCCGCATCGGGAATTTCCTCCTGGAGCATCAAAAATCGCGGAATAAACGGGGTGCCGGAATAGAATTGCTTCAAAAATTCGGAGAGAATATCCGCACTCGCCTCGCCCTCGGTTCGGGTCATGTAGAAATGCTCGCGCCCTATCATGCGGCCCGCACGGACAAAAAATACCTGAATCACGCTGTCGCCTTCGCCCCGGGCAATGGCGATGATATCCTTGTCCTCCTGGCCGGCGTCCGTGATTTTCTGGTGTTCCGCAATCATGCCGACGCTTCGAATAAGGTCACGATACCGTGCCGCATCCTCGAATTCCATCCGTTCGGACGCATCCATCATCTTTGAGTTCAGTTCCCTAAGGATCTCCGTATACTCGCCCTGCAAAAAACGAATTGCCCCTTCCACCTGCTTGTGATACTCCGCGCAGGAAACGGCCCCCGTACAAGGTGCGGAACAACGGTGAATATGCTCGTTCAGGCAGCTTCGTTCTTTGCCTATCGTCTCGGGAAGCTTCCGCGAACAGGTTCGCAAAGAAAAAAGCGAATTAATAAGGTCCACCGTTTCATGAACCGACTGGGCACTCATGTAGGGGCCGAAATACTTGGCGTGGTCCTTCTTAAGCTCACGGCTCATCATAACGCGCGGGAAATCCTCCTGCACCGTTACCTTGATGTAAGGGTAGGTCTTGTCGTCCTTCAGCATGGTGTTATACTTGGGAAGGTTCTCTTTGATCAGATTGTTCTCAAGAACAAGGGCCTCCACCTCAGAGTCCGTTACAATGTACTCAAACCATGCTATGTGTCTGACCATGTCCTGAATCTTCGGCGTTTTTTTGGTCGAAGTTCGAAAATAAGAACGCACGCGGTTCTTCAGAATAATGGCTTTTCCCACATAAATAATTACATCATGCGCATCATGCATGATGTAAACCCCCGGCTTCGCCGGCAGCTTCTTCAGTTCTTCCTGAATGTCAAAAATCATATCGTCCTAAAAAACAGACCTCTATAGGTCCGGTATTCATCGAACATACAGAGGTCAATTCCTGTCCTATAAAGTATGATTAGCGGTTCTTAATGTACTCAATCATATTGCTGATATAAATTCCGGTATCCTGTACTTCGTTGTTGGAACCGCTACCGTCTGCACATGCTACGCAGGCTGCCACCTTTTTGTAGATTTCTATCAGCTCCGAACAGAAAACTGGGTTCTCGCCGGACTGTGCAAGTGTTGTATCTGCTGCAATTGCAATCTTGAGTGCTTCGGGCGGGGTCTGCTCGAAATCTACGGAGTAAATATTGTGTCTCTTGATGAAATCCGTCACGGTGGATGCATCCAGATCTAAGTCGAACAACTCGGAAATAGCGGATGCTTCTTCCCAACGAACACGGCCGTCCGATGCGGAAATATACATTGCAAATGCTGCAAGTTCCGACTCGCACATCGCATACATCTCATTCTCATCGGCGCCCAAAACGCCGGCCATCTTGCTGATGACGGAAAATAAAGCTTCAATGTCGTCTTTCAATAAATTAATGTTCACTACTGGTCCTCCTTCAAAACATTCATTACTATAGTCAAGAATAGCATATCACGGATGCTTACTCAACCTCTTTTTCTGCCTCTTCGGCCTCTTCGGTCTCTTCAGCGGCCGGCTCTTCGATGCCTTTCTCACGGCGGAAGATTTCCATAAACTCCTTACCGGTAATGGTTTCCTTCTCAATCAGGTGTGCTGCCAGCTTGTCCATGAGTTCACGATTCTCTTTAAGAAGCCTAAGCGCCTCCTCGTAGCACTCCTTCAGAATGTTGATTACTTCCTGATCGATATCTGCTGCGGTCACATCCGAACAGTTCAGGGCACTGGTTCCGTCCAGGTACTGGCTTTCAACGCTTTCAAGACTGATCAGTCCGAACTTCTTGCTCATACCGTACCGCGTAACCATGGAGCGTGCCACAGAGGTAGCCTTCTCGATATCATTGGCAGCACCTGTAGTAACGTTGCCAAAAACAATTTCTTCGGCCGCACGACCCGAAAGGAAGGTGACGAGCATATCATGCAGCTCGGCCTGCGAATTCAGGAACTTCTCTTCCTCGGGAACCTGCATTACATAACCCAAAGCGCCCATGGTTCTGGGGACAATGGTAATCTTCTGCACCGGCTCCGTGTTTTTTTGCAACGCGGCGGTAAGGGCGTGGCCGATCTCGTGATAAGAAACAATGCGGCGTTCCTCGGCACTTAAGATGCGATCCTTTTTCTCCTTGCCTACCAAAACAAGTTCCACGGCGCGGAACAAATCGTCCTGACATACATACTCGCGGCCTTCTTTGACTGCGTTGATGGCACCTTCGTTAATCATATTGGCAAGGTCGGAACCAACCGCGCCGCTTGTGGCCAGAGCGATTGCATCGAGGTCAACGGTCTCGTCCATGCGGACGTTCTTGGCATGAACCTTCAGAATTTCAACACGGCCCTTAAGGTCCGGTTTGTCAACGATGATACGACGGTCAAATCGACCGGGACGCAAAAGCGCCTTATCCAAAACCTCCGGACGGTTCGTGGCGGCCATAACCATAATACCTTTTCTGGCGTCGAAACCATCCATCTCGGAAAGCAACTGGTTCAAAGTCTGCTCTCTCTCTTCGTTTCCGCCGCCGTACTTTGAATCACGGCTGCGTCCGATTGCATCAATCTCATCGATAAAAATAATGCAGGGAGCGTTCTTTTCGGCCTCCTGGAACAAATCACGAACTCGGGAAGCACCGACACCGACATAAAGCTCGATGAAATCGGAGCCTGCCAGGGAGAAAAACGGAACCTTGGCCTCGCCGGCTACTGCCTTGGCAAGCAGGGTCTTGCCGGTTCCGGGAGGGCCCACAAGCAAGGCACCCTTGGGAAGCTTGGCACCAATCTTGACATAACGATCCGGATTATGGAGAAAGTCAACAACTTCGACAAGTGACTCTTTGGCCTCGTCCTCACCGGCTACATCCGCAAAAGTAACGCCGGTATGCTTCTGCGCGTAAACACGCTCGTTGTTGCGACCAACGCTGAACATTCCGCCGCCCTTGGAAATCTTCTTGAACAGGAAGGAAAGGAGCAGCCACATAAGAAGCAGGGGCAAAATATAAGTAACCACTAGGTTCAGAATCACCGTTCCCCGGTTGGTAATCTCGCCCTTCACTTCAACGCCGGCCGCAAGCAGTTTCTCCGTCAGGCTTTCGTCCTGAACACGGCCTGTGAAATAGAGCTTCTCGGCAGACTGGAACATGCCAAACGGAAGCTGTGCCCCCGTGCTGACCGGTGTGATGACGATACGGTCGGAAGCAATCTTGACACTCTTGACCTCGCCGTTTGTAACCATGGTCATAAATTCATTGTAGGAAATTTCTTCGGCTCCGGAATTGCTGAACAGACTGGACAGCAGGGAAATCATCAGGAGCGTAGCAATGATTACCAGGAGGAAAAAGAGAAATCTCTTGGAATTTTTATTGTCCTGATGGGAGCCACCCTGGTCCCCGCCCTGGTTCCCATTATTATGGTTGCCACCCGGCATATCGGGGCCGCGATCCGAACCGATATTTGAATCAAATAAACTGAATAATCTATTCTTCATTATTACCTCTTTCTGTTACGAAAAATACTACAACTAATAATAAGGCAATTGAAATAACGTGTCTACTTATATATTTATTAATTTGCACCGCTTGCGTCCCCAACGCAAAAGACGCCCCATACCCTGCAGGCTGTAATCCGCAAAGTATAGGGCGCCGCTTTAGCGCTTTAATGTGACAGAAACCCCCGTCCCTATTAGCCTCTGTTCTGTGCTGCAACGAGACCCTCGCCGCCGTAAATCTTACGAAGCTTCGGCTTCTCGATCTTGCCGGTCGGGTTACGGGGAATGTCCGCAAGTACAACATGATGGGGACGTTTGTATCTCGGAAGTGCCTGGCAGAATTCGTTTACCTCTTCTACCGTAAGCTCGCAGCCTTCCTTGACTTCTACGACTGCCAGAGTAACCTCACCCAATCGTTTGTCGGGAACACCGATGACTGCTGCATCCTTAATCTTCATATTGCTACGAAGGAAATCTTCAATCTGTACAGGATAGATGTTCTCACCACCACTGATGATGACATCCTTCTTACGGTCTACCAGGAAGATGAATCCGTCCTCGTCCTCCTGCGCCATATCGCCGGTAAACAACCAGCCATCCTGCAGAACCTCGGCGGTAGCCTTCGGGTCATTATAATAGCACTTCATGACGCCGGGGCCTTTAACAGCGAGCTCGCCAACCTGGCCGCGCTCCACCGTGTTATGCTTCTCATCCACAATCTTGACTTCCCAGCCGTATCCGGCCTTGCCGATTGCACCGACCTTGTGAATGTTCTTAACGCCCAAATGTACACAACCGGGTCCGATGGACTCAGAAAGACCGTAGTTCGTATCGTATTCGTGATTCGGGAAAATTGCCTTCCAACGGGAAATCAATGAAGGAGGAACCGGCTGTGCACCGATGTGCATCAGTCTCCACTGGGACAAATCGTAATCCTCAAGCTTCACATCGCCGCGGTCAATGGCATCCAGAATATCCTGTGCCCAGGGAACAAGCAGCCACACAATCGTGCATTTCTCCTTGCTGACCGTTTCCAGAATAACATCCGGCTTCGTGCCCTTTAACAGCACAGCCTTGCCACCTTCCAGGAAGGAACCGAGCCAGTGCATTTTGGCACCGGTATGGTAAAGAGGCGGAATGCAGAGGAACACGTCGTCCTTGGTCTGACCGTGATGCTTCTGCTCAACCTTACATTCATGCGTAAGTGCACGGTGATTATGCAAAATAGCCTTCGGGAAACCTGTGGTTCCGGAAGAGAAATAAATAGCGGCGTCGTCATCGTCCGTCAGGCGGATATTCGGGGTCTGCGAGGAGCAGTTCGCCGTCAGGGAATTGTAATCCTCCGCAAAGGACGGGCAATTGTCGCCGATAAAGAACAGCAGTCTGTTCTTGGAGATTTTGTCAGCAATCTCCTCCACACGTCCGATGAATGCGGGGCCAAAAACAAGTACATCCACCTCGGCAAGATTCAGGCAGTACTCGATTTCATCCGATGCATAACGGAAATTCAGGGGTACGGCAAGTGCTCCGGTCTTCAGCACACCAAAGTAAACGGGAAGCCACTCGAGGCAGTTCATAAGCAGGATGGCAACCTTGTCACCCTTCTTAACACCGCGGGACAAAAGCAAATTTGCAAAACGATTGGCCTTCTCATTAAAAACATTCCAGGTAATTTCGCGACGATAGCTGGTCTCACCGGTAGATTCGATGAGTTCGTATTCTTTCCAGGTAACGCGCTTCTTTTCCTTGATTTCAGGATTAACTTCAACAAGGCAGATGTCGTCACCATAAAGCTTACAGTTACGTTCCAGGATATCTGTAATAGGCATAACAACTTCCTCCAAACAAAAAATTTCGTGAATTTCTCACATTGTTTAACATTATGACACTTTAAATCGTAAAAGTAAACCCTTTTTAAAACTTTTTAAACCCTGCCCAGAAGATGCATTGCATTGCCCGAGAGAATCGCGGTTTTCTCGCTTTCCGTAAGGTCCAAAGCCTCCAGCAACCGGAGGCATTCGCCGGCTCGCATCCAGGGCCAGTCGGTGCCAAAAAGTATCTTCTCCACTCCGTGATTCCGAATAATCCTGCGTACCTGTTCGACCGGAATTTCGCGAAGGCAATAGGACAAATCCATGTAAGCATCCGTTCCGACCAGCAGTTCCTCCACCTCATCCCAGGCGAGATACCCGCCAACATGAGCCAGCACCAGCTTCTTCGGGTGAACCTTGTTTATAAGGTTCAGACTCATCCCCGGTGTGCAGTGCGGATTCGTGCGAAGGCCCGCATCAAACCCGGCATGCACCATCGTAATAAGTCCCTCTTCCTCAGCCGCCTCCACGATGGTCACAAAGGCGGGGTCATCAAAGTATGTTCCCTGATAGTCGGGATGCAGCTTGATTCCGAGGAAGCCCTGCTCCTTAATATCCCGGATGCGTTGCTTTAAATGATCGTTCTCGGGATGAATGCCCGCAAAAGAACAAAGGCGGTCCCGGTCGGTCGATTCGTTCATGGCACGGGCCACCGCATTCACCGTATCAAAATGCCGCGGGGCGGTAAGAACGGGGAGCACGATGGAAAAATCGACACCGTCCTCCTCCATTTCGCGGAGGAGTCCTTCTTTTTTGCCATTTCCGGCAGCCTCTATCGAAGCGGCTTCTGCCAGCTTCTTAACGGTCGCATCCGCCAGTCTGTCCGGATATACATGTGTGTGAAAATCAATAATCATAATTCCTTACCTGTAAGACGCATTAATAAAAAAGCCGGGCAAATGCCCGGCCGTAAATTACCAGTTATAAGCTTCTTCCTCGCTGAGTGTCTTAAGTCCGGCTTCGGCGATGACCTGCTCGGCCTTCTCGCGGTCCGCTACCTTAATGACTACGGATGTATAATCCCGTTTGGAAGCAAGCGTGTACATATACTCAATGTTCATGCCGTTCTTGCCCAGAGCATCGGTCAGCTTCGTAAGAGAAGCGAAGCACTCCGGAAGCGAAACAGCCAGAACCGTCGTAACTCTGGGACTGAAGCCGTCCTTACGCAGCGCTGCCTCCGCAGCATCCGGATCCGATACTATCATACGCATCAGACCGTAATCGTTTGTATCTGCAAGGGAAACACTGACTACATGTATATCAGCCGCTGCAAGCGTTCGGGACGCACGTGCAAGCGAGCCTTCTGTATTCTCGATAAAGACTGAAATCTGTTTAATCAGCATAGTGCCACCTCCAAATTCATAAGAGAATTTTACTATACAAGATTCCGTTTGTCTATGATGTGCTTTGCTTTCCCTTCGCTGCGCTCAATGGAACCGGGAGCCATCAGCTTCACTCTGGCCGTGATGAGAAGCGCCGCTTTTAAGGCATGAGCGATTTTCTTTTGCAAAGCCTCCATATCTCGAATTTCATCCGAGAAATACTCTTCCTTAATTTCAACCGCAACCTCCAATCGATCGAGATTGTCGACACGGTCTACCGTCATGATGTAGTAAGGCGCCGTCTCAGGCAGTTCTAAGAGGCAGGCCTCAATCTGGGACGGGAAGATATTGACACCGCCGATAATAAGCATATCGTCGGAACGTCCGCGGAACTTCGAAATACGGGCTGTCGTTCTGCCACAGGCACAGGGCGTGTGGTCAATGCTCGTAAGGTCCTTGGTGCGATAGCGAAGGAGCGGCATGCCTTCCTTAGTAAGCGTCGTGAATACCAGCTCGCCGACAACACCGTCTTCCACGGGCTGCAGCGTATCGGCACTGACGATTTCAGGCAAAAAATGATCTTCTGAAATATGAAGTCCAGTGTGATACTGACAATCGCAGGCAACACCGGGTCCCATAACCTCGGACAAGCCATAGATATCATGCGCTTCTACATGAAGAGCTTCCTCAATCTGCAGACGCATCTGTTCGGTCCAGGGTTCTGCACCGCAGACTGCCGCATGCAGCTTAAGCTCATCGAGGAGACCCTCCTCTTTGGCCACCTCTGCTATATGGAGAAGGTAGGAAGGGGTACAGGCAATCGCCGTAACGCCAAAATCCTTCATCATGTTAACCAGTCGCTTGGTATTGCCGGTCGACTGCGGTACTACGGTAGCGCCCAGGTGCTCAGCACCGTAATGTGCGCCCAGTCCGCCCGTGAAGAGACCGTAACCGTAAGCAATCTGAATCACGTCGTTTTTGGTGATGCCGGACATCGTCATGGCACGGGCTACACATTCCTCCCAGATTTCAATATCATGGCGGGTATAGGTAACCACCGTTGCCTTGCCGGTCGTACCACTTGATGCATGCACGCGGACGATTTCGGAAAGCGGAACCGCATTCAGTCCGAACGGATAATTGTCTCTAAGATCGGTTTTTACCGTATAAGGGAGCTTCACAATATCGGCCAGTTCCCTGATGTCTCCGGGCTCAAGTCCCAGAGCCTGCATTTTTTTACGATAGAATTCAACATTGTGATACACATAATCAACCTGCTTCACGAGGCGTTTGCCCTGCATCACCGTTAATTCATCTCTGCTCATGCACTCTCGTGCTTCATTCCAAATCATATCTCATCCTCTTATTAAAGAGCGTAACCGGCTTCGAATGCTTTCTTGTTGATTTCAACGGTCTTCTGAGGAACCGTGTTCTCAATGACCTTAAGCCAGTCCTCTTTTGCAAAATCCATGGTTTTGGCAGCAACTCCGATGATGATGGTATTAAAGACTTTTGAGTTTCCGAGCTTTAGGGCCTCTGCCATAGCATCTACCGCAATTACCTTGTGGTCCTTGGAAAGAGTTTCAATAATGTTCTCGGGATACTCAGCGGCACCCGTTACAACGGTCATGGGATCGATACGCTGGTCGTTGCAAATAATAACGCCGTCCTTCTTAAGGAAGTGTGCATAACGCATAGCCTCCAGACGCTCAAAAGCGATCAGGATATCTGCATGGCCTTCCTCTACGATGGGCTCATATACTTTTTCGCCATAGCGGACAAACGTAACAACACTACCGCCACGCTGTGCCATACCGTGAACCTCGGACAACTTTACTTCATATCCTGCGGATGTAATCATTCCGCCTAAGATACGGCTGGTAAGCAGGGTTCCCTGACCACCGACGCCGACAATCATAATATTCTTCGTTTCCATAGTCTTCTCCTAGATTACTTATCTACACAATGAATTGCATCAAACTTACAACGCTGCATGCACAGACCGCAGCCGTTACACATGGTAGCGTCGATTGCTACGGTTCCGTCGGCCTGTTTCGTAATTGCGGGGCAACCGGGTACTAAGCACTGGCCGCACTTCTTGCAATTCTCGGAAACAGTTACGCAGACCTTCTTGGAAATGTTGGTCTTAAGGAGTGCACAGGGAGCCTGTGCGATGATAACAGATACCGCGTCACGATTGACTTCACGCTTCACGGTCTCCTCGAGGAGTGCCGTATCAAAGGCATTTACGATGTAAACATGATCAATGCCCATCGCACGAATCAGCTTCTCAATATCAATCTGATAGGTAGGCTCGCCCTTTAAGGTCTTGCCGGTCGCTGCATGATCCTGATGGCCCGTCATACCGGTTGTGGAGTTGTCCATAATAATAACGGTACCGCAGGACTTGTTGTAAACCATATTCATAAGGGAATTCACACCGGTATGAAGGAAGGTGGAATCACCGATTAATGCAACCCAGTCACGGATGTAATCACGGCCCTTGGCCTTCTCCATACCATGAAGAGTGGAGATGGATGCGCCCATACAAACCGTAGTGTCGATTACATTCAGAGGAGCAATGGCGCCTAAGGTGTAACAACCGATATCGCCTGCGCCGTGAATCTTCAGTTTCTTAAGAACCGAGAAGATACTTCTGTGCGGGCAACCCGGGCACAAAATGGGAGGACGTGCCGGAGCCTTAAAGGCCTCGGAAACCTCGGTCTCGATACCGAGAATTGCCTTGCGAAGCATATTGGCGGAATACTCGCCCTGTACGGTAAGAATTTCTTTACCAATGCAGGCAATTCCTGCTGCCTTGACCTGCTCCTCGATTAAGGGCTCAAGTTCCTCAACAATATATAAGGTTTCTACCTTGGAAGCAAACTCACGGATTAAGTCCATGGGAAGCGGATGTACCAAACCAAGTTTTAATACGGAAGCATTCGGAAGGGCTTCCTTGACATACTGATACGGGATACCGGAGGTAACAACACCAATCTTTGTGTCGTTCATCTCTACGCGATTGATTGCAAAAGAGCATGCATCTGCGGCCATTCTCTTTAAACGGTCCTCTACGTGAATGTGGCGGGCCTTGGCCATTGCAGGCATCATAACGTTCTTCGGTGCATTACGTTCATAAGGCTTATCGGGAACTTCCACACGGTCCTCCAAGGTAACCATACCCTGGGAATGTGCAAGTCTTGTGGTCGTACGAATCATAATCGGGCAGTCGTACTGCTCGGACAATTCAAAGGCAAGCTTCGTATAGTCTTTGGCCTCCTGGGAATCGGAAGGCTCCAAAACGGGAACCTGTGCAACACGGGCTACGCATCTGGAATCCTGCCCATTCTGCGAAGAATAAAGTCCGGGATCGTCTGCTGCCACAAGCACGAGACCGCCGTTCACACCGATATAGGAAGCGGTATACAGAGGGTCGGATGCCACGTTCACGCCAACCATCTTCATGGACGCCATGGAACGGACACCGCTGATGGAAGCACCGATAGCAACCTCCATTGCTACTTTCTCGTTGGGAGACCATTCGGCGTAAATTTCCGGATACTGAACAAGGTTCTCACTGATCTCAGTGGAAGGAGTTCCGGGATATGCTGCGGAAACCTTGACTCCCGCTTCATATGCACCTCTGGCAATTGCTGCATTGCCTAACATGATTTTCTTTTCCATATCTTAGTCCTTTCTATAGATGTCCGGGAATAAATAAAAAATCCCTTGCATCGACTGATGCAAGGGACGAAATAAACTCGCGGTACCACCCTAATTCCTGCCAAAAAGCAGACACTCAAAAGACGTAACGTGTCCAAACGTCCTGTCCTACCAGAATCCTTAAATCCCTTCAAACAGGCAGCTCCCGTGCGAAATTCAGAATGTAATCTTGCTTAGGAAAGCTTGCAGCCGGTGACTCTCCCTCTCTGAAAGAAATTGCATTCCTGCGGGCAAAGGCCCACACGATCATTGCTTTCTTATGAAACTTATGTTGTATATTAAAGCTTTGCCGTGCGAAAGTCAATACCTATTTATAATATATAATGTCGTTCGGCATACCGATATTTGCATATTCTTCCGGGAGCAATTCCTTGGGAAGATAGAGGTTCTTCGTGTAGTTGAAGCCGTAGTCATCCATGTAATTATAAAAACCGACCATGACATACTTGTGGAGGGGTCTGTAGTAGGCGCGGTAGCTTCCTCCGGGAATCAGACTGTCCTTGTAGTCCTCCAGCTTAAAGTCATCCGGAAGTTCCGAAACAGTATGGCAGGCCTCCAGATCTATCTGCTCCATGGAGTAGAACTTCTCGCCCAGGTAAGGCTCCATAAGGGCCAGGGTCTTCGTAAAGGACGAAGGCACCTCCAAAATAGCCGAGCCCATGTACACACCGTTCCGCTCGTAGGATATTTCCAGGGAAGCACTCGAAATGAAATCTTCCCATACCAGCGGATCTTCAACGGCCATAAACTCCTCACAATAAGCTTTGTATATCTCCATACCCGCCTCGTTCGGAATACTATCATAAATGGCGTAGTTCGCATCACCCACGCTCATCAGGGTGGGCTTGGTTCCCAAAAGTAAACCACATTCCACGGGATAGTTTTTGGCCTTGTATTCCTCTGTCTTAAGAGCCGGCAACAGGCACTCCAGCTTATCAATCGGAATGCAGTAGGAACGGCTGTAAACATAGCCGTTGTTCTTCTTTACATCCACCTCTATATAGAAGTTACTTAAATAATCCTGCTGCTCCTCGTTCGAGCCGGCACGGTTCTTCTCATGCAAAACGCCCTCTTTCAGGATGTTATACGCAACAGCCGAATCCGAAATGTAAACCGCGTTATCACTAAAGTCATTCCCGTTAAACTGATAGGTCGCAACATCGCCCTTTCGCACAAGGTTGTTGGTCGATTTGAAATCATTGCAGGCAAACCGGATACCGTCGATGTTCTGCTCCTTGGGAAGATACGTATCATACCCAAGCACATCGAAGTAGCAGCCCGCAATAAACAGAATCGCCGCCACCAGCGTCAGAGCATGCACGACAATGTGTGCAAAAAACGATCGCAGCGTATGGTGGAAAATGACATTGATGATGCCGGAAGCCAGAAACGCACCGATTAATGCTCCCACAACCATCCAGAACAGGAGGAAAAAGTCCGTTCTTATAAATCCTACGATGTTGCCAAAAATAAATGCGCCCAGCAAAGCTCCGACGAGTACGCAGGTCACCGAAAGAATCGTGCGGTACCACTTGCACAGTACGCCGCCCTCGGCCAGTTCGGCCTTTCGGTGACAGTATGCGTGCCTTGCCCAGAAGAAATTCAGAATCAGCAGAACTATGCTCACAAGGAAAAACAGAAGCCCGTTGTATTCGTCCGGATTATTCATAATAATCGCGGTTTCGATAGCTCCGAAGATGGGCGAAAAAGCAGACAACAATTCCATGGACAGCATGGGTTCCCGGAAGGTGTCAAGGGAAGAGGCCATGACAGACACCGCAAGTCCCCAAATACAAATCGCGGAGAAACCGAGGATGGTCGCATTCACAAGGCTGTTAAAGGCCGTTCCCGCATAGCTGACACCCACAAGAGTCACATTATAGACCATCAGGTATACAAATAAGGTCACGGGAAGCGTCAGAAGCAGTTCCACAATCGCAGTCGCGCGACCCTCTGCCGTGCAACCGTAAGCCAGGGAAATCAACATGACCAAAATCGTATTCACCAAAAGCACGGAAAACCAGATTGCAATACCGTTTAAGTAAATCGCCAGAAAACGACGGTTTTTCTTCACGGGAGCACTCTCATAAAGGTCTTCCATCTTGCGGCTGTACAGGTGCTTAAATCCCCAGATTGCCGCAACAACCGCAGAAAACGCGGCAATTGTAATCATCAGATTCCGGTATACCGACACCTGGGAAAGCAGTGCTTCCACGCGTTCGTCAATTTGGCTCACACTCGCGCCCCTTCCGGAACGAAAACCGGTTGTGGACAGAGAAAAAACAAATACTACCGTGCCAAAAATAAACTGAACAATGGCCGAGAAGATGACCATCCAGGAGCGATGGCGTAAATCCTCTCGCATCAACTTAAACAGTGAGATCTTTGAAGTCATATCCAAGTACCTCCGTTTCACAAATAAAGATTTCCTCCAGCGTTAACGGCAAAATTTCAAAGAATTGCGGATTCTCGGCTTCAATGGCCGCTGCAATCTTCTCCTGCTCGCCGCGCAGTGTAAGTGTATACAGGGAGCCTCTCTGCTCCATGGAGACAACCGGGAACGCCTCCGTAATTTTGTTAACATCCTCGGGATGAGCAAAGGCAACCTGCAGACGGAAAATGCCCAGTTTCAAATCATCCAAATCACGGGAGAACAGGATGCCGCCCTTATGCAAGAGTCCGACGTGCTCGCAGATATCCTCCAGCTCGCGAAGGTTGTGCGAAGCAATAATCAGCGTCAGCTTACGCTCGTCCATCTCCTTGATGAACAGTCTCTTGATGGCCTGTCTCATCACAGGGTCAAGGCCGTCGAAGGTCTCGTCACACAGAAGATACTTCACACCGGAGCAGATGCCAAAAACAACGGAAAGCTGCTTCTTCATACCGCGCGAAAACGTATTAATGCGTCGCTTCGGGTCAAGCTTCAATATATCCATCAGATGGTAGAAGCGCTCCACATCAAAATTCTGATACATGGTTCTGTAGTAGGAGAGCATTTCAAGCGGTGTACCGTTTTGGAAAAAGAACTGGTCATCGGAGATGTAAAATACCTTACCCAGTACGTCGGGATTGTCGTAGCTCTCCTCTCCGTCCACCAAAATCCGTCCTTCATCCGGTTTGTACACACCGCAGATGCAACGCATCAGTGTACTCTTGCCGGCACCGTTCGTTCCGACCAGGCCGAACACATGGCCCTCTTCAATACGTGCCGTAATATTTGTAAGTGCATTGACGGGATATTTTTCTGTTTCAAATGTTTTTGTTACATTCTGTATTTCAATCATTGCTCTGTACCTCCTTATAAACAGAAGTCACAAGGTTATGTGCCTTATCCTCCGAAAGTCCCGACAGCCTCGCTCCCAAAAGAGCCTTCCGAAGGTCTGCATACACCTCATCCAGACGCCCCTTCTGCCAGCTTTCCGGGGATGCCACAAAGTTGCCCCTGCCGCTGATTGTGTACAGATAACCATCCTGCTCAAGCATGGTATACGCCCGCTGAATCGTATTCGGATTCACGGATAAATCCAACGCCATCTGTCGTACCGACGGCATCTTGCTGTCAGCTTCCAGCGCTCCGCAAACAATCAGGTGGGATATCTTCTCAACAACCTGCTCATATATGGGCCGTTTGTCCCTATAGTCTAAAGTTATCATCCCGTCTACCTCCGTTTGAGTGTATTAACACGCTTAATACACCCCGTTGAAACCAATATAGCACCGCATTTTCCATTCGTCAAGCAAAAAGAGAACTGCTCACAGTTCTCTTTCTTTCAATCCTATTTCAAAAATCCGTTGATAATCTGCTCTTCCGCTTCCTCTTCGGTAAGGCCCAGCGTCATGAGCTTAATGAGCTGCTCGCCGGCGATTTTGCCGATGGCCGCTTCATGAATCAGGCTTGCATCCACACTGGCGGCGGTCAGCTCCGGTGTAGCCGTAACCACTGCATGATCCATGATGATGGCATCGCATTCGCTGTGTCCCTTGCAGGCTACATTACCGATTATCTTGGAGGTAAAGCTCTGGCGGGAAGAATCCCTTGCGACCGAACGGGAAACAACATCGGCGGAAGCACCCTCCCCGTTCAGTTCAACCGAGAAGTCCGTCGTTGCGTACTGCGTTCCGTGGGTCATGATCTTCTCATGCACGATAAGCGTAGCGCCTGCGGCAATGGTACCCTTTGTAATACGTGCCGTGGAATCGATTCCCTTGATTTGGGCGGTCTCCATTTCCAAATAGGAGCCTTCCGAAAGCTCCACGATGGTGGTCGGATTCAT
Organism: Lachnospiraceae bacterium; assembly: GCA_045617725.1. Lineage (GTDB taxonomy): Bacteria > Bacillota > Clostridia > Lachnospirales > Lachnospiraceae > JAZLJD01. The sequence continues at coordinate 27,411 of JAZLJD010000084.1, forward strand.
GACATTCGCTCCGGTTCCGTCCCCCTCACCATAATGCTTCTCAAAATACTTAACCCTTGCATTCTTTCCAAGGTGGAAGGTGTGAATTCCGTCATGTCCGGAATCCTGATCGCCGCAATTATGAATGCCGCAACCGGCTACGATGGTAACATCCGCATCCTCGCCGATATAAAAATCATTGTAAACAAGATCCGTAAGTCCGCTTTCGGAAATAATAACCGGAATATGGATACTTTCTTTTTTGGTGCCCGGGGCAATGATGATATCGATGCCCGGCTTGTCCGTCTTCTGAACGATATCGATGTGTGCCGTGGTATTACGTCCTATGGACTGACCATTGGCGCGGATATTGTAAGCACCCTCCGGCATCTCGTGCATATCCGCTACCGCAGCAAGAAGGTTTGACTGAATGGAATCCATTACTGTGTACCTCCTTCCAGTGCCTTACAGGTACCGCTTCCGATTCCCGTTAACAGCTCGGGGTAAATTTCCTCTTTGGCTCCGTCCTGCTTAATACGGCCGTCGGCCAAAACGATAATGCGGTCCGCTGTATTCAGAATCCTCTCCTGATGGGAAATCACCAGAATTGTACCGTCTATCGTATCATGCATCTTCTCAAAGACCTTGATAAGGCTCGAAAAGCTCCACAAATCGATGCCGGCTTCGGGCTCGTCAAAGATGGAAAGCTTCGTACCGCGTGCCAGAATCATGGCAATCTCAATACGCTTCAGCTCGCCGCCCGATAAGGATGCATTGACCTCACGGTTGATGTAATCCCGTGCACACAAGCCCACTTCGGACAAAATGGAGCAGGCTGCGTTGATGTCCGTATTCTTACCTGCTGCCAGCGTCAGAAGGTCCTTTACCGTAAGGCCCTTAAAACGAACCGGCTGCTGAAAAGCAAAAGAAATACCTTTATTCGCCCGCCCTGTAATGGAAAGGCCGGTGATATCCTCACCGTCCAAAAGAATCCGGCCGCTCGTCGGCACTAAAATGCCGGCAATCAGCTTGGCCAGAGTAGACTTGCCGCCGCCGTTCGGTCCGGTAATGGCAACAAAGCCTTTGTCTATGGAAAGAGACACGTCCTTGATGATGTCAAGGCCACCCTCTACCTCATAACATATGTTTTTAAGTTCTAACATGGTAACTCCAATTAACTATTATATAAATGTTTCCTCGAAAACAACAAATTCGATGGATTGCGTATCTCCCGGAATCTGTGCACGAAGCTCACCGTATCCGATTGACACACCGCAGCTGCGCACATAGGTGCCGCCCCGGCCGCCTCGCAGTACAATAACAGACGGTCCGACGATTTCAAGATCGCCTATGGTAGAAAGCTGAACCGCCTCGCTGTACAGGGACAGTAACTGTCCGTTCTGATCCAGCGCACGAATTCGAACCGACGCAACATCGTAATGCTCGCCGTCAATCAGCTCCGTTGTATCGGTAACCAGTTCGAGCTTCACAGCCTGAACGGCTTCTCTTGTGACGGACTCGCAAACCTCTCCGCCGCGAACGGCTTCAAACCGATACACCGTATGGCAATTATAGCCACCGCGGATATATTCCTCGTAAAGTCGGTCGAATGTCTCCTCCGGCATTTCATACTTACGCATCAGACGTGCTGCTTTCGAGCTCTTGCCATACGGCAGTATTTCCTTAATGGCCGCTGCCTGCTTGGCCGTGAAGCCCTCCTTCGTTTCAAGCAGACCGCCGATAAAGTCATCGATTGCAATGACCGGATGCTTAAACGCCTCATTGGACTCGGAAACCCCGAAGAATTCCTTTACAAAATCGCCGTTTCGATACAGCCGCACACTGTCGGCATTCGTAAACACATAGAATTTACCTGCCGCATTTCCCATCTCCTCGGAAGCCGCAACATGGAACACGGGAGTCGCGTCCTGCTGGGCCGCATAATGATAAGCCTGCGGCTTTAAGTTCCGGTACATATCCAGGATTCCTCTATGGCAAATACCGTCGGCAAGACTCTCCGCACTATAGGAATTGAAATCCGCCATGTAAGCAGGCTTGTCGGAGAAATCCGAGAAGGGAACCACGGAAGGGTGATTACCAGCCTCAGACTGCTCGTCGAAAACGGGCGTGAATACCAGAATACCCAGTTCATCGCAGCGTTGCAAAAAATAAGGGGACTGCGGGCATTCTGCATAAACCGCATTCACTGCCAGTTCTTTCTTTAAAATCTCCGCATCCGTCTTCTGCGGTCTCTCCGGCATGGCAAATCCCACATAAGGATAGGACTGCACGCGGGTAAGCCCGCGAAGGGAAAGCTTCCGATTGTTCAGATAGAAGCCATCCTGCCGAAACTCGGCTACGCGGAAACCGGTCGTAACGGAATACGTATCAATCACATCATCAAAAGAGTTATACAAACGAATCGTAATACGATAGCAGTTGGGATGCTCTAAATCCCACAGCCGGATTCCCTGCACATCCAGATACATCTCCTGCGAAAAAGGATGTACCGACTTCATCAGGGCCATAATAATCTTGCCATCCGTCATGGACAGAATTTCCGTACGAACCACAAGGTCCTGTGCTTCCTTCGTTGCATTTAAGTACATGCGAAGGCGCGGTGTTTCGGTCATAAGGTCCTCTCCCACCACATGCGCGGAAATAATATGTGCACGATTCACAACCGACAGATACACCTCTCGATAGATACCGCCGAACTCTCCGTTCCGACTGTCCACACAAATCAGCAGGACGTTGTTCTGTTCCACAAGGTAATCCGTCAAATCCACGGTAAACGGCGAAAAAGCATCCTCATTATGCAAAAGATGCTCTCCGTTTAAGTAAACATCGGTGCTTACAGAAGCCCCTCCGACCGTCAGCAATACTCTCCGGTCATGCCATGCCTTGTTACGGTCAAACACACGGCGGTAGCACGCCAGTTTCTGACTCATGGCAACATTCGCATAGTGAAACGGAATCTCCGTAAATGTATGCGGAAGGCTGACCTGCTGTGCTTCGGACGCATCGTACGTCGCCGACTTCAGTTTATCCAGTTGTTCTGCCGAACCGTCCATCTCAATGAAGGACCAGTTTCGGTTCAAATTAATCTTCATTTCTATATCTCCCAAACAATCAAAGGGCACACTCCCCCGAGAATGCCATTTAATAATACATATTTTTTTACCAATCTGCAATACGGCTGTTATGACAGGTAAAATAGATTAACTGATATTTCCCGGAAATCTTCTTAAGAAGCTCCAGTGCCTTCTTAAGACGTACTCCGTCCAGATTCACAAACGGATCATCCAGGATAACGAACGGACTCTCATTCTCATAGAGCACATCAATCATGGCGAATCGCTTGCAAATTTGCACGAGGTCCGTCATACCAGCGCTGTAGTATTCAAGCGTCCTGCGTTCTCCGGCCTCTTCAAACCGAATCGTCATCTGCGTATCCATCGACACCGGTCCGAATTTCGTGCCGCTGCTTTCATTGAGAAATGCCAGATATTCCTTCAGCTTAAGGCCCAAGGTAGCCGAATACTGCTCCTCGAAATTCTCAAAAGCCTCTGTAAGGTACTGTCGTGTCAGCGTCACGACTTCCCGTCCTGCTTCCATCTCCGAAATGGCCGAAAGGCACTCCGTTAACCGATCCTCATACTCGGACTTAAGGGCCGCAAGGTCCTGCAGCTCGCTCATCCGGTTGTGGCAGTCCTCCAGCTCGTCCCGAAGGTCCTCCATCTCCTTAAGGAGCTGTGACAGCTTCTCCCTGAGCTGCTCACTTTCATCCGGCACAGAGTAAGCTGCTTTCATAGCCTCCATATCGTTCACATCCTCAAAGTCCTTAAGCTTCGCAAGATGCGCCTGATAATGGCCCAAAGCCGTATCATACTCGCTGCGTTTGGAGCGCTGCATATTCAGTGCCACTCTGAGCTCCGTCATGCTCCGTGCATCCGCGTGTAGCATGCGTCCAAGCGCTCCGGCAATATCCTCCTGCTGCGCCATAAGCATCCCGGAACAATCCTCACGTTCCAGCTCCGTCAGTCTCACATACTCCGTATACAGGCCGCCCACCCGGTTCAGTCTTGCCGAATAATTTCCTTCTCCGGTCTCCCATAAAAAGGGTGCCAAAAAGGAACTGAGCACCGGCTCCAGTTCGTCTATCTCCTGCTGTCTCTGCCCGATGGCCTGCTCGATTTCAAAAAGGTACAAAAGCCTTGCGTTGCGTTTCTTTCTCTTTCGGATGTAACAAATCAGGGCTGTAACCCCCAAGGCAAAGGCCGCAGCGGCAACAGCCAACAACACGGTTTTGAAATCCTTCCGATAACGGATTGCCGCAAGGGAAGCTGCCGAAAGAAGGAAAAAAAGAATCGAACTTATAAGTCCACGCGGCTTCCTCATAGCCGCGCCGGACTCCGAGCGTTCCTTCTCTAAACGCTCCCGCTCCAAACCGTTCTGATACCGCAGCCCGTCCAAACGGTCTGCCCGGTCCATGTAGGAATCTATGGTAGCATCCGTAATACCGTCCATCAATTTTCTGAGTACATCAAGACGGTTTCGCTTATCATCCGTAAAAGGAAGGCGTTGAAGCTGCTCCCTGAGACCCGTATAAAGTGCCAGCTTTCCTTCCGCTTCCTCGATTTCGTCCTGTGAAAGCAGGAGCCCTTCCGACATTGCACTAAGGTGTTCCCGTTCCGCGGAAAGGTCGTCCCTGCTATGCAGGTAATCCGTATAACGGGCACGCAGTGTCTGCCGCTTCGTCTGCTCCCGAAGTTGCTCCTGTACCTGTTCTATCTCAGCCCGGCAGCGTGCAATCGCCACCATAAGCTGTGTTTCCTTCGGTTTCCAGATTTCCTCCAGATTCCGGTCCGTGCGATTCAAATCTCTCAGCTTAAGTTCCAGCCCCTCCTGCTGTTCCTTAAGGGAACGCAGCTTGCTTCCCTTACGCCCGCTGTAGTCCTTCTCGCAAGCCTCAATGAGCTTCATGGCGCCGTCAAAGGAACGCATGTCATCCTCGGCCGTATCAAGATCCGCCATCTTGGCCGTAAGGGTGGAACTCACATCCGATGCAATTTGGTTCTGGCCGATGAAGGCGCTGCTTAAGTAACCCGCGCGATCGACATGGAACAGCTGCTCGCCGATATCCGTGCCAAAATCCTCGCACAAAAGCCCGGTTCGATCGTCATAAAGCCGGAAGGTGTCATCTTTCTCTTTGGCACCAAAAAAGCGCTCCAGACGGTAAACACGGTCGCCCACTTCAATCACCAGGTTGCCGCCGAAGCGTCCGCCGTCCCACGGACGGTATTTCTCCCTGGGGCGACTTTCAAGCGCCTGATTGCTCCTTCCGTCCGGCAGGCCAAAAAGCATCGCGCGAATAAAGGCCGCAAAGGTCGATTTCCCCCAGCCGTTCTCCTCGCAGATCTGATTCAATTGGTCCGAAAACTCATAATTTCGATTCGTAAGGCATCCAAAGCCCACGATGTTACAGCTTAATAATTTCACTTCAAGGCCTCCCCTCTCAAAGCCTTGAGCCCGCTCATAATAACCCGGCGTTGCAGGTCTTTGGGAAGTTCCGACTCCAAAACCCTGCGGATAAACTCCCCTTTCAAGGAATGATCGTAACGATAATCCTCGTAATTTATATGTAGCTTCGTCTCGTCTTTTATTTTGAGACAGTAAAAATCGTCCTTGAACTGCTTTGTAAGCAGGTCCGTGTCGAACTCAACGCCCGCACCCACCTCGCCGGTCAGCGTAATCTTGAGCATAAGGTCCGGATTGCTCTGTATCGAGGCATCCGAAATGGCCTCCCGTACCTCCGTCGTCGTCTCAAGCCCTGACACATCCACAAAACGCTCGGAAATCCTGCGGCAGGCAAAAGGAACAAATTCGTAGTTCACGCAGCCCTCCGCGGTGTCAAGAAGCACAAATCCCTTGTCCCCGGTCTCGTCAAAACCGCGGCCTTCGGGACAGCCGGCATAGACGTACGCTCCGCGTTCATCCAGCAAGCCGGTAATATAGGAATGAATATGTCCCAGGGCAAGATAATCGATTCCGCGTCCTCTTAGGGAAGTAAGAGGAATCCGTTCAGCCTGCTCTTTGGCAGCGCCGGAGTATTCGGCAATCTGTCCGTGCAGCATGACGATATTCGTCCGGTTTTTATTAAGATTCAGCGTCTCAAAAAGGTGCATCGCGTTCGTCTTTAGAAGCTCCGCCCCCGTAATCACAACCTCTCCGTAATCATAGCTCGTCCAAGCGTCCGAAAATGTCTTAAGATTCGACGGAAGTTCCGAAAGTGTGGATAAAAAACCATCCGCATCATGATTCCCTTTGAGATAAAGAAAATCAATCTCCGGATGTGATTCCATTGCCTTTAGGACTTCCTTACGCGTCTTCACCAGAATATTCTTAGAATCAAACATGTCGCCTGCAATCAAAATGGCACGCACCCCCTGATTCCCCGCATACTCCACCATGCGAAGAAAAGTGTCCAAAAGCTCCCGCTTACGACAGCGGGCCTGCTCGGGCTCTAAGTTGCAAAGAAGTGAAGAATCCAGATGAAGATCTGCCGTATGAATAAACTTCATGCCTCGCCTTTCCGTTACATCTGGTGACGTACCACCAGATACTCGTCTCCCTGTCTGAAGAAGGGGCATTCCGCATGATCCGAGCTCATCAGTCTTGCAAAATCGTCCTCGTCCATATCCACCGTACAGACGAAATTCTCCTCTTCTTCATCATATTCATAGTAGCAACAATATTCGCAATTATAACCGGCCATAATAATCCCCGCATTTCGCAATCCGGTATATTTAGCCCTTCACTGCATTGCAGCGAAACTGCTACGGATTGCGACACAAAGTGTCGCATGAAAAATGCTTTGCATTTTTCATACTAATCCCCGCATTTCGCAATCCGGTATATT
>JAZLJD010000085.1:0-15097 GCA_045617725.1 Lachnospiraceae bacterium
CAATATATCCGGCTGTCGGTTGGCCTCGGATCTGGCCGGGTGTGCGTGTGGTGCGGACGGATTGAGTCAGCTTGTGCTAACTACCGCACGCATCTATCCATAACAAAACGTTATGGATGATATAATGGTTCGTTATGGATAGGCTTGTCTTGTCTTCCCCAAAATGCATAAAACAATGCATACAATGAATAAACACCATTCTGAGAATATCGCATAACATAGCAACCGGCACGAATGCCAAAACGCCACAAATTATTGGCATTTTCACTCTAAAAACAGCGCATAATACATATTATGCGAGATTTTATCAAGGCGGCCCCGGGGATATCCGGACCCTGGTTGTGGGCGGAGTAACCCCCGCAAACACCCCAAAAAGACAAAAAGCCAAATTGACAAGCCGGAGTGGAATTTGGTATGATTTTGTGCGCAGCAGACGGACGTGGCATTGCTTCTGAAGGTAAAAAGCCGAAGCTGAAGCAAACCTGGCCAACAAGAAGCGAGCCAAATTTTTGTAACATAGAATGCGCTATGTTACACTTTGTTACACGCTATGTTACATCAAAAAATGTACGGATTTAGCCATTTTATAGCATTATGTAACAATGTAACATAAAATATCGCGTATAAGAGTTAAAAATAAAAAAATATATAAATCGTGGAAGTGTTAGGAATTTATGTTACATTTGTTACACCCACCCAAAAAAAGTCTGGAAACCACAATGATTCGGGCACTTTTTCGTGTAACATAAAATGTAACATTCTCAGGCGTTTTTTGTTACAACATTGCAAAAAGTGCTATTTGTAACGCGAAATTACTCAAAATTACAAAAAAGTAACGGAGATTTTGATGGAAGAAGAGGCAAGGCGGAAAGAACCGTTTGACTATCGAAATTACAAGAAACCGGAGCCGAAAAAGAAGAAGAAACGGAAGAAACCAAAGAAGAGAAATCGCAAGACCGAAGTCAAGCGAGTGTACCCGCCTTTTCAGTTAGCTTATAGAGAGCTTCTGAGAAGAGAAGGGCTGACGCAGAAGACGCTTGCAGATGCGCTTGGAATCAGTCCGTCCATTGTCTGCCGAGATTTGAAGAGACCGAACTACATTGACCCGAAACTGAGATACTATGTTGAGATGCTTGGCTATCGGATCGTATTGAGCTTTGAAAAAGTCGGAGAGCCGCAGATAGTCCGACACGAGAAGAGCGAGGTTGTAAAGCAGGCGATTAAAAACAAAGAGGAAAAGATGCGCAGCAAGAAGATTCAGCTTGGAGACGAAAAGACCGAAGAAGAGATTGGCGGCATTGCCGGGAAATACGGAACGGCTGTTTTCGAAAAGGGGACGAAAGAAGAGGCCGGAAACGAGACGGAAATCATTGCGTTTAAATACAAGGAGATGAATTTAGATGTATGAAGCCCTGATTGAAAAGCTTATGAACAGCACAGCGTTGTCAGAGCTTGACGATTGCTTTCAACTGATACGGAACAATCTTCACGAAGACGAAATAGAGGTTCACGATGCCAGAGGGCGCAAGGTGAGCGTTATTGAAAATCCAGAAAATGTAAAAAAAGCTTTGGCGCATTTATTCGGATTGAGAGAGAACGTGTTAAGCCTCTTGAAGAATCCGAGAACGGCATCAAAGCCGTTGGAAGACCTTTTCTGGAAGACAATGCTTCTGGCGGCTCCATACCACTTTGACAGCTATTGTCTGTTTATAGAGAAGAACCGGCCGATGGAAAAGAAATTCTACGAGCCCAGGCGGAAGCAACTCAAACCGGTAGCGGAAGCCATGCAGCGGTTAGAGGATGACGAGATTGACATCTTGACGGTTTCCCTTGCGCCCGGTGTAGGCAAAACCACGTTGGCAATTTTCTATATCACATGGGTAGCCGGAAAGCACCCGGATATGCAAAATCTTATTGGCTCGCATAACAATGAATTTCTGCGGGGCGTATACGATGAGTGCCTGCGCATAATGGATGCGAATGGAGAGTATCTGTGGCAGGATGTGTTTAGGGAGCTAAAGGTTGTCGGAACAAACGCGAAGGATATGCGAATTGACCTCGGGCAAAAGAAAAGGTTTCAGACAATAGAACTGACATCATTAGGCGCGGGAAATGCCGGTAAAGTTCGCGCCACGAATCTGTTGTACTGCGATGACCTTGTTGAAGGTATAGAGCAGGCCATGAGCCGCGACCAAATGGACAAGTTGTGGAACAAGTACACGGTCGACCTGAGACAGAGAAAGCAAGGCAAGAAGTGTAAAGAACTGCATATTGCTACCCGTTGGTCAGTAAACGATGTCATCGGTCGGCTTGAATCGATATATTCCGAAGATCCGCGATTCATGTCTATAAACCTTCCGGTCAGAGATGAGGGCGGTGAAAGCCTTTTCGACTATCCGTATGAGCTTGGCTATACAACAAAGATGATAGAAGACCTGGAAGCGAGCATGGATGATGCAAGCTTTAAGGCATTGTACATGGGCGAACCGATTGAGCGCGAAGGACAGTTGTATGCGCCGACAGAGTTGCGTAGATTCTATGAGTTGCCGGAACGTGAGCCAGATGCAATCTTTGCTGTATGCGATACGAAAGAGCAAGGAAATGACTACTGTGCCATGCCGGTCGTGTATCAGTATGGGCAGGACTACTACGTTGATAAGTGGATCTGCGACAATGGTAAGCCGGACATTATCGAGCAGAGGATTATTTCATTGTTGGATGAAAGGCATGTCCAGGCTGTACGATTTGAGTCAAACCGAGGTGGTTCGATTTTTGCCGAAAATGTAAAAAAGGCCCTAAAAGAAAAAGGGAGTCATTGCAAAGTCGAGACAAAATGGAACCAGACAAACAAGGATACCCGTATTTTGATGGCTTCCGGTTGGATAAAAGAGCATTGTCTTTTCAAAGACGAATCGCTTTACAAGCAGGACAAAGAGTATCGGCTTGCTATGCAGGAGATGACGGGATACACAATGTCCGGAAAGAACAAGCACGATGACGTACCGGATGTACTTGCAGACCTTGAGAATTTCGCGAACGGATGGCGATTGAACAAGATAGAAGTATTGAAGCGCGTATTCTGATAGTTGATAAATATCAACCAAGAGAAAACCTCTACCGAGTTGGTAGGGGTTATTTTTATAGTGACAAGATAATGTCATAAGTGACAAGATAATGTCACTTTTTAAAGAAATTTGTGCGATTTATTGGACAAGCGCATTACAAATATCTATTTTAGTCTTGATTAAAAGGCATAAACTCATGGTTCCAGGCCGCAATGCTTTGGTTTGAATAATATTATGGCTGTGTCGGCAGCGGTGTTCGTGTTGGCAACATGCGCGAACCGCCTCCTTTCAGTACCCCACGCACAATGCACCGACATGTTGGGGTTGCGAAAAATTGTGACGGTGAAGCAAAAAAAGAAACAGTACTCGTCTTTTCTTGTGAAATCCGTATTTAAAAAGATTGGAGCAATCAAAATGATTGTTGACATACGGGAATATCCGGGAGCAATTGCAAAAGTAAATGAATTACTCACGGCCGGGAGAGAAATTGAGCTGAAGATGGAAAACGGCGGCGTGGCCGTAGCTGACCATATCAGGGTCTTTCAGGGAGTGTTTGCGAAGGGAGAAACCGAGAGAAGCAGATGAACGAAACAATCATTATTGCTGTCATATCCGCCATTCTCGGAAGCGGAGTGATGGGGTTCTTTCAATTCCTTATAAACCGCAAGGACGGCAAAGATGGCAGGCTGAAGGCGTTAGAAAAGGCGTCGCAGAGGAACGAAAAAGATGCAACACGCCTTCAACTTCTTGTTTTGATCAGCTTATTCCCTGCGTCGGACCAGGAAATTCTAACGGTAGCGAAACACTATTTTTACGATTTATCAGGGAATTGGTATACGGCTTCCATTTTTACGAAATGGTGCAGCGAGAATCATGTCGAAATCCCGAATTGGTTCAATGATAACTGAGGTGAAACATGGAGCAGCAGACAAACGAAAACGGAAGAAATCCGGCTATATCTAAAAGGGCAATGACCGGTCGTAAGCCGATATACACGGATGCTTCGGTTATCGATGCCACCAATGTCGTGAACGAAGTCGTAGTAAAAGCATATACAACCCACAGCGCAAATCGCGGTGAAATTGATTACTTGTGGAAGTATTACAAAGGCGACCAACCGATTCTTTACAGAACAAAGAAAATCCGCGATGACATCATAAACTGCGTTGTCGAAAATCGAGCAAACGAGATAGTGAGCTTCAAGACTGGTTACCTTGTTGGAAATCCGATTCAGTATATAAGCAGGAATAACAAAGGCAATAAGTCAATATCCGAGGCAGTTGATGCGCTCAACGACATGATGATGAGCGAGAGCAAGGCCACCAAAGATAAAGAGCTTGTTGATTGGATGCACATATGCGGAACTTCGTACAGACTCGCTCTGCCGAGCAAAGACGGAGATAGCCCGTTCAGTATATACACCCTGGACCCGCGCAATGCTTATGTGATTTACGCAAATACAGTAGATCACAGACCTCTTGCCGGTGTTTATTACACGACCGATGAATACGGGCAGATAACCACTTATTCCGTATACACGGACAGAGAGTTCTTTGTTATTCAGGGCAACAAGATAGCCCGCAAAGAACCACATGCACTTGGCAGGGTTCCGATTATAGAATATCCGGCAAACAATGCAAGACTTGGCGCGTTTGAGGTTGTTCTTCCTCTTTTGGATGCCCTTAACACCGTTGACAGCAACAGAATTGATGGCATTGAGCAGTTCATCCAGAGCCTCGTGGTTCTGTACAATGCGGAGCTGCCGGAAGGCGAAGATGCTACAACGCTTCAGGAAAAGGGATTAATCGTCCTTCATTCTGCCGGCGATAACAAAGCTGATATCAAGCTGATGAGTGAAACGCTTTCGCAGGCAGATACGCAGACGCTCAAGCAAGATATGAATCAAACAATACTTGAGATAGTCGGTATGCCGAGTCAGGGAAACGGATCTACCGGAGACAGCTCGAACAATGGTGCTGTAATTCTGAAGAACGGTTGGCAGGGAGCCGAAGCGAGAGCAAAGGATTCCGAGCTGATGTTCAAGAAGAGCGAGCGGGAATTCTTAAAGCTGATACTTGATATCGTTCAGAATATATCCGGGATCGCTTTGAGGGCCGTTGATGTAGAGCCTCACTTCACAAGAAGAAATTATGAAGACATCAATAGCAAGGCTAATGTCCTTAACGTCCTGCTTAGTTCCGGCAAGGTTGCACCGAAGCTCGCATTCGAGGCATCCGGTTTGTTTATAGATTCAGAGGAAGCGTATCAGGAGTCTATGGCATACATGCAGAAGCAAGAAGCCAAGGCAAAAGCAATAGTAAACGCGCAGCCGAAGGACACGGATAACGAAGAAGAATCTACCGATGGCGATACCAAAGAAGAACCTACTGCCGATTGATGAGCTTAATTCATTTGCCGAGTCATTGCGGTTATCGGCTTATATCGATGACAACGGCAAATGGAGATATCGCAAAGATAGAGAAGATATCATTGACGAGATGCTTGATTTACTTCTGTTAGCCTATGCACGAGGCGAATTAAGCGCGAAGGATGATATAGAGGGCATCGCCAAAAACAAGCCCACAAGCGACAGAAATCGCATTTTTGCGACAATTGAAGCGATAGAAAAGAAATCTGGCGGCAAAGAGCATACCGAGAAGATGGAGAGCTCGATAAACAAAACGATCGCCGGTAAAACTTGGCAGGAACGTGTTGAAGAACACTTAGGCGCAGGAGCTTCTCCGGAAGAAATAATACGAGTTGCCGATACCGAAACGGTAAGAGATTTCAACGAGGGCGGCTACGATTATGCAGGAGAAAGTGGGCTGAAGCTAAAAAAGAAATGGGTGGCAATCTTGGACGAAAGAACAAGAGACACGCATTTTGAGCTTGATGGAGTTGTTGTTGGACTAAACGACCGTTTCGTATCGAGTTCAGGAGACAGCGCATTGCACCCAGGCGGGTTTGAAACAGCAGCCGAGAATTGCAATTGCCGTTGCGGAATAAAGTACATTGAAGGTTGAAGGTGAAAGAGAATGACATTAGACATTATCGTTCCACATTATCAAGAAGCGTGGTCGGTATGTAAGCCTCTGTTTGACAGCATTGCGCAGCAGAGAGGAATCAATTTTAGCGATATAGGAGTCATCTTTGTCAATGACGGAGATTCCCATGCTATTGAAACAGTTGAAGGGAATTATCCTTTCTCTATTAAGTTCCTTACTGTTGAGCATAAAGGTGTATCGGCTACAAGAAACGCAGGGCTCGCAGAGAGCAAAGCAGACTATGTGATGTTTGCTGATTGCGACGACATGTTTATAAATGCATGTGGATTACATCTTGTGTTTTCCGCAATGAAGGAAAATACGGATGCCATAACAAGCTCGTTTATTGAAGAGCAGTATCTTGATGATGGTTCATATAAACTGTATCGACACGATAAAGATGTGACCTTTATTCACGGGAAAGCATACAGAAGGAAATATCTTGTAGATAACGACATTAAGTTTAAGCCACGCTTGAAAATCCATGAAGACGGATATTTTAACGTAATAGCGATGACTTGTGCGGAGACAAAGAAGGAAATCTCTACTCCGTTTTATATGTGGAAATGGAACGACAATAGTGTTGTTCGCAAGAATCCGGAAAACTTTGTTCTAAATACTTATGAAGATCTGATGGAGTCGAGAGCCGCAATGGCTCATGAACTGAACCGCAGAGAATACGTCAACGAGTATTTTGATTGCATTATCAAAACGGTAATGGATTCCTATTATGACTTTCAGAAGAATTCGTACCGTGATGAAAAGAATGCGGTAGCAGTTAAGAAAGCGGAAAAAGCGTTCAAGAACTTCTACACAAAGTACAGCAAAGACTATAACGAATCGGCCCTGATGAGAAGAGCAGAGTTGATGCAGATTGCAAGGGCAAATGCATTCGGTAAGGAGTTCTGGATTGAGTCAATGACCTTGAAGGAGTTCTTAAACCACATTACCAAAGAAGTGAAATGAAGATAGCTGCTTATTGTTGTACCCGTAATTGGTACGAACATTTGCAAGTATCAATCTTCTCTTTGCTGATGAATTCGCCGCGTATAGACAAGGTGATTGTAATAGCGGAAGACGACGAGCTTCCTTTCAACTATGACAAAGTCGAATGCATTAATTACTCATCACTTCCGCACTACATCAAAGAATCAAGCCCAAATTTCAAAGGTTGGTTTAGCTATATGAGCCTGCAAAGACCTTGTTATGCCAAATGGTTTGATTATGACAAAGTTCTTCAGCTTGATGTAGACACCATTATCCTGGACGATTTAAGCGAACTGTGGGAAATTGACATGACCGGAAAGGCGATGGCAGGAGCCGAAGACGTCATGAATCCGTTGAAAGAGATTGATCGATATCTAAATGTCGGTGTTGTCTTACAGAATCTCGATTATATTCGTGAGAATAAAATTGCTGATCTTGTTATAGATGATATCAATTCGCGGAAGAGACCATGGGCCGACCAGGATGCAATGAACCTCTATTGCAATAACAATATCGTTGTAATTTCAACAAAGTATAACGATTTCACAAATGCCAGAAGAACAGTTAATCCGAAAATACTGCATTGGGCAGGAGTCCATGATTGGTACATAGAAGATAGCTGTTATTACTCAGAAGTTTGGCAAGAGTATAAGCATATGATGGTTGAATAAGCCTTTATATAGTCAGGGAAGACGTTAATCGCACAAGACAAGAAAAGTCTATAAAACAGATTCGAGTGACGAAAACACTTTAAAACGGAAAGGTTAATTATGGCAAAAATTGATTTAGCAAAGATTCCTGGTTATGCAGAGATGAGTGCTGAACAGAAAATAGCTGCACTCGAAGCGTTTGAAGTCGAATCGGCTCCACCCGCAGATGACATCGCAAAACTGAAGAATGCACTGCAGAAAGCTAATAGCGAAGCCGCAGAGAATAAACGTCTGCTCCGTGAGAAGCAGAGTGAAGCCGAAAAGGCTGAAGCTGACAGAGAAGAAGCTAACAAGAAAATGTTGGAAGAGCTTAATGCTCTAAAGCGTGAGAAATCAATATCTGATTATACCGCACAGTTTGTTTCTGTCGGTTATCCTGCGGACTTAGCAAAGAGTTCTGCTGAAGCGGCTGCTGATGGGAACTTTGCTACAATTTTTAAAAATATGACATCCTTCATCGAAAATCACGATAAGGATATCAAGGCAAATGTCCTTAAACAGACTCCTTCGCCGGTTGGTGGGGATATTAAGGACACAAACGTAACTAAGGAGCAGTTCAACAAAATGGGATACTCCGAGCTTGTTAAACTGCAAAGAGAAAATCCCGAACTGTACTCCGAGTTATCAAAATAACTTTTAAGGAGAATTTGTAAAATGGCAATTACATTGCTCGAGAATCTTGTAAATCCCCAGGTTATGGGTGACCTCATTGAGAAGAAACTCGTTGACCTCATGAAATTCGCGCCTCTGTCTGTCATAGACAATACGCTCGAAGGCCGTCCTGGCGACACCATTATGCTCCCTTACTACAACTACATCGGGGATGCATCTACGCTTGCTGAAGCTTCCACTCTTTCTGTATCTACTCTGACGGCATCTACCGTTAGCGCACAGATTCATAAGATCGCTGTCGGTGTTGAACTGACAGATGAGGCTGTTCTTAATGGATACGGCGATGTTGTTGGCGAAGCAACCAATCAGATTGCTCTATCTCTCGCTTCTCAGACCGATAATGAAGTTCTTAACGTGCTTGGTTCTATTACCGGCGCAATGCTTTATGAAACTTCTACGTCTACTACGGCTCCAACCGACACCGATATTACCGCAGCTCTCGAACTGTTTGGCGAAGACATTGATGGTGTTAAAGTCGCTATCGTTTCTCCCGCTGTTTACACCGCAATGCGTGCAAACACCAACACTTGGATTCCGGCCTCTGAGCTTGCAGCCGAAGTTGCAATCCGTGGTGTTGTTGGCGAGTATCAGGGATGCCAGATTATGGTTTCCAACAAGCTCAAGACTTCCGGCGACATTTACATCGTAAAGCCTGGCGCACTCCGCATCTTCCTGAAGCGCGGAACTCTCATCGAGGCAGACCGCAACATCCTGAAGTTCACTACGGTTATTACCGGTAGCAAGCACTTTGTCGCATACCTCTACGATGCGAACAAGGCTATCAAGATTGCAAAGAAGGCTTCTTAATGGGAATGCTTCTTGTGATGATGGAGCAGGAACGTAAGAATGCTAAAGTAACTAAGGCTTCTGACGTTGCTCCAAAGGCTGAAAAGGCAGCGGACAAACCCGCCGCCAAGCAGCCAAAAGCGAAGAAATAATTAGAACGAGGTAGTTGTTATGAACGACACAGCTAAACTGGCAAAAATTAAATTACAACTTAATATTTCCAGCGCAGATATGGACGCGAAGCTTAATGACTACCTCGATTCAGCAAAGCAAGAAATCTTGTCCTGGATGTATATCAACTATCCGGAAGTTCCGGAAGATGTAATAGATGTCCCGGCTAAGTACGAAATCACACAGATTCAAGCTGTTGTTGCGGGATTCGGGCTTGAGGGTGGCGAGAACGAAATTTCGCACAATGAAAACGGAATAAGCCGGACATTTAAGTATTCCAATATGGTTGATTTTGTCAGGGCGCATGTTTTCCACATTGTTTGAGGTGTCGATATGAGATGCCTTGAAAGAAACAAACAAACTGTTTATTACAAAGAATTCCTTAGTGTAACTGACGGAGCCGATTCTGATGGTAATTATACGGGAGATAAGATCAATTCGTATGGAACCATGAAATCGGTTAAACTCAGAGTATCGCCGGATAGAGGCGACACAGCATTTGAGCCGTTTGGAACTTCAATTGATTACGATAGAGTGATGCAAGGCGGTGACCTTTCTGTTGGAATTGCTGAAGACACAATATTGTGGATTGGTGTTCCAACCACCGGAGAGCATAACTACATCGTCAAGCGCAGAGCTGACGATATTAACTTTGTACAATGGGCGATTAAAAGGGTTGATGTATCTTGAAAAAAATTGTCTATATCCTTGACCCTGCAAGTATTAATGCGGCTATAAAAAGCTTGGAAGAATATGAAAAATGGGTCGAAGAGCGTAGTATGGTTTTATGCGAAAGACTTGCAACATTGGGCGCGACAAGAGCTTCCTTGGATTTTTCAAGGGCTGATTACATTGGCGAAAATGATGTAAGTGTAAGAGTCGAACCAATCAGCAACGGGTACAAAGTTATAGCGTCTGGCGGGGCGGTTTTATTTATTGAGTTTGGCTCCGGCGTAAAGTACGGGTGTGGTCATCCAGAACCAATGGGTTACGGGCCGGGAACATATCCCGGAAAGGGACATTGGGATGACCCAAACGGATGGTATCTGCCGTCCGACGTTGCCGAATACAAAGGGCAAAAGTCCTATGGTAATCCACCGGCAGCCGGAATGTATAACGGTCGGAAAATGGCAATTGAGGAGTTTTACAGAATAGCGAAGGAAGTATTTGCAGGATGAAATATACTCGCAATGCAATTTACACATATATCCGCAGCAAAGTGCTTACAGAATATCCGAACGCGAATGTAACGGGAAGATTTGAGTATGCTCCTGCTGTTTTCCCGACAGTGTATGTAATTGAAAGCGATAGATATTCTTCTGACAGAAATACTACTTTTGAATACGATGACGAACAGTACACATCAACTTTTGAGGTTCGTGTAGTTAGCAATAAGACCGATTCTGCGATAGCGGAGTGCGAGTCGATTACGGAAATAGTTAGAAAATCGTTTAAGGATTTATTCTTTAATCAGATAAGTCAGGCGACGATTGACAGCGGAACTCAGCTTGAGTTTGTAAGCCGTTATAGCGGAACGCACGGAATCGATGATGTGATGCCAATTGAGGAAACAACAACATGAAATGTCCTTTTTGTAACAGGGAAATAGGGAAAGCCGAAAAATGCCCGCATTGCTATGCGGCTATTCCTGTACCGAAAGAATCTAATAAGGAGAACAAAAAGAATGGCAAATGAAATCAGTACTGCCGGAATCGCGCTGAAATATGCGGTTGAGGCTACGGCAGGTACAAGACCTACAACAAACTACACGCAGATCACTAACATCAAGGCGACTCCCGAATTTAATAGCGCACCCGAGTCTATCGATGTAACAGACTTGTCTGATACCGTATGGATGCGCTCTATTCCCGGACTCCGCTCCGCCGGTGATTCTCTTGCGTTCACGGCAAACTTCACAAGCGCGTTCAAGACGCTTTGGGAAGCACTTATTACGGCTCACACGACCGCGAAAGCGTCCTCTAAAGCCACTTGGTTTGAAGTAATGGTGCCGAATTTCGGCAGCTTTTACTTTGCCGGTATTCCCGAAGAACTTGGACTTCCGGCCAACGAAGTCAACAATGTTTTTGCCGGAGATGTTTATATCACTCCCAACCAGATTGCTGGTTGGGCTGAATCGTCCACCGTCACGCCCTGACAGTAAATAATGGGGCAGACTTAATGCCTGCCCCATTGCAAATGAAGGAGAATGAGAAATGAGAAAAGAAATTAAACCGATTACATTACGCACAGAAGATGGCAAAGAATACACGCTCGAATTTAATAGAGAGAGTATTCGTTTTGCCGAATCGCGCGGTTTCAATATAAATGATATGTGGGCATTCCCGATGACGAAGATTCCCGAAATCTTCTTCTATGCATTCAGAATGCATCACAGAAATTTGAGCAGAGAAAAGACAGACAAGATTCTTGAGGATATGGGCGGTCTGTCGGGAGATATTCTTGAACGCCTTGGAGAGCTTTACAATGTCCCGTTTGAGACTCTTCTGCCTGACGATGACGAACCAAAAAACTCAAAAGTGACGGTGGAGATGTAAACGAACCGCCGTCAGACGAATCTAATTACACAAAATTCTTTGAGGAGATTTGTCCGCAGTATCTTTCGTATGGAATGACGTATGAACAGTTTTGGGATGAATCTCCTTCAATTGTGAAGGCTTACAGACAGAAGTTTTATATTGAGTATAACCGAATGAATGAATCGGCATGGCTGACGGGTTTATATGTGTTCGATGCATTCAATAAAGTTTTATCAGCTGCTTTTGGCGGCAAACGGGAAGAGTATGTTAATAAGCCGATTGACATTCTTCCTAAAACAGAGAAGGAACTGAAAGAAGAGGCCGAAAAGCAACAGAGACTGATGGTTGAATACTTGAGCAATTTCGCTGATTCATGGAATCGTAAATCCCATTAAAAGGATGTGAACTTAACGTGGCAAATATGGAAGGAATAGAATTTGAGGTAAAGCACAGCTCCAATGGCGCAGCCAAGGATGTTGACAAGCTTGCCGAATCTATGAAAGAACTTTCAAAAGCTACAGAAAAGGCCGGAAAAGCCTCCAATAAATCATGGGCCGAGTCAGTTAAAAGAGCCGAGCAAAATTTCAAAAAACAGCAGACTTTGTCCAAGAAGATGAGCAAGCTCCGCCTCGGACTCAACGGAAGCGGACGTTTAGTAAAGCCGAAAGATACCGCTCCAAGCAAAACGCCCGATTATGGGCGAATGGCTTGGAAGGAAGTTGGGGCCGATGCAAACTACTACGGTTCCGTGGCTTTAAATGGTGTTGCTCGATTTGCCAATAAAGCCTGGCAGGGAGTGAGAAAAGTGGCATCATCTGCCGCAAATCTTGCCAAGACTGCTGCAAGTAACGCTTGGAACAGAATGTCCGCGCCTTTTAAGAAAATAAACGAGCTGACGGGTTCGCTTGGAAGAATAGCCCTATATAGGGGAATCCGAACTGTAATCAAGGAAATAACGCAGAGACTCAAGGAAGGAACGCAAGCGATCTATGACTTCCAGAATGCCATGGGTGGCGGTCGATTCACTCAGGTTATGGACGGATTCGCGGCCGGAGCAAAAGAGTTAACCGGGAACCTTGGCGCATTGGCAGCTAACATTCTTTCGATTCTGTCTCCGGCCATTAACGCAGCAATCGCTCTTATAAACGGATTGGTATCTGCAATAGCCGCTCTCGTTGCCGTTCTTGGCGGTGGCGTATTTCTAAAGGCATCCAAAAGCACAGCTAAGTTTGGTGAAAAACTTGGCGGTGCCGGTGGAGCTGCAAAAGAACTGAAAAGACAGTTAATTGGCATTGATGAGCTGAATGTATTCAAAGACGATTCAGGCGGCGGTGGCGGCGGTGGAACCAACGGAATCAATTATGAAGCAATGGAGCTTCCGAACTGGGCGCAGAAGGTAAAAGATGCCATTGATGCGGGAGATTGGAGAGGCGCAGGCGGTTTGCTTGCAGACCATATCAATCAGATCGTAGACAATTTCGATGCGAAAGCGTGGGGCAACAAGCTTGGCGAGAAGCTCCAGCATGGCATTGAGTTTTCTATCGGGTTCCTTGATAGGTTTGATTTTGCAAAGGTCGGAGAGAAATTCTCTTCAGCTATTCAGGGAATATTTGAAAAAGTCAATCCGACAGACTTAGGACATCTGCTGGCCGAAAGGCTGAATATCGTAATTGACTTTGCAAGCGGTATTCTTAGAAACCAATCCGTTATGAACGGCGGTTTGGGTTCCTATCTTGCTGATGTCGTAAACGGTTGGGTGTCAAACGTTGATTGGACGAAGCTTGAACAGGACATTGGATATGGCATAGCCGGTGCGATAAGAAATGTGAGTGCCTTCATACAAGGATTAAATCTCAACCCAATTAGAGAAGCGTTGCAGAATATAGATTGGGATTCTGTCAAGACATATCTTGGCAATATCATGAGAGCAATAGGATATTGGGCATACTCAGAGCTTATGGCAGCCTTGTTTGAAAAATTCCCAAACATTTCTTCAAAGTATAAAGGGTACGCAGAAGGATGGGCGGAAGTGCTCAAAATGAACCTTGAAGGAATGGCAAACGACGCCGAGAGATGGGCAGATAGTCTCAACAAGGATTTTGACAAAGTTAGCACCGGGTTTGAAGGGCATGAAGGCCGCGTCCGCAATGCGGCAGGGAAGGCAACTCAATCCGTACAGAATTATGCAACAGATTCCGACAATTCTCTAAGTAAAATATCGAAAAAAGCAGATGATACGCTGATTGATTTAAATGCATCATTCGCCGGTGTTGGTATAGAGGCCGGATTGATGGCCGGAAATGTTAAAAAGGCAAGCGATGACATGAGCAAGACGTTTGGAAAAGACATTGACGAAATGAAGAAGAAAACACAGTTTTCCTGGTCCTTGCCTCACTTGCAACTGCCTCATTTCAGCATAACCGGCGGATTCTCTCTTAATCCGCCTTCTGTTCCGAAATTCAGCATGTATTGGGCGGCGCGTGGCGGTATCGTTGACGGTGCCACTTTGATAGGTGCCGGAGAAGCTGGGAAAGAAGCAATCGTTCCTCTTGAGAATAACCTCGGTTGGCTTGATGGATTGGCTGGAAGAATCGTCTCAACAATGGGTGGTGAATCGAACGGAAACCTCACCATCAACCTTGACGGCAAAGTTGTGTATGAAAACACAATGGCGAGAATAAGGCAGGAAACGATAAGAACCGGAACAAACCCTGTGATAGCATAAGGGAGAAATAATGGCAGTACCGATTGGAATAAACAGAATAGATACAGACGGATATTGGAAAGTTGGTAATGACCCGCTCTACATCCCGCATATAAACACGGAAGTGGAACATACCAACCTCGCCGGTAGCGAAACGGGAAGAACCGAGGACGGCTCCATGCACATCGATTGGATCCGCAGAGATATTGTAAAGGTTCATCTCAAATGGGCTGCCATGACAGCAAGCGAGCTTGACTATGTAATGGACCTTATGCAGGGCAAGGAATATGTCCTGACCTACAGAGACAGAGGCGCAACAAAGACGGCCAATTGCTATACCGGCGAATCAAAATATAAGTTCTACCATTACGGCAAGAACGGCGAAGGCATCTACAGAGACATTGAGATAAACGCAATTGAA
>JAZLJD010000086.1:0-9015 GCA_045617725.1 Lachnospiraceae bacterium
TACTCTCCGGAAAAGAGTAAGTAATCCATATCGAAGATCTAATCTACGATTTTTCTTAGAAAGGACGTAGGTCTATTAAAGTTACCCTTTTATCTGAAAATCATTTCAAAATAATTCTTGACTATTTACCAAATTGCTTTCAATTACGGTATTTCTTTTTTCTAAATGGTAGTCTATCATTCGTCAGTTAACAGATAATTAGCAATCGCCATAACAAAAACCCGGCTCTTGCGAGCCGGGTTTGCGTATTTTCATAGGGCGTTTATTATGGTGCACTGCTTAGGTGCGCTTCTATATGTTCTGTGTAGTCCGGTGTAATCCGGGCATCGAGCCTTCATAAATACGTCTGCCCCGATGTCGAAAAAACCGTTTTTCTAGCTTACGACATCGGGGCAGGGGATTCCTGTCTAGTCCGATGTCGAAAAAACTGTTTTTTTTAGCTTGCGACACCGAGGCAGGGAATTCCTGTCTAGTCCGATGTCAAAAGCCCATAAAAATGTTTCTAAAATACATCGAGAAATGCGTGCGACGAAATTATCGTTGTCAGAAAGATGTTATGTAAATCACGAACTTCTGGGCGTGCAATGTTATGTAAACTACAGGCTTCCAAAAAGGGGTGGGGTGTTATGTAAACCGCAAGTTCCCGGGCATACAGGTTATGTAAACCACGGGTTCTCGGGTGGACGCTGTTATGCCCCCCGCATCTTCCTCCCCACCGTGCAGAAGTACACATCCTTGTGCAAAAAGGACCGTTCCTATAGATTCAGGAATGCCGCTGCAACGCGGAAGTAAATCAACAAGGACAGTGCATCAAGTACGGTGGAAATAAACGGAGTAGCGACGACTGCCGGGTCCAAATGGATGGTCTTGGCAAGCATCGGCATGATGACCCCGACGATTTTGGCTACGCAGATGACAAAAAGTAAGGTAAGGGATACTACAAATGCTACCATGACGTCAACACGCTCAATAAGCAGCAGCTTGCCAAAGCTTACAACCGCCATCACGACACCGCACATCACGGCTACACGGATTTCCTTCCAGATTACCTGGAAGATATTCCGAAGTCCGAGTTCTTTTTTGGAAAGGCCGCACGCTATCGTGGTCGAGGTCTGGGAACCTGCATTACCGCCGGCACCCATCAGCATCGGGATAAACGCTGTCAGCACGGTATAAGCGCCCAGCTTGGACTCAAAATGCAAAATAATCGCGGAAGTAAAGGTCGTGGAAATCATCAGGATAAGCAGCCAGGGAATACGATGCTTCCAAAGGCTTAGGACATTCGTCTTAAGGTAAGGCTTGTCACTGGGGGTAATAGCGGTTAACTTCTCGATATCCTCAGTAGCCTCATCCTGGATGATATCGATGACATCATCGACGGTAATAATTCCGACGATACGGTTCTCGTTGTCCACGACGGGCATAACGGTAAAGTCGTATTTCTGGAACTGTCTGGCCACTTCCTCTTTGTCCATATGGGTATGGATGGAAATGACATTCTCATGCATGATGTCGCCGATAATGGCATCCGGCGGTGACAAAAGCAAATATCTCAAGGCAACCGTACCGATCAGGGTACGCTTGGAATCGGTTACATAGCAGATGTTGATGGTCTCGGAATCAACTCCTACCTTACGGATCCGTTCAATGGCCTGTTCAACGGTCAGGTTCTCCTTTAAGTCGACATACTCGACTGTCATAACCGTTCCGGCGGAATCCTCCGGATATTTTAACAGACGCATGATTGCTTCATGTGCCTCAGGGTCTGCATGGGCCAAAAGCTTCTTGACTACATTCGAAGGCATCTCGTCAAACAGGTCCGCAGCATCATCCGACATCATATTATTAATAATGTTCGTTGCTTCCTTCTCGGACAGGGATGTAATAATCATCTGCTGTTCATCAAGCTCCAGATAAGCAAATACATCAGCTGCCAGATCCTTGGGGAGAATACGGAAAATCTTCAGCATATCCGATTCATCCAGTTCTCCCAAAAAAGAAGCAATATCGGCCTCGTTCATCTCTTCCATTTCCTGACGAAGGCTCGTATATTGCTTGGTCTCAACTAATTCTAATAATGCTTCCATAGCAATTCTCCTTGTATGTGATTTTTATACCGGACCCGGCCGCAGGACTGTCTGAACTACTCGTCATAAAAACCACCTCCTCAAAGAGAAATTTATGCTTAAAATATACTAAACAGGCTATGGTATGTCAACACTTTTCACAGCCACTTTTCGACCGTTTGAAGAGGTCTTACGGAGCCGTTTGTTGCCTGAATAATCGAGTTTACATAACTATCCACATTCCAATAAGGAACCCAAACGGTGAGACTGACCTTTTCGCCGTACTCCGAGTCTGTAAGCTTCACATCTCTTGCTTCATTCATTCTCAGAATCGTGCCGACAAAATTGTAATCGCAGGTCATGGTTAACATAATTCCAAGTCGAATTTCGGTCACCGCCGCTTCCTTGAGTGCTTCCTTCACTGCCCCCTGGTACGCCCTTATAAGGCCCCCCGTTCCAAGCAGTGTTCCACCGAAATATCTCGTAACCACACACGCGACATCCGTCAGGGGAACGCCCTCCAAAACCTCCATCATCGGGCGGCCGGCGGTCTGTGACGGTTCGCCGTCATCACTGCAGTTTTTGATGCCGGCATCGCTGCCCAAAATGTATGCATAGCAATTGTGTCTGGCGTCCCAGTATTTCTTTTTGACGCTCTCAATAACGGCCATGGCTTCCTCCTGCGAATGCACAGGGAAAAGCTGCGCGATAAAGCGGGATTTCTTCTCCTCCAGCGTGCCCTCACAGGCAGTTTGAATCGTCTTATATGAAGTTATCTTAGTCTGTTCACTCATGGGAACATCATAACACAAAAGGCACGCTCGCGGAAACGGAAAGTAACTTCTTCTTCCTATTTGAATTGCATTTTGCTATAATGACGGTAAGTATGTCGTCCACATGCTCTATTTTTAGTGTTTGGAGAACAAAATGAACTACGGTTTAGAAGGAATAAAAAAACAACAGGAGAAACTGAATTCCGTTGAGCCCAAGCTCAAGAAGGCCATCAGCCTCATCCTGTCCAAAGCAATTATTTTTGGCACCCTGGCCTTTATCGTGCTCGGATGCTGTTTGGGTATCGGTGCATTCGCCGGCGTCATCAAGGCCGCCCCCGAAATTAATGCACTGCAGCTGAAGCCCTCGGGCTACGCCACCATTGTGTACGATAATCAGGGCGCTGAAATCAGCAAGCTCGTTACTTCGAATTCCAATCGTACCTACGTGACTTTCGACAAGATTCCCGACCATCTGTCCAATGCCTTTGTCGCAATCGAGGACGAGCGTTTCTATTCGCACAACGGTATCGACATCAAGGGTATCATCCGTGCCGCCAAAAGCGTGCTCACGACCCGCCGTCTCACCCAGGGTGCTTCCACCATCACGCAGCAGCTTCTGAAGAACACTGTGTTTGACAACTGGGTTGACGAAACGGATGCCGAAAAGATCGTCCGTAAGATTCAGGAGCAGTACCTGGCACTCAAGATTTCCAAGGAGCTCTCGAAAGAGGATATTTTGGAGAGTTACCTGAACACGATTAACTTAGGCCACAACACGCTGGGTGTTCAGGCTGCCGCCAAAAGATATTTCGACAAGGATGTATGGCAGCTGACCCTTTCAGAATCCTCAGTAATCGCTTCCATCACCAAGAATCCTTCCAAGTATGATCCGATTCTCCACCCGGACCACAATAAGGACCGACGCGAAGAAGTACTTCGCAAGATGCTCGAGCAGGAAATGATTACCAAGGTGGATTACGACGACGCCATGTCCGACCCCGTTTACGAGCGTATTCAGGATGTCAATACTTCCGTCAGCAACAACGCAGTTTACAGCTACTATGTGGATGATTTGTTTGAAGTCTTAAAACAGGACCTCATGTCCACCTACAACTATAACGAGAATCAGGCATTAAACCTCATCTACAGCGGCGGTCTTTCCGTATATTCCTGTATGGATTCCAGAATTCAGTCCATCTGTGATGAAGCCTATACAAATGAAGAGAACTTCCCCTCAAAGACCCAGTGGTACTTAAACTACCAGCTGACCATCGAACATGAGGACGGTTCCCTGACCAACTACTCTACGGAGATGTACAAGCGTTATTACAAGCAGTTCAATGAGGATTTCAACCTCCTTTATAATTCCAAGGAGGAGGCCGAAGCCGCCATTGAAGCCTATGCGAACCATTACCTGGGCGAAGGCGACCGCATTCTGGCAGAAACCATTTCCTTAACACCGCAGCCGCAGTCCTCCGTAACGGTTATGGAGCAGGGCACCGGCAAGGTTGTGGCAATGGTCGGTGGCCGCGGTCCCAAGGTCGCAAGCCGTACCCTAAACCGTGCTACACATGCGTATCGTCAGCCCGGTTCCACCTTCAAGATTCTCTCCACCTTCGCTCCGGCTGTGGATACGAATCTCAAGACCCTCGCCGATGTACAGGTTGACCAGCCGTACTTCTACGATTCGGGCCAGCCCGTCCGCAACTGGTGGGGCAGCGTTTACCGTGGCATTCGTTCTTATCGCTATGGTATCGAGCAGTCCTGTAACATTATTGCCGTTAAAACACTTACTGAGATTTCACCGAGACTCGGTTATGAATATCTTTTGAAGTTCGGTTTCACCACCCTCGTTGAAAAGGACGGCCTCTTCTCGGATATCGGCCAGTCCCTGGCACTCGGTTCCCTTACAAAGGGTGTCAGCAACCTTGAGTTAACCGCAGCGTATGCAGCCATCGGCAATGACGGTGTTTATGTAGAGCCCATCCTCTACACCCGTGTTTACGATCACGACGGCAATGTAATTCTGGATCACGACGAAGTCGAGTCCCACCGCGTATTGGAAGAAAGCAGCGCTTGGCTCATTACGGATGCCATGCAGGGCGTTGTTAAGAAAGGTACCGGTACGAAGTGTGACTTCGACAAAAAGCAGGCCATCGCCGGCAAGACCGGAACCACCACGGATTACAAGGATGTTTGGTTCGCAGGTTATACGCCCTACTACGCTTGTACCGTATGGACCGGCTATGACAACAACACCAGTATGGACGGCAACGACGAAGCCAAGAACTTAAGCAAGACCATGTGGAGCCGTGTCATGGGCGCCATCAACGAAGGTCTTCCTTACGAAACCTTTGAGATGCCTGCCGGTATTACCACCTGCAAGGTCTGCTCGAAGTCCGGAAAGCTCCCGATTCCCGGTATGTGCGATGACTGCATCGTAACCGAATATTTCAAGGAAGGCACACAGCCTACCGAATACTGTGATTCCCATTACATGGGTTACATCTGTGCCTTCACCGGTGAGGAAGCTACCGACGAATGTCCGTTCAAGATTCCCGCACTTATGGAGAAGCATCCTGAGCCCGATTGCTTAAAGCGTGGCTTACTGGCAGCACTGCTCTACGACGAAGACGGTAACCGCGTCGATTATGAAGGCAACATCCTCGTTCTCGATGAAGCCCAGATTGCCAAAGACAATTACCTCCAGGCCGAGTTCGCATTGGGCGTAGACACCAGCAAGTGTCCTCATAACGCCATGTTCTACAGCCTCGAAAATTACGAAGAAATACTGGCTTACCAGCAGAGCTACGTAAGTCAGGGTCTGCCCTTTACGACCTTCCCTTAAAGAGGTTCTACGGGGCGCCTGAGGCCTTCTTTTGGGCCCCGGCAACAAAATGATTATGAAAGGACTTAAGTTATGCAGGAATCCGGCGAAATGTATTTGGAAACCATATTGATTCTGAAGCAGCGTATGGAAACGGTACGTTCTATTGATATTGCCGACTACATGAAATTTTCCAAACCCTCCGTAAGCCGTGCCGTTGCCCTGCTTAAGTCCGACGGCTTTATAACGGTCGATTCGGACGGTCATATTGAGCTTTCAGAGGAGGGACAGCGTGTCGCCGCCAAAATCTATGAACGACACGAGGTTCTGACCCACATGCTTCTTTCCCTCGGGGTGGATTCCGAGAATGCCTCCCGGGATGCCTGCAAGATGGAGCACGACATCAGCGATGCGACCTTCGAGGCCATCAAGCGTAACTTTCAGAAATAATGCGGCAGAAATAAAGACCCGGCCCCCGGATACATCCCATTGTTTAGGGTACATATCCGAAAGTCGGGTCTTCTTTATTTCTTGTATAACAGGCAGATTAAGGCGCGCTGTCCGTTTCGTCTACATAGATGGAATAAACATACGCCGTACGGCCGTCGTAATTAACAATCGTCCAGTCATCTGCATATCCTACAAGCGGAAGTACGGTTCCTGCATCCAGCGTTGTAAGCTTCTCGGAGGAGGAATCGGCCTCGGCTCTGACATTCACACGTTTATTGGTAACGACATACTTCACAACCGGAGCTGCGCTCTCAATTCCGGGCTCTGCCGAAGGAAGTGTAATAATCGGTTCCTTGCTCGGTGACGGGGACGGAGACGGCTTGTTTTTCTCCTCTTCGGCCTTGTTCAAAAGGTCCTGCATGGGCGTAAGCTCACCGCCGCCCTGCGAATCCGGCCTTCCTCCCAGCTTAATCGCCAGCACCAGCACCGCAATAAACATCACGGCAAACACGCCGTACAAAAGATACGCGGTCAACTGCCGCACAGTCTCCTGTTTCTTCATTTCTGATTCATGCGTTGTCACAATATTACTCCTTTGTATCTTCCGTTTCCTCCGAAACCGTCTCCGGCTTCAGTTTCTTTGTATCCATCCATTCGCAACCGAAATACAATACGGCTGCGCCAAAAGCAAACATAAAGATGGCAATGAACTGGCTCGTGGAAAGGCTTCCGACCTGTCCGCGTTCCAAATCGCCGCGGTAGAATTCAATAATGAATCGTCCGACGCTGTAAAGGGTCAGATACGCTCCGGTCACCTGTCCATGCTTTTTGGCCTTGCGGGCCACAAACAAAAGGATAAAGAAATGTGCCAGATTTAAAGCTGCGCTGATCGGTTGTGTCGGTATCAGATGCACATGATTCGGTGCGTAATCCGAATCCGTAAACATCAGGGAAAAGCGGCTCGTAGTCTCGTTGCCGTAGCAGCAGCCGCTCATCAGACAGCCCAGACGACCAAACGCCTGTGCCAGGGCAACCGAGGGCACTGCCATGTCAAGATACTCGGAAAAACGGATTCCTCTAGTCTTACAAAACAGCCAGCAGGCGAACACGCCGCCGATGATGCCGCCGTAAACAACCCAGCCGCTGCGGATGGACAAAAGGACCGACGGATCCTTGATAATTTCATCCAGTCTCGTAATGTAAAACAGGATTTTGGAGCCGAGCATGCCGCCGACAACCGCTACAACAGCCATCCAAAACATGGTGTCGGAATTCAGTTTGTATTTCTTACAACGATAATCCACAACCCAGAAGGCTGCCAGGATACCGATTGCAATCATCAGACCGTAACCGTAAATCGTAAACGGTCCGAGATGCAGTAATTCGTTCTTCATAAATCTAAATCCTCATTTCTAGTTGAATAAGCCGCAGAAGCCGGCACATACCAGAATACATACCAAAACAATCAGGATGGTAAGAATAACCTTGCCGACGCTGACAGGATACTTGCCGCCGACCTTACCGGTCTGGCCGTTGACCATGAACTCGTAAACCTTGCCTTCGTAGGTGTAAGCAGCGCTCCATACCGGCAAAAGCAAATATTTGTAGGTAACATTGTCAAACTCGGTGCTCATCTTCACATCCTTGACATGATCGGCATGCTTCTCCTTCTTGATAAGGGCGGAGATGTGATCCTTCAAGCGGGAAATGATGAAGCCCTTGGCCTTCTCCCAGGCATCCTTAAGTCCCAGGGAGTAACGCTCGGTTACGAAACCGCTGACATATTCCGGCTTATAAATAACGTTCTCTGCCGTATTGAACGGCTCTATATCCTTTAATACCGAAGGATTATGACGGGAAGTTGCCATAATCAGATAGTCATCAATGAACTCGCTGTATTCACCCTTGGTATTGTACCAGTCGGTCGTGGTATGGGTATCTCCGTCCGAATCCGTATAGGTTTTGTCAATGCCGTATTTGGCTTTATATTCCGTGGAGGTATCGGCATCGAAGGTCCAATAAGGAAGATACAAACCGTTCATGCCTTCCGGGCTGGCGGATTCTTTGGCCTTCTTAGGTGCAAACCACTTGCCCTTAATCCACTTTTTGAACAAATCAAGTGCCTGGTCCTTCGAAACGCGGAACGGGCAAACACCACCCGGTGCCAGAGTATTCACGTCGTGGGATTCCATAACCTGCTGTGAACCGCAATACGGGCAGGTTCCGGCAATCTGTAAAGCATCGTAAACAGCCTCGCCACCGCAGTTCTTACATATAACGGTCTTTTTGGCAACGCCCCAGTTACAGTTCTCTGTTTTTTCTGCCGAGCCGAAATCCAATTCCTGTGCGGTAGTGATTATTTCATCCGATTCATTCACAGCCGTAGCAAGCTGAACGGCTTCCACATGACCACAGAACGGGCACTTAAGGCCGCCTGAAGCCGGGTCAAAACTCATAACGCCATCGCACTGCGGACACTTCTTGTCCGTTGCATTCTGTGTATGTGCTACATCAACTAACTGTCCATTAGAATCATATACCTGATCTGCCATAACTCCTCCATTCTGCTATCCGCAAATAACAAACTTATTTTATCAGAGCTCCTTATAAAAGTCCACTTTTGCAAGTGAATTGCGTGAATATTATTCTCTTACTTTTTGTCATTTTATGATTGACAAAGCAATTCTATTTTGATAATATAACTTTCGGTCGTTCGAAATGACCACAGTGCTGATGTGGCTCAGTCGGTAGAGCGTCGCCTTGGTAAGGCGGAGGTCACGGGTCCGATTCCCGTCATCAGCTTAAAAGAGAGACATGCGTTATAAACGTATGTCTCTCTTTTTATGCCGATGACGGGAATCAGACCCGTGTGGTCCTCCCGTTGCCGGCCTTCCCCTTA